>NZ_JBVIUJ010000002.1:47842-495561 GCF_055596705.1 Streptomyces sp. NPDC039609
GCGGTCAGGACGGTGGCAACCCGACGACCGGTGGCCAGGACGGTGGCAACCCGACGACCGGTGGCCAGGACGGTGGCAACCCGACGACCGGTGGCCAGGACGGTGGCAACCCGACGACCGGCGGTCAGGACGGTGGCAACCCGACGACCGGCGGTCAGGACGGTGGCAACCCGACGACCGGTGGCCAGGACGGTGGCAACCCGACGACCGGTGGCCAGGACGGTGGCAACCCGACGACCGGTGGCAACCAGACGACCGGTGGCAACACCGGCGGCAACCAGACCACCGGCGGCTCCACCGTGACCGGTGGTTCCACCGACGGCGGTTCCTCCACCAACGGTGGCGGCAACACCTGCACCGTGGACCTCGACGGTGCCGAGTGCGTCGAGAACAACCCCGACACCAACAACGCCGGCTCGCAGCCCGTCGAGCAGGGCAAGGCCAAGGAGGAGCTGGCCGAGACCGGCGCCGCCGAGACCTCGTTCCTGATCATCGGTGCGGCCACCATGATCGCCGGCGGCATCGGCTTCCGGATGCTGCCGCGTCTGGTCGGCGGTGGGCGCGCCGCCGTCTGAGCGGATCGCCGACGCAGTGAGGCCGTGAGGCCACAAGCATGACGAAGAGGGCCGGGGGGGTACCCCCGGCCCTCTCTCGTGTCCGGCTCGTATGCGGAAGTGCTACGCGGTCTGCAGCGCCGCGAGCAGCGCCACCATCGCCACCAGGGCGATCACCAGTGTCAGCAGCATCGCCGGAGTCAGGCCCGTCGACGGGTCCAGACGCTCCCGGTTCGCGCGGCAGACGGGGCAGCGGCCCTCTGCGACGGGGGCCGCGCAGTTGGCGCACACCAGTCGGTCGTAGGTCATGCGCTCTCCTCCTCCCGCACAGGGGTCCACGCGGGGTCCACACCCAGCACAACGCTCGGCGGTACCCGAGCGTTCCTCCTACCACTGTGCCAGCTCCACGGCGTTTCGGCGCGCCCCGTCGGATTGCACCCGGATCGCATCGCTTCCGTCCCGAAGGGCGAAAAGGATAAAGCACGCAAGCCGGGACCGCGACTGCGCAGGCCATCGCCGGTCGCGTAAGGTCGCGCACACCTATTCCCGGCCGACCGTGGTGCATCCGTGATCCGATTCGACAACGTCTCCAAGTCCTATCCGAAGCAGAACCGCCCCGCGCTCCGGGATGTGTCCCTGGAGATCGAGAAGGGGGAGTTCGTCTTCCTCGTCGGTTCCTCCGGCTCCGGAAAGTCGACTTTTCTCCGGCTGATCCTGCGCGAGGAGCGCTGCAGCCATGGCCAGGTGCACGTCCTCGGCAAGGACCTCGCCCGGCTGTCCAACTGGAAGGTGCCCCAGATGCGGCGCCAGCTCGGAACCGTCTTCCAGGACTTCCGGCTGCTGCCCAACAAGACCGTCGCCGAGAACGTCGCCTTCGCCCAGGAGGTCATCGGCAAGCCGCGCGGCGAGATCCGCAAGGCCGTGCCCCAGGTCCTCGACCTCGTCGGCCTCGGCGGCAAGGAGGACCGGATGCCCGGCGAGCTCTCCGGTGGTGAGCAGCAGCGCGTCGCCATCGCCCGGGCCTTCGTCAACCGGCCCATGCTGCTGATCGCCGACGAGCCCACGGGCAACCTCGACCCGCAGACCTCCGTCGGCATCATGAAGCTGCTCGACCGTATCAACAGGACAGGGACCACCGTCGTCATGGCGACCCACGACCAGAACATCGTCGACCAGATGCGCAAGCGCGTCATCGAGCTCGAAAAGGGCCGTCTCGTCCGCGACCAGGCGCGCGGCGTCTACGGATACCAGCACTGAGCAGGTAGGGGATAGATCACCATGCGCGCTCAGTTCGTGCTCTCCGAGATCGGCGTCGGTCTCCGGCGCAATCTCACGATGACCTTCGCCGTCATCGTCTCCGTGGCCCTCTCGCTCGCCCTTTTCGGCGGCGCGCTGCTCATGCGCGAGCAGGTCAGCACGATGAAGGACTACTGGTACGACAAGGTCAACGTCTCCATCTTCCTCTGCAACAAGAACGACGCGGCCACCTCTCCCAAGTGCGCCAAGGGTGCGGTGACCTCCCAGCAGAAGGAACAGATCGAGGCCGATCTGAACAAGATGGACATTGTGGAAAAGGTCATCCACGAGTCGACCGACGAGGCCTACAAGCACTACAAGGAGCAGTACAGCGACACCGCCATCGCCTCGGTCATCACGCCCGACCAGATGCAGGAGTCGTTCCGGGTCAAGCTGGACGACCCGGAGAAGTACAAGGTCGTCGCCACCGCCTTCGCCGGGCGGGACGGGGTGGAGTCCATCCAGGACCAGCGCGGCATCCTGCAGAACCTCTTCGACCTGATGAACGGCATGAACGTCGCCGCCCTCGGCGTCATGGGGCTGATGCTGATCATCGCGCTGATGCTGATCGTCAACACGGTGCGCGTCTCCGCGTTCAGCCGACGGCGTGAGACCGGCATCATGCGGCTGGTCGGCGCCTCCAGCTTCTACATCCAGATGCCGTTCATCATGGAGGCCGCCTTCGCCGGCCTCCTGGGCGGCGCGGTCGCCTGCATCATGCTGCTGGTCGGCCGGTACTTCCTGATCGACCACGGCATCGCGCTGGCCGAGAAGATGCAGCTCGTCAACTTCATCGGCTGGGACGCCGTCTTCTCGGTGCTGCCGCTCGTCCTCGTCATCGGTCTGCTGATGCCCTCCCTGGCCGCCTTCGTGGCGCTGCGCAAGTACCTCAAGGTGTGAGAAGCGCCCCTTGGGCACCCCGGGCGCCGTACGGTCAACCACCGTACGGCGCCTTTCGCTTGTCCTAGAGTGGGCGCCATGCCGGTGGGCCCCGGGTCCCGACCCGACCTCTGTCTCCGGCCCCGCGGAGTCCTCCGTGGGGCCGCTTTGACGTTGGTCTTCGCCGGGGTCCTCGCCACCGCCGCGGCCACCGGAGCCCTGCCCCGGCAGGAGACCGCCTCCGTGAAGCGCGAGCAGTCGGCGCCGCCGCGCGACACCGTCGACCGGGCCGCTCTCGCCCGCGCCGCCGCCGACGCCATGGCCGACGGCAAGTCGGGCAAGAAGGCCGCCGAGGAGTTCGTCAGCCGCAGTGGCGACCGCTGGGGCGCGGTGTACGACCGGGCGGAGTTCGAGGAGTTCGAGCAGGCCCTGGACGGCTCGTACACCGGTGTCGGCATCTCCGCGCGGAAGGCGGCGCCGGGTCGTATCGAGATCTCCCGCGTCCAGTCCGGCGGGCCCGCCGCCAACGCCGGGCTACGGGCCGGCGACCGCCTCGTCGCCGTCGACGGGCGCGACATCGGTGCCCTCTCCGTCTCCGAGGCCGTCGCCCTGCTGCGCGGCGCCGGCGTCTCGGGCTCCAAGGTCGCCCTCCGCGTCGAGCGCGGCGGCTCGGCCTGGACCGAGATCCTGCGCCGGGCCCGGCTGGCCACCGAGGACGTCACCGTGCGCCGCCTGGACGACGGTGCGGTGCTGATCAAGGTGGCCGCCTTCACCAAGGGCGCCGGCGAGCGGGTGCGGGACGCGGTACGGGACGCCCCCGCCGGCGCCGGAGTCCTCCTGGACCTGCGCGGCAACGCGGGCGGCCTGGTCGCCGAGGCCGCCGTCGCCGCCTCCGCCTTCCTCGACGGCGGTCTGGTCGCCACGTACGACGTCGACGGCGAGCAGCGCGCGCTGTACGCCCAGAGCGGCGGGGACACCGCCCGGCCCGTGGTGGCGCTGGTCGACGGCGGCACCATGAGCGCCGCCGAACTCCTCACCGGCGCCCTGCAGGACCGCGGCCGGGCGATCACCGTCGGCGCGCGCACCTTCGGCAAGGGCTCGGTGCAGATGCCGAGCACCCTGCCCGACGGCTCCGTCGCCGAGCTCACCGTCGGCCACTACCGCACCCCCGCCGGGCACGGAGTCGACGGTCGGGGCATCACCCCCGACCTGATCGTCGGCGATGCCACCGGCAAGCGGGCCGAGGAGCGGGCCAGAACGGTATTGAGTGGCCTCGGAGGGGGCTCGTAGTGCGAAAATGGCCGCACTATGGCAAAGGGACTCGTGAACGTGCAGGGCAAGCCTGCCAAGAAGAAGGACCCGGAGAAGGGTCCTGAGCGCAAGATCATCGCGCAGAACAAGAAGGCGCGCCACGACTACCACATCATCGACACCTACGAGTGCGGTGTGGTGCTCATGGGCACCGAGGTGAAGTCGCTCCGGATGGGCCGGGCGTCGCTGGTCGACGGCTTCGTGCAGATCGACGGGCACGAGGCATGGCTGCACAACATCCATGTGCCCGAGTACATGCAGGGCAGCTGGACCAACCACTCGGCGAAGCGGAAGCGCAAGCTGCTCCTGCACCGGGCCGAGATCGACAAGCTGGAGGCGAAGTCCCAGGAGACGGGTCACACGATCGTGCCCCTCGCCCTGTACTTCCTGAAGGGCCGCGTCAAGGTCGAGATCGCGCTCGCCAAGGGCAAGAAGGAGTACGACAAGCGGCAGACCCTGCGGGAGAAGCAGGACACGCGCGAGACGAACCGCGCGATCGCGGCGGCGAAGCGCCGCCAGCGGGCCGCGGGCGTCTAGGTTCCCCGCGGGCCGCCTCCCCTTAATACGCTGGCAACCGTGCGCGGTCGTCACGTACGATGGGGCCTGCACCTCACAGCGGGTGCGTGCTTTGAAAAATCAACATGGGGATGATCGGTTTCGACAGCGGATGTCGAAGCAGGGGAAGCGTGTCGAGGAAGCGGCAATGATCTCGTAAACCATATGTCGCAACCAATAATCGCCAACTCCAAGAGCGATAACTCCCGCTTCGCCCTCGCTGCCTAATTTTAGGTAACGAGTAGAAGCCTCTGTGAGGAGCGTCAGCCCGGGGATGGTCCCGACCCGGATCCTGGCGTCATTAAGGGATCTAAACCTCTAGCCCCGGTCACGGGGGCCTGAGGGAAATCAAACAGTGACTGAGCCCGTCGGAGACTTGTCCGCGTGATCTCCGGGGCTGAGAAACTCCTAGCGGACTGCACACGGAGAAGCCCTGATTCTGCACCGTTGGACGCGGGTTCGATTCCCGCCATCTCCACTCATCCCATGTGGGCACAGGCCCGGCAGTCGTCACGACGACCGCCGGGCCTCTGTCATTTCCCGGGCCGTCTTCCGGGTCGGCGCCGGCGCCGACCTCCGCGTCTCCCGGGCCTTCGGAGCCGTCGCCTGTACGAGGGCCAGAGCCGCCGCGGCCACCGGGACCAGGAAGGCGTACACCGTCGACGGGGCGTTCTCGGCCGTCCAGCCGCCGGTGGCCGCGCCGACCGCGATGCCGGCGAGGAGGGCGGTCACGGCGAGGGTCATGCCCTCGTTGAGCCGGCCCTGCGGGGTCAGGCGCTGGACCAGGGCCATGCCCGTGACCATCGTCGGCGCGGTCGCCATGCCGGCCACCAGCAGACCGGCCGCCAGGGCGAGCAGGGAGCCGGTCGAGGCGCCCAGGAACGGCAGCGTCATCAGGCAGGTCATCGCGACCAGGCAGGTGCGCAGCCGGACCGCGCGGCCCGTACGGCCGTGGACCAGACCGGCCACGCAGGAGCCCGCGGCCTGCAGGGCCAGGATCGGACCGGCGAGCGGGCCGTCCACGTGTGCCAGCGTCACGACCTCCATCGCGCCGAAGACCGCGCCCGTCGCCAGGAAGACGCCGAGCAGAGGTGCCGTGCCGGACACGCGCAGGAGAGAGCCGGGCGCGGTGGCGGAGCGGGGGGTGACCGGGGGTTCGGTGGAGCGCTGGGCCGCGAAGACCACGACGCCGGTGAGCAGCAGGACCGCGCCGGTCAGCGTGCCCGCCTCCGGGAACAGCGCCGCGCACAGGAACGCCGCCAGGACCGGGCCCAGCACGAAGCACAGCTCGTCGACGGCCTGCTCGAAGGCGTTGGCCGTGTGCAGCGCGGCAGGGTCGCCCCGGTACAGATGGGCCCAGCGGGCGCGGGACATGCCGCCGGTGTTGGGGCAGGTCGCCGTCGCGGCGTACGCGGCGAAGAGCGTCCAGACCGGCGCCCGGTGGTGCACGCACAGCAGCAGGGCCAGCGAGCCGAGCACGGCCAGCGCCGTGGCGGGGACGGCGACCCGGGCCTGCCCGTGCCGGTCGACGAGCCGCGCGGTCCAGGGCGCGAGCACGGCGGTGGCGGCCATGCCCGTCGCCGTGACGGCGCCGGCGAGCGCGTACGAGCCGTACGCACCGGCGATCATGATCACCGCGCTGACGCCGAACATGCCCATGGGCAGCCGGGCGATCAGATTGCCGAGGGTGAAGGCGCGGGCGCCGGGGGTGGCGAAGAGCCGCCGGTAGGGGTTGGTGGAGACGGTGGTGCGGGTGCGGGTGCGGGTGCGGGTGCGGGTGCGGGTGTGGGTGGGGGCGTGCGGTTCGCGGTAGCGGGGGGCGAACGCCGGGCCCGCCGGAGTGAGCGTGAGGTCGTGGTGCGGCATGGGCCAAGCCTCCGGGGAGCCCTGGGGCGCGGTCCAACACCTGATCCGTGGCCATTCACGCACCCATGTTGTTAAATGCCGGGTGGTCACTTCGTACGAGATCGAACCGCGGCTCCTGCGCGCCTTCACCGCAGTCGCCGACGAGCTGCACTTCACCCGTGCCGCCGCCCGCCTGTACGTCGCCCAGCAGGCCCTCAGCCGCGACATCCGGCGGCTGGAACGGGACCTGGGCACGGACCTGTTCGTCCGGACCACCCGTCAGGTGACGCTCACCCCGGACGGTGTGCGACTCCTGCCGTACGCCCGCAGGGTGCTGGCCGCCTGCGACGAACTCGCCGACGCCTTCAGGGCGGCCGCCAGGCCCCTGCTGGTCGACCTCAACAGCACCGGTCTCCCCGCCCAGGGCCGCGTCCTGGAGCGGGCCCGCGAACTCGCCCCGGAGCAGGAGCTCATGGCCCGCTACGAGAACGGGCTGGCCGGGGCCGCCGCCGAGATCCTCGCCGGGCGCCTCGACGTCTCCTTCGGACGGTACGGCGGGCTCGACGCGTCCACGCGCGGGCGGCTCGCCTCGCAGTTCGTCCGGTACGAGCCGATGGCGGTGGTGCTGCCCGACGACCACCCGCTCGCGGGGCTGGCGGCGGTGCCGCTGGCCGCGCTGGAGGGCGAGAGCGTCTACGCGGGCGCCGGGAACGACCGCACCCCGGAGTGGACCGACCTGGCCGCCCGGCTCTTCGCGGGGCGCGGCATCGCCGTCGCGCCGCCCGCGCCGATGGCGGTGGGGAAGGAGGAGTTCCAGCGGATCATGGCCAAACTCCGCACACCCGTCCTCGCGGTCGTCGACTTCCCGCCGATGCCGGGCTGCGTAATGCGGCCCCTCGTCGACCCCGTACCGCTCTCCCCGGTGAGCCTGGTGTGGCGCAAGGGGCTGCGTCACCCCGGCCTGGACGCGCTGCGCGCCGCCGCGGCCGAGATCGGCCGGCGGGAGGGCTGGCTGGACCGCCCCGCGGACTCCTGGATCCCGGACGGGGAGCCGGGGGTGCCGGGGTTCTGAGCCGGGGCCGTGGCGGCTCGGGGAGCCCCCTCGCGCCCCCGTACCCCCGTACTCACATCACCTGTGCGCGCCGGGTGAGAGCAAGGTTCCGTACCCGTCACTTTCCGCCACCGGCACGAAACGCGGCTTCCCTAGGGTCTGATCCAAGAGATCCAGGGCGTCTGGACGCTCGGGACCCGACACCGTGGAGGTACGTGATGGGCGGCCGATGGATCGAACGGTGGGAGCCGGAGGACGAGACCTTCTGGCGTGAACAAGGAGAGCGGATCGCCCGGCGAAATCTGGCCTTTTCCGTGCTCTCCGAGCACATCGGATTCTCCATCTGGAGCCTGTGGTCGGTGATGGTCCTCTTCATGGGACCGCAGTACGGCATCGACCCGGCGGGGAAGTTCTTCCTGATCGCGACGGCGACCTTCGTCGGCGCGCTCATCCGGATCCCGTACACCTTCGCCGTCGCTCGTTTCGGCGGTCGGAACTGGACCATCTTCAGCGCGCTGCTGCTCCTCCTGCCGACGGGCGTCGCCTACGCGGTGATGGAGCCGGGCACCTCGTACAACACCTTCCTCCTGGTGGCGGCGCTGACCGGCGTCGGCGGCGGCAACTTCGCCTCCTCCATGACCAACATCAACGCCTTCTTCCCGCTGCGGAAGAAGGGCTGGGCGCTCGGCCTCAACGCGGGCGGCGGCAACATCGGCGTCCCTGTCGTCCAGCTCGTCGGCCTGCTCGTCATCGGCACCGCCGGCGCCATGCACCCGCGGATCGTCCTCGGCGTCTACATCCCGCTCATCCTGATCGCGACGGTGTGCTCCGCGCTCTTCATGGACAACCTCGCACCGGTGAAGAACGACACCGGCGCCGTCAAGGAGGCCGTGGGGGCCAAGCACACCTGGATCATGGCGTTCCTCTACATCGGCACCTTCGGTTCCTTCATCGGCTACAGCTTCGCCTTCGGCCTGGTCCTCCAGACCCAGTTCGGCCGCACCCCGCTCCAGGCCGCCTCGCTCACCTTCATCGGCCCGCTGCTCGGCTCGCTGATCCGGCCCATCGGCGGCTCGCTCGCCGACAAGTACGGCGGCGCCCGCATCACCCTGTGGACCTTCGCGGCCATGGCGCTCGCGACGGCGGTCGTCGTCTACGCCTCCGTCATCGAGTCCCTCGCCGTCTTCCTCGTCGGCTTCATCGGACTCTTCGTCCTCAGCGGCCTCGGCAACGGCTCCACGTACAAGATGATCCCCGCGATCTTCCTCGCACAGGGCCACCGCAAGGGCCTGTCCGGCGAGGAGGCGGAGTCGTACGGCCGCAGGCTCTCCGGGGCCTCCATGGGGCTGATCGGCGCAGTCGGCGCGCTCGGCGGGCTCGGCATCAACCTCGCCTTCCGGCAGTCTTTCCAGACGGCCGGCACCGGCACCTCGGCCTTCGTCGCCTTCCTCGTCTTCTACGCGGCCTGCATGGTCGTGACCTGGGCGGTATACCTTCGCCGCCCGGCCGCCGTGCCGGACACGGCGGAGGGCGCGGCAGGTGCCTCGGGCCAGACGTCGCCGCAGCGCGGTTACGCCGAGGTGTGATCCGGAGTGGTCCGTAACGGCCAGGAAATACCGGCGAACCGAGTCTGTGACGAATCGCCGTCAGGCTCGGTCGGTATGTACGAGCAAGAGCAGGGTCCCCTCGCGGGGTTCACCGTCGGAGTCACGGCGGCACGGCGCGCGGACGAGCTGGGCGCGCTCCTTCGCCGCCGGGGCGCGGCCGTGGTCCACGGCCCGGCGCTGAGGATCGTGCCGCTCGCGGACGACACGGAACTGCTCGCCGCCACCAAGGAACTCATCGACCACGCCCCGGACGTCGTCGTCGCCACCACGGCGATCGGCTTCCGTGGCTGGGTCGAGGCGGCGGACGGCTGGGGCTACGGCGACGAACTCCTCGACTGCCTGCGGGGCGTCGAACTCCTCGCCCGCGGGCCCAAGGTCAAGGGAGCGGTACGGGCGGCGGGGCTCACGGAGTCGTGGTCGCCGTCGTCCGAGTCCATGGCCGAGGTGCTCGACCGGCTCCTCGCCGAGGGGGTGGCCGGGCGGAGGATCGCGCTCCAGCTGCACGGGGAGCCGCTGCCGGGGTTCGTGGAGGCGCTGGAGGCGGGCGGCGCCGAGGTCGTCGGCGTACCGGTGTACCGGTGGATGCCGCCGGAGGACATCGGCCCGCTGGACCGGCTTCTGGACGGGGTGCTGAGCGGGTCCCTGGACGCCGTCACCTTCACGAGCGCGCCGGCCGCCGCCTCGCTGCTGACGCGGGCGGAGGACCGGGGCGTGCTGCCGGAGTTCCTGGCGGCGCTGCGGAACGAGGTGCTCGTGGTGTGCGTGGGGCCGGTGACGGCGCTGCCGCTGCAGGCGCACGGCATCGAGACGCTCCAGCCGGAGCGCTTCCGGCTCGGACCGCTGGTGCAGCTGCTCTGCCAGGAACTCCCCGCCCGGGCCCGCACGCTTCCGGTGGCGGGCCGCCGCATCGAGATCCGGGGGCACGCGGTCCTCGTCGACGGCTGTCTGCGCCCGGTGCCGCCGGCCGGGATGGCGCTGCTCGACACGCTGGCCCGGCGACCCGGCTGGGTCGTCTCCCGCGCCGACCTGCTGCGCGCCCTGCCGGGAGCGGGTCGCGACGAGCACGCCGTGGAGACGGCGATGGCCCGGCTGCGGACGGCGCTCGGGACGCCGAAGCTCATCCAGACCGTGGTCAAGCGGGGGTACCGGCTTGCGCTCGACCCGGTGGCGGAGACCAAGTACGACGAGTAGGGGGTACGGGCTCTCGTCGGGGTGCGGGCTCGTGCCCGGCCTCCGACGGGGTGCGGGAGGCCCGGCCCCCGCCCCCCGACGGGGTGCGGGATGGTCGCCCGGCCCCCGACGCCGTCACCGCCCTCGGCGTACCGACAGCGCCCGCAGCAGGCAGGCGAAGCCCACTGCCGTCAGGACCGCGCGGACGACGTTCCAGGCCACCCAGGGGGTCTCGAAGTCCGCGCGGGCCCGTACCGGGTCCGTCGCCGCCGCGAGGGCGTCGTTGAGCGGGACGTTCACCGCCGAGGTGACCACGAAGACGGCCCCGTACAGGACCAGCGCCGTGAGCGCCCAGACCTTCGCCGGGGTGCCCCGCAGCTGCCATGCGGCGACCGCCGTCAGGATCAGCGCCCGTGAAGAAGACCGGGTTCTGGATCACGTCGTTGATGTTCCGCATCACCTCGGCGAAGACCCGGTCGTCGCTGCGTGCCAGCGCCGGCATCACCGAGCACACGTACGCGAACCACACTCCGGCGATCAGTCCCGTCGCCACCGTCGCCGCGCCCAGCACCGCGCCGGCCGCCGTCCCACCCCTGTTGTCCGTCATGGCCCGAGTCAAGCGGCCGGGGGGCGGGCGGAACCATGGATGTGCGTCCACGTTCCATACGCGGGCGTCTACGGTGGCGGGGTGATCCCCATCCGCCTCGCCACGCCCGCCGACGCCCCCGCTCTCGCCGCCGCGTTGCTGCGGAACCGGGAGCACATGCGCCCCTGGGAGCCGCACCGGGCGGAGGCGTACTACACCGCCGAGGGCCAGGGGGTGCGGCTCGCGGACGGTGGGCGGCGGTGGTTCGCGGTCGACGGCGCGGAGATCGTCGCGTCGGCCACGCTCTCCGGGATCGCCCTCGGGCCCTTCCGCAGCGCTTCGCTCGGCTACTGGGTCGACGCCGACCACACCGGGCGTGGCCTGGCCACCCGGCTCGTCGAGGAGGTCTGCCGGGCCGCCCGCGAGGAACTCGGCCTGCACCGGATCGAGGCCGGCACCGTCCTCGCCAACCACGCCTCCCAACGCGTCCTCGCCAAGAGCGGGTTCGAGCACATCGGCACCGCGCCCCGCTACCTCCACATCGACGGAGCCTGGCGCGACCACCACCTCTACCAGCGGATCCTCCACGACGATCCGCCGCCCGGGAGCTGAGAGCGAGGCCGGATCCGTCTGCGGGACGCCGCTCCGGTCAACCGCATTCGCTCACCGGGCACAGCTCGGCCTCACCGAATCCGGGCAGCAGCCCGATCTCCTTCCTCAGTTCCTCGCGCCGTGCGTCGGGCAGTTCGTCGGAGAAGCGGACCTCCAGGTAGTCGCCCGCGTCCGACTGCGATCCGGTCACCAGGGTCGCTCCGAACGGCTCGAGCCGCGCCTCGATGTCTCCGAGGCCTTGCAGCGCCCCGGATTCGACGACGGCACGGAACGTGTGCGGCTCCGCCAGGGCGGGACCGATCGTGAAGTGCCAGAGGTAGACGCCGGCGACCGTGAGCATCGCGGTCGTCACCAGGGCGCCGACGCCGCAGGTCACCTTCGCGACGACCGGTCGTCTGCGCGGGTCCGCGAGCACGGCCAGGAGGAGGAGCAGCGCCGACGGCCAGAACCAGAACATCCCGAGGAGGGCGCCCAGCGCCCCCCAGACGAGGAGCAGCAGTCCGACCGTCACGCAGGCGCCCCGGAAGGCCACGCGGCTGTACGCGAGGGAGAGCGGGAACGCCGTGGACGCCCCGGTCAGGACGAACAGCACGGCGAAAGGCGTGTCCAGCCCCCACACCAGGACCGGAGCGGCGGCGACGACCGCGCAGACCGCGAGTGCCCGCTGTGCCCGGTGGGTGCCTTCGTAGGTGTCCCGTCCGATCTCCGTACCCGCCCCCATGACCGCCCCCATCGCGTTATTTGAACGTGTTCATTTGAACGCGTTCAAGTTAGCAGGTGCGGGCGCGCGCCGCGACACCCGTCGAGGACGAACACCGACGTGCCCCCTAGCGGGGTCCGCCCGGGGTGGGCACTCTGGTCGCAGCGCCCCGCCGGTTCCCGCCGGCTCCACGACCGCGAGGTGGTGACAGGGTCATGACCGTACGGTTCGACTCCGGGCGGATCTGTCTGGATCTGGCCGCCCAGGAACTCGACCGCGCCGACGCGCTCGACGAGTTCCTGCGCACCACCGAACTCGTCCCGGCCGCCACCCCGCTGAGCGCGCTCGACGCCCATTGGGTCGTACGCTTTCGCGAACTGCGTGACTGTGTACGCGAACTGGTGGGCGCCCAGCTCGACGGGCGGCGCGACGATCCCGCACTGGACCGGCTCAACGAGTTCGCCGCCGCCTCCGCCCCGCCCGCGCCCCGCGCCGTCCGTACGGAAGCCGGTGGGCTCGTACGGGCGTTGAGCGACGAACCCGACTGCCGCGCCCTGCTCGCCGCCGTCGCCCGGGACGCCGTCGATCTGCTCACCGACCCGGCCGCCCGCGCCCTGCTCCGACGGTGCGAAGGCGACAACTGCCGCCGCTGCTACCTCGATACTTCGCGAGGACGCCGTCGGCGCTGGTGCTCCAGTGAGACCTGCGGTAACCGCGAGCGAGTTGCCCGGCATCGGGCAGCCCGAAGGGGAATCGTGGCCGTGTGAAAAAATCTTGAGCGACGTTGAGTCGAACCCACTCCGGCTCCGTACCTCTCGACGACAACAGGGTCTCGACCGGGAGGTTCAGGTGCGCAAGGATGCGGCCGTGGCCGATGACCGTCCGCATCGGGCCCGGCATCGCAGTGAGGTCCCACGCTTTCGACCCGACGTCCCTGACGAGGAGTTGATGCGTGCTCTCTACCGCGAACATGCCGGACCCCTGCTCGCCTATGTACTACGCCTCGTCGCCGGCGATCGCCAGCGTGCCGAGGACGTCGTGCAGGAGACGCTCATCCGTGCCTGGAAGAACGCCGGCCAGCTCAACAGGGCTACCGGCTCCGTCAGACCTTGGCTGGTGACGGTTGCCCGGCGCATCGTCATCGACGGCCACCGCAGCCGGCAGGCCCGGCCTCAGGAGGTCGATCCGTCACCGCTCGAGGTCCTGCCCGCGGAGGACGAGATCGACAAGGCGCTGTGGCTGATGACGCTCTCTGATGCGCTCGAAGATTTGACGCCCGCCCACCGGGAAGTGTTGGTCGAGACCTACTTCAAGGGGCGTACGGTCAACGAGGCGGCCGAGACCCTCGGCATACCCGCCGGGACCGTGCGTTCCCGGGTGTTCTACGCACTCCGTTCGATGAAGCTCGCGCTGGAGGAGAGGGGGGTATCGGCATGACACCGCCGCACGACGCCGCGGGTGCGTACGTACTCGGCATCCTGGACGACGTCGACGCCGCCGCCTTCGAGGCGCACCTGGTGGACTGCGACCTCTGCGCCGCGCACGTGGAGGAGTTCGCCGGCATGGAGCCCATGCTGGCCATGCTGGCCGACGGCGACACCGCCCCCGCCGCCACGGACCCGTACACCGGCCGCCCGTACGCCGCCCCCGACCCGTACGCCGGCCCGGTCGGTTCCATGGGGCCCGTGGGCCGCGCGACCGATCCGTACGCCGACGCGGCCTTCGACGACTTCGCGCCCCGGCCGCCGGCCCCTCCCGGTCCACGGCGCATTCCCTCCGCCGCCGTCTCCCTCGACGCCACGCCCGGGCCGCAGCTCCTCGGCCGGCTCATGGACGAGGTGGGCGCCAAGCGGGCCCGCTCCCGCCGCCGCGCCTTCTACCTCGTCGCGGCCGCCGCGATCCTCGTCGTCGGCGGCCCCGCCGTCGCCGTGGTCGCCACCTCCGAGGGAGGCAAGGAGAACCGGGCGATCGAACCCCACCCCACCAGCCCCGCCGAGGATGCCTTCTTCAACCACATGGAGGAGAAGATCCAGGCCACCGACCCGACGACCAGGATCAGCGCCACCGTCGGCATGGAGAAGAAGGGCTGGGGCACCCACACCGTCCTCGAACTCAAGAACGTCAAGGGCCCGCTCAAGTGCCGGCTCGTCGCCGTCTCCAAGAGCGGCGACGAGGAGGTCGTCACCTCCTGGGCCGTGCCGAAATGGGGATACGGCATCCCCGGCGCCACCCAGGAGAGCGCCAAGAACCCGCTGTACGTGCACGGCGGGGCGGCCATGGACCGCAACGACATCGACCACTTCGAGGTCCGGACCTTCGACGGCGAACGCCTCGTGGAGGTAGAGGCCTGACATTTTGGCCCCCTGTGGCGTACGCTCGACGGCTGCCCAGTGCACGTCAGAAGGGGGCCTTAGTGGCCGCGCAGGAAGCCGTGGACACGGTCCGGGACCGTGAGATCGGTGTCGAGCAGGAACATCTGGATCAGGTCTACCGCCGCCTCGAGGAGAAGATCCGCGAGGCGGAGTTCCTGATGAACGACGCCGCCAAGCGCGGTCAGGTCGGCACGCCCGGCGCGCTCGCCGAGCGCGACGCCCAGGTGTTCCGGGCCGGTATCCACCTCAACCGGCTCAACAACGAGTTCGAGGACTTCCTCTTCGGCCGGATCGACCTGCTCTACGGCAAGGACGGCAAGAAGGGCCCCGACGGCGCGTACACCTCCGTCGAGCCCGCCGAGGACGCCGTACGCGCCGACAACACCGCCGACATCGGCGAGACCCTCCACATCGGCCGGATCGGCGTCCTCGACTCCGACTACGCGCCGCTCGTCATCGACTGGCGCGCACCCGCCGCCGCACCCTTCTACCGCTCCACCCCGGTCGACCCCGGCCGCGTGGTGCGGCGCCGCGTCATCCGCTCCAAGGGCCGCAAGGTCCTCGGCGTCGAGGACGACCTGATGCGCCCCGAGCTGAAGGCGACCCTGGAGGGGCGCGAGCTGCCCGTCATCGGCGACGGCGCCCTGATGGCCGCGCTCGGCCAGGCCCGCAGCCACACCATGCGCGACATCGTCTCCTCCATCCAGGCCGAGCAGGACCTGGTCATCCGCGCGCCCGCAGCCTCCGTCACCTACGTCGAGGGCGGCCCGGGCACCGGGAAGACGGCGGTGGCCCTGCACCGGGCGGCCTATCTGCTCTACCAGGACCGGCGACGGTACGCGGGCGGCATCCTGATCGTCTCCCCGACCCCGCTGCTCGTCTCGTACACCGAGGGCGTGCTGCCCTCGCTGGGCGAGGAGGGCCAGGTCGCGATCCGCGCGCTCGGCTCGCTGGTGGACGGCGTCGAGGCCACCACGTACGACGAACCGGCCGTCGCCCGGATCAAGGGCTCCTCCCGCATGCTCGCCGTCCTGCGCAAGGCGGCCCGCGGCGCCCTGGAGACCCCGGCACCGAGGTCCGCCCCCGGCGACCAGCTCTCCTTCGGAGAGGAGGACGACGCGCCGGCCCCCGCCGGCACACCCACGCGCCTGCGGGTCGTCGCCTTCGGCCGCCGTCTCGAGCTGGAGGCCGACGACCTCCAGCGCATCCGGCACAACGTCCTGGGCGGCTCCGCGCCCGTCAACCTGCTGCGCCCCCGCGCCCGCAAACTGCTGCTCGACGCGCTGTACGCCAAGTCCGGCGCCGCCGGCCGGCACAGCGACCCCGAACTCGCCGCCGAGCTGCGCTCCTCCTTCGACGAGGACGTCTCCACCGAGGACTCCTTCCTCCACTTCCTCGACGCCTGGTGGCCCGAGATCACCCCCCGCCAGGTCCTCGACGCGATGGCCGACGAGAAGCGCCTCGGCCGCTGGGCCCGGCGCATCCTCAACCCGGGCGAGGTCCGCCGCCTCGCCCGCTCGCTGCGCCGCGACGGGCTGTCCGTGCACGACGTGGCGCTCCTCGACGAGCTGAACACCCTCCTCGGCGCCCCGGCCCGGCCCCGCAAGAAGCGGGAGTACGACCCGCTGGACCAGCTGACGGGGCTGGAGGAGCTGATGCCCGTACGGGAGGAGACGCAGTGGGAGCGGGCCGAACGGCTCGCCGCCGAGCGCGTCGAGTACGCCCACGTCATCGTCGACGAGGCCCAGGACCTCACGCCCATGCAGTGGCGGATGGTCGGACGGCGCGGCCGGCACGCGACCTGGACCGTCGTCGGCGACCCGGCGCAGTCGTCCTGGTCGACCCCGGACGAGGCCGCCGAGGCCCGCGACGAGGCGCTCGGCAGCCGCCCGCGCCGCCGCTTCGAGCTGACCGTGAACTACCGCAACCCCGCCGAGATCGCCGAGCTTGCCGCCAAGGTGCTCGCCCTCGCCATGCCCGGCAGCACCTCGCCGCGCGCGGTGCGCTCCACGGGCGTGGAACCGCGCTTCGTGGCCCTGGGGGAGCCTGCGGCGGGAGAGAAGGCGGGGACGGAGCGGTTGGCCGAAATCGTACGGAGCGAGGCGCGCCGTCTGCTCGAACGGGTGGACGGCACGGTCGGTGTCGTGGTCGCCATGAACCGGCGCGAGCAGGCCGCCCGCTGGCTGGCCGACCTCGGCGACCGGGTCGTGGCGCTGGGCTCGCTGGAGGCCAAGGGGCTCGAGTACGACGCCACGGTGGTGGTCTCGCCCGCGGAGATCGCGGACGAGTCCCCGGCCGGTCTGCGAGTGCTGTACGTGGCGCTGACGCGCGCGACGCAGCAGCTCACCGTGGTCTCGGGCGCCCGGGACGTGCCGGACGCGGAGGGCGTCCCCGACCTGCTCAGGGACTGATTTCCGGTCAACATGCGTCGCAGGAATCACTTACCAGAGTGGTTTGTTAGCCTGTCTATGGCACCGGCTCGATCCAAGCCCCCGGGCCCAACCTTCGTCCCTCAGAGGGACCTCTTGCCGCGAGGCGAGCATGGCGGGTCGGTGCCACTTAGTGCATAGCTACGAAGTTGAGGTCCCTGTCACCCCTGGTGACAGGGACCTCTTCTGTTTCTCCAGAGCTTCTCGTATGGTGGAAACTACTTTCCGAAAACAAAATGACCGCATTACCTGCTACCGGCTGGTAGGTGCGACGATCGGAGGGCGCCGCCGGGCAACCAGCCAAGGCGGCGTAGCAACGAAGCTCAGGGAAAGCAGAGGAACTCGGCCATGGCAACGGCGCCCAGCGTCTCGTACTCGATGACGGTCAGGCTGGAGGTTCCCGCCAGCGGAACCGCGGTCTCCCAGCTCACCACGGCGGTGGAGTCCCACGGCGGTTCCGTCACCGGCCTCGACGTGACCGCCTCCGGCCACGAGAAGCTGCGGATCGACGTGACCATCGCGGCCACCTCGACCGCGCACGCCGACGAGATCGTCGAGCAGCTGCGCACCATCGAGGGTGTCGTCCTCGGCAAGGTCTCCGACCGTACGTTCCTGATGCACCTCGGCGGCAAGATCGAGATGGCGTCCAAGCACCCCATCCGCAACCGTGACGACCTCTCCATGATCTACACCCCCGGCGTGGCCCGGGTCTGCATGGCGATCGCCGAGAACCCCGAGGACGCCCGCCGCCTCACCATCAAGCGCAACTCCGTCGCAGTCGTGACGGACGGCTCCGCCGTCCTCGGCCTCGGCAACATCGGCCCCAAGGCCGCCCTGCCCGTCATGGAGGGCAAGGCGGCCCTCTTCAAGCGCTTCGCCGGCATCGACGCCTGGCCCCTCTGCCTGGACACCCAGGACACCGACGCCATCGTCGAGATCGTCAAGGCGATCGCCCCCGGCTTCGCGGGCATCAACCTCGAGGACATCTCCGCCCCCCGCTGCTTCGAGATCGAGGCCCGCCTGCGCGAGGCCCTCGACATCCCCGTCTTCCACGACGACCAGCACGGCACCGCCATCGTCGTCCTCGCCGCCCTCACCAACGCATTGCGCGTGGTGGGCAAGGGAATCGGCGACGTACGGGTCGTCATGTCCGGCGCGGGCGCGGCCGGTACGGCCATCCTCAAGCTGCTCATCGCGGCGGGCGTCAAGCACGCCGTCGTCGCCGACATCCACGGTGTCGTGCACGCCGGCCGCGAGGACCTCCTCGAGGCCGAGAAGGACTCGCCGCTGCGCTGGATCGCCGACAACACCAACCCCGAGGGCGTCACCGGCACCCTCAAGCAGGCCGTCGTCGGCGCGGACGTGTTCATCGGCGTCTCGGCCCCGAACCTGCTCGGCGCGGACGACGTCGCCGCGATGGCGGACGGCGCGATCGTGTTCGCGCTCGCGAACCCGGACCCCGAGGTCGACCCGGCAATCGCCCGTCAGACCGCGGCCGTTGTGGCCACCGGCCGCTCGGACTTCCCGAACCAGATCAACAACGTGCTGGTCTTCCCGGGCGTCTTCCGCGGTCTGCTGGACGCTCAGTCCCGCACGGTCAACACGGAGATGATGCTGGCGGCCGCCTCGGCCCTCGCCGACGTCGTCACCGAGGACGAGCTGAACCCGAACTACATCATCCCGTCGGTCTTCAACGACAAGGTCGCCGGCGCCGTCGCGGGCGCCGTCCGCACCGCCGCGAAGGCGGCGGG
Source organism: Streptomyces sp. NPDC039609 (assembly GCF_055596705.1). Lineage (NCBI taxonomy): Bacteria > Bacillati > Actinomycetota > Actinomycetes > Kitasatosporales > Streptomycetaceae > Streptomyces > Streptomyces sp. NPDC039609. Next base: position 66,561 of record NZ_JBVIUJ010000002.1, read on the forward strand.
CGCGGGTGCCGACAACGGGACGAACGGGCTCTGAGAGAGTTCGTCCATGACGTACGGCGGGCCGGAACGGGGCTGTGAAAGGCCCCGGGCCCGCCGTCGGAACGGCGCGTCGCCGGGCGCCGCGCCGTAGATCCGCCGTAGGGTGGCGCTTCGGCTCCAAAGAGTTTCGGCGGAGTCGACGGAACGTCACCACGCCAGAGCCCGTGGCGCTTTTCGTGTGACCCCAGAGGGTGCCGGATTGGCGTTCCCGCCGCTGGTGGGGGCAGGATGCCTATTCGGGCGCGAGGGTCTGTCACCAGACCCGGGTCCGGGGACTGTCCGAGGGCCCTGGCAGCATCGGCTTCGCTGTGCCCATACATGCGGCTCCGCCGCGTGGCACGCCTCACAGGCAAGAAGAACACGGGAGTAACAACATGAACCGCAGTGAGCTGGTGGCCGCCCTGGCCGACCGCGCCGAGGTGACCCGCAAGGACGCCGACGCCGTGCTGGCCGCTCTCGCCGAGACCGTCGGCGAGGTCGTCGCCAAGGGCGACGAGAAGGTCACCATCCCCGGCTTCCTGACCTTCGAGCGCACCCACCGTGCCGCTCGCACCGCTCGTAACCCGCAGACCGGCGACCCGATCAACATCCCGGCCGGCTACAGCGTGAAGGTCTCCGCGGGCTCCAAGCTCAAGGAAGCCGCCAAGGGCAAGTAAGCCTGTAGGCACACCGCCGAAGGCGCCCACGGGGGCCTGTAGGCGAACGAAAGGGCGGCCACCCTGTCAGGGGGTGGCCGCCCTTTCGTCTGCCCGCAAGAGGGCCCCTCGGGCCTCAGACGGCTGCCTGAGGCCCGAGGGGCCCGTGTGGGTGCCCGAGGCTGTCGTGCCCCGTGCGGTCGCCTTGTGGCGCCCTACACGAGCGCGCTGCCCGGGAGCTCGACCTTCGCGCCCAGCTCGACGAGCTTCTCCATGAAGTTCTCGTAGCCGCGGTTGATCAGGTCGATGCCGTGGACGCGGGACGTGCCCTGCGCCGCCAGCGCTGCGATCAGGTAGGAGAAGCCGCCCCGGAGGTCCGGGATGACCAGGTCGGCGCCCTGGAGCTTCGTGGGGCCGGACACGACCGCCGAGTGGAGGAAGTTCCGCTGACCGAAGCGGCAGTCCGAACCGCCCAGGCACTCGCGGTACAGCTGGATGTGGGCACCCATCTGGTTCAGCGCGGAGGTGAAACCGAGCCGCGACTCGTACACCGTCTCGTGGACGATGGAGAGGCCCGCCGCCTGCGTCAGGGCCACCACCAGCGGCTGCTGCCAGTCGGTCTGGAAACCGGGGTGCACGTCCGTCTCCAGGGCGATCGCGTTGAGCGAGCCGCCCGGGTGCCAGAAGCGGATGCCCTCGTCGTCGATCTCGAAGGCGCCACCCACCTTCCGGTAGGTGTTGAGGAACGTCATCATCGAGCGCTGCTGGGCGCCGCGGACGTAGATGTTGCCCTCGGTCGCCAGCGCCGCCGACGCCCAGGACGCCGCCTCCAGGCGGTCCGGGAGCGCGCGGTGCGTGTAACCGTCGAGCTTGTCGACACCGGTGATGCGGATGGTGCGGTCGGTGTCCATGGAGATGATCGCGCCCATTTTCTGCAGGACGCAGATCAGGTCCTCGATCTCCGGCTCCACGGCGGCGTTGGAGAGCTCGGTGACGCCCTCCGCCAGCACGGCCGTGAGCAGCACCTGCTCGGTCGAGCCGACCGAGGGGTACGGCAGCCGGATCTTGGTGCCGCGCAGTCGCTGCGGGGCCTCCAGGTACTGACCGTCCGCCCGCTTCTCGATCGTCGCGCCGAACTGACGCAGCACGTCGAAGTGGAAGTCGATCGGCCGGCCACCGATGTCGCAGCCGCCCAGACCCGGGATGAAGGCGTGGCCGAGGCGGTGCAGCAGCGGCCCGCAGAAGAGGATCGGAATGCGCGACGAACCGGCGTGGGCATCGATGTCGGCCACGTTGGCGGATTCGACGTGCGTCGGGTCGAGAACCAGCTCGCCCGGCTCCTCACCGGGACGGACCGTCACTCCGTGCAGCTGCAGCAGCCCGCGGACCACACGGACGTCACGGATGTCGGGCACGTTGCGCAGTCGGCTCGGCCCGCTGCCGAGGAGAGCGGCGACCATCGCCTTGGGCACGAGGTTCTTCGCGCCGCGGACACGGATCTCGCCCTCCAGCGGGGTTCCGCCGTGGACAAGCAGTACATCGTCTGTGCCGGTCATGAATCTCGCGTTCCGGTGGGGGTCGGGCAGGGGGCCAGGGAAAAGGGTAAGGGGCGGGGGCACCCCCCTAGGAAGCCTTGGGGGGCCTGTCAGATGTAATGAATTCGGCACAACACTCTCTGTTCACCCAAACTTGCGGAGCGTCACGGTCCGTTTGTGTCCGGAGAGCGCCACGCGGATCCGCCCTGAACTGCGTAGGCGTCCCGCGTGTGTCCACTCCATCGGACGACCTTCCTAATCGCCGAAGATGCGGGATCATGTGTCGCATGACCGAGGTGTCCTCGCTCACAGGACGGCTGCTCGTCGCCACCCCCGCCCTGGCCGACCCCAATTTCGACCGCGCGGTGGTGCTGCTCCTCGACCACGACGACGAGGGCTCGCTCGGCGTGGTTCTCAACCGGCCGACGCCCGTGACGGTCGGTGACATCCTCGCGCCCTGGGCCGACCTCACCGGCGAGCCGGGCGTGGTCTTCCAGGGCGGCCCGGTCTCCCTGGACGCGGCGCTCGGCGTCGCGGTGATCCCCGGCGACGAGGGCCCGCTGGGCTGGCGCCGGGTGTTCGGAGCGATCGGCCTGGTCGACCTGGAGACCCCGCCCGAACTCCTCGGCCCGGCGCTGGGTTCCCTCCGGATCTTCGCCGGCTACGCGGGCTGGGGCCCGGGCCAACTGGAGTCGGAGCTCGGCGAGGGCGCGTGGTACGTGGTCGAATCCGAACCGGGCGACGTGTCCTCCCCCCGCCCGGAGACCCTGTGGCGAGAGGTCCTGCGCCGCCAGCGGAGCGACCTCGCGATGGTGGCCACGTACCCGGACGATCCCTCGCTCAACTGACGCGACGCCCTTCGAGCGCACGTGCGTGGAAGTTGTGGCGGTGCGGGCCCGTCAGCGGCCCCTGCCTCCTCGATCCCGAGGGTGGCTGGACGCGTACGGAGTGTCACGCTCGTTGACGCCCCTCATGCAAGCCCTGTCGCCGCAACGGCGGGCGGTTGATTACCCTTGGCTCCCATGAGCACTCTCGAGCCCGAGCGCGGGGCAGGTACGGGAACCCTCGTGGAGCCGACGCCGCAGGTGTCCCACGGTGACGGCGACCACGAGCGCTATGCCCACTACGTCCAGAAGGACAAGATCATGGCGAGTGCCCTCGACGGCACTCCCGTGGTGGCACTGTGCGGCAAGGTCTGGGTACCGGGGCGCGACCCCAAGAAGTACCCGGTCTGCCCGATGTGCAAGGAGATCTACGAGTCCATGGGTCCCGGTGGGGACAAGGGCAAGGACGGCAAGGGCGGCGACAAGAAGTAGCCCGCTCTCTCGCCGCGGGGACGGCCCCTGGTGCGCGTACTTCGGTACGCGCACCAGGGGCCGTCTCGCGTTGCAGAGGGTGCTTCCACCGGTCACAGAGTGGTTGAGACCACTTGTCGGGGCGTTGGTCCGGCCCTAACCTCTCGCGTGTTGTGCAGCACGAAACGCCCGTTGCGCATGCTGCAACGCCGATTGGTGGGAGCCCCCGTATGAAGCTTTCTGCCCGTATCGCCGCCCCGGTCACCGCACTTGTGCTCGCCGGCCTCACCGCCACCGCCTGCGCCCCGCAGACCTCCGACGGCAAGGCCGCGACGGACGACAAGAGCGGGACCCTGCGCGTCTGGCTCTTCCAGGAGGTCGGTAACGCTCCCAAGAAGCAGGTCGTCGACGCGGCCGTCGCCGCCTTCGAGCAGCAGCACAAGGGGGCGAAGGTCGAGGTCGAGTACATCCCCGTCGACACCCGAGCCCAGCGCATCAAGGCCGCCTTCAACGACCCGAAGTCCGCCCCCGACCTCATCGAGTACGGCAACACCGACACCGCCGGCTACGTGAAGGACGGCGGACTCGCCGACATCAGCGCCGAGTTCGGCGCCTGGGCGGACGCCAAGGACACCGACCCCACAGCCAAGGCCTCCGTCACCGTGGACGGCAAGATCTACGGCGCCCCGCTCTTCGTCGGCGTACGCGCGCTCTACTACCGCACCGACGTCTTCAAGGACCTCGGCCTCTCCACGCCCAAGACGCAGGATGAGCTCGTCTCCACCGCCAAGAAGATCCACAAGGCCAAGCCGGACCTCTACGGCATCGCCGTGGGAGGCGCCTACACCTACGGCGCGATGCCGTTCATCTGGGCCAACGGCGGCGAACTCGCCACGGAGGAAGGCGGATCGTACAAGGCCGCCGTCAACAGTGAGGCCGCGCGCAAGGGCATCGCCTCCTACACCTCCCTCTTCGGTGACGACAACTGCCCGGCCGCCAAGTGCGCGCAGATGGGCGGCAACGCGACCGTCACCGCCTTCGCCTCCGGCAAGGCCGCCATGGCCATCGGCGGGGACTTCAGCCACGCGGCCGTCGAGGCGGGCTCGGTGAAGGGCAAGTACGCCGTCGTGCCGCTCCCGGGCGTCACCGCCGGCTCGATCGCGCCCGCCTTCGCCGGCGGCAACAACATCGGTGTGATGAAGAGCAGTTCACACCGCACCCTCTCCGTCGACCTGATGAAGTCCCTGGCCGGGAAGGAGACCCAGGGCAAGCTCTTCGACGCGATGGGCTTCCTGCCGACCTACACCGACGTGCGGGCCGAGGCGGCGCGGAAGGAGCCCTTCGTGAAGCCCTTCATCGACTCCCTCGGCGCCGGCGCCAAGTTCGTGCCCGCCTCCCCGGGCTGGGGCAGGATCGACTCCTCTCTGGTGCTGCCGACGATGTTCCAGGAGGTCGTCAGCGGCCGTAAGGACGTGAACGCCGCCTCGGACGACGCCGCAAGGAAGATGGACGAGGCGTTCGCGTCCGCGGGCCGATGACGATGACGGCCCGTACGGATTCCAGTGGTACGGAGGCGGACGGCACGCACACCGTCGCGGGCGACCTCGCGACCCGGCGCCGGGTCCCCGGTCCCCGCCGGGCCCCCGGTGGCCCGGCGGCCCGGTCCCGCAAGGGGCCCGGCCGCTCCGGGTGGACGCCCTGGCTCTACCTCCTGCCCGCGCTCGTCGTCCTCGGCGGGCTTCTGCTCTACCCCATCTACCAGCTCGGGCTCATCTCCTTCCTGGAGTACACCCAGGCCCAGGTCAGCGGCGGCGAGCCGACCTCCTTCCGGGGCTTCGGCAACTACACCGCGCTCTTCTCCGACCCGCAGTTCTGGCAGGTTCTCCTCGCCACGGTCCTGTTCGCCGCCGCCTGCGTCGTCACCACCCTCGCGGTGGGCTGCGCGCTCGCGGTCCTGCTGACCCGCGTACGGGCCCTGCCGCGCCTGGCGCTCATGCTCGCCGCGCTCGGTGCCTGGGCCACCCCCGCCGTCACCGGCTCCACCGTCTGGGTCTTCCTCTTCGACCCCGACTTCGGCCCGGTGAACCGGCTGCTCGGCCTCGGTGACCACTCATGGACGTACGGCCGCCTCAGCGCCTTCGCGCTCGTCCTCTTCGAGGTCGTCTGGTGCTCGTTCCCGTTCGTGATGGTGACGGTGTACGCGGGCATCAAGGCCATCCCGTCGGAGGTTCTGGAGGCGGCGTCCCTCGACGGCGCCTCGCAGTGGCGGATCTGGCGCTCGGTCACGGCGCCGATGCTGCGGCCCATCCTGGTCGTCGTCACGATCCAGTCGATCATCTGGGACTTCAAGGTCTTCACCCAGATCTATGTGATGACGAACGGCGGCGGCATCGCCGGCCAGAACCTCGTCCTCAACGTGTACGCCTACCAGAAGGCGTTCGCCTCGTCCGAGTACAGCCTGGGCTCGGCGATCGGTGTCGTCATGCTGCTGATCCTGCTGGCGGTCACGCTGGTGTACCTCCGTCTGCTGCGCCGCCAGGGAGAAGAACTGTGAGCGCTTTCCGCATCCGGCGCCCCGGGCGTCTCGCGGCGGAGGCCGCCGTCCTGCTCGTCGCGGCCGTCGTCGCCTTCCCGCTGTACTGGATGGTCCTCTCCGCCTTCAAACCGGCCGGCGAGATCCAGTCGACCGACCCGCGGCCGTGGACGCTGTCCCCGTCCCTGGACTCCTTCCGGCGCGTCTTCGAACAGCAGGAGTTCGGCCGGTACTTCCTCAACTCGCTGATCGTGGCCGGCACGGTCGTCCTCGCCTCCGCGCTGATCGCCTTCCTCGCGGCGACAGCGGTGACCCGGTTCCGGTTCCGCTTCCGGACGACGCTGCTCATCATGTTCCTGGTCGCCCAGATGGTGCCGATCGAGGCGCTGACGATCCCGCTCTTCTTCCTGATGCGGGACTTCGGTCAGCTCAACACGCTGGGCTCGCTGATCCTGCCGCACATCGCCTTCTCGCTCCCGTTCGCGATCTGGATGCTGCGCGGATTCGTGAAGGCGGTCCCGGAGGCGCTGGAGGAACAGGCCCAGATCGACGGCGCGAGCCGTACGCGATTCCTGTGGCAGATCCTGTTCCCGCTGGTCTTCCCCGGGCTCGTGGCGACCAGCGTCTTCTCGTTCATCTCGACCTGGAACGACTTCCTCTTCGCGAAGTCGTTCCTCATCAGCGACACCTCGCAGTCGACGCTTCCGATGGCACTGCTGGTCTTCTTCAAGCCGGACGAGAACGACTGGGGAGGGATCATGGCGGGGTCGACCGTGATGACGATCCCGGTGCTCGTCTTCTTCGTACTCGTACAGCGCCGCCTGGTCTCGGGACTGGGCGGGGCGGTGAAGGACTGAAGGGGCTGCCCCCGCGCGCCCGCCGTGCCCGTGCCTGTGCCCGCCCCCCGTGCCCCCGAGTGCCGTTGCCGCCCGTGTCCGACGACCTCCGCTTCGAAAGGCCGATGCCATGCATGACGACCTCGACCGTCACGAGTCGCTGATTCCCGCGCCCGGCAGGGTCGAGGCGCGAGGTGACGCTCCCGGGTTCTCGCTGGGCGTGGACACCACCCTCGACGCCGGGCCCGGCACGGAGGGCGTGGCGGGCTGGCTGCGGGCTGCGCTCGGCGCCGCCACCGGGCTGCCGTTCGCGCCGGCCGAAGGCGATCCGCGCGGGATCCGGCTGCGTATCAGCCCCGCGATCGAGGAGGCGTACGGCCCTGAGGGCTACCGTCTCTCGACCGACGGCTCCGTCGACGACGCCGCCGTCCTCATCGAGGGCGGCAGCGCGGCGGGCGTCTTCTGGGGCGCCCAGACGCTCCGTCAGCTGCTGGGCCCCGATGCGTACCGGAAGGCGCCCGTCGGCCGGGACGACCGTGCCTGGGACCTCCCCCCGCTCACGGTCACCGACAGCCCCCGCTTCCGCTGGCGCGGGCTCATGCTCGATGTCTCGCGGCACTTCATGCCCAAGGACGACGTCCTGCGCCAGCTGGACCTGATGGCCGCTCACAAGCTCAACGTCTTCCACTTCCACCTCACCGACGACCAGGGCTGGCGCATCGAGATCAAGCGCCATCCCCGGCTCACCGAAGTCGGCGCCTGGCGCGTCCGCACCAAATGGGGGCACCGGGCCTCGCCGCTCTGGAACGAGACGCCGCACGGCGGGTTCTACACCCAGGACGACATCCGCGAGATCGTCGCGTACGCCGCCGAACGGCACATCACCGTCGTCCCCGAGATCGACATCCCGGGCCACTCGCAGGCCGCCATCGCCGCGTACCCCGAGCTCGGCAACATCGACGTCGTCGACACCGCCGCCCTCACCGTCTGGGACACCTGGGGCGTCAACCCGAACGTCCTCGCTCCCACCGACGCCACCCTCCGCTTCTACGAGGGAGTCTTCGAGGAGGTCCTGGACCTCTTCCCGTCCACCTTCGTGCACGTCGGCGGCGACGAGTGTCCCAAGGGCCAGTGGAAGGAGTCCGCGACGGCCCAGGCCCGCATCAAGGAGCTGGGGCTCGCCGACGAGAACGAGCTGCAGTCCTGGTTCATCCGCCATTTCGACCGCTGGCTCGCCGACCGCGGACGCCGGCTGATCGGCTGGGACGAGATCCTGGAGGGCGGGAGTCGAGCCGAAGGGCGCGCCGCTGTCGAGAGTGACGAGGAGGAGGGAGCGAGGGACGAGCGACCGCTCGACGAGGTGGGGGCACCTCCCAGCGGTAGCCGGGGGAGTCGACGGCGGGTACGAGCGCGCGGAGGCGAGACGACCGAGTTGGGCCTCGGGCCCGGCGCCGCCGTCTCCTCCTGGCGGGGGTACGCGGGCGGGATCACCGCGGCCGAGGCCGGCCACGACGTCGTCATGTGCCCGGAGCAGCAGGTGTATCTGGACCACCGTCAGGCGCCGGGCGAGGACGAGCCGATGCCCATCGGCTACGTACGGACCCTGGAGGACGTCTACCGCTTCGAACCCGTGCCACCGGGCCTGTCCCCGGAAGCCGCCGCCCACGTCATCGGCACCCAGGCCAATGTCTGGACCGAGGTCATGGAGAACCGCGCCCGGGTCGACTACCAGGTCTTCCCGCGCCTCGCGGCCTTCGCGGAGGTCGCCTGGTCGGCCCTTCCCGTGTCCGCGGAGCGGGACTTCGTGGAGTTCGAGCGCCGGATGGCGGCCCATTACCGGCGTCTGGACGCCCTCGGCGTCGGCTACCGGCCGCCGACCGGACCGCTGCCGTGGCAGCAGCGCCCGGCCCCGGAAGGAATCGAGTGCAGCCTGGGACGGCCCATCGAGGGACTGCCCCCGAACGTGTGAGTAACCTCGCGCCCCCGTGTCACCCAAGAGCGGCAAACCGGAAGTTACCGTCACCGGTGGGATGTCCTGGACGGAACCGTCCTTCGCGGACCCTCGCGTCGGACGGCTCGGAAGATGTGCCAGAGTTGCCACGTCCGGGCTGTGAGCACGTACGGTACGGCCACACAGGCGTCACAGCCGGGGACAGTCGGGGACCGCCGGGGACACCGGGAAGGGGCAGCGGGTTGACCACGCACGCACCACAGACGGCGCAGTCCGTGACGCTGCCCGCCTCGCTCGACGAGGCCGTGGCGGCGCTCAGCGCCATGCCCGCCGCCGTGCCCGTCGCCGGCGGCACCGACCTGATGGCCGCCGTCAACAAGGGCCAGCTCAGGCCCGCCGCGCTGGTCGGCCTCGGCCGGATCAACGAGATCCGCGGCTGGCAGTACCAGGACGGCCACGCGCTCCTCGGCGCCGGCCTCACCCACTCCCGGATGGGCCGCCCCGACTTCGCGGCCCTCATCCCCGCCCTCGCCGCCGCCGCCCGCGCCGCCGGGCCGCCCCAGATCCGCAACGCGGGCACGCTCGGCGGCAACATCGTCACCGCGGCGCCCACAGGTGACTCCCTGCCCGTCCTGGCGGCCCTGGAGGCCGACCTGGTCGTCATGGGCCCGCTCGGCACCCGCGAGATCCCCGTCTCCCACCTGCTGGCGGGTCGCGACCTGCTGGCGCCCGGCGAGCTGGTCGCGTTCGTCCGGGTCCCCCTCCTGCACGCCCCCCAGGTCTTCCTCAAGGCCACGGGCCGTACGGGCCCGGCCCGCGCCTCGGCCTCCGTCGCCGTCGTCCTCGACCCTGCCAGGCGCGGTGTGCGCTGTGCGGTGGGCGCCATCGCGCCGATGCCGCTGCGCCCGCTGGAGGCGGAGCACTGGATCGCCTCGCTGGTGGACTGGGACGGGGAGCGGGGCCTCGCGCCGGAGGCGCTGACGGCGTTCGGCGAGTACGTGGCCGCCGCCTGTATCCCGGACCCGCCGGGCGACGAGCAGCTGCCGCCGGCCGTACTGCACCTGCGGCGCACGGTCGCCGCGCTGGCCCGACGGGCACTGGGGAGGGCGCTGTCGTGAGCAACGAGAACCATGGCCACGGGCAGGGGGGCGGCTGGGAGCCGATCCCGCAGAGCGAGGGCTACGACGGCGACGCCACCGCCTTCGTCCAGCTGCCGCCCGAGTTCATGCTGGACGGCGTCCCGCTGGAGGCGCCCGGGCACGGCTACGTACCGCCGATGATCACTCCGCTCACCCCGCTGGCACCGATGACGCCCGAGGCGGCGACGGATCCGGCGGCGACCGGTTCGTGGGTGGTGCAGACGCCGACGGCGGCGGAGGCCGTGGAGCCGGAGCCCGAGTTCCTGTCGGAGCCGGATCCCCACGCGACGGGCCAGTGGAGCTTCGAGGCGGCGTCGGACCCGGACCCGGCCGCCACGGGCCAGTGGACGATTCCGGTCGTTTCGGATGGCGTGGACGCGTCGGAGGAATCGGGCGAGTTCACGACGTCGATGCTGGCGCAGTACGCGAGCAGCGCACCGGCGACGCTGCCGGGCGGCGCGCCGGCGCCGTGGGCGGTGCAGGAGCCGGAGGCCGTCCCGACGGTGGAAGCCGTCGAGACCGCCGAGGCGGCCGAGAGCGCCGGTGAGGCCGCATCGGAGGCCACCGAGCCCACCGAGACGGCCACAGAGGCAGCCGTGGACGGGGCCTCCGACCCGTCGTCCCTCCCGGCGGACGACCCGGAGCCCTCTCCGGCGCACTCCACGGGCAACAGCGCGGACAGCGACGAGCACCCGCACACCTCGTACGTCCTTCGTGTGAACGGTGCCGACCGCCCCGTCACGGATTCCTGGATCGGCGAGTCGCTGCTCTACGTGCTGCGCGAGAGGCTCGGTCTCGCCGGCGCCAAGGACGGCTGCTCGCAGGGCGAATGCGGCGCGTGCAACGTCCAGGTCGACGGCCGGCTCGTCGCCTCCTGCCTGGTGCCCGCGGCGACGGCCGCCGGGAGCGAGGTGCGTACGGTCGAGGGCCTCGCGACCGACGGCGAACCCTCGGACGTCCAGCGCGCCCTGGCCCGCTGCGGAGCCGTCCAGTGCGGCTTCTGCGTCCCGGGCATGGCCATGACCGTGCACGACCTGCTCGAGGGCAACCACGCCCCGACCGAGCTGGAGACCCGCCGGGCGCTCTGCGGCAACCTGTGCCGGTGCTCGGGCTACCGGGGCGTCCTCGACGCCGTACGGGAGGTCGTCGCCGAGCGCGAGGCGAGCGCGGCCTCGGACCACGCCGACGAGGCGCGCATCCCGCACCAGATCCCCCACCCGCACGACGGAGGCATGGCGTGAGCAGCGACGCGACCACCGCCACCCCTGCTCCCTCGCCGACGGCGCTCGACGCCGTCGAGGAGGAGCCGGTCGCCCACGGCCTGGGCTCGTCCCTCCCGCCGGCCGACGCACGGGCCAAGACCGAGGGCACGTTCCCGTACGCCTCCGACCTGTGGGCCGAGGGCCTGCTGTGGGCCGCCCTGCTGCGCTCGCCGCACCCGCACGCCCGGATCGTCTCCATCGACACGACGGCCGCGGCCGACATGCCCGGCGTACGGGCCGTGGTGACGCACGCCGACGTGCCGGGGGAGGCGACGTACGGCCGTACGGTCGCCGACCGTCCGGTCTTCGCCTCCGAGCTGGTCCGCCACCACGGTGAGGCGATCGCGGCCGTGGCCGCCGACCACCCGGACACGGCCCGGCTCGCGGCGGCGGCGATCGCCGTCGAGTACGAGATCCTGGAGCCGGTCACGGACCCGGAGAAGGCCTTCGCGGCCGAGCCGCTGCACCCGGACGGCAACCTGATCCGCCACATCCCGCTGCGCTTCGGCGACGCGGAGGCGGCGGGCGAGATCGTGGTCGAGGGCCTGTACCGGATCGGCAGGCAGGACCCGGCCCCCATCGGCGCGGAGGCCGGCCTGGCCGTGCCCCGCCCGGACGGCGGGGTCGAGATCTACACGGCCTCGACCGACCCGCACACGGACCGGGACCTGGCGGCCGCCTGCTTCGGCCTCTCGCCCGACCAGGTGAAGGTCGTGGTGACGGGCGTCCCGGGCGCCACCGGCGACCGCGAGGACCCGGGCTTCCAGATCCCCCTGGGCCTCCTCGCACTCCGTACCGGCTGCCCGGTCAAACTGGCCGCTACGCGCGAGGAGTCCTTCCTCGGCCACGCCCACCGCCACCCGACCCTGCTGCGCTACCGCCACCACGCGGACGCGGAGGGCCGGCTGGTGAAGGTGGAGGCCCAGATCCTCCTCGACGCCGGCGCCTACGCGGACGCCTCCTCGGAGTCGCTGGCCGCGGCCGTGGCCTTCGCCTGTGGCCCGTACGTCGTCCCGCACGCCTTCATCGAGGGCTGGGCGGTCCGTACGAACAACCCGCCCTCCGGCCACGTGCGGGGCGAGGGCGCGATGCAGGTGTGCGCGGCGTACGAGGCGCAGATGGACAAGCTGGCTCTCAAGCTGGGCATGGACCCGGCGGAGCTGCGCCTGCGCAACGTCCTCGCGACGGGCGACATCCTGCCGACGGGCCAGACGGTGACCTGCCCGGCACCGGTGGCCGAACTCCTGTCGGCTGTCAGGGACTTCCCCCTCCCCGCGCTCCCCCTGGACTCCCCGGAGGAGGACTGGCTGCTCCCGGGCGGCCTGGAGGGCGCGGGCGAGCCGGGCGCGGTGCGGCGGGGCGTCGGCTACGCGCTCGGCATGGTGCACATGCTCGGCGCCGAGGGTGCGGACGAGGTCTCGACGGCGACGGTACGGGTCCAGGACGGCGTGGCGACGGTCATCTGCGCGGCCGTGGACACGGGTTCGGGCTTCAGCACGCTGGCGCGCCAGATCGTCCAGGAGACCTTGGGCCTGGAGGAGGTCCACGTCGCCTCGGTCGACACGGACCAGCCCCCGGCGGGCCCGGCGACGCACGGCCGCCACACGTGGGTGTCGGGCGGTGCGGTGGAGCGCGCGGCGAAGATGGTCCGTACGCAACTCCTGCAGCCCCTGGCCCACAAGTTCGGGATGTCGACCGAGCTGCTGCAGATCACGGACGGCAAGATCACGTCGTACGACGGCGTCCTGTCGACCACGGTCACGGAGGCCATGGACGGCAAGGAACTCTGGGCCACCGCCCAGTGCCGTCCCCACCCCACGGAGCCCCTGGACGAGTCGGGCCAGGGCGACGCCTTCGTGGGCCTGGCGTTCTGCGCGATCCGCGCGGTGGTGGACGTGGACATCGAACTGGGCGCGATCCGCGTGGTGGAGATGGCCGTGGCCCAGGACGTCGGCCGCATCCTCAACCCGGCCCAGCTCGCAACCCGCATCGAGGCCGGCGTGACCCAGGGCGTCGGCGCGGCCCTCACGGAGAACCTCCGCACGGCGCGAGGCCTGATCCGCCACCCGGACCTGACGGGCTACGCACTCCCGACATCCCTGGACGCCCCGGACATTCGCATCGTGAAACTCGTCGAAGAACGCGACGTGGTGGCCCCCTTCGGCGCCAAGCCCGCAAGCGCGGTCCCGGTCGTCACGGCCCCGGCGGCAGTGGCTTCAGCGGTACGCGCAGCAACCGGACGCCCCGTCAACAGACTGCCGATCAGGGCACAGGCGGCGGTGGGCGTGCCCAATTCGTAACCATGTGATTCGCGTTGCTTCTGCAACCGGGAGGTGCGCGTTGTCGGTCCTCCTCGGTACAGTGAACTCCTAGACTTAACCAGGTCTGTTGCTTCAACGGGGGAGGGACGATACGGATGACGACTGCCAAGGAACCGATGTCGGCGAGCGAGCGCTCGCTGAGGGCGGTCAATCCGGCGATGGCGTCTGCTCTGTACGACTACGAATCCATCTCGGACTTCAAGATCAGGATCGACGAGCTGATCACCAAGCTGAACGAGTCGCCCGCCGGGTCGAAGAACGTGGCGACGGAGTCGGTGGAGCGTACGCAGTTCGGCGGTGGGGGCGGTGCCTGGATCGAGGCCTCGGGGATCTTCAAGTCCTATGGAACCGTGATCGCGGAGCTGAAGAAGCTCTCGGGTCTGCTGGGGGACTGCCTGCAGGGCATGGGGATCGCCGTGGTAGCCGCGAGCGACGGCTTCTCGCAGGTGGACGAGGACAACCGGCGACGTCTGGCAGGCATCTACCAGCGCACGACGGATGCCAAGGCAGAGGCCGACAAGAAGGCCGGCCTGACGCCGGGCCAGGATCAGTCGAGCCAGTCGTCCGAAGCGAACGACCTCCAGTAGCAGTCGGGGACGAGGACTTAGGGACTACGGGGATACGGGGAAGAGGCAGCAGATGGAGATCAACGACAACGGCGGCGGCAGCGGCACCAACTTCCGCTCGATGGCTCACCAGGACATGCTGGCGTGGGTCGACCAGGCCAGCAGCTTCTACGTGCAGCAGGCGGCCGACAGGCTGTCCAGCGCCGCCGCAGAGATGCGTGAGATCGCCCAGCAGCTCAAGTTCCGTCCGGAGCGCGTGAACTGGAAGGGCGAGACCCCTGACGCGCTCGTGGAGTGGGGCGCTGCTCTTTCCAGTTCCACGTTCAGCCTTGCCGACTACAGCGACAACGCGTCGAAGTGGATGAGCGAGGCGTCCACGGCGATCTCGGTGGCGCAGAGCGCGATTCCGCGCTACACGTCGCATGCTCAGGCCAAGGAAAACCTTGAGGCCGCGAAGAAGTACCGCAACGACCCTGACTCGAAGACGGTGGCGAGCAACGCTCGTTCCCAGATGGCTGACGTCGACAAGGCCACTCTGACGCCGAAGGAGAGGTCGGACCTGATCGCGGCGAAGGAGGAGGAGAACCGGCAGGCCGCTGCGGCCGAGATGGAGAAGCTGTCGCAGTCGTACTCGTGGTCGCAGTACCAGATGGAGAACGGCGCCAAGCTTCCGACGTTCCCGCCGCCGCCTTCGGAGTACAAGCCGCCGGCCGAGCAGACCGCGCGTGGTGACTACGGGCGGGACATCTCGTCGTCGACTGGCAGTGACGGCCGCGTTGCTGCCGACTCCAGCACCACGTCCCGTTCCCAGGACACCAGGTCGACAGCGGACACCAACGTGGTTTCTCCGACTGGCGACAGGACTGTCCCTGCCAAGGTGGTGCGGCCCGAAGTCCCCGTGGACCTCGGCATCGACACCGTGGGCACGCTGCCTCCGCCGACGGCCACGACGCCGCCGCCGACGGGTACGCCGCCGGTTGTCGGCAGGCCGGAGCCCGGCCTGACGCCTCCGCTCGTGGTCCCGCCCACGCTGGGCACGCCCCCCGTGAGCGGTGGTACCGGCCACACGCCGCCCCCCGGGACGCGTGGACCCGTAGGTCCCACGGGCCGGACGGGTCTCGCGAACCCCGGCCCGCTGGGCGGCACCGGCATGCCTCGCGACGGCATCTCCGGCGGCCGTCAGGTGTCTCCCACCACGGGTCGGCCGACGACCGGCTTCCCCCGCAGCACGGTCATCGGCACTGAGCACGGCCAGGGCACTGGCCGTATGCCCATGGGCGGTGGGGGCGGTCAGCTGGGTGGTACCCACCCGGGCGGCCAGAACGGCATCAGCGGTGGTCGACGCCTCGCCGTCGAAACCGGTGGCGTCGTCGGCGGCCGTCCGACGCAGCCCGGCGCGACGAGCGCCCGTCCGTTCACCCCGGGAGGCTCGGGGCTCGTACGAGCCGGCGGCGCCCAGGGCGGTGCAGGCACCGGTACGGGCCCGATGGGCCGTGGCGTCATGCCCGCCGGCACCAACGGTGCGGGATCGCGCCGCGAGGACAGCAATGGAGAGCGGCCGGACTACCTCGTCGAGGACGAGGAGACCTGGCAGCAGGGTGGCCGTCGTGTCGCGCCGCCTGTCATCGACTGAGTAGCCAGAGGAAGTAGATGCGTACCAGCAGTATTCGTTCGAGCCGTGGTCGGGCAGTCGCTTCGGCCGCTCTGGGGATGCTGCTGGTGGGCATCGCGTCGGTTCCCGCTCATGCGGAGACGATCCGGTCCCGGCAGTGGCACCTGGACACCATGGGTGCCGAGAAGATCTGGAAGATCAGCACGGGCGAGGGTGTCACGGTCGCCGTGATCGACAGCGGTGTGGATAAGAAGAATCCAGATCTCGCTGGTCAGGTGCTTGACGGGAAAGACCTCTCCCCCGGTGATTCGGGAGACGAGCACACCGACACCACGGGGCACGGTACCGGCATGGCTGGACTCATTGCCGGTACCGGCAAGAGCAACGGGGGAGACGGCGCGTTCGGCCTCGCCCCCGGAGTCAAGATCCTCCCGATCCGGTTGCCGAACCCGGACCAGAACAAAAGCGCCAAGGACTCTGACGACCAGCTCAATAGGACCGCTTCTCAGGGCATCCGCTTTGCTGCTGACTCTGGCGCCAAGGTCATCAACATCTCCCAGGGGGCAGAGGCAGGTTCGCAGCAGCTCACCGATGCTGTGAAGTACGCCTTGGACAAGGGGGCCTTGGTCTTTGCGTCGGTGGGCAACAGCGCTGACGAGGGGAACGCGGTCGAGTATCCGGGTGCTACCCCTGGGGTGGTAGGAGTCGGGTCCATCGACAAGAATCTGACACGGGTCAAGGACTCCCAGTATGGGCCCCAGGTTGACATGACAGCCCCGGGCGACAAGATGGTTCACGCCTGCGGCGGAAAGACTGGCCTGTGTGAGACAGGTGGCACCAGTGATGCCACTGCCATCGCCTCCGCCGCCGCGGCGCTCATCTGGTCCGAGCATCCCGACTGGACGAACAACCAGGTCCTCAAGGTCATGCTCAACACCATCGCCGCGCCCAAGGACGGCGAGAAGCGCAACGACTACATGGGCTACGGCGCCATTCGTCCCCTCCGCGCCCTGAACACGCCCGGCGACCCCGGCCCCGCCGATGTCCGTCCCATCCCGGACCTTGCCGTCGCAGCGTCCGCGTCGCCCTCCGCCGCACCGTCCAAGGCCGGCGAGCAGTCGGCCGCACCGGCCCCCGGCCCCGCCGCCCAGGAGGACAGCGGCAGCAACACCGGCCTCTGGATCGGCCTCGGCATCGGTGCAGCCGTCCTCATCGGTGTTGCCGTCGCAGTCCCGGTCATCCGATCTCGGAACCGTGGGGGCACCGCGTGACCCAGCGACGCTGAAGGCGTTTGCGCCTCAGTGGCTGGCAGGAATCGAAACCCATGAAGAACCGCAGGGGGACCTATGTCGTTCGCAGCAGAGTGGGCCGCGGCACGCAGCGAGGCCTCGACTAACGTGAGCACCAGGCTGAATGGGGTTGATGACGGGAACGGTGGTCGTGGCCTTCCCGGACAGAGGCTGCATGTCGATTCCAAGGAACTGCGTGGCCGGGCCGCTAAGGCGGACATCGTCCGTGACGACTTCATGAAGGTGGACGACGCGACTCTGACGGAGACGGAGCAGGTGGCCGCGAGCCTGTCCGGGTTCAAGTCGGCGTCCACTTTTGGTGTGTTTGCCAAGCGCTGGAAGGCGCAGATGACCTACGTCGAGGGTCTATTGAAGAGCGATGTCGCTGGCGCGCTTCGGGCGAGCGCAAACGACTTCGATGCTCGAGAGAAGGCGGAGACCGACAAGTACAAGAAGTCCAGCGGTAGCTGACCCCCTTCGGAGGCGCACACATGCTCGACTACCAGACCCTGATGGGCACCAACTTCTCAGAGCTTGAGCAGGCGGTCACCAAGTGGGCGAAGCTGCCTGAGCAGTTCAAGAAGGTCAGCACCCAGTATGGGAATACGGTCAAAAAGGGGCTGTGGGCCTCTGACTGGGAGGGCGAGACGGCCATCGCCGCGTGCGAGAAGCTGGATTTCGTCGAGAAGCAGATGGACGCGGCCGGCGAGGAGTCATCCGACGTCCATCGCTTGCTCAGTGACGCGCATGAGATTTTCACGCAGTCCCAGTCGAAGCTGAAGATCCTCAGCGCGGACATCGAGAAAGACAAGTATCTCTCGATCAAAGCTAACGGTGAGATCTACTTCGACCCGCCGGAGGACACCCCCCAGGAGCATCTGGCCACGCTGAACAAGGGGTACCAGGAATCCATCCAGGCTTACCGCACGAGCATCCAGAATCAGGTCACGGCCGCGCAGGAGGCCGATGACGCCCTGAACTGGGCACTTGGCCAGGACTACAACGGGCGCAACAAGGGGTTCGACGCAGGTGGGTTCGGCACGGTGGCCGATGCCAAGCGAGGCATGGAGCAGGCTGAAAGGGATCTGTCCGAGCTCACGGAGATCGCTGAGCGCCGCAATGAGATGACAGATGCCGAACTGGCGCGCATGAACGATCTGATGCGCAAGCACGAGGGAGATCCGCGGTTCACTGAAGAGTTTGCCACCCAGGTGGGTCCTAAGGGAACGCTCGAACTTTGGCAGTCGCTCGCCGAGGCGCAGAATGACCCGGGGCAGGACCTGTCGAAGAAGCGTCTTGCCGAGTTGGCGGAGCTCCAACAGAACCTGGGCGTCACCATCGCCTCGGCTACCCAGTCCGACAGCAGGGCTATGAAGGACTGGAAGGCCGAGATGGTTGATCTTGGTGATCAGCGGATCGGGTCTGGGCGCCCCCACGACCCGTACGACAGCCCGCCGCTTGGCTTCCAGGTGATGAGCAGCCTGATGCGGAACGGCGAGTATGACACCCAGTTCCTCAATGACTACGGCAAGGAATTGCTGAAGTTCGAGCGGGACGCCAAGGACAGCACCCGGATGACGCCAGCAGAGCTTTGGCACCCCCTGGGAGATGTCGTCGCCCTTAACGTGGGGCTCACCGATGCCGGTATGGATCCCATGGCGGGTTACATGGAAGCCCTGGGGCGAAATCCTGAGGCAGCCAAGGATCTGTTCTATTCCAGTAAGTCCGGTGAGCTTGATCCCGACCTGCAGTACCTCATGGAGGACCGCAAGTGGCCTCTGGACTCGACATCGTTGAAGCATAAGGACGAGGGTTACGGCTATGACGAACTCGGGCACGCGTTGGAGGCCGCGACCCTCGGTGTGCCGTACGACTCGACTGAGGGCGTGATCCATCGAGACGGTCGTACAGCGAACGTGATGACCCAGGTTGCTGAGATTGCCGGAAGTGACATCGAGTACGTTGGCGATCGGCCTGGCGTCGGCGACAGCCTCGCCCGGATGGGGGCCGGCTACATGGATGACCTGAACTGGTCCACGATCAACGAAGGCGGTCGTGGCGACTCCATGGGGCGAGACGAGCTCTATCGCCACAAGGGAGAAGGGCACATTAGTCTCACGCAGGAGACCGCCCGGAACTTCCTTTACAACGTGGGTCAACACGAGGGTAGTTACGAGATTCTTTCTTCGGCTCAGCACGCCATGACCATGGGAGCGTTGGATGCCAACCCGGGGGATCACGGCAAGGCGGAGAAGATCCTCAACAATGGTGGATACATTCACGGTTTGCTCGACGAAGCGAGGATTTCCGCGCTCGACAAAGAGTTCGGTGACAAGGAAGACAAGATCAACCAAAAGCTGGCAGAGGCAGCCGAGTGGAAGAAGTTCGGCGTCAGTCAGGGTATTGGCCTGGCTACGGGAGTTGCCCTGCTGCCTCTGGGTGGTCCGGCTGTCTCCGCTGCCGCGATGTTCGTAGTTCCGACTCTTGTCGAGGGCGCCGCCGGAGCTGTCGAGACTCAGTGGGGAATCGAGATCGACAGGGAGACGAAGGAACAGGAGAAGGATCTCTCCAACGAGTCGAGGATGTCGGAGAGCCGGTTTGCGGAGCTGGGCCAGCTCCGCGCAAACAGTCCTGCGCTCCTGTATCAGCAGCAGCACCATCCCGGCCAGGACTACACCGAAGGCGTACTCAACGCCTACGACCGGGGCGCGAACAATACCGACCGTACCGACGGGGGGCGTAGGTGAAGTCCGCGCCTCTCGCACGTTTTTCTGTGCCTGCGGCCCTCGTGATCGGCGCCTTGGTTGTTGTGGCAGCTTGTAGTGGGGACGGTTCGAATCAGGGGCTCGGTGCGCTGGAAGCGGCGTGTGGGGGAGTCTTCGACAGGCGGGCGATTGAAGAGCTGAGCCGGGTTCCCGGCGCCGAAGGGCTGCGCGAGGCAGGAGGGGAATCCTTCGCAGCGGTTGCTGACGCTTTGCGAAAGGGGGAATCTCCAGCGGACTCATGCCGGATCGAGATCGGTGCCGACGCGGACTCCGCAGCCATCGCGGTCGAGATCCGGTTCACTACTGGGGGTGATCCACTATACCCGGAGGCGGAGCACCGCAGTACGAGCGGATATAAGGCCTACGACCTCGGAGCGGGGATACAGGCCGTGGGGGAGATCCGCCGGGCGGCCGTCCGTTTCCCGTGTTCTGCCGATGGAAAGCAGAAATGGATTGCCGGAGAGATTCGAGGCAAAGCTGAACTCGAAGAGGAAACGCGTTTTCGGGTGCTCTTTTCCGCCGTTGGAAAGCTCGAGGGCGACTTGGGGTGCGGGAACAGTATCCGACTTCCAGAGGCCTCGGACATGAAGGCGCTACCGCTGGGATGAGGCAATTTAAGGTTGCCGCAGTTGCGGCGCGCAGAAATAGAAAGGCGAACCGCGTGAGCTGAAGCGGGGTGTCGCTCGTGGGCGGTGGGCAGCAACGGCTGCTCCCGTGCTCGCTCTTGCAATACCAGCAGTCTTGTCTCCCTGAAAGCAGGGAAGCGGCGACGCAGTCTTGTCGGATTCAGCCGCTGGCGCGTGGATCTGCCTCAGCCGCTGTCGCGGGAGCATGTGCTGCTGGCGCCCGCGACGGCGGCTCGGGTCTGAACGGAGGGAGCGCCCTCGCGGGCAGGTGCCTTTTGGCTGTCGGGGTAGGACGACCCAGCACTTGGTGCCCCGGTGGGGCGGGTTTGCCTCGCAGATTCCCCACTCGCCTCCCCAGTCGTCGACGACGACGGCAAGCAACCAAAGCGCACGACCGGCGCTCCCTGCACAGCGCCACGGCATCGGGGTTTCCATGCTGCAGATGCTGGTCCCAGACGACGAGGCGGAGTGTGTCGTCACGTTGCCGGAGGGACAGATACACGTCTTCGCGCGGGGTCATCCTTGCCGCCATGGTGATGAGTTCGTTCGCCGTGTGGACGGCAGGCAGCGTGTACTGACCGAGGCGGTGGGCAAGCAGCGCTGATGTGATGGCGACGCGGGTGATCCGGGCGCTGCGAGGCTCCCCGGGGAGAGTGAGGCTGAGCGCGAGTCCGGGGTCGGGCTGCCGCGTGATTGGGGTGGCGGGGCAGAGTGCGTTGCTGAGGGGCGATGCCATGACGGACTCCCTTGCGTGGAGTGTGGATTGGGGTCGATGCGTTCTTTCTCTCTGCGTCTCCGCGTTGGCGCGCACGAGTGGCTCACCTGCTGCTATTGGCGGCGGTGTGTGATGAGCGGTGGCTTGTCTCCCTGACGCGAGGCTGCCCCTCCCAGGGGAGGAGATTGCGGGCAGCAACGCGTGATGCACTTCCAACTCATTTGCGTGAGCGGTGCGTTACGTAATGTAGAGCATGAGTGGAGTACGTGTACTACCTTCCGGCGTCCG
This sequence comes from Streptomyces sp. NPDC039609, assembly GCF_055596705.1. Lineage (NCBI taxonomy): Bacteria > Bacillati > Actinomycetota > Actinomycetes > Kitasatosporales > Streptomycetaceae > Streptomyces > Streptomyces sp. NPDC039609. The sequence continues at coordinate 87,968 of NZ_JBVIUJ010000002.1, forward strand.
GCCTTCACCGGGTGGACCCATCAACCATGCCAAAGGCAGACTGGCCCCATCTCACGCCGGACAGGAGGGGTGCATGCCTCCGAGGAGTACACCCACCGAACGCCAGCGGCGTCTCGGTGCGGAGCTGCGCAAGATGCGTATCGCGGCAGGTATGACGACGGAGGCCGCGGCGGGGCTGCTCGGCGTCCCTCGCACCAACGTGCCGAACATGGAGTCCGGCCGTTCAGGGATCAGCGCCGAGCGTGTACGCACCTTGGCCGGCAACTACGGCTGCACGGACCAAGTCCTGGTGGACGCCTTGGCTACCATGGCGACAGGCCGCGAGAAGGGGTGGTGGGAGAGGTACGGGGACCTGCTTGCTCCCAGCTTCCTGGACATCGCGGAGATGGAGTGGCACGCCCGGCGCCTCCGGATCGGCCTCACTGTCCACCTGCCCGGGATACTGCAGACCGAGGAGCACGCTCGTGCGGTCTTCGAGCAGGTCATCCCTCGACTGCCCAGGGCTGAGATTGAGGCGCGCGTGGCCCAGCGGATCGACCGCCGGCAGGTCCTGGAAAAGCCGGACCCGCCATTGCTCGACTTGATCCTCCATGAAGCCGCCCTCCGCATGGAGTTCGGGGGGTCGGACGTTGCCAGGGGCCAACTGGGCTATCTGTTGGGCATGTCCGAGAGGGATGGAGTGACCCTACGTGTCATTCCGTTCAAGGCGGGTGGTTTCCCGGGCGCTGGGCAGTCCGTCATCTACGCGGAGAACGCCGTCCCACAACTGGACGTCGTCGAGCTCGACAGCACGCATGGTCCAGAGTTCATTGATGAGGATTCGCAGCTTCAGAAGTACCGCGCACAGCTTGACGAGATGCAGTCCGTGGCGCTTGCTCCCGACGCGTCGAGGGAGTTCATCCGCGCCATCGCGAACGACCTATAGGAGTAGATGTCGTGCGGACCATCCACTGGGAGGAACCCTTCTGCGGTGAGGGCGCCAACTGCTTCCGCCTCGGCACGGACGAGGACGGCAACGGATACATCGCCATACTCGGCGATGAGGACGGGTACCTTGTCGACAGCCGCGAGGCCCTTCTGAACCTGATCCGTGACATCAAGGCCGGCAAGGCGGATCACCTGCTCTGAACCGCCTGTCGCGGTCCTGGGACTCCGGCTCAGCGCCCGGGGTGGACGGCGCCGCCCCTTACGTCCCGTACACGGGCAACGGGCCCACCCCGGAAGATGAAGAGGCGGTTGCGCCCGCCTGCGAAACGATGTGCTCCTGTGCGCTACATCGCCGGCTCGGTCAAGGACACCGTCGGCGGATGGTTCTCCTGATGTATCTTTCCGAGGAAGGAGGGCCCGAGATGCCCACGACATTGCCGCTGCCGATCGAATTCCGCCTGCCGGACGGTTGGCTTCCCGCCCCCGCTCCGGACGAGTCCAACGCCTTTGACGTGGCCTTCGCCGCCGTGCATCCTCAGCCGGACGCCGGGTTCACCGCCAACATCACCATCGGCGGAGGGTTCCTGCCGAACGCGGCAACGCTGGACGAGAAGAAGCATGGAAAGGTGACATGAGGGCGCCGTCACGACTGCCCGCCATGGCCGCGCTGATGCTTCTTTCTCTGTCGGCGGCGGCCTGTTCCTCCGGCGATGGCGGAGACGCTGTGAAGGGGTTGACCGCGTCGGAGGTCTGCGGCGGATTCGCGAAGGACGCCCCCTCCGAGGCTGCCCTCAAGACCGTCATGGGCACCGAGCGCTTCACCGGCGACCTCTCGGAACCGGAGAAGGCCCTCGATGCGCTCCGGTCGGCGGCCCGTACAGAGCAGGGTGACATGGGCAGGACGCAGGCCATTCCGTACTGCTGGCTGCTTCCCGTCGAGGGCGGGAAGCAAGACCTCCGGGTAGAACTGCGCGCAGCGGCGGAGGCGCCGGAGCCGGACGCCCGACTCGGGGGCCAGGTCAGCTCCTTCACGTCCGGGGAGCGGGCCTTCGCTTCCGGCAACCAGGGCAAGGTGTACTTCACATGCCGTCTCGGGGAGCCCGGCCACGAGATCATCGTGGACGCCACCGTGCGCGGCCCCGCCGGTTTTCAGGAAGCCGGAAAGGGCCATCGGACTCGGCTGATCACCCTTGCCAACGCTGCCGCCCGGCACGTCTCCGCGGCGCTCAGCTGTGAGGGCGACCGGCTTGCTCCGGGGGTGCCCGCACCCGCCGCGTCGTCACCCCGAGGGGAGAGGGTGACATGAGGACAGACCTGATACGGCGTGTGGTGTCGGCTCTGGTCATTGCTCTCGTCTCGGTGACCGCCTGTTCCTCTGGTGGGAATGAAGACGTGGCCAAGGGCGGGACGGCAGTGGAGGTCTGCGGCGGATTCGCGAAGAGTGCCCCCGTACTCACGGCGCTGAAGGCGCTTGTCGGCGACGGGGGCCTCACGGATGAACGGTCCAAGCCGGACGAGACGCTCAAGGTCCTCAGGGAGGCCGACGGCGAGCTCACCACGAAGGAGCTCGGGAGCGGCAGTCCGTTCTGCAGATTGCGGAATGCCGGCGACGGGGAAATCCGTCCTGGACATCAGCTTCCGTGAGGCGCTTGTGGTCCCGGGCACCCGTGACCGCGCCACCTTTCACTATTTCTCGACCGGTGCGGACGCGCTCTCGTCGGACCGGTACGCCCAGATCATGTTTCCCTGTCGTATGGGCGAGCCGGCGAAGGACATCATTGTCTCCGCCGAACTGGAACGGCCGGGTGAGAGTGGCGCGAGCACGGCGAACATTCCTGCTCTCCAGGTCACGGTTCTCAATGCGGCTGCCCGCAGTGTCGCGGCGGCGCTGGGCTGCGGGGACACCAAGCTGGTCGACGGAGTTCCGGCCGAGGAACGTTCCTGACCACGTCTGAATGGCCAAGGGTCGGCGTGGGCGGTGGAGGCATCGAGCCTTGAGGGCCGCCGCCTCACCGAGACTGATCAGAACCATGAGCGCGCCCAACCGGGGAAGGAGGGCCCGAGATCTCCAGGACATTGCCAGTGCGGATCGAACTCCGCCCGCCGGACGGTTGGCTTCCCGCCCCCGCTCCGGACGAGGCCAACGCCGCCGTGCATCCTCAGCCGGACGCCGGGTTCACCGCCGACATCGCCATCGGCGGCGGGCTCCTGCCGAACGCGGCAACGCCTGCCGAGGTCGCCGACGATCCGGTTGCACACCTGCGCGATGTCGCCGAGTCGGTGGCGGTGACACGCCGCCGCGAGGTCGGCTCCGCGGACGCGCCCGCTCTGGTCCAGCGGCCGACGTTCTCGACCGTCGCGGGAGGCATGCGCCGCGCTCTCGTCCAGTCGCAGGTGTTCCTGTCCCTGTCGGACGTTCAGGACCCGCACAAGCGGGTGGTGATCCAGCCGACCCTGACCACGACCGCGGCCCCGTACGACGCCCTCGTGCCGGACTTCCGGGACTTCGTACGCACGGTGCGCCCCGACACCGGGTCGGGGGCGTAGCGATGGGCCGCCTTTGGAACAAGTTCACCGGCACCACGTACCCGGACAGTGGTGTCGCGCCGCTGTCCGCGGCGGAGGTCCGGACCGCGCTGCTCTCGGTCAACGGGCCGGGCGTACCGTTCCGCGTGCGCAATGCCCTCCCCGCGGAGAAGGCCGACCTGGTGGCGGAATGGCAGGTCCGCGAACTGAAGCTGACCCTCAGGACCCGGATGCGGCTGGTCCCGGAGAGCCGCGAGGTGCGCACGCTCGACGAGCGGTGGGAGGCGTCGACGCCCGATTCTCTTGGCAAGAGGTACGGCCGTGGACCGGCCCCCCACGTCGCCCGGCAGTGGACGTACGAGCGGGGGCCCGATGGTCGTCGGCAGAAGGTCGAGACGCTCCGCTTCGACTCGCGAGACATGAGGAATCCCCTACGGGAAGCGGTCCTCGGCGCGGGGTGGATCTGGCGCGGAGTGCTGTCCCGCCTCTGACCGGGCCTCGCCGCCAACTCACTAACCCACGCACTCCTTTGGGGAGTGCCGTCACGTTCCGTATACGGGCAACGCGCCCACCCGCCCACCCCGGGAGATGAAGACGCGATTGCCTCCGCTCGCGAAACGGTGCCCTCCCGTGCGCTGCATCGTCACTGTGAAGAGGGGGTTGGCGGTCCTCTTGTGGAAGACCTGGACGTAGCTGCTGTCGGGAGCTGGGAACCAGACCGTGGCACCTGCGATGACGGGCGGCACCGTGGTGGCTCCGACGCCCTCCAGGAAGCGGTGCAACCCCGGCTCCGGCACGGAGGAGAACCGAACCTGGGTGCGGTAGCCGTGGGCGGTGGCGCCGTCCAAGGCGAACACGATGTCGTTCTCGGCGGCTGGGCTGCCCCAGCGGAGTCCCGCGGTGCTGAGGTTCTTCGACCTCGTGGACCACACGACGGCGCCCGAATCCAACTCATGGGCGGACAGAGAATCGCCGCCGAGGTACACCCTCTTGCCGGCGATGGCGGGTACGGCGCCGTTCGTGCCCTGGTCCTTGACGTCCCAGGCGGTCTCACCGGTCTTGGTGTCCAGGCAGACCACGTGGCCGTTGCGATCGTGGACGACCAGGCGGCGCGCGTTCACCGCCGCGGTGACGGGGCTTCTCGACGCGTCGGGCGTTTCCACGGGGCGCGTCCAGCCCATGGCGAGGGTCCAGGCGTCGACGGAGCACAGCCGGTTGTCCTTGGTCACCACGAAGACATGGGTGTCATCGGCAGCCACCACATGGGCGACGCCGATGTCCGACGACCAGACGGGCTTGCCTGTGGAGGCGACGACAGCGTGGAGCACACCTGAGCCGTCAGCTGCCACGACGAGTCGGTCGGCGACGGAGACGTAGCCCGACTGAGCTCGCATGCCGGTCGCGCGCCAGCGCTCGCGGCCGTTCGTGACGCCGAGAGCGAGCAGACCGCCGCTCTTCGCGTGGACGATCACGACATCGCGGACGGGAAGTGGTCTCCCTGCCTGCGGTGCGGAGACGTCGAAGGGACCCCACAGGGCCTTGGGTACTTCGCCCTGCACGGTATCGACGACCGAGGCGAAGGCCGCCGCCGGCGTCTCGGCGGCAGGAGGGACGCTCGCCGACATGTTCTTCAGTTCTGGCTTCGGCTCGCCAGCGCGGTTCCACCAGTAGGTCCCGGCGCCACCGGCGGCCGCGAGGATGCCCACCCCGACGGCGGCTGTCAGGAAACGGCGCCGGGGCGGAGTACGGGATCCAGCGACGGCAGGCGCCGTGAGAAGGGCCGTGCTCGCCTCGCGGCGCTGGATGTCGTCGGCGAGGGGACCCATGCGCCAAGCGCGGTCGGCGCCCTTCGGCGGGACGAAGGCCGCGGTGATCTGCGCAGGTACGGGACGCAGCGCCGGATCCTTGGCCAGACAAGGACCGATCAGTGCCTGGAGGGCCGAGGGGACCTGGCTCAGCTCCGGGGCGCCATGCACCACCTCGTACTGCACCCCCGCCACGTGCGTCGCGTCGAAGGCGCGCCGGCCGCTCGCCGCGTACGCGAGGACGGCACCCAGTGAGAAGACGTCCGACGGCGGGCCCACCCGCTGGCCGAGGACCTGTTCCGGCGCCCCGTACCCGGGAGTCACCGGGATCTGGCCCGTCGTCGTCAGCGTCAGGCCGTGCTCGGGGCGGGCGATGCCGAAGTCGATGACCCGCGGGCCCGACGAGGTCAGCACGATGTTGGCGGGCTTGAGGTCGCGGTGGACGAGGCCCGCTGCGTGGATGTCGTGCAGGGTGCGGGAGAGGAAGTGGCCCAGTGCACGGACGGTGGGCTCGTCCATGGGCCCGTACGTTCGGATGGCTTCGTCCAACGTCGGTCCGGCGAGGAACTCGGCGGCGATCCACGGTCGTCCGCCCTCGGTCTGCGTGCCCAGGATCCGCGCCACGCCCTTGCTGGTGACGGCCTGGGCCACATCGGCCTCGCGCACGAAGCGTTGGGCGAGGTGGTGGTCGTGGGCGAGCTCGGGGCGCAGTACCTTGACTGCGGCTGGCCGGGCAGAGCCGTCCTGGCCGAAGTAGACCTTGCCCATGCCGCCCTCGCCGAGAATACCGAGGAGCCGGTACGGGCCGAGGCGCAGCGGATCGCCGGGGACGAGGGGCATCATCACGTGTCTGCCTTCCGGTGTGTGCGGGGAAACGGCAACGGGTCTGTCAGGCGAGCGGGAACGCTACGGAGGTGGTGGGACCGGCGCCGATGATCCTCGTGCCGCTCCGGTCCGTCACATAGCGGCTGGCATCGGTCGGGTAGACCCACGCTGAGCGACGGGTGGCCAGGTCGATGCAGCTCAGACCACCGCGGACGGGCGCGTAGACGTACTTCTTGCCGATGACGGGCCTGACCGTGAGGTTCGGAGTGAGGTCCCGTGAGGGCGGGAGCTCTTCCCAGCGTCGCGCGCCCTTGTCCGCGCTGACGGCGATGAGACCACGCCCCCGTTCGGTCGCATAGACCAGGCCATCCGCCGCGGCGGGAAAGCCGTAGTGGTTCTCGCCCGTGGTGTACTCCCACGCGATGGCGCCGTCGGAGACGCTTACAGCTCTGAGTCGATCACCGCCCACGTAGATGTGCTCGTCGTCCACGGCGAGTTCACCGGGGCGGAGGTTTCGTTCGGCCAGCGGTAGCGTGAGGCTGCGCCGCCAGAGCTGCCTGCCCGTGAGGGTCTCCCGTGCTTCCAGATGGAAGGAGCGGGAGTCCTCGCCGAACTTGGCGAGGATCAACCGGCTGCCGACGATGTGGGTGAGGAAGCGGAACTCCCCGTCCCACTCGTACGCGTGACGCCATGCCTCCTTCCCTGTACGGAGGTCGACTGCCATGAGGTGCCGTCCGGTTTTCTGTTTCTCCTCCGAGTCGTCCCTGTGGCCGATGCGGGAGGCGGCGTAGAGCAGACCGTTCGCGACGGTGAGCAGTCGGGTTCCGGTGCTTGATCCGTCGAACCCCGCGAGCTCGATCTGGGGTTGCGTCTCCTGACCGCTGCGTGGTGTCAAGGTCCGGATCAGCAGGGCGTTCCGACCGGCGTCGGTGTCGAGAGCGTGGAAGAAGCGGGAGCCGTCGGTCGTGATCAGCTGAGGGTCCCTCACCACGGGACCGGACCACAGCTCGTGCCCGTCGCGCAGGTCCCGAACGCGCAGCCTCGCGGTCTCGCAGAACGCGACGACGTCACCGGCCAACAGCTGCGTCGTTTCCTCCGGGAGGTCGTCCGATTGGACCTGCCACAGCGGTTTCGGAGTGCCGTCGTTGGGACCGGCGGACTCGGTGTGAGAGGAGGAAGGAGCCGGGGTCTTCGCCGTGCCGCTTGTCGGTTGGGTGTCGAGAGAGGACAGCCATGTCCACGCGCCCGCGCCGATTGCGCCCGCACCCAGGAGGAAACCGCCCGCCGAGAGGAGCCTGCGGCGGGAGATCGCCGCACAGGTCGACGCTGTTTCCGCGTACGGGTCGTCCGCCGGCGCCGGGAGGCGCTGGGGGTGGGGGAGCCAGACGTCCGTGGCGCGGCGGGCGATGTCGGTGAGGAGGAGGGCGGGGAGGTGGTCCGCGAACTCGCCCCGGCCGTCGTGGAGGTGGGCCGCCAGGTCCGTGGTCGTCGGGCGGGACGCCGGGTCCTTGGCGAGGCAGGCCGTCAGGAGGGGGAGCAGGGGCTCCGGGACGCCCGTGAGGTCGGGGGTGGCGTAGCGGACGCGGTAGAGGAGGTCCGCCGGGGCGCCCGTGCCGAAGGGGCCGTGACCCGTGGCCGCGAAGACGAGGACGCCGGCGAGGGCGAAGACGTCGCCGGCCGGGGTGTGTTCCTGGCCGCCCGCCTGTTCGGGGGACATGAACGCCGGGGTGCCCGTCGCCGCGCCCGTGCTCGTCAGGCGGTCGTCGCCGGCCGCGCGGGCGATGCCGAAGTCGATGATCTTCGGCCCGTAGGCGGTGACCAGGACGTTGGAGGGCTTGAGGTCGCGGTGGACGACGCCCGAGGAGTGCAGTTGCGCCAGGGCCCCCGCGAGGGCCGCGCCGAGTGCGCGGACCGTCGGCTCGGGAAGCCCGCCGCACAGCGACACCGCGTCGTCGAGCGGTGGGCCGAGGACGTACTCGGTGGCCAGCCACGGGGTTTCGGCCAGCGGGTCCGCGTCCACGACGGCCGCTCCGTGCCGGCCGCCGATGATCCGCGCCGCGTCCGTCTCCAGCCGGAAGCGGGTACGGAAGTCGGCCTCGGAGGCCAGCCGGGCGTGCATCGTCTTCAGGGCGACCGTACGGCCCCCGGGCGTACGGGCCAGATAGACCGTGCCCATGCCGCCCGAGCCCAGCCGGGCGAGCAGACGGTACGTGGCGATGGCCGCCGGGTCGGCGTGGGTGAGTGGTGACAGCATCGCGTCAGTTCCAGGGCAGTTCGGCGGCGAGGATCTCGGACGACTGGCGGGCGAGCGCCGCCACGACCCGGCCGGGCAGCCAGCCGGGGGGCAGCAGCGAACCCGCCGAGCCCAGCACCGTCCCGTGCGGGGTCGGCGGCGCGAGCGCGGTCAGGACGTCGGCCGCGGTGGGTCGGTTCGCGGGGTCGCGGGTGAGGCAGGAAGCTGTCGACGCGCGCAGGGCCGACGGGAGTTCGGAGCGCTCCGGGACGGTGTGCCCGGTGGACGCGTAGGCGAGGACGGCACCGAGCGCGTACACGTCACCCGGCGGGCGCGGCCGTCCGCCCGACGCCTGCTCGGGCGCCAGTGCACCGGGGTCGAGGCCCGGGAGCTCGTCTCGCTGCTCCCCGTCCGGCGCCGCCGCCCGTACCGCGCCGAAGCACGTCAGGCGCGGGCCGTCGGAGGTGAGCAGTACGGCGGCGGGAGACACGCCCGCGTGCGTGACGCCCTGTGCGTGTGCGGCGGCCAGCGTCTCGGCCAGGGCGACGCCGATCGCCCGAACCGTTTCCTCCGGCAACGGGCCACCGTGTACGGCGAGGGCGACGGGGAGCGGAAGCGCGGGAACGTACGGGGTCGAGTGGAACGGGGCGGAGGCCGGATCCGCCACCTCCGTCACCGGTGCGGTCCACGGGCCCAGGAGCCGCTGCGCCGCCCGGGCCTCCGTCAGGAAGCGCGCGGGGTCGGCGCCGGGCAGGGGCGCGGAGAGCAGCACCGTACGGTCGCCCTCCGCGCTGCGGGCGACGAAACGGCGGCAGGGGACGAGTTCGGGGGATGGGTCCAGGCGGGTGATCAGACGGTACGGGCCGATCCGTCGCGCGGAATCCTCGTTCGGGCGCGGCCGTTCCACGTGCGAACCCCCCTGTCGTACGCCCATGCCGCCCCAGCGGTTGCTGAAGCAACAGGAGCCTACTCAACTGGGGGCAGGGGGCGCGGGGCGGTGACCCCCGTCAGTCCGCCACCGGGTCGTCGACCGGACGCTTCGCGCCGATCATGGACGACGCGCGACAGGATCCGGGGTCCAGTCAGAGACCGTGGCGGGAATTGAACCCGCGTAACTCGCTTTGCAGGCGAGCCCCTCAACCACTCGGGCACACGGTCGTGTTGTGCACGAGTACGACCGTAGGGCGGGTGGGGGATGGGCTCAAGGGTTCCGGGCGGCGTGCAACACGACTGCCATGTGGCGTTCACGGTCGGCCCGTCCGCGGCCCGGCTGCGGCCCGTATTCGGTCCGTCTGCGGTCCGTCTGAGGGCCCTCTGTGGGGCGGCCGGTGGGGCCGTCGGTCCGTCGGCTTACGACCAAGGGACCAGGCCGGACCCGACTCCCGACAGGGTCCATTCAGTGTTATGCCCCTTACTCTGATGATATGAGCGCCCTCGAACCCCGCGACGCCGACGTCGCGCCCCTCGCCGCCGTCCCCTCCCCGGGCGGCGGCACCGTGCTCGACCGGGACCATCGGGCGCTCAGCATCGGCATCGTCTCCGTCGTCCTCCTCATCGCCTTCGAGGCGACAGCCGTCGGGACCGCGATGCCGGTCGCGGCACGCGAGCTGAACGGGATCCCGCTGTACGCGTTCGCCTTCTCCGCGTACTTCACCACCAGCCTCTTCGCCATGGTCCTCTCCGGGCAGTGGTCCGACCGCGCCGGGCCGCTCGCCCCGCTCGCCGCCGGCATCTCCGCCTTCGCGGCCGGGCTGCTGCTCTCCGGGACCGCCGGCGCGATGTGGCTGTTCATCCTCGGGCGGGCCGTGCAGGGGCTGGGCGGTGGGCTGGTGATCGTGGCGCTGTACGTGGTCGTCAGCCGGGCGTACTCCGAGACGCTGCGGCCCGCGATCATGGCCGCCTTCGCGGCCAGTTGGGTCGTCCCTTCCGTCGTCGGGCCGCTCGCCGCCGGGACGATCACCGAGCATCTGGGCTGGCGGTGGGTCTTCGTCGGAATCCCCGTGCTGGTGTTCCTGCCGCTCGCCCTCGCCCTTCCCGCCATCCGCCGTACCGCCTCCGGGCCCGCCGACCCGGCCGCGCCGCTCCCGCCGTACGACCGGCGGCGGATCCGGCTCGCGCTCGGGATCTCGGCCGGGGCGGGGCTGCTGCAGTACGCGGGCCAGGAGCTGCGCTGGCTCTCTCTGCTGCCCGCTGCGGTGGGCGCGGCGCTGCTGGTACCGGCAGCGCGGGGGCTGCTGCCGCGCGGGACGTACCGTGCGGCGCGCGGGCTGCCGTCCGTGGTGCTGCTGCGGGGGATCGCGGCCGGGTCGTTCATCGCGGCCGAGTCCTTCGTGCCGCTCATGCTGGTCACCCAGCGCGGCCTGAGCCCCACGCTCGCAGGCATGTCGCTCGCGGTCGGCGGCGCGACGTGGGCGCTCGGCTCCTGGATCCAGTCCCGGCCGTGGACGGAGCCGTACCGGGAGCGGCTCGTGGTGATCGGGATGCTTCTCGTCGCGGCGGCGATCGCGACCGCGCCGGCGGTGCTGGTCCCCTGGGTGCCCGCGTGGACGGTGGCCCTGGCCTGGGCGTGGGGCTGCCTGGGCATGGGTCTGGTGATCTCCTCGACGAGCGTGCTGCTCCTGAAGCTCTCCGCGCCGGAGGAGGCGGGCGCGAACTCGGCGGCCCTGCAGATCTCGGACGGCCTGTCGAACGTGCTGCTGCTGGCGGCGGGCGGCGCGGCGTTCGTGGCCCTGGGCGGGGGAGCGGTGGGGCACGGCGTGGCCTCGGGCGCGGGCGCGCACCCGGTGGCCTTCGCGGCGGTCTTCCTTCCGATGGCCGGGGTGGCGCTGACGGGTGCCTGGGTGGCGACGAGGCTGGGCCCTCGGGCGGGTGGCTGACCTGGGTCTCGTGGGCCCTGGGCTCTTGGGGGCCTCCGGTGCGGGGTGTTCGGACCAGGTCCTCGCCGCGTTCCGCGCGATTTCCGGTGTTTCACGTCCGAACGGCCCCCACCTACGACCCCGTCCCGGTCGCGATGGCGAAGCCGTTCGGTACCACGGTGGCCCCATGGGTGGTACCGTCATGGTATGGCAATGAACCTGCGTCTCCGCGACGACCAGCAAGAGGCCCTCAAGCTCCGTGCTGAGGAGGAGGGCCGCAGCATGCACGCCATCGTGCTTCAGGCGATCGACCGCTATCTGGAGCAGGAGGCCGACCGGGAGGCGGTCCGCAAGCTCGGCGCCAAGTACGCGGTGCGCCACGCCGATCTCCTCAAGCGACTGGGGGAGTAGGTGAAGTACCTGACGGTCCAGGAAGTCCTGGACCTGGCGGAGCTCGCCTGCGCCGGCCAGCAGATCGCCGTCCGGGATCTGGGCCTGCTCAGCTCCGCGGTGCACCGGCCGCAGTCACAGATGTTCGGCATCGAGGCGTACACCGACCTCTTCGAGAAGGCCGCGGGGCTGCTCCAGTCGTTGGCCGTGAACCATCCGCTGGTGGACGGCAACAAGCGCATGGCGTGGATGTGCACGGTCGTCTTCCTCGACTTCAACGGTACCGAGATGGTCGACGTCGACCAGGACGAGGCGTACAAGCTGGTCATCGACGTGGCCACCGGCGATCTGGAGGACGTCACGCTCATCGCGCGGCGACTGCGCGGCCTGCACGAGGCGACGTGAGCTGAGTCGCACCCCCGCCGCCCCCGGGGCGTTCGCACGAGGATCCGGCCGGGTCGCCGGTAAGGTGGCCCGGTTGTCATACCTGGACGAGCGTCGAACCGGAGACCGTGACTACCACCGCCACCTCCTCCCATCACCTCTCTCCCGCCTTCCCCGGCCGGGCCCCCTGGGGTACCGCCAACAAGCTGCGAGCCTGGCAGCAGGGCGCCATGGAGAAGTACATCCAGGAGCAGCCCCGTGACTTCCTCGCGGTCGCGACGCCCGGCGCCGGAAAGACCACCTTCGCGCTGACGCTCGCGTCCTGGCTGCTGCACCACCACGTCGTGCAGCAGGTGACGGTCGTCGCGCCCACCGAGCACCTGAAGAAGCAGTGGGCCGCCGCCGCCGCGCGGATAGGCATCAAGCTCGACCCCGACTACAGCGCCGGGCCGCTCAGCAAGGAGTACCACGGCGTCGCCATCACCTACGCCGGTGTCGGCGTGCGGCCCATGCTCCACCGCAACCGCTGCGAGCAGCGCAAGACCCTTGTCATCCTCGACGAGATCCACCACGCCGGTGACTCCAAGTCCTGGGGCGAGGCCTGCCTCGAGGCGTTCGACCCGGCGACCCGCCGGCTCGCCCTGACCGGTACGCCGTTCCGTTCCGACACCAACCCCATCCCCTTCGTCACGTACGAAGAGGGGAACGACGGCATCCGGCGGTCGTCGGCGGACTATACGTACGGCTACGGCAACGCCCTCGGCGACGGCGTCGTGCGGCCCGTCATCTTCCTCAGCTACAGCGGCAACATGCGCTGGCGCACCAAGGCCGGTGACGAGATCGCCGCCCGCCTCGGCGAGCCGATGACCAAGGACGCGATCTCCCAGGCCTGGCGCACCGCCCTCGACCCCCGCGGCGACTGGATGCCGAACGTCCTGCGCGCCGCCGACCAGCGCCTCACCGAGGTCAGGAAGGGCATCCCCGACGCCGGCGGGCTCGTCATCGCCTCCGACCAGGACTCCGCGCGCGCCTACGCCAAGCTGATCCGCGAGATCACCGGCACCAAGGCCACGGTCGTCCTCTCCGACGAGGCCGCCGCCTCCAAGCGGATCGACGAGTTCAGCGAGAACAACGAGCGCTGGATGGTCGCCGTCCGCATGGTGTCCGAAGGCGTCGACGTTCCTCGTCTCGCGGTCGGCGTGTACGCGACGACCATCTCGACCCCGCTGTTCTTCGCCCAGGCCGTCGGACGTTTCGTACGTTCGCGCAGGCGCGGCGAGACCGCCTCCGTGTTCCTTCCCACCATCCCCAACCTCCTCGGCTTCGCCAACGAGATGGAGGTCGAGCGCGACCACGTGCTCGACAAGCCGAAGAAGGACGGCGAGGAGGACCCGTACGCCGAGTCCGAGAAGGAGATGGCGGAGGCCGAGAAGCAGCAGGACGAGGACACCGGCGAGCAGGACATGCTGCCCTTCGAGGCGCTGGAGTCCGACGCCGTCTTCGACCGGGTCCTCTACGACGGCGCCGAGTTCGGCATGCAGGCCCACCCGGGCAGCGAGGAGGAGCAGGACTACCTCGGCATCCCCGGGCTCCTCGAGCCCGACCAGGTGCAGCTGCTCCTCCAGAAGCGACAGGCCCGGCAGATCGCGCACAGCCGCAAAAGGCCGGACTCCGAGGCCGATCTGTTGGAGCTTCCGGCCGAGCGGCGCCCCGTCGTTTCGCACAAGGAGCTGCTCGAGCTGAGGAAGCAGCTCAACACGATGGTCGGCGCGTACGTCCACCAGAGCGGGAAGCCGCACGGCGTCATCCACACCGAGCTGCGGCGGGTGTGCGGCGGTCCGCCGAGCGCCGAGGCGACGGCCGGTCAGATCCGCGAACGGATCAAGAAGGTGCAGGAGTGGGCCACCCGGATGCGGTGAGTGCGTACGGGTGTGGCGCCCGCACGCGGTGAGCGACGAGGGGTGTGGGGGCGGCCCGTACGCGGGGGCGTACGGGCCTTTCGCGTTCCATGCGCTGTCCGTCGGGGTTGTCCGGACACCGTGTATGTCGCTCGTATCGTCGACTTTGTCCGGTGAATCTCCTTGACCGGCTGACTTCCGCCTCGAACCGACCGTATCCGGTCGCTCGCGCCCGGATTCTGGACGAGGTCTTCCGCTGAGCGGAGTGGATCGCTACTGTCCCCCGCAATGCAAACGCCCCGTGGCAGCGCCGCCGCGGAGCGCAGCCGGTGCGCATGGCCTGCCGGCGGCCTCTGACGTGCGTCGCCGCGGGACCGGCGCCGCTGCTCTCGTTTGAAGGTCCGCCGTCACTCACTCCGAAGGAGAGGGCGTCGTGACCGCGGAAACCTCCCAGACGCTCGACCGGGGCCTCAGGGTCCTGAAACTGCTCGCCGACACCGACCACGGCCTGACCGTCACCGAGTTGTCCAACAAACTCGGAGTGAACAGGACCGTCGTCTACCGTCTGCTCGCCACACTCGAACAGCACGCGCTCGTACGACGCGATCTGGGCGGTCGCGCCCGGGTCGGCCTCGGTGTGCTGCGGCTGGGCCGCCAGGTCCATCCGCTGGTCCGCGAGGCCGCGCTGCCCGCGCTGCGCTCGCTCGCCGAGGACATAGGCGCGACCGCCCACCTCACCCTCGTGGACGGGGCGGACGCGCTGGCGGTCGCCGTCGTCGAACCGACCTGGACCGACTACCACGTGGCCTACCGCGCCGGTTTCCGGCACCCGCTGGACCGGGGCGCGGCGGGCCGCGCGATCCTCGCGGCCCGCCAGGGCAGCCTGATCGAACCCGGCTTCACGCTCACCCACGGCGAACTGGAGGCGGGCGCGAGCGGCGCGGCGGCTCCGCTGGTCGGGGTCACGGGCATCGAGGGCAGCGTGGGCGTCGTGATGCTCGCGGACGCGGTGCCGGAGCGGGTGGGGCCTCGGGTCGTGGACGCGGCGCGGGAGGTCGCCGACGCGTTGCGCTAGGGCGCGCGGCGGTTACGAGGGGCGCAGGGCGGTCCGGTGCCGGCAGGTCTGGGACCCCGCGCCGGGCCAAGCCTGCCGCGGGGGCGGGCCGGTCCTGGGGCGCTCTGCCCCGGTCAAGGAGCCGAGCCCGTGTGCGGGCCCTGAGCCGAGGGTGGACGGCCTGTCATGGGCTCCGGCCCGGGGGTTGTGCCCCGGTCGAGGAGCCGAGCCCGTGTGCGGGCCCTGAGCCGAGGGTGGACGGCCTGTCTGGGCTCCGGCCCGGGAGCTGCGCCCCGGTCAGGGAGCCGAGCCCGTGTGGGGGCCTGGGCCCTGGGCGGACCGATCCTGAGGTTGTGCCCGCCCGTCTCCCGGACTTCGCTCGGGGGAGCCCCGTCACCCTGTGGAACGTGTGCCCCTGACGGGGCCGACAGCGGGGGCCACCAGCAGGTCCCCCAAGGCCGTTCTGCGGTGTTCCACCGATCGGCCTGTTCGGGTTGTCGTGATCAGGCCCGCGCCGCGCAGGGCCGATGTGTGGGACGAGGCCGTGGCGTTGCTGATGCGCAGGTGGCGGGCCAGGGTCGTGGTCGTGTGCGGGGCGGCCAGTGCACGGAGGAGTTCCAGGCGGGTCCGGCCCAGGACCGCGGCCAGGGACTCGTCCGTGCCGGGTGCCGCGTCCGGGGTGAGCGGCAGACCCGGGCCTGCCGCGTAGGTCACGACCACCGGCCGGTCCGGCAGGTCCTGGACGAGCGGACGGCCGGTCCAGTGGAAGGTCGGCAGGAGGACGAGACCGCGTCCGGCGAGCCGTATCTCCCGCGTGTCCGGCGCCGCCCACTCCCAGACGCCGTCCCGCAGCCGCGTGCCCGGGACCAGAGCCGGCAGGGCCGCGCCGACGCCGTGCTCGGCGACCGTCACCGCATGGCGGGTGAACTCCGCCCGGTGCAGGTCCTGCACGAGCGGCCACACCGGCGCCACCACCGTCTCGAACGCCGCCCGCTGGGTGCGGCGCAGCATGTGCCGGGCGCCCGCCTCGCCCGCGTGGAGCTCGCGGATCCACCGCGGGGAGGGACGCCCCGCGTACACCCGCTCCAGTTCCGACCGCACCAGCTCGGCGGGGGTAGCCGCCACCAGGTCGAGGCCCTCCGTCAGCGTCTCGCCGAGCACGTCGAGGAAGAGCGGGGGATCGCCCGCCGGGACCAGGTCCGCGAGCGGTGCCACGGCGTCCGGCAGGGACCGCAGCACCCGTCGTCGCCAGCGGCCGTGGAGCAGCTCGTCGCCGCCGCCGAACATCATCATGAAGGCCGCGTTCAGCTCCGGCACCGGAGCCGGCCGGGCGGCGAACCGTACCTGGGCGAAGTCCTCCGCCGTGAACCGGATCCGGATCAACGCCGCCGCCTCATTCCGCTCTCCCCCGCAAGCCTTTCGATCACAGCCTCAACCTTCGTCCGAAGCCCCTGCCCGGCGCCAGCCTGTCCGCATGACGACTCCCCGCGAGACCCGACCGACCGCATCGACCCGGCCGACCGCATCGACCCGGCCGACCGGGCCGACCCGACGTACCGTCACCCGGGCGGGCGTCCTCGCCGCCGCCCTCGCCCTCGCCCCGACGGCCGCCCGAGCCGCCGCTTCCACCCCGCTCCGGCTGCCCGCGCCCACCGGCCCGTTCAAGGTCGGCGCAACCACCCTCCACCTGGTCGACCCCTCCCGTAACGACCCGTGGGATCCCGCGATCGGGGTACGGGAGGTCATGGTGACCGTCCTCCACCCGGCCCGCACCGTCCGCGGCCGTCCGCGCGCACCCCAGCTGACGGCGGGCGCCGCCGAGCTCTTCGCCGAGCTCGCCCCCGCCATCCACCCGGGGCTTCCCCCGGCCGGTGTCGACTGGGCGGCCACCCTCACGCACTCCCACTCTGGCGCACCCGTCCTGCCCGGCCGATGGCCTGTGCTGCTGTACAGCCCGGGCGGCGGCGACGCCCGCACCATGGGTACGTCCCTGGCCGAGGAGCTGGCGAGTCACGGCTGGGCCGTCGTCACCGTCGACCACCCGGGGGACGCGAGCCAGGTGGAGTTCCCCACTGAGCGGCCGGGCCGCGACAAGGTGCGCCCGACCGTCTTCCTCGGCCCGCCCGACGCCGAGCAGTTCCGCACCATGATCGACACCCGTCTCGCCGACGTCCGCTTCGTCCTCGACCGGCTCGAAGCCCTGGAAGGCCCCCTCGGCCGCACTCTCGACCTGGGAAGGGTCGGGATCTACGGGCACTCGGCCGGTGGGACCACGGCCGCCCAGACGCTCTACGACGACCGGCGGATCGCCGCCGCGGTGAACCTGGAGGGCTACCTGGACCGGGCGGACGGCGAGCTCTTCCCGGTGGCCCGGTACGGCGTCGACCGCCCGCTGCTCCTGCTCGGCACCGACGGGTTCCGCGACGCGCGGCTCGACCGCTCCTGGTCCGCGATGCTCGCCCATCCCACGGGCCGTACGTGTCGGCGGCAGCTCGACCGGGCGGGGCACGGGGTGTTCACCGACTACGCGGCCCTCGTGCCGCAGCTGCATGCCGCGGGCCTCGTGACCACGGAGGACAGGGTCCGACTCGTCGGCGCGATCGAACCCAGGACGTCCGTGCCGACGGTGCGCCACCTGGTCCGCGCGTTCTTCACCCGGACCGTCCCGCCCGGGGGTGCGCGATAGCACCGGAGCGTCTCGCTCGCGGGGCCGACAGCACCGGACCGTCCCACAGGCGGCCCGATAGCGCCGGAGCGTCCCGCTCACCGGCGCCGACGGCACCCGGGGCGTCACGCTGCGAGGCTCCCATGGACCCGGCCGTGCCTCTCTGGGGCGCCCAGTAGATTGGGTGCGTGCTCTCCAGTCTCACGCGTAACCGTGCCCTCGCGCTCTGCGCCCTGCCCGTCGCCGCGCTCTTCGCGGTCGTCGGCCTGGCGCCGCTGCCGTACGCCATCGCACAGCCCGGCACGACCGCCGACGTGCTCGGCAAGGACAAGGGGCGCGAGGTCATCACCATCAGCGGAAAGCCGGTCCTCCCGACGGAGGGCGAGCTGCTGATGACGACCATCTCCGCCACCGGGCCCAGCGTCGACAACGACTTCGGCGATGTCGTCGACGCCTGGTTCCGTACCGACCGGGCCGTGCTGCCGCGGGACTCCGTCTACCCTCCCGGGAAGTCGGACGCCGAGGTCGAGAAGCACAACCTCGGCGAGATGAAGGAGTCGCAGGACGCCGCCACCATGGCGGCCCTCGGCTACCTGAAGCTCGACCCGAACGACGTCGACGTCACGCTTCACCTCGCCGACATCGGCGGGCCGAGCGCGGGATTCATGTTCTCCCTCGGGATCGTCGACAAGCTCGCCGGCGACGGCTCGGGCGGCGACCTCACCGGCGGCCGGACCATCGCCGGTACGGGAACGATCGAGCCGAACGGCACGGTCGGCGCCGTCGGCGGGGTCTCCCTGAAGACCCAGGCCGCGGGCCGGGACGGGGCGAGCGTCTTCCTCGTACCGGAGGCGGAGTGCTCCGACGCGCAGGCGGAGCTGCCGAAGGGGATGCGACTGATCCCGGTCTCCACGCTCAGCGACGCGGTGTCGTCGCTCCGGGCGCTGGAGCAGGGACAGGAAGCGAAGATTCCGAGCTGCTGACGTCCTTCGGGGCGGTGTCCATCCCGCGCCAGGCCGGGAAGACCATCGGGGCGAGGGTGGCCAGGAAGTAGGCGCCGCCGAGCGTGAGCAGGGCTGTCGTCAGGCCGGTCCCTTCGACGAGCTGCCCGGCGACGAGGCCGCCGAGCGGGGTGGCGAGGAGCACCCCGGCCATCGTGACCCCGGACACCCGGCTGCGCAGGTCGTCGGGGACGCGTTCGTACATCACGGTGGCCAGGATCGGGTTGAGGAGCCCGGCCCCGAACCCGCCGGCCGCCATCGTGACGAGCAGCGGCAGCGTGGTGTCGGTGAGCGCGGCCACCGCGTGCGGCGGGGCCCCGCACAGCATGAACCCGGCGGTGAAGACCACCCGGCGCGGGAAGCGGTGGCCGATCGCCCCGTACAGCACCGCGGCGAGCAGCGCGGAGCCGCCGAAGACGGCGACGAGCAGTCCGAGGGCGGCGGAGCCGCCGAGGTTCTCCCGGGCGTGGACGGGCAGCAGGACCGAACTCCAGCCCTGCGCGAGGCCGTTGGTCACCATCACCATGAGGACGATGCCGAGCAGCAGCCGGGAGCGGAGCACGAAGGCGTATCCCTCGCGCAGCTCGGTGCGGTAGCCGGAGAGGGAGAAAGGGGCCGGGTCGCGCTGGGGCGCGGCGGACGGCACGCCCCGCAGGCCGAAGAGGACGAGCAGGGCGGAGAGCCCGAAGGTGGCGGCGTCGAGGATCAGCACGGTGTCCGCGCCGATGAGGGCGACGAGGACGCCGGCGAGGGCGGCGCCGGTCATCCGGGCGCCCCGTGAGACGGCGTCGTAGAGGCTGGCGGCGCGGGGGAGCGGGGTCCCGGCGCGGTGCGCCAGGTCGGGGATCAGGACGTGGCGGGCGGTCTCGCCGGGCGCGTGGAAGAGGCCTGTCACGGCCATCAGCGCACACAGCATCCAGAACTCGAGCACGCCCGCACGGTGCAGGAGCGGGATCGCGGCCAGCGCGAGCGCGCAGACGAGGTCGGAGACCACACTGATCCGGCGGCGCCCGATCCGGTCGATGACCGGGCCGCCGACGATCGCGGAGACGACGACGGGAACGGCCGCGCAGAAGGCGACCAGGCCGGCCTTGCCGGGGCTGCCCGTGGTGTCGAGCGCGAACCACGGGACGCCGATGAGGGTGAGCGCGTTGCCGGTGATGGATATGGCGTTGGCGGCCAGGACGGTGGCCAGTGGAGCACGTCCCCCGGGAGCGCTCATGCGGCGAGCGGGAGGCGTCGGGCGCCGTTGGAGGGTCGGGCCGTGGCCGGGACGGCGAGCCGCAGCCCTAAGGCGACCAGCGTCCAGCCGATCCGGGCGCGGACGGGGTCGTGGACCGGGGTGCTGGTCGGGGAGTCGGCGGCCGCCCGGTGGAGTTGGGTCGACCGGTGGAGTTCGGCCGCGTCGAGGTGGTGCAGGCGAAGGTGGATGTCGGCGTGCATGGCTTCGTGATCCCTTTCTCAGTTCTCGTACTGGGGGAACGCGTGCAGGTGCATCCGTACGCGGGCGGCGCCGGGCGCGTCGGGGTCGGCGCTGTCGCGATACGCGTCGATCAACTCGTGGATCTCCGCGTTGAGTTGACGTAGCCGCTCGGGCGGCAGGCGAAGCGTGAAGTCGCTCATGTCGGACGTGCCGAGCCAGCTCTCGTCCCATTCGTGGCGGGTGCCGAGCCAGGTGTTGAGCTCCTGGGTGTGGATGGTCGCGATCTCGTGGAGGTAGACCTCCACGGCGCCCCTGACCTCGGGGTCGGGGTTCTTGTACAGCGACTCGTCGAACGTCGTGCCCTGTACGGCCGCTTTCCACCACCGCTCCCGGCCCTTGCCCCGCGTCGTGTCGTCCTCGACGAAGCCGTGCGCGGCGAGCTGCCGCAGATGGTAGCTGGTCGCCCCGCTGGACTCGCCGAGCCGCTCGGCCAGTTGGGAGGCGGTGGCGGGGCCGTGGTGGCGCAGGGAGCGCAGCAGCTGGATGCGGAGGGGGTGGGCGAGGCCGCGCAGCGAGCGCGGATCGAGTGTGCGGCTCAGGGGCTTCTCGGGCTGGGGCTTCTCGGGCTGAGGCTCGGGCTCGGGCATGGCTCGAGCCTAGAGTTGCAAAGAGATGCTTGCAAGGGATTCTTTGCAAGTACTTCTTTGGAACCCCGGGGGAGTTCTGGCGATCGACGGTGGATCGGTCGGTCGGCTACAGCGGTCCGTCCTCCGCCGCCTGCTCCACCAGCGGGATGATCCGCAGCGGTACGGGGTTCTCCATCACGATCGCCGTGGAGGCCCGCACGATGCCCTCGAAGCCGACGACACGGTCGATCACCCGCTGGAGGTCCGCGTTGGAGCGGGCGACCAGCCGGCAGAGCATGTCCCCGTGGCCGGTGGTCGTGTGCAGTTCGAGCACCTCGGGCACGGTCGCCAGATGGCTCCGGACATCGGGCCCCTGTCCCTGCTTGATCTCCAGCGTCGCGAACGCCGTCACGGGATAGCCGAGCGCCGCCGGATCGACCTGAGGCCCGAACCCGCGGATCACGCCGTTGGCCTGGAGTCGGTCCAGACGCGCCTGGACCGTGCCGCGCGCCACCCCGAGCCGGCGTGAGGCCTCCAGGACCCCGATCCGCGGCTCCCGGGCGAGGAGCACGATCAGCCGCCCGTCCAGATGATCGATCGCCACAGTGGCCTCCCCGTGGTCATCCTGTACAAGTATCCCCGCCATACTGGCTCACTGCTGTGCAGATTGCCCAGTGCTCCGGCGAACTATTGCGCAGCTTGCCGATCGGCGGGACTCTGCCGCTATGACTGAGACCATCGATCACACCCCTTCCACGGCGCGGCAGGCCGATCCCTTCCCCGTGAAGGGCATGGACGCGGTCGTCTTCGCCGTCGGCAATGCCAAGCAGGCCGCGCACTACTACTCCACGGCCTTCGGCATGAAGCTCGTCGCGTACTCCGGACCGGAGAACGGCAGCCGCGAGACCGCCAGCTACGTCCTGACGAACGGCGCCGCCCGCTTCGTGTTCACCTCCGTCATCAAGGTCGCCACCGACTGGGGACGCTTCCTCGCCGAGCACGTCGCCGAGCACGGCGACGGTGTCGTCGACCTGGCGATCGAGGTGCCCGACGCGCGCGCCGCGTACGCCTACGCCGTCGAGCACGGCGCCACCGGCATCACCGAGCCGTACGAGGTGAAGGACGAGCACGGCACCGTGGTCCTCGCCGCCATCGCCACGTACGGCAAGACCCGCCACACCCTCGTCGAGCGCTCCGGCTACGACGGCCCGTACCTGCCGGGCTTCGTCGCCGCCAACCCGATCGTGGAGCCGCCGGCCAAGCGCACCTTCCAGGCGATCGACCACTGCGTCGGCAACGTCGAGCTCGGGAAGATGAACGAGTGGGTGGCCTTCTACAACAAGGTCATGGGCTTCACGAACATGAAGGAGTTCGTGGGCGACGACATCGCGACCGAGTACTCGGCGCTGATGTCGAAGGTCGTCGCCGACGGCACGCTCAAGGTCAAGTTCCCGATCAACGAGCCGGCGATCGCGAAGAAGAAGTCGCAGATCGACGAGTACCTGGAGTTCTACGGCGGCGCGGGCGTCCAGCACATCGCGCTGGCCACGAACGACATCGTGGCGACGGTGCGCTCCATGCGCGCCGCCGGTGTCCAGTTCCTCGACACGCCGGACTCGTACTACGACACCCTCGGCGAGTGGGCCGGCGAGACCCGGGTGCCCGTCGAGACGCTGCGTGAGCTGAAGATCCTCGTCGACCGCGACGAGGACGGCTACCTGCTGCAGATCTTCACCAAGCCGGTCCAGGACCGCCCGACCGTCTTCTTCGAGATGATCGAGCGCCACGGCTCCATGGGCTTCGGCAAGGGCAACTTCAAGGCCCTGTTCGAGGCGATCGAGCGCGAGCAGGAGAAGCGCGGCAACCTGTAGTCCACCGAGGCCGGACGGGCCCGGGGCGACCGCCCCGGGGCCCGTCACCGTGAGCACCCGGGCCACCCCCGGGGCGCCGGCACGCTGCGGCGCCCGCGGGGTTGGCGCCGCAGCGCGGCCGGCTTACGTGTTCCCCAGGGCGGTGCCCACCCTCACGCGGTTGTGGGCAGGTTTCCTAGCCCGCCTCCCCCGCCTTCGGCGTCTCCCGGGGAGTCGGGGTGGCCGCGTTCTCCCCCGGCGCCGAACCCGACTCCGACGCCGGCTCGTCCGTTTTCGGTGGCTCCTGCCGCTCCTCGCGGAGTTCCTCCGGTAGTTCGTCCGGCGGGTCGCCGAGCGCTGCCACCGCCTTGCGGGCCTTCGGGGCCAGCAGCGGCGAGAAGTGCGGGTTGATCCGCAGCGCCTCCGCCAGGTGGCGGCGGGCCGGGCCGTGCTCCTCCACCGCGTGCTCGATCTCGCCCCGGTGGTACGCGAACAGCGCGCTCCGCAGCCCCTCGTCCGTGGCCCGCTTCGCGTACTCCAGCGCCTCCTTCGGTTCCCCCGACCGGTACAGCGCCCACCCCAGCGCGTCCGCGACCTGCACCGACCGGTGCCCCCGCGCCCACTCCGCCTTCAGGCGCCGCACCGCCGCCTCCGGGTCGCCATGGTCCGCCTCGAACAGGCCGAGGACGGCCTCCGCGTTGACCCACGTCCGCGTCCGCAGCAGCTCGTACTGGCTCCGTGCGTCCCCGTCCAGGCCCAGCGACTGGTAGAGCTCGCCCGCCTCCAGGACGTACTCCGGCAGCGGCAGCCGTGCCAGTGCCGCGCGGTAGCCGGCGACCGCCTCGTCCGTGCGGCCGAGCGCCGCGAGCGCCCGGGCCCGGCCGGCCAGCGAAGGGCCGTGGTCCCCGACGAGCGCCAGCGCCTTCCCGTACTCCGTGAGCGCCTCCTCCGGCTCGCCCCGCTCCCAGGCCAGATCCCCGAGCCGGGTCAGCGCCGCGGCCTTCTCCGCGCCCGACTCCGCCTGCCCCACCGCGTCGAGCGCGGCCGCCGCCGCGTCCTCCCGCCAGCCGCGGTTGCGGTACATCTGCGCCGACCGCGCGCTGACCGCCCCGCCGGTGCGCAGCTCCTCCAGCGTGGAGAGCGCCTTCTGGGCGGACTTGTACTCGCCGAGCCCGTTGTACGCGTCGATCAGCAGCGGGTACGCCGACCAGCGCTTCGGGTCCTCCTTGCGGACCGCCTCGCCCCAGGTCCGTGCCGTGCGCCAGTCGCCCCGCGCGTTGGCCAGGGCGGCGAGCCCCAGTTGCGCGTCGAGGTTCCCGCGCTGCGCCGGCCGTACGTCCAGCGAGCGCTTCAGCGCACGCTCCGCCCGCGGGTAGTACGTGGTGTCGCCGAGCCGCGTACCCCGTTCCGTATAGGCCGTGCCCAGCACGGCCCATGACGCGTCGTCAGTCGGATGGTCCGCCAGCCACTTCTCCCGGTCTCCGATGAGTGCGGCCAGATCGGGCAGCGAGGCCTGCGTTCCGGCCTTCGCCGCGATCACCGCCCGCGCGGCCGGGCCGGGGGCGGGCGGTCGCCCGTCGTCGAACAGGCCGGGGGCGATTTCGGGGGCGTACAGCAGAGCCGTCGCCGCGAGCACCGCGCCCACCCCGGCCGCGAGGACCGTCCTCGACACGTTCTCCGTCTTCATGGCGCCCACTCTGGGCCAGTACGAAGAGCACACGAAGCGTCCACTCCGCTCGGCGAACCCGAACGTCAGGCGGGTTCACACCGATGGCCCCGGGTGCCACGCTGGACGCATGGACGATCTTCTGACGCGGCTCCACGCGGAACTGCGCGCGGGCCTGCCCGCCGAGGCGCTGATCACCGACCCGGACGTCACCGCCTCCTACGCCAACGACATGGCGAGCTTCTGCACGGCCGGCACCCCCGCGGCCGTCGTGCTCCCGCGCACCGTCGAACAGGTCCAACACGTCATGCGGACCGCGACCGCGCTGCGCGTCCCGGTCGTCCCGCAGGGCGCGCGCACCGGTCTGTCCGGCGCCGCGAACGCCTCCGAGGGCTGCATCGTGCTGTCTCTCGTCAAGATGGACCGGATCCTGGAGATCAGCCCGGTCGACCGGATCGCCGTCGTCGAGCCGGGCGTCGTGAACGCCGTCCTGTCCCGCGCCGTGAACGAGCACGGGCTGTACTACCCGCCGGATCCCTCCAGCTGGGAGATGTGCACGATCGGCGGGAACATCGGCACCGCGTCCGGCGGCCTGTGCTGTGTGAAGTACGGAGTGACGGCGGAGTACGTCCTCGGCCTGGACGTCGTCCTCGCCGACGGGCGGCTGATGTCGACCGGCCGGCGCACCGCCAAGGGCGTCGCCGGATATGACCTGACCCGGCTCTTCGTCGGCTCGGAAGGCAGTCTCGGCATCGTTGTCGGCGCGACCCTCGCGCTCAGGCCACAGCCGCCCGTACAGCTCGCGCTCGCCGCCGAGTTCCCCTCCGCGGCCGCCGCATGCGACGCCGTCTGCGCGATCATGGAGCGCGGCCACACACCCTCGCTGCTCGAGCTGATGGACGGCACCACCATCCGCGCCGTCAACAAGATGGCGAACATGGGGCTCCCGAACACCACCGAGGCCCTGCTGCTGTGCGCCTTCGACACCCCGGACCCGGCCGCCGATCTGGCCGCCGTCGGTGAGCTGTGCGCGGCCGCGGGGGCCACCGAGATCGTCCCGGCCGAGGACGCCGCCGAGTCCGAACTCCTCCTCCAGGCACGCCGGCTGTCGCTGACCGCCCTGGAGACGATCAAGTCCGCGACGATGATCGACGACGTGTGCGTACCGCGCACCAAGCTGGCCGCGATGCTCGACGGCACCTCCGCCATCGCGGAGAAGTACGACCTGACCATCGGCGTCTGCGCGCACGCGGGCGACGGCAACACGCATCCCGTCGTCTGCTTCGACCAGGCGGACGAGGACGAGTCGCGGCGCGCGCGGGAGTCCTTCGACGAGATCATGGCGCTCGGTCTGGAGCTGGGCGGCACGATCACCGGTGAGCATGGTGTGGGTGTGCTGAAGAAGGAGTGGCTGGCACGGGAGTTGGGGCCGGTGGGCGTGGAGATGCAGCAGGGCATCAAGCGGACCTTCGACCCGCTGGGGATCCTCAACCCGGGAAAGCTGTTCTGACCCGGTAGTGGTCACGTGTCCCGCCCCCGAAGCTGCTGTTCCGACCCGGTAGTGGTCACGTGTCCCGCCTCCGAAGCTGCTGTTCCGACCCGGTAGCGGTCACGTGCCCCCCCCGAAGCGATCCCGGATTCCGACCTCGCGGCGCTCCCGCTCACACCTCACCGTCCTGGGACTCGTCCGACGGCCACGGGTCGCGCAGCCACAGGTCGTCCGCGACCGAGGTGGTGGCCAGGAGTTCGGCCAGCCCGTCGTCGATGCCGAGCTGCTCGGACTCGGTGCCCGGCGGAACGGCGCGCAGGGTCCGCTCCAGCCACGCGGACACCTGCGCGGAGGGCGCTTCGAGCAGTGCGTCGCCGTCGGGGGAGGAGAGCGCCATCAGGACGACGTTGCGCCCGTCGACCTTCGTGGGCCAGATACGGACGTCCCCGTGGCCGCACGGCCGGAAGGCACCTTCGACGAGCAGTTCGCGGGCGAACGTCCAGTTGACCGGGTGGTCCGAGCCGACATGGAAGGTGATGTGCACGGCGTACGGGTCGTCGGTGCGGTACGCGAGCCGGGCGGGCACGGGGATGGAGCGCTCGGGGGAGAGCACCAGCTTCAGCTCCAGCTCGCGCTCGACCACGGTGTCCTCGGTGTTCTGCATGGCGTGACGTCCTCTCGGGTCCGGGGCCCCGGGTGGGCCCGCACGGGAAGAGAGCGCGGTCGTGGCGGGCCATTACGCGACTTCGGAGAAGTTTTTTGAGGAGATTTCCGCGAGGTTCCGGCGGGATCGTCGGCCCGAGCGTGACGGTGAGTGGCGGGATCCGTGGGTATGTCGCTCGAAGGCGGGTTTCTCACGGCCACGTTCTTCCCGCGGCACCGTTCTTCGTTACTGTCCTCCTTGGGCCCCCGCGGCCCGATGTCGTAGAAGCGTTGTCACGGAACGGAGTCGGGGCAGTGGCTACTCCTCCTGGAGCCGGCGGGGAGGTACCGCAGGCCGGGTACTACCCGGACCCGTCCATTCCCGGATACATCCGGTACTGGAACGGGGGCGCCTGGGTGCCCGGGACGAGCCGTCCCGCGCCCAGGGAGGGCGAGGCACCGCCGGCCGCCCCCGCAGGGGTGATGCCCGCGGGGCCCGCCCTGGCCCCGAACCCCTCGCCCGCGCCCGTGGCTCCGTCCGCCCCGGTGCCCGCCGTGGAGGAGACGGGACCCGTCTTCCTGGACGAGGAACCGGTCGCCGAGACGCGGCCCGAGCCGGCCTCGGCCTGGCAGGCGGACGTCTCACGGCAGACCGGCTTCGGCGGCGACCGCGATCAGCGGGTCTCCTGGGGCGCGCCGGAGGCGGAGCCCGCGGCCTCGACGCCGGCCACGCAGGACCCCCGTGTGGCCACTCCCCGGACCCCCGAGCCCGCTCCCACGCCCGCCGCGCGCCCGACGACCTCGTCTCCGGCGCGGCTCGGCGGGATGCCCGTCACCCCGGCTCCGGCCGCCGACCCGACGGGCGGCGCCCTGCCCGGCGTACGGCAGTCCCAGGGGGACGGGACCATGACGATCCGTGCCCTCGCGCCGAAGGGCGGACAGGCTGCTCAGGCCGCGCGTGCGCCCCAGGGCGCGCAGGGCGCCCAGGCGGCTCAGGGACTGCACGGGACGCCGGACGCCCCCGGGGCGCAGAGCCCGCAAGGCCCGCAGGCCCTCAGGGCACCGCAGGCCCCGCTTCCGCATGTGCCCGGCCAGCCGCAGCCCGCACCGGCCCCCGCCCCGACGCCCGCGTCCGCTGCCTCCCCCGCCCCCGTCACCACCGGCCCCGGCGGCGGCGCCCCCTCCTGGCCGCAGCAGGTGCAGCAGCTCGCGCAGCCCTCGCCCGCCGCGGCGAGTCCCCGGGCCGAGGCCGAGCCGCCCGTCCTGCCCTGGAAGCCGCCTGTCGAGGACCCGTTCCTGCAGGCCGCCCGGGCGCAGGCCGCCGCCCGCCCCGCAGGTCTCGGCAAGCGCCTGGCCGCACGTCTCGTCGACACCCTCGTCCTCGGGGCGCTCGTCGGAGGGGCGTCCTTCCCCTTCGTCACGCAGGCGCTCGACCACATCGACGCCAAGATCGAGGCGGCCAAGCAGACCGGCACCACGGTCCAGGTCTGGCTCCTGGACGGCACGACCTCCCTCAACTTCGGGATCGCGCTGGCCGCGCTGCTCGTCCTCGGTGTGCTGTACGAGGCGCTGCCCACCGCCAAGTGGGGTCGCACGCTCGGCAAGAAGCTCTGCGGTCTCCAGGTGCGGGACATCGAGGCGCACGAGCCGCCGACGTTCGGCGCGGCCCTGCGCCGCTGGCTCGTCTACAGCGTCCTGGGGCTTCTGGTCCTCGGTGTCCTGAACGTCCTGTGGTGCCTCTTCGACCGGCCGTGGCGCCAGTGCTGGCACGACAAGGCGGCCCACACGTTCGTGGCGGGCTAGGGGGCGGCCGCCGGCCACCCCCAGGCCGGGGTGGCCCGTACGGCGGTCGCTCGAACGGGCGGCGATTCCTTGCGGGGCACTGACTCGCGGGATGCACTGCCCCCATGAGCAACGACCAGCCGACGCCCGGCCAGCCGCCCGAGGACGACCCGTTCCTCAAGAAGCCGCAGGAGCCCACGCCGCCGTCGGCGGGCTCTCCCTCCGGGAGCGGGAGTCAGCCGCCTCCCCCTGAAGGGCCGCCGCCGGGAGGCCCCCCGCCGGGAGGTCCCCCGCCCGAGGGGCCGCCTCCTGGAGGTCCGCCGCCGGGGGGCCCGCCGCCCGGCTCCCCGTACGACAACGCACCCCCGCCGCCCCCGCCGTACGGCTCCCAGCCCTACGGCGGCGGTGGTGCGTACGGCGGTGCGGACCCGCTCGCCGGGATGCCGCCGCTCGCCGACTCCGGCAAGCGCATCCTCGCGAGGATCATCGACTGGCTGATCGTCGCCATTCCGCTCGCGATCATCGGTATCCCGTTCAACGTGTACGACCGGGCGACCGACGGCGACGACTTCGGTGACACCATCACCGCGACCAGCACCGGCACCGGTCTCGTCTTCCAGCTCATCACCATCGTGGCGTTCGTCGCGTACGACACGGTGATGGTGGCGAAAGGCGGCCAGACCCTCGGCAAGAAGTGGCTGAAGCTGCGAGTCGCCATGCTCAACGACGGCTCCACACCGCCGATGAACGCCTCGCTGATCCGCGCCCTCGTGCTGTGGCTGCCGGCGCTGATCTGCTGCGCCTGCCTGTGGCCGCTGCTCCTGCTGATCATGATCCTGGTCGACAAGCCCTACAAGCAGGGCCTGCACGACAAGGCCGCCAAGACCGTGGTGGTGTCCGTGCCGCAGTAGCGACGGACGAGCCTCACGAACCGATCCGGGTATCGATCCCCGCGCCCACCGGCGCGGCCGGTACCCGGATCTCGTCGTTCCGGGGGAGAGACGGCGCGGGTGCCGGGGCGGCCTTGCGGTGCACGGGCATCGTCACCGTGACCAGCAGCCCGAGAAGCAGTCCGGCGGCGCTGATCACGACGATCCCCAGCGCGGTCGTGGTGCGGGACAGCAGCAGCAGGGCGACGGTCGAGAAGACGACGGTGGCCGAACCATAGGCGAGCTGTGCGGCGTTCGGACGCGGCATGACGGGTACCGTCCCTCGAAGCATCGGCGGGTCGCACTCGCGAGCGACTCTACGACGGTGGATGCCCGAGCGAAACGGGTAGTAAGCGTGACCTAACCCACGGTGCGGGTGCACAGGGGGCGCATGGAGTCATCGGTACCGCCAACCGCCCCTCAGGGTGCGCCTGCTGGCCGTCCGGATAACGGAAATCAACTCCTGCATAGTGCAGTTGGCCTGTTCAAGTCAAGGTCTGTCTTTTCTCTCGTAACTCCGGTCGAATGTCGTCACTTGTGACGCGCGACCCCGCCCGCGGACACCCCACCTTCGGTCCGTGCGGTCGTGGGCGCCGGGGAGGAATCATCAAGTGACCAACAGACGACGGGCGATCAGAGCGTCCGCAGTCGTCGTGGCGCTCGCGGCCACCGCCGCCAGCGCCTCGACTTTTGCCACCGCATGGGCCGACGACAAGGGCCCGGGCGCACCGGCCGGCATCGAGCGTCAGGACCCGGCCCCGGGTGCAGGCGTCGACAAGACGGCGGTCGACCACGACCTCGAAGGCCCGTACAGCAAGCAGCAGGAGCAGCAGCGCAAGGCTGCCCTGGAGCAGGTGCTGAGCGGCGAGACCAAGGTCGAGCGCCGCGGTGGCTCCCAGGTCGTGAAGCTCGACAGCAAGAAGTACGTCGAGCTGGGGCGTGAGAAGACCGACAAGATCTTCACGATCCTCGTCGAGTTCGGCGACAAGGTGGACAACACCACCCTGGTCGACCGCGCCGACGACGACACGACCGAGCCGAAGCCGAAGTTCGGCGGCACGCCCGGCCCGCTGCA
Source organism: Streptomyces sp. NPDC039609 (assembly GCF_055596705.1). Taxonomy (NCBI): domain Bacteria; kingdom Bacillati; phylum Actinomycetota; class Actinomycetes; order Kitasatosporales; family Streptomycetaceae; genus Streptomyces; species Streptomyces sp. NPDC039609. Next base: position 118,013 of record NZ_JBVIUJ010000002.1, read on the forward strand.
CAACCAGATAGCCGAGCCGGACCGTGCGAAGGACAACTCCACGGCCTGGCAGAAGGACTACAACCAGCAGCACTTCCAGGACCTGTACTTCGGCACCGGCAAGGACAAGAAGGGCCAGCCGAAGCAGTCCCTGAAGACCTACTACGAGAAGACCTCCTCGGGCCGGTACTCGGTCGAGGGAGGCGTCTCGGACTGGGTCAAGGTCGAGTACAACGAGGCCCGTTACGGCTCGAACTACTGCGGCAACAGCAACTGCGCCAATGTCTGGGACGCCGTCCGCGACGGTGTCACCGCGTGGACCGCGGACCAGAAGGCCAAGGGCCGTACCGACGCCCAGATCAAGGCCGACATCGCGCAGTACGACCAGTGGGACCGGTACGACTTCGACGCCGACGGCAACTTCAACGAGGCCGACGGCTACATCGACCACTTCCAGATCGTCCATGCCGGTGAGGACGAGTCCGCGGGCGGCGGCGCCCAGGCCTCCGACGCCCTGTGGGCCCACCGCTGGTACGCGTACGGCACGGACGCGGGCAAGACCGGCCCGTCGCACAACAAGTCCGGCGGCACGCAGGTCGGCAACACCGGCATCTGGGTCGGCGACTACACGATGCAGCCCGAGAACGGCGGCCTCGGCGTCTTCGCCCACGAGTACGGTCACGACCTGGGTCTGCCCGACCTTTACGACACCTCGGGCAAGGCCGGCGCCGAGAACTCGACCGGTTTCTGGTCCCTGATGTCCTCCGGTTCCTGGCTCGGCCGGGGCAAGGAGTCCATCGGCGACCTGCCCGGCGACATGAACTCCTGGGACAAGCTGCAGCTCGGCTGGCTCAACTACACCAAGGTGAGCAACGAGCAGCGCGGTACGAAGTCCACCCACAAGCTGGGCGTGGCCGAGTACAACACCAAGAACCCCCAGGCGCTCGTCGTCGAGCTGCCGAAGAAGAAGGTCACCACCGATGTCGTCGCGCCCGCCGAGGGTGCCACGCAGTGGTGGAGCGACATGGGTGACGACCTCAAGAACACCCTGACCCGCTCCGTCGACCTCACGGGCAAGTCGAAGGCCACCCTGGAGCTCAAGGGCTGGTACGACATCGAGCTGGACTACGACTACCTCTACACCGAGGTGTCGACGGACGGCGGCGCCAACTGGACCGCCCTGGACGGCACGGTGGACGGCAAGCCGCTGCCGCGCGACGCGAGCGGCGCCCCGGCGCTGACCGACGTCTCCGGCGCGTACAAGCCGCTCGTCTTCCCGCTGGACGCCTACGCGGGCAAGAAGTTCGACCTCCGCTTCCGCTACCAGACGGACGGCGGCGCGGGCGGCAAGGGCTTCGCGGCCGACGCCATCACGCTGACCGCCGACGGCGCCACCGTCTTCTCGGACAACGCCGAGAACGGTGACAACGGCTGGACGGCGAAGGGCTTCTCGCGGATCGCCAAGGGCTTCACGAAGGAGTACGAGCAGTACTACATCGCGGAGAACCGCCAGTACGTCTCGTACGACGCGACCCTCAAGGTCGGTCCGTACAACTTCGGGTTCACGGGTGACAAGGCCAGCTGGGTCGAGCACTACCCGTACCAGAACGGTCTGCTCATCTGGCAGTGGGACACGTCGCAGAAGGACAACAACACGGCCGTCCACCCCGGCCAGGGTCTGATCCTTCCGATCGACGCGCACCCGACGCCGCTGAAGAACGCCGACGGCACCCTGATGCGCAACCGCGTCCAGGCGTACGACTCGACGTTCGGCACCTACCGCACCGACGCGATCCGGCTGCACAAGGCGGGCGTGCCGGCGTGGGTGAAGTCGCAGCCCGGCGTCCCGGTCTTCGACGACCGACGGGGCACGTACTGGTACACCCAGACCGAGCGAGCCGGTGTCCAGGTAACTGACACCAACACCAAGATCGCGGTCGTCAAGGAGCCGAAGGACGGCCAGACGATCACCGTCCAGGTGGGTCCGTCTCAGAAGTAATCTGCATCTTCGCAGGTCAAACCATGATCGGCCGTCGCCCTCTAGCGGGCGGCGGCCGATCGTGTTTAGGTGCCTCTGACCGAGTTCTTATTGACAGCAAGCTCACAGGGGGAGTGGTTTCGGGATGCCCGGTGGAGGGTTCTGCAAGTTGCCAGGCGGCAGCGTGGTCGTCGCGATCGCGCTGCCGAGCCCGGCCGGCGACGGGGTGACGGTCCGCTTCCTGGTCCATGCCGCGAACCGCGCCCGCGCCCTGACCCGGCTGCGGAACCTGGGCCTGCGAGCGGTCTACCTCCGCGGCAACACGGAACCCCCGACGCCGGACGAGATCACCGCGGTCCTCCACCACCCGGACGGCCTGCTGTGGAGATCCACGGCAGGAGAGCTCTGGCACTCCGCCCGCCTGCTGCCGCGCGAACCCGTGGCGAGTACATGTACCGCCACCGAGGCGGACCGCAGGGGCATATCCGCCGACCCGCACCCCGTCGACCCGGGCGCACGCCTCGCGGACCTGCACCCGCACCCCGCCGACCTGGTCGTGCGCCTCGGGAGCCCTCAGACCACGGGCTTCCCGGTCAGCTGAACCCCGGCGCCCCGCAGCTCCTCCAGGGCCCGCTCCGTCGTCTCCTTGGCCACGCCCGCCGTGAGGTCGAGGAGAACCTGGACCGCGAACCCCTCCCGCGCCGCGTCCAACGCCGTCGCCCGCACGCAGTGGTCCGTCGCGATCCCCACCACGTCGACCTCGCGCACATCCCGCTCCCGCAGCCACTCCGCGAGCGTGCGACCGTTCTCGTCGCGCCCCTCGAAGCCGCTGTACGCCGCCTCGTACGCCCCCTTGTCGAAGACCGCCTCGATCGCCCCGCTGGCGACCGCCGGCGCGAAGTTCGGGTGGAAGCCCACGCCCTCCGTGCCGGCGACGCAGTGCACCGGCCAGGAGGTGACGTAGTCCGGCTCCTGGCCCGCCGGGGCGAAGTGGTCGCCCGGGTCGACATGGTGGTCACGCGTCGCCACCACGTGCTGGTACGCGGCGCCCGCCGTCTCCCCGACCAGGTCGGTGATGGCGGCGGCGACATCCGCTCCCCCCGCCACCGCGAGGCTGCCGCCCTCGCAGAAGTCGTTCTGAACGTCCACGACGATCAATGCGCGGTGCATGGCGGGTGTCCTTTGGTGGGCCGGTGGGGGGAGCGGAGGGGCACGGAAGGAGGAATGACGTCGAGCCTAGAGACTTCCCCCTTCTCGCGGGAGGGGGCGTCGCAGGGTGTTACACGTACTCCGTCGGCAGTACCGGCTCGCCCCGCGACAGCTGGATCGCCGACATCGGCAGCCCCGCCCGCGCCTCGAAGTGCCGCGTCCGCGCCGCCTCCAGCGGCTCGCGGGCCACCACGTCGCCGCCCTTGACCAGCTCGACGAGCAACTGGCGGTCGGCGAGCTCCGGGGGGACCGGACCCGTGCCGAGGACCTCGGCCTCCGCCACCCCTTCCGCGTCCGTTCGGCGCGCCGCCCACTTGCGGCCACCGATCGAGACCTTGCCGCCGACCGACTTCTTGGCGACCGGGATCAGCGGCGCCTTCGGGTCGGCCGACGTGGCCCGGGCGACCAGCTTGTAGACCATCGAGCAGGTCGGGTGGCCGCTGCCGGTGACCAGCTGCGTTCCCACGCCGTACGCGTCGACCGGTGCCGCCGCCAGCGAGGCGATGGCGTACTCGTCGAGGTCCGAGGTGACCACGATCTTGGTGTCCTTCGCGCCCAGCTCGTCGAGCTGCGCCCGCACCCGGTGCGCGACGAGCAGCAGGTCCCCGGAGTCGATCCGGACCGCCCCGAGCTCCTTGCCCGCCACCTCGACGGCGGTGCGCACGGCCTCGGCCACGTCGTACGTGTCGACCAGCAGCGTCGTACCGCGGCCCAGCGTCTCCACCTGGGCCTGGAAGGCGTCCCGCTCACTGTCGTGCAGCAGGGTGAAGGCGTGCGCGGAGGTGCCGACGGTCGGGATGCCGTAGCGGAAGCCGGCCGCCAGGTCCGAGGTGGAGTCGAAGCCGCCGACGTACGCGGCCCGCGCGGAGGCGACGGCGGCCAGCTCGTGGGTACGCCGGGCGCCCATCTCGATCAGCCGCCGGCCGCCGGCTGCGGCCGACATCCGGGAGGCGGCCGCGGCGATGGCCGAGTCGTGGTTGAGGATCGAGAGGATCACGGTCTCCAGGAGCACGCACTCGGCGAAGGAGCCCTCGACCCGCAGGATCGGGGAGCCGGGGAAGTACACCTCGCCCTCGGGGTAGCCCCAGATGTCGCCCGAGAAGCGGTAGCCGGCCAGCCACCTCAGCGTCGGTTCGTCGACGATGCCCTGGTCGCGCAGGAAGCCGAGGACGCCCGGGTCGAAGCGGAAGTTCTCGACGGTGTCCAGGACGCGTCCGATACCGGCCACCACGCCGTAGCGCCGCCCCTCGGGCAGGCGTCGGGTGAAGACCTCGAAGACGGAGCGCCGGTCGGCGGTGCCGGCCTGGAGGGCGGCCTGCAGCATGGTCAGCTCGTACTGGTCGGTGAAGAGCGCGGTCGACGGCACGTCCACCGGGAGCCCAAGGTCCGCAGCGTTCATGTCAGCGATGCTACACGAGAAATCGTCAGACTGACGATTTCTCGGGCGAGGAGGTGACCCGTTTGTGCGACCCCCCTTCCGAGGTGGCAGCATGGGGTAAGTGAGCGTCGCGCCTATTGAGATCGAACGCACGGAGTCGGCCGAGGAGACCCACGCGGTCGTCGAGCCGGACGTCCCCTGGGTGACCCTCGTCCACAACGATCCGGTCAACCTGATGAGCTATGTGACCTACGTCTTCCAGGCGTACTTCGGTTACTCCAAGGACAAGGCGCACAAGCTGATGCTCGACGTGCACCACAAGGGCCGCGCGGTGGTCTCCAGCGGCACCCGCGAGGAGATGGAACGGGACGTGCAGGCGATGCACGGCTACGGGCTGTGGGCGACCCTCACCCAGGACCGCGGCTGATGGCGGGGCAATTCGAGGCGCTGCCCGGCGGCGGCGCGGCCGTCGCGCTCGACGAGGTCGAGATCTCCATCCTGCGCTCCCTCGCCGTCCAGCTCCTGGAGCTGATCGGCCCGGGCGACGAGCCGGTGGAGGGCGAGGACCCGCTGGCCGCGCTCTTCGCCGAGGGCCCGAGCGAGCCCCCGTCCGATCCCGCGCTCAAGCGGCTCTTCCCCGACGCGTACGGCGACGAGGACGAGGAGCTGCGGGCGGCGGCGGCGGACTTCCGCCGCTACACCGAGAACGATCTGCGCGCGCGCAAGCGCGAGGACGCCCTCGCGGTCATCCGCAACCTGGACGCGCTCCCCTCCTCCGGTGAGGGCGGCGCGATCCTCAAGCTGACCGCCGACGAGTCCCGGTCCTGGCTCGGCGCCCTCAACGACCTCCGGCTGACCATCGGCACCCGTCTCGAGGTCACCGACGAGGACGAGAGCGGTGAGCTCTACCGGCTGCCGGACACCGATCCGCGCAAGCCGATGGTGATGGCGTACCTCTGGCTCGGTGCGCTCCAGGAGTCGCTCGTCGAGACGTTGATGTCCGGCGCCTGATGCCGGGCGTTCGAGCGATGTTCGCTCAGCGGACGCTCAAATCCGGATAACGAATACGTCACCAAAGTCTTCTCGTTGGCCCTCTTGAGTGACTTTTGTCCGGTTCTCCCTGTGGCGTGCGTCACTCCGACGCACGCCGATCAGTGTTTCCCCCGTGATAAATCTTCACGACCGCCCGGGGACGCCACCCCTGTTCCCGGGGGCGCTTGGACCGGCTGACCGCCGGTAGCACTCCATCCAAATCCGGGGGGATCAGGACCTGATCCGCAGCCAGACTCAGTCGGCGCGGATCAGCATGGAGAAAGGCGCACCACCATGACCTCAGTGCAGGTCGACAAGCAGCACGACGGCAGTGAGGCCGCGGACTCCGCCGACGGCGAGGGTTATCACCGGGCACTCGGCGCCCGCCAGATCCAGATGATCGCGATCGGCGGCGCCATCGGCACCGGCCTCTTCCTGGGCGCGGGCAAGGGCATCTCCAAGGCGGGCCCCAGCCTGATCCTCGCGTACGCCATCGCGGGCCTCGTCATCTTCTTCATCATGCGGGCGCTCGGCGAACTCCTCATGTACCGCCCCGTGTCCGGCTCCTTCTCGGAGTACGCACGCGAGTTCATCGGCCCCTTCGCGGGCTTCGTGACCGGTTGGACGTACTGGCTCTTCTGGGTCGTCACCGGCATCACCGAGGTGACCGCGGCGTCCGAGTACATGCAGTACTGGACCAAGAACACCGACGGCATCCTCAATCAGCCGCAATGGGTCTTCGCCCTGATCTTCACGGTCGTCCTGTTCCTCGCGAACCTGATCTCCGTCAAGCTCTTCGGCGAGCTCGAGTTCTGGTTCTCGATGGTCAAGGTCACCGCGATCGTCGGCATGATCCTGATCTGCGCCGGCATCCTCACCATCGGCTTCTCCGACGCCGGTGACACGGCCTCGATGACCCTGCTGTGGTCCGAGGGCGGCTTCTTCCCCAAGGGCATCGGCTCCACCCTGATGACCTTGCAGATGGTCATGTTCGCCTTCCTCGCCGTCGAGCTGGTCGGCGTGACGGCGGGTGAGTCCAAGGACCCGAAGACCGTTCTGCCCAAGGCGATCAACACCGTCCCGTGGCGCATCGCCGTCTTCTACGTCGGCGCGCTGATCATGATCCTCTCGGTCGTCCCGTGGACCCACTTCCAGCCGGGCGTCTCCCCGTTCGTCGCGGCCTTCGAGAAGATGGGCCTCGGCGTCGGCGCCGCGATCGTGAACTTCGTCGTCCTGACCGCCGCGCTCTCCTCCTGCAACTCGGGCATGTACTCCACCGGCCGCATGCTGCGCGACCTCGCGCTCAACGGCCAGGGCCCGAAGTTCTTCACCAAGCTCACCAAGAACGGACTGCCGCTGGTCGGCACGTCCTTCTCCGCCGCGCTGATGATGGTCGGCGTCTGGATCAACTACCAGTGGCCCGGCGACGCCTTCAACTACGTCGTCTCCTTCGCCACCATCTCCGGCATGTGGGCCTGGATCATGATCCTGATCTGCCAGGTCCGCTTCCGCCTCAAGGCCGACCGCGGCGAGCTGCCCCAGTCGTCCTTCAAGGCGCCGGGCGGCATCTGGTGCAGCCTCTTCGCGCTCGCCTTCATCGGCATGGTCATCGTGCTGATGGGCATCGACAAGGACGCGCGGATCTCGCTCTACTGCGCGCCGCTGTGGGGCCTCATCCTCGCGGTCGCCTACCTGGTCCTGAAGGCCCGTAACCCCGAGGGCGCGGCGTTCGCCAAGCGCTCATAACGCCGGCCTGTCCAGCATTCGGGCCGCCCTGTACCACTCCTCGGTACGGGGCGGCTCCTTTGCTTATCCTGTCCGACATGCTGACCATCACCCGGGCCCTGTACGACCAGATCGTGGAACACTCCCGCGCGGACCACCCCGACGAGGCCTGCGGCGTGGTCGCGGGCCCGGTCGGCGCCGGCCGCCCCGAGCGGTTCATCCCGATGCTGAACGCCGCGCGCTCGCCCACGTTCTACGAGTTCGACTCCGCCGACCTGCTGAAGCTGTACCGCGAGATGGACGACCGGGACGAGGAGCCCGTGATCATCTACCACTCGCACACGGCCACCGAGGCGTACCCGTCGCGCACCGACATCTCGTACGCGAACGAGCCCGGCGCCCACTACGTCCTGGTCTCCACCGCCGACAGCGACGGATCCGGCCCCTTCCAGTTCCGCTCGTTCACCATCGTCGAAGGCGTCGTGACCGAGGAGGACGTCAAGGTCGTCGAGGCGTACGACGCCTGAGAGACTGACCCGACACCAGGGCGGCAGGGCCCAGGAAGCCGGTGAGAATCCGGCACGGTCCCGCCACTGTGACCGGCGCCTTCGGGCGCCGGGAGCCAGGAACTGACCTGCCGCCTTCTCACCACCGACTGGGGACGTGGAAATCCCCGGAGGAGGCATTCCGCCATGACCTGGCGCCGTACCCTGCTGCCCGCAGCCGCCCTCGTCCCCCTGCTGGCCGGCTGCTCGGCCCCCTCGGAACAGGACCCGGCCGCGAAGGCCGCACCGGGATTCCCGTACACCGTCTCCAACTGCGGTGTGAAGACGACGTACCAGGCCCCGCCGCAGCGGGCCGTCACCATGAACCAGCACGTCACCGAGGTCATGCTCGCCCTCGGTCTGGAGAAGTCCCTCGTCGGCACCGCCTATCTGGACGACCGGATCCTGCCCGCGTACAAGAAGGCGTACGACACGGTGCCGGTGCTCGCGAAGGAGTACCCCGCCAAGGAGGCGCTGCTCGCCGCGAACCCCGACTTCGTCTACGGCGGCTACGCCAGCGCCTTCGACACCAAGGCCGGCCGCAGCCGGGACGACCTGAAGGCGGCGGGCGTCAACACCCGCCTGAACATGGAGTACTGCCCCTCGGGCGCCTCCTCCCTCGCCGACCTCTACCAGGAGGTCGACGAGGTCGGCCGGACCTTCGGCGTCCCCGACCGCGGCGCGCGCTGGACGGCCGAGGCGAAGAAGACCGTCGCGGCGACCGAGAAGAAGCTGGCGGGTCTCGCCCCCGTGTCGGTCTTCGTCTACGACAGCGGTGACAAGACGGCGTTCACCGCCGGAGGCAAGGGCATCGGCAACGAGCTGATCACCCGCGCCGGCGGCCGCAACGTCTTCGCCGACCTCGACAAGGCCTTCGGCGACGCGACCTGGGAGCAGGTCGTCGCCCGCAAGCCGGATGTGATCGTCATCTACGACTACGGCTCCACGACCGTCGCACAGAAGAAGAAGCGGCTCCTGGAGGACCCGGCCCTCAAGGACGTCCCGGCGATCAGGAACAAGCGCTTCGCCGTCATGCCCCTCTCGGACGCGGTCCTCGGCGTCCGCGTCCCGGCGGCGATCGAGAAGCTCGCGGCCCAGCTCCACCCGGCGCGATGACGGCCACCCCGCTCCCGGACGCGGGCGCGGAACGGGGCGCGGGCGCGTCGGGTCTGTCCGGTCCCGGCTCGTCCGGTCCGGGCGTGCCGGCCCCGTCCCCGTCCGGTCCGGGCGTGCCGGCCCCGTCCCCGTCCGGTCCGGGCCTGCCGGCCCCGTCCGGTGCGGCGCTGTCCGGTGCGGGTCTGCCTGGTTCGAGTCTGCCCGCTTCGGGTCCGCCCGGTCCGGCCTCGGCCGGGCCGGGTCTGTCCGGTCCCGGCTCGTCCGGGCCGGTGCTGCACGGATCGGCGGCCGTCGACCCGGCCGCGTCGGCCGGCGGCCCGTCCGGACGGGCCGCTCGCGGCCGCCCCTCCGGGGCCGGCGGCCCCGGACGGTACCTGCTCGTCGTCGCCGGGCTCGTCGCCGCCCTCGCGCTCTCCGTCGTCGCCGGCCTCGCCCTCGGGTCGGTACGGATACCCCTCGGCGACGTCGCCGAGAGCCTCACCGGCCGCGCCGCCCCCTCCCCGTACCGCACGATCGTCCTCGACGTCCGGCTGCCCCGCGTCCTGCTCGGCGCGATCGTCGGCGCCGGACTCGCCATCGTCGGCACCGTCCTGCAGGCCCTCGTCCGCAACCGCCTCGCCGACCCCTTCCTGCTCGGGATCTCCTCCGGGGCCTCCACCGGCGCCGTCCTCGTGCTCGTCCTCGGCATCGGCGGCGGGGCCACGACCACCGTCGCCATGCCGGCCGCCGCCTTCGTCGGCGCCCTGCTCGCCCTCGTCCTCGTCTACGCCCTGGCCCGCCGCGGCTCCACGATGACCGGCGCCCGGCTCGTCCTCGCCGGCGTCGCCGTCTCGTACATCCTCTCCGCGCTGACCACCCTGATCCTGGTCCTCGCGGGCCGCCCCGAGCACTTCCAGGAGGCGGCGTTCTGGACCCTCGGCGGCCTCGGCAGCGCCCGCTGGGACACTCTCGCCCTGCCGGCCGCGGTCCTCGCCCTCGGAGTCGCCGCCCTGCTGACCCTCTCCCGCCCGCTCGACCTGCTCCTCGTCGGCGAGGAAGGCGCGACCGTCCTCGGCCTGGACACCGCCCGTTTCCGCGCCGCCGCCTTCGTCCTGGCCTCCCTCGTCACCGCCGTCATGGTCTCCGTCAGCGGAGCCGTCGGCTTCGTCGGCCTGATGGTCCCGCACGCCGCCCGCATGGCCGTCGGCGCGCCGCACCGCCGGCTGCTGCCCGTCGCCGCGCTCGGCGGGGCGACCGCTCTGATCCTGGCCGACCTGGCCGCCCGTACCGTCGCCGCGCCGCAGGACATCCCCGTCGGCGTCCTCACCGCCCTCACCGGCGGCCCGTTCTTCCTCTGGCTGATGCGCCGCCGCGCGGAAGGGAGCCCGGTATGACCGAGCTGCGTACGCGGGAACTCTCGTACGGGACACGTCTGCACGGCGTCGACATCACCGCCCGGCCCGGCGAGACCGTCGGACTCGTCGGCCCCAACGGCAGCGGCAAGACCACCCTCCTGCGCTGCGTCTACGGCACCCTCGTCCCGACCTCCGGCCGTGTCCTCCTCGACGGCGTCGACGTGCACGGCCTGGGCGCCAAGGCGCGAGCGCGCCGGATCGCCACCGTCCCACAGGACGGCGACGCCGAGTGGGAGCTGACCGTCCGCGAGCTGGTCGCCCTCGGCCGCTCCCCGCACAAGCGCTTCTGGGAGGGCGACACCGGCGACGACCTCGCACGCACCGACGCGGCCCTCGCCCGCGTCGGCGTCGCGGAGCTCGCCGACCGCCCGTACCCCACCCTCTCCGGCGGCGAACGCCGACGCGCCCTCGTGGCCCGCGCCCTCGTCCAGGAACCGGCGCTCCTCGTCCTGGACGAGCCCACCAACCACCTCGACATCCGCTACCAGTTGGAGGTCCTGCGCCTCGTCCGCGACCTGGGCACCACCAACCTCCTCGCCCTCCACGACCTCAACCTCGCCGCCCTCTACTGCGACCGGCTCTACGTCCTCGCCGGGGGCCGGATCGTCGCCGAGGGCGCGCCCGCCGAGGTCCTCACTCCGGAGTTGCTGTCGGCCGTGTACGGGGTGGAAGCCGAGGTCGTGCCACATCCCAGGACCGGCACCCCGACCGTCCTCTATCTCCCCGGTCCGCCAGTTGAGCGCGATCTGTCCGTCATGTGAGATCACATTCCGAAACCCGGACCGGGAATCGATACGATGGCCGCATGGTTTCCCACGACGTGAGCGAAGTGACGCCGGGCAGCGTGCTGCTCGTGGCGCGGTTGCACGTCGACCTGTGCCGCCTCGCCAGCGCGATGTGAGCGGGGGCGCACGAGCGCACCCAGGAGCACGACCCCCCGCGCGGGGGCATCAGAGCCGCGCGCCTTTCACGCCACTTCCGACAGGAGCCCACGCCATGGCCATCGAGGTCCGCATCCCGACCATCCTCCGTACCTACACCGACGGCGCCAAGGCCGTCGAGGGCAGCGGTGCGACGCTCGCCGAGCTCTTCACCGACCTCGAGACCCGTCACGCGGGCATCCAGGCCCGAATCGTCGACGAGGCCAAGGGCGGCGAACTGCGCCGCTTCGTCAACGTCTACCTGAACGACGAGGACGTCCGCTTCCTGGACGGCATCAACACCAAGCTGACCGACGGCGACAACGTCACGATCCTGCCGGCCGTCGCCGGCGGCATGGTCTGATCCACATGCGTTACGACTCCCCCCTGGCGGCGGTCGGCAACACACCTCTGGTCCGGCTGCCCCGGCTCTCACCCTCGGACGACGTCCGCATCTGGGCCAAGCTGGAGGACCGCAACCCCACCGGCTCGGTCAAGGACCGCCCCGCGCTCCACATGATCGAGCAGGCCGAGAAGGACGGCCGGCTCACCCCCGGCTGCACCATCCTGGAACCGACCAGCGGCAACACCGGCATCTCGCTCGCGATGGCGGCCAAGCTCAAGGGCTACCGCATCGTCTGCGTCATGCCGGAGAACACCAGCGAGGAGCGCCGTCAGCTGCTCGCCATGTGGGGCGCCGAGATCATCTCGTCCCCCGCGGCGGGCGGGTCGAACACCGCGGTACGGGTCGCCAAGGAGATCGCTGCCGAGAACCCCACGTGGGTGATGCTCTACCAGTACGGCAACCCGGACAACGCGGGCGCCCACTACGCCACGACCGGCCCCGAGATCCTCGCCGACCTGCCCTCCATCACCCACTTCGTCGCGGGCCTCGGCACCACCGGCACCCTCATGGGCGTCGGCCGCTACCTGCGCGAGCACAAGCCGGACGTCAAGATCGTCGCCGCCGAACCGCGCTACGACGACCTGGTCTACGGCCTGCGGAACCTGGACGAGGGCTTCGTGCCCGAGCTGTACGACGCCTCCGTCCTCACCACCCGCTTCTCGGTCGGCTCGGCCGACGCGGTGACGCGCACCCGGGAACTCCTCCAGCAGGAGGGCATCTTCGCCGGCGTCTCCACGGGCGCGGCGCTGCACGCGGCCATCGGCGTCGGCAACAAGGCCGTCAAGGCGGGCGAGAGCGCGGACATCGCCTTCGTCGTCGCGGACGGCGGCTGGAAGTACCTGTCGACCGGGCTCTACACGGCGGCCACCACCGAAGAGGCGATCGAGACGGTCCAGGGCCAGCTCTGGGCGTAGCCCCCCTAGCGCCCCTTCACGACGCCAAATGGCGGACCTGGTCCCAGACGACCGGGTCCGCCGTTCCCACTCTGCGACGGAACTCCCACACCGGGACCTCCCGCAGCTCGTCCGTCTCCAGGAAACTGGGCCGCCCCCGCGCGTCCCCCACCGACCCCGGCGGCAGCGCGATCACCCCGGGCCGCTCGTCGTGGTACTTGCTGGTGATCTTGGCGACCAGCGCGGAATCCCCCCGCAGCGCGAGCACCAGACAGGGACGGTCCTTGGACCGCCCGTCTCCCGCCACCGCCCTGCCCGACGCGCTTCGCGCGGCACCCTCTGATGTCGGCCCGTCCTCGTACGGCACGTCCGCCCACCAGATCTCGCCCGCCCGCGGCACCCGAGCGGGTGCCTCCCCGGGGGCGCGCGGCCGTGCCGGGGGGCGCGCAGGAGGCCGCGTCCGCCCACCGGGCCGCCGGCCCGAGCGCTTCAGGCCGTCCGCCACCGCCACGACCAGCGCGATCACCACGACCGCGACGAGCGCCGGCCACCAGGACGTGTCCATACCCCAAGACGTTACCGGCGACCCGTACCCCGCGCTCTCCCGCCCCAGGTCCATCCGAACCGGTGACAGAGCCCGTGAGTTCGCCCACAACGGGACGCCGCGGAGGAGCGACGAGCCCTGACGCGCCTTACGCTCGACGCATCGCACGACCTCCCCCGCCGCTCTCCGCCCTCGGAGGTTCACGCTCCATGAAGCTCACCGTCGTCGGCTGCTCCGGGTCCTTCCCGTCCGCGGATTCGGCCTGCTCGAGCTACCTCGTAGAGGCCGACGGCTTCCGGCTGCTCCTCGACATGGGCAACGGCGCCCTCGGCGAGCTGCAGCGCCACATCGGTCTGTACGACCTCGACGCCATCTTCCTCAGCCACCTCCACGCCGATCACTGCATCGACATGTGCGGGTACTTCGTCGCCCGCTACTACCGCCACGAGGGCGGCCGCTGCGAGCCGATCCCGGTCTTCGCCCCGGAGGGCGCCGAACAGCGCCTGACCACGGCCTACGCGGACACCCCCTCGGACAAGTCGATGAGCGAGGTCTTCGACTTCCGGACCCTGAAGTCCGGCTCCTTCGAGATCGGCCCGTTCTCGGTGCGTACGGAGAAGGTGTGCCACCCGGTGGAGGCGTACGGCATCCGCATCGAGCACGGCGGCCGCTCGCTCACGTACTCGGGTGACACGGGCGTCTGCGAGGCGCTGCACGAACTGGCGGACGGCACGGATCTGTTCCTGTGCGAGGCGTCCTTCACCCATGGCAAGGAGGACATCCCGGCGCTCCATCTCAACGGCCGGGAGGCGGGCGCGGAGGCGGCCCGCTCCTCGGTGGGCCGGCTGGTGCTGACCCACATCCCGCCGTGGACGGACGGCGCCCAGAACCTGGAGGACGCGCGGGCGGTGTACGACGGGCCGTCGGAGCTGGCGTACGCGGGCGCGGTGTACGAGGTCTGAGACAGACGGGAAGGGCCCCGGAACCTTTCGGTTCCGGGGCCCTTCCGTGTACCGCGTACGGGCTCGGGGCTTACTTCGCCTCGGCCTTCAGCAGCTCGGCGAGCTCCTCGTCGGACTCGCGGCCCGGCGTCGGGAGATTGAACTTGGTGATCGCGAAGCGGAAGATCACGTAGTAGACCGCCGCGAAGCAGAGGCCGACCAGGGCCAGGCCCCACGGGTTGCTCGCGATACCGAGGTTCAGCAGGAAGTCGACCGCACCGGCGGAGAAGCCGAAGCCGTCCTTCATCCCGAGCGCCCAGGTCAGGGCCATCGAGACACCGGTCAGGACCGCGTGGATCGCGTACAGCACCGGAGCGATGAACATGAAGGTGAACTCGATCGGCTCGGTCACACCGGTGACGAAGGAGGTGAGCGCGAGGGAGAACATCATGCCGCCGACGACCTTGCGGCGCTCGGGGCGGGCGCAGTGGACGATCGCGAGGCAGGCCGCCGGGAGGGCGAACATCATGATCGGGAAGAAGCCGGTCATGAACTGTCCGGCGGACGGGTCGCCGGCGAGGAAGCGGGCGATGTCACCGTGCTTGCCCTCGAACTCACCGGCCTGGAACCAGGGGAAGGAGTTCAGCAGGTGGTGCATGCCGATCGGGATCAGCGCACGGTTGGCGACACCGAAGATGCCCGCGCCGACGGCACCGGAGCCGACGAGCCACTCGCTGAGGTTGTGCAGACCCGTGCCGAGGACCGGCCAGATCACACCGAAGACGATGCCGACGACCAGCCCGGCGAAGGCGGAGAGGATCGGGACCAGGCGGCGGCCACCGAAGAAGCCGGCCCAGTCGGGCAGCTTGGTCCGGTAGAACTTCTGGTACAGCAGGGCGACGACGATGCCCATCACGACACCGCCGAGGACACCGGCGTTGACCGGGGCGTCGCTCATGACGATCTTGCCGTCGGCGACGGAGGCGACCTGCGGCAGGTTCTTGTCGGTGAAGGTCGCGAGCACCTTCTGGAAGACCAGGTAGCCGGTCACCGCCGCGAGCGCGGTGGAGCCGTCCGACTTCTTGGCGAAGCCGATCGCGATACCCACGGCGAACAGCAGGGCCATGTTGTCGAGGATGGCCCCGCCACCGGCCGCCATGTAGCCGGCGAGCTTGTTGATGAAGTCCGGGAACGACTCCTTGCCGAGCATGTCGGGCTGGCCGAACCGCACAAGGAGCGCGGCGGCGGGCAGTACCGCGACCGGCAGCATGAGGCTGCGACCGATGCGCTGCATGACAGCCATCGGGCCGGAGCCCTTCTTCTTCTCGGCCGCGGGGGCGGCACTGGCCGTAGACACAACTTCCTCCAGTAGGCAAGGCGCCGCCAGGGGACTGGTGTTACGGGGGACGGCGACGTCTCGTGGAACGCGGTGGTCTGGACCGCGTGGTCTACACCAATGAGTGGTGTAGACCTGTTTTAGCACGTGAGACTTAGATAAGGAACCTGCGAATTCTGTGTGGCCGCGCCATAGCGGGGAGTGAACGACGAAGGGCCCCCGGACCATGAGGTCCGAGGGCCCTGAGGGGCTCCGCGCGCCGGGCCGAAAGGCCCCGGATCGGCTACGCCTTCGTGACGTCCCGATCCATCTCCTCGCCCAGCTCGTCCGGCTCCCGCCCCGGCGTCGGGAGATCGAACCTGGTGATCGCGAACCGGAAGATCACGTAGTAGACGAGCGCGAAGCCCAGGCCGATCGGAATGATCAGCCACGGCTTCGTCGCGAGGTTCCAGTTGATGACGTAGTCGATCAGACCCGCCGAGAAGCTGAAGCCGTCCTTCACCCCGAGCGCCCAGGTCACCGTCATCGACACACCCGTGAGCACGGCGTGGATCGCGTAGAGCGCGGGGGCGATGAAGAGGAACGAGTACTCGATCGGCTCCGTGATGCCGGTGACGAACGAGGTCAGCGCGACCGACAGCATCATGCCGCCCACCTCCTTGCGCCGGTGCGGCTTCGCGCAGTGGGTGATCGCCAGCGCGGCCGCCGGGAGGGCGAACATCATGATCGGGAAGAAGCCCGTCAGGAACTGGCCGGCGTCCGGGTCGCCCGCGAGGAACATGGGGATGTCGCCGTGGACCGTCGTACCGTCCGGCTTCTCGTACGTGCCGAACTGGAACCAGATGGGCACGTTCAGGAACTGGTGCAGGCCGATGACCAGCAGGGCCCGGTTCGCGACGCCGAAGATGCCCGAGCCCCACGCGCCGAGCCCGACCAGCCAGTCGCTGAAGTTCTCCAGACCGTCACCGATCGGCGGCCAGATCCACAGGCAGAGCGCGGCGAAGGCGATCCCCACGAACGTCATGATGATCGGCACCAGGCGGCGGCCGTTGAAGAAGCCCAGCCAGTCGACGAGCTTCTTCCGGTGGTAGCGCTGCCAGAACCAGGCCGCCAGCAGGCCCATGACGATGCCGCCGAAGACGCCGGGGTTCTCGTACGTGTAGCCGGCGAAGGTGTCGTCGGGCCCCAGGCAGCCGCCGCTGATGTCCTTCGTGTCCTCGGGACAGCCCTTCGGGAACTGACGGAGCACCGTGTAGTACACGAGGAAGCCGACCACCGCAGCGAGAGCCGTCGAGCCGTCCGCCTTCTTCGCCATGCCGATCGCGACACCGATGCAGAACAGCAGAGGCAGGCCGAGGCTGCCGTCGAGCAGCGCGCCGCCGGCCCCCGCCATCACCTTCGCGACGTTGTCCCAGCCGAGTCCGTCCGCTCCGAAGACGTCCGGCTGCCCGAGCCGGGTGATGATGCCGGCCGCCGGGAGTACGGCGATGGGCAGCTGGAGGCTGCGGCCCATCTTCTGAAGGCCCTGGAAGAGGCCGCCCCACCTCGACTTCTTCGGCGGGGCGGCGGCGCTTTCCGTGCTCATCGGCGTCCTCCCTGACCCGGAACAAGCCGGGCCCGACTCGCGTTGCACACTGGTGTAGACCAGTTGCGATAGGCTCCCGGAGCCCGCTGAGGGCAGGTTGCCGGTGATCGTCATCATTCGACAGAACGAGGGCACCCGCTCGCGAAGTTGGGCCAACCGTGGGTTACCGTGACAAAGCGGACCGTCGGTGCGCCGAGACTCACGTTTCTTAAGACGGAACGGACAGGGAGAGAACATGGCCAGCAAGGCTGAGAAGATCGTCGCCGGCCTCGGCGGCATCGACAACATCGAAGAGGTCGAGGGCTGCATCACCCGCCTCCGCACCGAGGTCGTGGACCCCTCCAAGGTCGACGAAGCCGCCCTCAAGGCCGCCGGCGCCCACGGCGTCGTCAAGATGGGCACCGCGATCCAGGTCGTCATCGGCACCGACGCCGACCCCATCGCCGCCGACATCGAAGACATGATGTAACCAGCCCCATCGGCCGAGGGGCCCGTTCCGGCAGGGGAACGGGCCCCTCGTCATGTACGGCTACGCTCGTGCCATGTCTCGTATCGACGGCCGTACCCCCGAACAGCTCCGACCCGTCACCATCGAACGCGGTTGGAGCAAGCACGCCGAGGGCTCCGTCCTCATCTCCTTCGGCGACACCAAGGTCTTCTGCACCGCCTCCGTCACCGAAGGCGTCCCGCGCTGGCGCAAGGGCAGCGGCGAGGGCTGGGTCACCGGCGAGTACTCGATGCTGCCGCGCGCCACCAACACCCGCGGCGACCGCGAATCCGTCCGCGGCAAGATCGGCGGCCGTACGCACGAGATCTCCCGCCTCATCGGCCGCTCCCTGCGCGCCGTCATCGACTACAAGGCGCTCGGCGAGAACACCATCGTCCTCGACTGCGACGTCCTCCAGGCCGACGGCGGCACCCGCACCGCCGCCATCACCGGCGCCTACGTCGCCCTCGCCGACGCCATCGCCTGGGCCCAGGGCAAGAAGCTCGTCAAGGCCGGCCGCAAGCCCCTCACCGGCACCGTCGCCGCCGTCTCCGTCGGCATCGTCGACGGCACCCCCCTCCTCGACCTCTGCTACGAGGAGGACGTACGCGCCGAGACCGACATGAACGTCGTCTGCACCGGCGACGGCCGCTTCGTCGAGGTCCAGGGCACCGCCGAGGCCGAGCCCTTCGACCGCAAGGAGCTCAACGCCCTCCTCGACCTCGCCTCCGGCGGCTGCGCAGACCTCGCCGAGATCCAGCGCAAGGCGCTCGAAGGAACTCTCTGAGGCGCCACCGCGTCTCCATGAACACGGGCGTACGGCCGAAGCGCCGTACGCCCGTACATCCATATCCCCTGGGGAGGAACCGTCTTGAAGCGCCGTCTCGCACTCACCGTGGCCTCGGCAGCCGTACTCACCACCACCCTCGTCGGCTGCGGAGCACTCGACAAGGCGATGGACTGTGTCGCGACCGCCGACGCGATAGCCACCAGCGTCAGCAAGCTCGAGCAGGCGGCCTCCAGCGCCTCCAACGACCCGACACAGCTCAACGAGTCCCTGAACGAGATCTCCACCGAACTCGGCAAGCTCAAGGACACGACGGACAACGCCGACCTCTCCAAGGCCGTCGACGACCTCACCAAGGGCGTCGAGTCCGTCAAGACCTCCGTCAACAACGGCGACACCACCCCGGACATCAAGCCCATCACCGACGCGGCCACCGAGATCGGCAAGGTCTGCACCCCGGGATAATCGGGACCATGACCCGTCTGATCCTCGCCACCCGCAACGCCGGAAAGATCACCGAACTCCACGCGATCCTCGCCGACGCAGGCCTCACCCACGAACTCGTCGGCGCGGACGCGTACCCGGAGATCCCCGACGTCAAGGAAACCGGCGTCACCTTCGCCGAGAACGCCCTCCTCAAGGCACACGCCCTGGCCCAGGCCACCGGCCTGCCGGCCGTCGCCGACGACTCCGGCCTCTGCGTCGACGTCCTGAACGGCGCCCCCGGCATCTTCTCGGCCCGCTGGTCCGGCACCCACGGCAACGACCGCGCGAACCTGGACCTCCTCCTGGCCCAACTCGGAGACATCGACGACACCCACCGGGGCGCCCACTTCGCCTGCGCGGCGGCGCTCGCCCTCCCGGACGGCCGCGAACGCGTGGTGGAGGGCCGCATGCCGGGCACCCTCCGCCACACCCCGGTGGGCACGAACGGCTTCGGCTACGACCCGATCCTCCAGCCGGAGGGCTACGAGGTGACGTGCGCGCAGCTGACCCCGGAGGAGAAGAACGCGATCAGCCACCGGGGGAAGGCGTTCAGGGCGCTGGTACCGGTGGTGCGGGAGCTGCTGGGCTGAGTCTCGTACGACCAAGGGCGCGCCCCCTGTCGGGGGCGCGCCCTTCCGTGTAGGCCCGGTGGGACTCGAACCCACGACGCACCGCCTCTAAAACGGCGTCCTCTAACCAGCTGGGATACGGGCCCGCCGCGTATACCTTACCGGCCACCCGGGCGCTACCTGCGGCCTCCCCGACACCAGGTGCTGGTGATCGCATGGCAGTTGGGGCACAGCACCCGCAGATTCTCTTGCCGGTTGTCGCGCCAGTCGCCGTTGATGTGGTCGACCTCCAGTGTCATGGGCTTTCCATGCCACTCTGGCTCGGTTCCGCACCGGGCGCATTGCTCGGGTACGCCTACCTCGCGCAGGGCGCGACGGAGCCGTGTGGCGGCCGTCCGGTGCTTGCCGTCGTGCCGTACGAGTACCTCTTCGGGGCGCTTGGCGGTCGGGCTCGGTTTCCCCCGCTGGTGGGCCTGCCCCAGGAAGTGCGCGATCGACAGTCCGTCGTCGGTGATCCATCGCCGTAGGTTGGCGCGCTGCGCCCCGTTATCGGCGCGCTTCAGCCGGATCAGGGTCTCCCTGAGGGACAGCGATGCGGCGACCGCCTCCCGCAACTCGCATCGGCTCGGTCGGTCGCGTCTACCGAACGGCGGGAAGTGCGAGACGTCGATGCCGAAGTGGGTGAACCGCTTCAAGAGGTAACGCGGAAGGGCGCTATATGGCTCGGCGCCCAGGAAAGCTATGGCCTCGTTGATGTCAGAGCAGTGTTTGGCGGCTTTGGTCAGCCGCTCGCGCGTAAAGCGCACGCCGCGTGTCATGCGGGACGCCTTTTCGCGCGGCCTCGGTACGTGTCCGTCGTGGAATGACAGTTGGGGCACAGCAACCTCAGGTTCTCGCGCCTGTTGTCGCGCCAGTTGCCGTTGACGTGGTCGACCTCCAGCGGCAGCGGTTCGCCCTGCCACATGGCCTCGATCCCACACATCGCGCACCGCTCCTCCACGCCGTCCTCCAAGAGCGCGGTCTTGAGTCGGCTGCTGCGCACGCGCCTGGGGTGGGCAGAGGTGTCCTCGACGAGGATCTCGTCCGGTGTCCGGCGGCGCTGGTTGTACCTCATCCGCTCGGTCCGGGCAGGCGGTGTGAAGTGCGAGGTGTCGATCCCGTATGCACGGACACGGCGGGTGATGTGCGTGTGCTGCCCGCCGACCAGCTCGACGCCGAGCCGACGGAGAACGTCCCACATGTTCGTGGAGTCTGCCACCGCCTTCTCCAGTACCTCCCGCGTCCAGCGGATGCCCTCCCGTTCGAAGTGGGAGGTGTCCACCCCGAGCTTCCGAATCCTTGTCGCCACGTAAGCCCGCGTCGAGCTCGTCGGATCGACCCCCAACCGCTCCAGCGCTTCCGACAGCGTCTTCGACGCCCCTGCCGCATCAGCCAGCCGCTCCCGCGTGTACGGACTTTCCGGCATCCGATTCCCCTCCGCCCGGCCACCTGTTCGTGGTCTCGTACGGAGTAACGAGCCGAATATCGGACGGTCACGTCATCGGGTGTCCGAAATGCGGAACGGCCCGCACCGCTTCAAGGAGCGTGCAGGCCGTTCCGTGGCGCCAGGCGTCAGATGCCGAGATCCTTGATGATCTTGGCGACATGGCCCGTCGCCTTCACGTTGTACAGGGCCCGCTCGACCTTGCCGTCCTCGTCGACGACCACCGTCGAGCGGATCACGCCCGTCACCGTCTTGCCGTACAGCTTCTTCTCGCCGAACGCGCCGTACGCCTCCAGGGTCTCCTTCGACGGGTCGCTCACCAGCGTCACCTTCAGGTGCTCCTGCTCGCGGAACTTCGCCAGCTTCTCCGGCTTGTCCGGCGACACGCCGATGACGTCGTAGCCCGCGCCCGCCAGCAGCTCCAGGTTGTCCGTGAAGTCGCAGGCCTGCTTCGTGCAGCCGGTTGTCAGCGCCGCCGGGTAGAAGTAGACGATGACCTTGCGGCCCTTGTGGTCAGCGAGCGAGATCTCGTTGCCGTCCGCGTCGGGAAGGGTGAAGGCGGGGGCGGTGTCGCCGGGCTGAAGTCGCTCGCTCATGGCTCTCCTCGGTATGTCTGGGCGTACACGACCGAGCCTAATGGGGGCCTGAGACAGACCTCGGACGGAGAAACTGAGAGACTGTCCGTCAACGACCGATTACGACTACGGAGGCAGCGCGGTGTCGGAGGCCAGGACCCCTGCGCAGATCGAGGCGGACATCGTCCGCCGGCGCGAGCAGCTCGCCGTCACTCTCGACGAGATCGGCATTCGGATGCACCCGAAGACGATCGTCGGCGACGCGAAGGCGAAGGTCGTCTCCACGGTCGACCACACCGTCGGACGAGCGGCTGTCGCCGTCAACAGGACCTTCTCCGACGTGAAGGCCCGGTTCACCCACGACGACGGCGCGCCGCGCCTGGAGCGGGTGGTTCCGGTGGCGCTGGTCGCCGTGGCCCTCGTCGGGCTGATCGCGGTCTCCACGCGCAAGCGCAAGGGATGACCGCTCCCGAGTACGGCCGACAGGCCCGGACAGGTAGGTTCGAGTCGTGAGCGACAACACCCACGACAAGCTGCCCATCCGGATGCTCCACGACCGAGTGCTGGTCCGGACCGACTCCCCCGAGGGGGAGCGGCGCTCGGGCGGCGGCATTCTCATCCCGGCCACCGCCGCCGTCGGCCGCAGGCTGGCCTGGGCGGAGGTCGTCGCGGTCGGCCAGAACGTCCGTACGGTCGAGACCGGCGACCGCGTGCTGTACGACCCCGAGGACCGCGCCGAGGTCGAGGTGCGGGGCGTCGCGTACGTCCTGATGCGGGAGCGCGATCTGCACGCCGTGGCCGCGGACCGGTTCGAGGGGTCCACGGACACCACCGGGCTGTATCTGTAGAACGGCATCCGGAACGTTCCGGATCGAGGGCCTGGTGACCGGTGTCACCAGGCCTTTCGTATGGTTTTTGCTACTGTGGAGCCACCCGACGAGACGCGCCGTACCGGGCCCACTGCACCGCAGTACGCAAAGACGACGCACCCCTGTTGTTCCGTCTCGCGGAGGTGTTCGTCGTCATGGCCTGGGTTCTTCTCATCGTCGCCGGTCTGCTCGAGGTCGGCTGGTCGATCGGCATGAAGTACACCGACGGGTTCACCCGCCTCTGGCCCAGTGTCTTCACGGGTGCCGGGATCGTCGCCTCCATGCTGTTGCTGTCGCACGCCGCCAAGACGCTGCCCATCGGTACGGCGTACGGCGTCTGGGTCGGCATCGGCGCGGCCGGTGCGGCGGTGCTCGGCATGGTGGTGCTCGGTGAGCCGGCGACCGCCGCCCGGATCTTCTTCGTCTGTCTGCTCCTGGTCGCGGTGGTGGGTCTGAAGGCGACCTCGGGCCACTAGGGCCTGCGAGGCCAGTGGCTGGGCGACGCCATCGGTTCGCCGGGGCCACTGACCCGGCCAGGGCTTCAGTTCGGCGAGGCCTGTGGCGACAGCGGCGGCGGTGCGGGAGCCGCCTCGGGGGGCGTCGCGGGAGCGGTGAGGGGAGGTGTCCCGTCCCCGCCCCGGTCTGTGTCCGTCTCCGTATCGCCGCCGCCGTCCGTCCCTTCCGGTGTTTCCGGGCGCTCCGGCTCCGGCCGGGGCTCGGGGCGAGCGGGCCGCTGAGGTGTGTGAGCTGTCTGAGGTGCCTGGGGTGTGAGGGGCGCCAGTGATTCCGGGGGTGTCTGCGGATGTTCCTGCGTCCGCTGCGGCCCGTCCGTCGCCTCCTCCGACTCCTCCCACTCCTCCGGCGCGTCCGATCCGTCCGGCCGCAGCGGTTCCGTCGGGTCCCACGACTCCTCCGCGCCCTCCCCGAGCTCGAGCTCGAACTCCCGCGGCTCCGTCCCCGCCAGTGCGTCCCGTGTGAACTGGCCCCAGATCGCCGCGGGCGGCCCGCCCCCGTTGATCCGGGGCAGGCCGAGCGCCCCGTACAGCGACTTCTGTTCGCCCGTCTCCGGGTCCTGGCCCATCATCGTGACCACGGTCGCCAGGTCCGGGGTGTAGCCCGCGAACCAGGCGGCCTTGTCGTCCTCCGCCGTGCCTGTCTTGCCCGCCGCAGGCCGGCCGGCGGCCAGGGCCGCCGTTCCCGAACCGAACTCGACCACGCTCCTGAGCACCGAGGTCGTCGTGTCCGCGGCCTCCCGGCTCACCGCCTGCCGGCTCCCGGTGGCCGGCAGCTCCAGATCCTGGCCGTCCTTGGTGACCCGCTCGACGAGGCTGTACGTGCCGTGCCGGCCGTGGTTGGCGAGCGTGGCGTACGCCTCCGCCATGTCGAGGACGCTCGCGGTGGCGGGGCCCAGCGCGATGGAGGGGGAGGCCTTGAGGTCGGGGGTGCTCTTCGGCACGCCGAGGGCGACGGCCGTCTCCCTCACCCGCGCGGGCCCGACGTCCACCGCCATCTGCGCGTACACGGCGTTGACCGAGCTGTCGGTGGCGGATCGTACGGTGATGTCGCCGAACGACTCGTCGTCCTCGTTGCCCGGGGCGTAGTAGTCGCCGTCCCAGCCCTGGACGGGGCGCTTGTCGGTGCCGTCGTAGTACGTGTTGGGGGTGATCCGCTCGCCCTCCTGGGTGAGCGATCCGTGCTGGAGCGCCGCGGTGAGGACGAAGGGCTTGAAGGTGGAGCCGACCTGGTAGTCGCGGCGCGTGGCGTTGTTGACGTACTGCCTGGTGTAGTCGATGCCGCCGTACAGGGCGAGGACCCGCCCGGTCGCCGGGTCGATCGCGGCGCCTCCGACCCGGACGAAGCGGTCGGTGGGGTTCCGCGCGGGGTCGAGCTTGGACATGACCTGGTCCTCGACGGCCGTGACGAAGGCGGCCTGCTTCTCCTTCTCCAGGGTGGTGGTGATCCGGAAGCCGCCGCCGGCCAGGGTCTTCTCGTCGACGATGTCGTTGCCGGTCAGGTACTCCTCGACCGCCTGGACGAGGTAGCCGCGCTGCCCGGAGAGGCCGGTGGCGGGGCGGGCGGTCTGCGGGGACGGGAAGGCGGTGTCGGTCCGTTCCGCGGGGGAGAGCCACTTCTCCTTGACCATGCCGTCCAGGACGTAGCTCCAACGGCCGAGCGCCTTGGTCCGGTTCTCGGGGTGGGTGGTGAGGTCGTAGGCGCTGGGCGCCTTGAGCAGGGAGGCGAGGTACGCGCCCTCGGCGGTGTCGAGGTGCCCGGCGTCCTTGCCGTAGTAGGCGCGGGCGGCGGCCTGGATGCCGTACGCGTTGCGGCCGAAGTAACTGGTGTTCAGATAGCCCTCGAAGATCTCGTCCTTGCTCTTCTCGCGGTTGAGCTTGATGGCGATGAAGAACTCCTTCACCTTGCGGGTGACGGTCTGCTCCTGGCCCAGGTAGTAGTTCTTGACGTACTGCTGGGTGATGGTGGAGCCGGACTGCCTTCCCTTGCCGGTGAGAGTGTTCCAGGCGGCGCGGACCATGGCCTTCGGGTCGACGACGGCTCGGTCGGTGTAGAAGTCGCGGTCCTCCGCGGCGAGTACGGCGTGCCGGACGGTCGCCGGGACGTGCATGAGCCGTACGTTCTCGCGGTTCACCTCGCCGTCGCGGGCGATCTGGGTGCCGTCCTTGTAGAGGTACACGTTGGACTGCGCGATGGCGGCGGAGTTGGCGGGCGGGATGTCCACGAGCAGGTAGCCGGCGACGAGGCCGCCGAGGAGCAGCAGTGTGGTGAAGAGGAAGGTGCCCAGGAGCGCCCGCAGGATGCGCCGGGGGAGGGAACGGCGTGGGCGCTTGGGGGGCGGGGTGGGGACAGTGGGGTCCCTGGGCGCCCAGCCGGGCCGGTGTGGCTGGTCGTCGCTCATGGTGGAGCTCCCGTACCGGGTGAAGGCGGATGGATCCCCCATACTGCACGCACCAGGACAGAACCCGAGTAATACGACTCGAAAAGCGCTCGCGTTGGCGGCACGCGGGGTACTAGGGTCGTGCGCTTTGGTGCCGTCGGGGCACGGAGGAGACGGCACGGGAGGAAGCGGGATGCGGCTGCTGTACGCGACGGTGGCCGCGGGTGGTTTCCGCCGCTATGCCACGTACCGGATGGCCACGGCGGCGGGGGTGTTCACCAACAGTGTCTTCGGCTTCATCCTGTCGTACACCTATATCGCCCTGTGGGACGAGCGACCGCAGCTCGGCGGGTACGACATGGCCGACGCGCTCGCCTATGTGTGGATCGGCCAGGGGCTGATCACCGTCTGCGGGCTGATGGGCGGCGGGTTCGAGGAAGAGCTGATCGAACGGATCAGGACGGGCGACATCGCCGTCGACCTGTACCGGCCGGCCGATCTGCAGGCGTGGTGGTTCGCGGCCAACGCGGGGCGGAGCGCGTATCAGCTGCTCGGGCGTGGAGTGGCCCCGATGGTGGTCGGCGCGCTCGTCTTCGACTTCACGCTGCCCGAGCGGGCGTCGACCTGGCTCGCGTTCCTGCTGGCGATCGCGCTGGGCGCGACGGTGAGCTTCGCGATCTGGTACCTGGTGGCGATGAGCGCGTTCTGGCTGATGGACGGTCAGGGCGTGGTGCAGGTGGCGTGGCTGGGCGGGTTGTTCTTCTCCGGGATGCTGCTGCCGCTGAACGTCTTCCCGGGTGTGCTGGGCGAGGTGGCGCGGGTGCTGCCGTGGGCGTCGATGCTGCAGATCCCGGCGGATGTGTACCTGGAGAAGTACACGGGCTGGGGCCTGCTGGGGGCTTACGCCTTCCAGATCGGTTGGGCGGCCGTGCTGCTGGTGGCGGGGCGGCTGGCGCAGTCGCTGGCGACGCGGAAGGTGGTGGTGCAGGGTGGGTGAGACGCCTGTGCTGGGGGAGCCGGGGGCGGTGTGCGGGGCGTACGGCGGTGCGGCGGGCGGGCCTGAGGGCGGTGTGGCGCCCGGGCCGGCCGGTGGTACGGCGCCCGCGGCGGTGGTCCTCGCGTCGTCCCGGCTCGCGGAGTCCTGGCGGACGTACCGGATGGTCGCCGGCATGTGGATCCGTTCGACGATGACGTACCGCACGTCCTTCGCTCTGACGCTGGTCACCTCCTTCGCCGTCACCTTCTTCGACTTCGTCGTGATCCTGCTGATGTTCGGTCAGGTGGAGGGTCTCGGCGGCTTCGCCTTCGCCGAGGTCGCGTTCCTGTACGGGGCGACCGGCACGTCCTTCGGCCTCGCGGACCTGACGATGGGCTCGCTCCAGCGGATGGGCAAGCGGGTCCGGGACGGCTCGTTCGACATGTTCCTGCTGCGGCCCGCGCCGGTGCTCGCGCAGGTGGCGGCGGACAAGTTCGCGCTTCGGCGGCTCGGCCGGGTGGCCCAGGGGCTGTTCGTACTCGTCTGGGCGCTGCTGCTCCTGGACGTGGAGTGGACGGCGGTGAAGGTGCTGCTGCTGCCGGTGATGCTGCTCTGCGGCACGCTGATCTTCTCGGCGGTGATGGTCGTGGGCGCGTCGGTGCTGTTCTGGGCGCAGGACGCGGCCGAGGTGACCAGCTCGTTCACGTACGGCGGGAACACGCTGCTGCAGTACCCGCCGGCGATCTTCGCGCAGGATCTGGTGCGTGGGGTGGTGTACGTCGTCCCGCTGGCGTTCGTGAACTGGCTGCCGGCGCTGTACATCCTGGGGCGGCCCGCGCCGGCCGGGGTGCCGTCCTGGATGGCGTTCGCGTCGCCGCTGGTGGCGCTGGTGTGCTGCGCCCTCGCGGGTGTGGCGTGGCGCGCGGGACTTCGTTCGTACCGAAGCACAGGGAGCTGAGGCATGGCCTTCATCGAGCTGGAAGACGTGGAGAAGGTCTTCACGGTGCGGCGGAGGGCGGGGCTGCTGCGCCGGGAGAAGCGTGAGGTGCGGGCGGTCGACGGGATCGGCTTCGGCGTGGAGCGCGGCGAGATGGTCGGCTACATCGGCCCGAACGGCGCGGGCAAGTCGACCACCATCAAGATGCTGACGGGCATCCTCACCCCGAGCGGGGGCCGCCTGCGGGTCGCGGGCATCGACCCGTCACGGGAGCGGACGCGGCTCGCGCAGCGGATCGGGGTGGTGTTCGGGCAGCGGACGACGCTCTGGTGGGACCTGCCGCTGAAGGACTCGTACCGGCTGATGCACCGGATGTACCGGATCCCGGACGAGCGCTTCGCCGCCAATCTGGCCCGCTGCGTGGAACTCCTCGAACTGGGCGAGCTGCTCGACGTACCCGTACGGCAGCTGTCGCTGGGCCAGCGGATGCGCGGCGACATCGCGGCGGCGCTGCTGCACGACCCGGACGTGCTCTACCTGGACGAGCCGACGATCGGCCTCGACGTGGTGTCGAAGGCGCGGGTACGGGAGTTCCTGCGCGAGCTCAACGCGACGCAGGGCACGACGGTCCTGCTCACCACGCACGACCTGACGGACATCGAGCAGCTCTGCAAGCGGGTGATGGTGATCGACCACGGCCGGCTGATGTACGACGGGGAGCTGGCGGGACTGCACGAGGTGGGGGCCGGCGAGCGTCAGCTGGTGGTCGACCTGGAGCGCGAGCTGCCGCCGATCGAGCTGCCGGGGGCGCGATTCGTACGGTCGGAGGGCCCGCGGCAGGTGCTCGCCTTCCCCGCCTCGGCGTCCGCGGCGCCGCTCGTGGCGGCGGTGGCGGAGGCGTATCCGCTGGTGGACCTGTCGGTGCGGGAACCGGACATCGAGGCAGTGATCGCGAAGATGTACGGGGAACGGGAACTTGAGGTGCGTCCGGGAAGTCCCTGATGTAGGGAGGTGGGGTGATGAGCGACACGAGGAGCGGGGCCCGGGGCGGCGCGCGGGGGGAGGGCCTCGGCGAGACGCCTGGCAGGCCGTCGGGCGAGGCGCGGCGGCCGTTGGTGGCGTTCGCGTACACGGCGGCGGACGCGGAGCGGCACCGCGGGGTGCGCCGGATGAAGGCCCTGGCCACGGGTCTGCTCCTCGTGGTGGCGGTGATCTACGCCCTGGCGACGTGGGCGGAGAACGCGGGATGGGGAGCCTGGGCCGGCTATGTGGCGGCCGCGGCGGAGGCCGGCATGGTGGGCGCGCTGGCGGACTGGTTCGCGGTGACGGCGCTGTTCCGGCGCCCGCTCGGGCTGCCGATCCCGCACACGGCGATCATCCCGACGAAGAAGGACCAGCTGGGGACCACGCTGGGCTCCTTCGTCGGTGAGAACTTCCTGTCGGCGGATGTCGTACGGGGCAGGCTGCACGCGCTGGGCATCGCCGGCCGCCTCGGGGCGTGGCTCGCGGAGCCGGACCACGCGGACAGGGTGACGCGCGAACTGGCGACGGCTCTCCGGGGCGCCCTGACGGTCCTGCGGGACTCGGACGTCCAGGCGGTGGTCGGCGAGGCGATCACCCGGCGTGCGGAGGCAGCGGAGATCGCGCCGGGGATAGGCAAGACGCTGGAGAAGATCGTCTCCGACGGGGCGCACCGGCGGGCCGTGGACCTGGTGTGCGCGCGGGCCCACGACTGGCTGGTGTTCCACGGGGACTCGGTGATGGACGCGGTCCAGGGCGGCGCGCCGGGCTGGACGCCGAGGTTCGTGGACCGTCGTGTGGGCGAGCGGGTCTACAAGGAGCTGCTGCGCTTCGTCACGGAGATGCGGGACATGCCGGAGCACCCGGCGCGCGGCGCGATCGACCGCTTCCTGACGGACTTCGCGGCGGACCTCCAGGCGGACACCGACACCCGGGCGCGCGTGGAGCGCCTGAAGGCGGAACTGCTGGCACGCCCGGAGGTCCAGGACATCATCGCCTCGGCCTGGTCGTCGGTGCGGAACCTGATCATCGCGGCGGCGGAGGACGACCGCAGCCAGCTGCGCCTGCGCGCGCGGGCGTCCCTGATCTCCCTGGGCGGCAGGCTGGTGACGGACGGCCGCCTGCAGGCGAAGGTGGAGGGCTGGGCGGAGGACGCGGCGGCCTATGTGGTCACGACGTACCGCGCGGAGATCACGTCGCTGATCAGCGACACGGTGGCGAGCTGGGACGCGGACCAGACGTCGAAGAAGATCGAGGCGAACATCGGCCGGGACCTTCAGTTCATCCGCATCAACGGCACGGTGGTGGGCGCTTTGGCGGGCCTGCTGATCTATACGGTGAGCCACGCGGTGGGGGGATGAGGGCGGGGCGCTGCGCTTGAAGGCGGGGGCTGGGCGGGGCCTGGACAGTGCTTCTGTAGGGGTGCGCTGGTCGGGTGATTGGGCCGGGTGGTTGGGCCCAGGGGCCGGGACAGGGCTTCTGGGCCTCGTAGGGGTGCGCTGGGCGGGCAAGGGGGTAGGGGAACCTGCCCGCCCAGCGCTCATGGGGAGGGCACTGGGTAGTACGTACGGAACGGCGGGGCCGTTCAGCGCGTGACCCGGAACTTCAGCCCTTGCTACGGGTGACGGCCCACGAGGCGCCGGCCATGGCCCCGGCCACTCCGAACACGGCGGGCCAGGCCCCGACCTTCTTGGCCAGCGGATGCGACCCGGCGAACGCGGCGACATAGGCCCCGGTCAGCGCGGCAGCGGCCTTCCCACCCGCCACCTGCTGCCACTCCCGCGCGGCAAGGGCCCCGGCACCGGCAAGCACAACGCCTCCGAGGGGCCGCTTCTTGGTCCACCGAGCGACGGCGTACCCACCGACGAGCCCGGCGGCGGCTATGGCGGGGGAGGGGATGCGGGGCATGGCGGAGGCCTCTCTCACGGGTGACAGTCTCGGCCTACGAGCCTAACTTCAGCTCTCGCAGCCGACGCCGTCCCCATCCCGGTCGAGGTGACGCCCGTACCCGGGATCGCCACGGCGCACGGGAGCGGCCCCGGCGGCGCGGGCGGCGCTGCAGTTCTCGTAGTACGTGCTGCCACCGCTTCCGCCACTGCTGCTTCCCCCAGTGACCGACCCGCTGGAACCTCCAGACCCTCCGGAGTACGGCTCGCACCCCACGCCGTCCCCGTCTCGATCGAGATGACTCGCATACCCGGGGTCACCGCGACGGACCGGTGCCGCGCCTGCGGCACGCGCGGCGTCACAGTTCCGGTAGTAGACCGTCGAGGGTTCCGCTTTCTGTGTACGGGTCGGCTTCGGCTTGGGTGTAGGAGTGGGGGTCGGGGACGGCACGGGGGCGTCGACCGTGATGCGGACGACGGCGGTCCCGCCAGTTACGTCAGGGGAGTTCGGCTTCACCCGGTAGGTGAACTCGTCCTCTCCGCTGTACCCGGCTGCGGGCGTGTAGGTGATGGAGACGCCATCGACGACGGCCGTGCCGTGACCCGGCTGCGAGTCGACGGTCAGCTCGTACTCGCTCCCGCCCAGGACGCTGGTCAACGGCTTCTGCCCGCTGCCTGTGGCTTCGGTCGCCGTGTCGTTGGCGAGTACGGCGATGGTGAGTGGGGAGGCCTCAGCGCTCTCCTCGTCGTCGACCAACGTCAGCGTGACCCCCGGCTTCGGCGTAGCACTCGTCGCCACGGCCTCAACCTCCTTGGCATCCTCAGCACGGCTGCCTCCACCCCCACCGCCGCACCCCGCGAGGGCTACGACGGCCACGGCCGACGCGATCAGTGCTCTACGACCCCGGCGCATGTTTCCCGTACGCACAACGAACCCCCACGGCATTCCGGTTACGGAGAAGGCACCGATGCTGCCACGACTGAGCGCATGGTGTGGCGGATTCGTGAACTTCAGGTGAAGATCACCCCTCTCTGCCTCTGACGCCCTCTGCCGGCCTGTGGATGCCAGCTCGCTTCGGAGGGTGGCTGGGCTGCCGGGGGCTTGGGCAGTCGATCTCGGCAGGCACCGGGGCAGACGTGCTCTGGTCGCGAGAGTCACGGCGCTACGGCCAACTCACTCTCGATCGACACAACGACGGAGGGCCACGGGACAGTCGGCTCACTGAACAGTCGCCAATAGTCGTACGAGGCGCGGACCAGGGAGCTGACGCCGAGGTGTGCCCGGAGAGGGTCGATCGCTGCGATGACTCTGCGGGTGCATCCTCCTGCTCCGCGCGCGGCTGGGTGGATGCCGTGAGCAAGAAGCAGGGTGGCTGTGCGGAGAGCGTCCAAGGTCTGTGGTGGTGCCAGAGCTGCGAACCTGCCGAAGACGAGGTCGTGCCAGTCCATCTGCGTGCGTGCCCAGGCCAGGCGTTCCAGCCCTGTGCCGAGGTCCACGGCCATGCGCGTTGGGTTGTCCGCGTTCCAGAGAAGAACGATGTCACCGAGCGGCAAGCCGAAATAATCGAAGCGGAGGGTAGTGCCTTCGACTTGGCGGCGGGTCCATGTCGCCAGTTGGCCGTGGATGCTGAGGTGCCGGGCGTGGAAGCCGAGTGCCGACAGGACGCTGACCCAGCCGTCCAATATCCCGCCGTAGTCGTCGATGTGTTGGATCGGTTGGACGCGGGAGACGTTGACGAAGGACGTAAGGAAGCCGTCCAGGAGGTTGCCCGCGGCATCACGTTTGCCGGTGAAGCGGACGACCGGCTGCGGTAAGAAGCCGCTTCGGTAGGTACAGGTATGCCCGTCCTTCAGAAGTGGGTCAAGCGCCTGGACTGCTGAGATCGTCAGTTCGGTCTCGCGGCCCCATCGAAGTGGCAGGCAGGCGGCTCGCGGAACGCCCTGGGCGGCGAAGCCCGCCGTCAGGCCGTCCAGCAGCTCCGCCCACGAGGGCGCCCGTCGGGGCGGGCGGTAAGGTGAGCCTCGGTGTGCATGCGCGATGGCGAGGCGCCCGTCGGAGATAGTGAACTCCCAATTAGGGCCAAGCGCTTGCCGGAGAATGCCGGGTAGGCGACCCGCAACCTCCATTGGCGGAGCCGAGGCGCCGACCACTGGTCCGTTCGTCAGCATGGACGCGCTGCCATCGCTTCGAAGTGATGTGCAGGATCGAAGCGTTGCACCCCCATCGCTTGAACTGCCTCGTGATCTAGGTCCCCAGACTGCTCGATCGCGACAGCCAATCGTCGTGCCGCCGTCTCGTCATCCTCGCCGGGGTAGACCACCGCGATCGACCCCGTCTGCTCGCATAGGGCTGCCTGCGCGCAGGTTCCCTCCCGCCAAGTGAGGGCGGCCATGGGAGTGCCTGCGCGGAGGGATTCGCCGAAGACCGCCGCGCCGGCTTCCACGTACGTACGGGCGTAGGTGTAGACGAGCACTGAGGCATCGGCGATGGCGGCGGACTTGTCGGCGCCACCGAGTTCGCCGATCCACTTCACGTGGTCGGCGCTGAAGAGCCGTTCGTGCCGGCGCACGTACTCCTCGTCAAAGACGGGGCCGACGATCCGGATGCGACGGCCGAGGATCTGCGCGGCGCGTACGGCGATGTGCGGCGCCTTCTCCTCATCGATCCGGCCGAGCCAGACGAGGTCCGTGCCCGCGGTGGCCGGTGGCTCCTCCTCGTGGAGGCCGAGGTGGACGGCGAGCTCTGGGATCGGCTGGTGCTCGGCGTAGCGCTCTATCATCTCGGGCGAGTAGCAGTACAGGCGCGACCGCCGGCCATCGAAGGCGGTGGGGCTGTGCTTGAAGACCGGCGAGTGCTGGAAGGTGGCCACGTCACAGTCCAACTCGCCCCAGGTACGCGTCCAGGCAGGAAGCGACGGGTATTCGTGGCCGACGACCAGGAGGTCGTACCCGCTGTCGCGCAGGTCGCCCTCGGCGAGCGAGCCGGGGGTGAGGTCCTCCAGGCGGACCGGCTTGCGGACCCAGTCGTGTTCCAGGTCCGTGAGCCAGCCCGGCCCGAGGAGGTGTACGTCGGCGCCTGCGGCACGGGCGCCTACGGCGACCGCCCACAGCCATCGTTCGATCCCGCCGTAACCGGCGGGCGGAAAGGCGTAGCTACCAGGGAAGTCGCAGACGCCGACGAGCACGTTATGCCTCCGGTGTTCCGTCCGCCGAGATACGGCGGAAGCCGAGGTACGGGAAGAGAGATTCGGGAAGGACGATCGAGCCGTCCTGCTGCTGGCACTGTTCCAGGAGCGCGGCCAGGGTGCGGCCGACGGGCAGACCGGAACCGTTGAGGGTGGCGACGAGCTTGGGCTTGCCGTTCTCACCTCGGGTCCGGATGTTCGCCCGACGGGCCTGGAAGGTGCCGAAGTTGGAGACCGAGGAGATCTCGCGGTACGTGTTCTGGCTCGGGATCCAGACCTCGATGTCGTACGTGAGCTGGGCCGAGAAGCCCGTGTCGCCGGCGGGCAGCTTGATGACCCGGTAGGCGAGGCCGAGCTCCTTGAGGCACGCCTCGGCGTGGCCGACCATCGTCTCCAGCTCGGCGTCTGCGGTCTCCGGGGCGACGATCTTGACCATCTCGACCTTGGCGAACTGGTGCTGGCGGATGAGACCGCGGGTGTCCCGGCCGTACGAGCCGGCCTCCGAGCGGAAGCACGGGGTGTGGGCGGTCATGGCCAGCGGCAGCTCGGCCGGCGGGATGATCTCGTCGGCGTAGAGGTTGGTCAGCGGGACCTCGGCCGTCGGGATGAGGAAGAGCTCGCGGTCGGCGACGCCGGTCTTGAACAGGTCCTCCTCGAACTTCGGGAGCTGTCCGGTACCGGTCATGGTCTTGCGGCTGACCAGGTAGGGGACCGCGTACTCGGTGTACCCGTGGCGGCGGGTGTGGAGGTCGAGGAAGAGCGTGGCCAGCGCCCGCTCCAGGGCGGCGCCGGCGCCGCGGGAGACCGCGAAGCGCGGGCCGGACAGCTTCGTCGCGCGGGCGAAGT
Organism: Streptomyces sp. NPDC039609; assembly: GCF_055596705.1. NCBI lineage: Bacteria > Bacillati > Actinomycetota > Actinomycetes > Kitasatosporales > Streptomycetaceae > Streptomyces > Streptomyces sp. NPDC039609. The sequence goes on from NZ_JBVIUJ010000002.1 coordinate 151,993, forward strand.
CGAGGATGCCCGTAGCCTCTCCGAGATCGACATGGTCCTTCGGCTCGAACGGGAACGCGGGAGGCGTGCCGACGCGCCGGATCTCGATGGCGAACTCCTCGGAGTCGCCATCAGGCGCGGAGTCGTCCGGCAGGTTCGGGATGCTCAGGAGCAGGTCACGGAGCTGGGCCTCGATCTCTTCCTGCCCGGCTTCGATGTCGCGGACCTGCTCCTTGATCTCGCGGGCGCGCTCCTTCAGCTTGCTGATGTCGCCGCCCTGCTTGGCCGTCTGCTGTACCTCACTCGCCACCCGCTTGGACTCGGCCCGCAGCTCGTCGGCCGAGCGGATGTTCTGGTTGCGACGAGACTGGAGGGACTCCAGCTCGGACAGGTCCAGGGAGTAACCGCGACGAGCGAGCCGACGAACCGCTTCGGCACCCATTTCAATCAGGGCGCGGGCATCATGCATGAGGAAGATCCTTCTGATCCGGCGAGTGGTGGGATACGGGATCGACGGTAGCAACCGAGGCCCCTTCGCCGATCCGCATTACCTCCCTGTCGCCGGAGCCGACGGCGCGATCGAGAACGCCAGTTTCAAGATCGTTGATCAGGGCCTCGATGAACACCGGCAGCTCGTCATCGGGGATGGCGACTGGCTCGATGTACGGGGCTTCCGGGAAGAACAGGGGCATCGCCCCGCCAGGAGCCCGGTCGCGGTGCCAGAGGAGCACGGAGACCAGCAGGCCGTGGGCCACCAGGACGCGGGGGCCGGGGTGCTCCAGGGCGGCGAGCACCCCGGTGAGCATCCTGCGGATGCCCTCGCGTTGCGACTCGCTGCCACCGGGCGGACGCTCGTGGGCGCCGTGCCCGTCGAGCCAGACGGCGTATTCCAGGAATGGGTTTCCCTCGAATTCCCCGTAGTCGAGTTCGTTCAGCCGCGGATCGGTGATCAGTTCCGGTTCGGGGACTCCCATCAGCAGGTTGGCGGTCTGCTGGGCGCGGGGAAACTCGCTGGCCAGCCACGTCTTCACGCTGTGGAGGGGAACGCTGCTCCAGCCCTTGCTCAGCGACCGACGGCCGTCCTCGCTCAAGCGGATGGGCTTGGTCGGGTCGCCGTTGACGAGGTAGCGCCGGCTGTAATTCGTCTGCCCGTGACGGAGGACGTAGGTCGTCATGATCGGTTCCTTGGGGTTGGCGCCGATAGCCACGCGAGGACGTCGGCCATCCTCGCTGCGCGCGGATCACCGGATTCGAGGTAGAAGAGCAGGCCATCCAGGGCCAGGGCTCGACACCACGGCGCCAGGACGGGTACGGGGATACGGGAGCTCCGTGCGGCAGTGGCCAGGCGGGCGTCCGTGCCGTGTCCAAGGTCGTAGTACACGGTCCAGAAGGCCCAGTCGAAGGCCGCATCGCCCACCATCGGGAGGGGGTCGATCAGGCGGGGGTGGCCCAACCAGTCGAAGAGCACGTTCTCGCGGTAGAGATCAGCGTGCAGGACCGTCGTCCGACCGCCGTCCGCCTCCAGGGCCGCCAGGGCCGGGACGGCCGCGTTGACGAGCTCCTGCCACTGGCCGGCATCGACCGATTCCAGACGGCGGCGCACCCTGGGACGTACCTCCTGATGCAGGTACGAGGTCAGGGAAGGAAGCTCACGCGGTCGGCGCTGGCGCCGGCCGATGGTGTGGAGGCCCTGGAGGGCGGCGGCCACGGTCTGCATCTCCCGAGGCGGCAGCTCGCAGCCACCCGGGCAGCCCCCGATCATCTCCAGGGCCGCCGCGGCCAGGTCGTCCGCCGCCTCGACGACCCCTGCCGTCGGCCCGCCCGCCCACAGACGTAAAGCGGTGACCTCGTTGCGGAACCGGGTGGGATCGGCCCACGCCTTGAGAAGCAGCGGACGACCATCGAGGGTTCCAGCCGTGACGACCACGGAGGCATGCCCGGCGTCGTGATAAGCCCCGAGCGTGAGCTTCCAGCGCTCCGCAACCTCCTCCAGCAAGGTGGGCACAGCATCGAGCCACCCGGAGACTTCGGGGCCGTAGTGAGTGATCAGCCTGCGCCGACATTCCGGGGAGACCTCTCCGAGCGTCCGCTTCTTCATCAGCTCAGCACGATCCCGTCGGAGACCAGCTCGTCGGTGAGCGCCGGGAACTCGCCCAGCGCCTCCGCCACCAGCGCCTGCACCTTGTCCACCTCGGCGTCCGGGGACGACAGACGGACGAGGACTCGCCACGGCTGGTCGAGGCGCTGCCCGGTGGTGCTCACGAGGTGGACCTCGGCGTGCCCTCCCGTCGCCTCGTGGAGCCGCTGGGCGAGCCTTCGTGCGGCGATGTTGTAGAGCTTGCCCACGTGGTAGACGGGGTTCTTGCCGTTGGCGCCCTCCAGGTTCATCGGCCGCAGGGGCGTGATGAGGCCGTTGACACGGTTGCCGCGGCCGACGACGCCCTCGTCACCGGACTCGATCGAGCTCCCGGTGTAGGTGAGGTACAGCTCGTCCTTCTCCGGCACGTCGCGCGCGTTGAGCCGGAAGCTCGCCTCGGCGCCGGGCAGGTGGAGGCCGGCGAGCCGGTAGCACTCGGCCAGGACGCTCTCGGTGTTCTGGACGTACTCCGCACGGCTCGCGACGAGCCGCGACTTCTGCGGCACACAGAGCACGACATCCGCCCGCTCCCCGTCCCAGTAGCCCATGAGCTTCACGTCCGACCCACACCAGGCGTGGGAGAGGGTGAAGTCGCTCTCCCCGGAGAAGTGGTCGACCAGATCCCGCGCGAAGGACTCGAAGACGTTCTCCGGCGCCCAGCCCGTGCCCAGCGACGTGTCGTTGGACAGCCGCACCCGCCGCTCCCGCAGATCGTGGATCGACCGCGGGTTGAACCATCGCGTCCGGTCGGGCACCTCGTCGCCCGTGAGGACGGCACCGGGGCTGGAGTTGCTGGTGATGTTGAAGGTGATGTCGAGGTGGTCGGAGACCTCGGGGAGCCGGCGGGCGAAGAACGCCTGCACCTCCGCCTCAACGATCTCCTCGACGGGGATCCGCTCGCCGCCGCACATGGGAGCGGCACGGCCGTTGACGAGCACCCGGACCGGGGCGGTCATGCGGCCCGCGCCGTACCGGACCTCACTCGCTCCGCCCAAGAGGGCGAGCTTGTCGAAGTTGTGGTGCAGGACCGCGCCGAAGTTCTGCACGGTGTGGGCGCTGTACGCGCGGGACAGTCGCTCGGCCAGCTGATCGGCGAGGGTGTCCGGATGGCCGAGGCCCTTGCGCTCCACGATGGTCGTGACGTCCGGGGCGGACCCGCCCGTCTCGATGACCAGGTGGCTGTTGTCGATGGTCGTGCTCGTGCGAAGCATCACGAACTCCCGTTCAGGGTGGACAGAAGGGGATGAGCGCAGGCGCAGAACGCCTGGACGAGCGGTAAGTGCCGTGTGTGGCGACGAGGCCGATGTCCTCGGTCCGTGGATGCCATCTTGCTGGCCCTACAGGTCCTATTCGAGGGCTCTGACAGGTCATCAAAAGGACTTCCATAGGGCTTCTTTGGGCTCCGGTGGATGATTTTGCGCCGCGGCGGGGACATCGCATGTCACTCTCTGACGAGAACTCGTCCCCGGAGGAGATCCATGTCCCGTCCCGCAGGCAACACCCGACTCAAGTCCGCCCGCCTGGCGGCCGGATACAACTCACAACAGGCTCTGGCCGACGCCATCACCAAGACGGCACCCAAGCTGGGCATCAGGGGGCTCGCTGTCGGCGTGCGTCAGATCCGACGCTGGGAGTCCGCCACACCGCCCTGGCCACAGCCTGACGTCCACCGAGTTCTGACCCACCTCCTGGGCCAGAGCATGGAGGACTTGGGATTCACCCCACCCTGGGGAAATGAGAGCCGCCACGCGGGCTCGACGGTCCGCAACTCCCCGCATCCGCCTCTGAAGGGAGCGCGGCTGGCTAACGTCCCCGCCCAGGCCGGCACCGCAACGCAACCAGTCACAGTGGGCAAGGACTTCGAGGCCGTCACTCGTTCTCACCGGCACCTCTACTGGTCCGTAGCGCCCGCCGTGCTGCACCCCGCCGTGCTGGAGCACGCCCGTCTGGGATGCGCTCTCCTGCCGGAGACGGCGAACCCTGCTCGCCAGACCCTGGCTGGCGCCCTTGCCGAGTCCTATCTACTGGCCGGGCGCATCGAGTTCTTCGACATACGCCAGCCCGACCAAGCCTCGGAAACCCTCTTGCGTGCCCTGCAAGCGGCGGGCGAAGCCGACGACCCCCTCCTGGGATCGGCCATCCTCGCGCACATGGCGTTTATCCCCGGCTGGACCGATGACCGAGAAGCGGCGATCGAGCGCATGATGGCCGCCCGCACCTACGCTCGACGCGGAGACGCCCCCGCGGAGCTCTGGGCCTGGCTGGATGCAGTCGAGGCGGAATGCGAGACCCGATGCGGCGACCCTCGCGCCGCGCTCCGCCTGATCGGACACGCCGAGGACGCCCTTTCCTCGGGCTCCGAGCACCCCACCCCTGAGTGGCTGGACTGGTTCAGCCCCGTGCGCCTGTCCGCGTTCAAAGGGAACACGCAGGTGAAGGCCGGCCATCTGCCACAAGCCCGCCAGACTCTTCAGGAGGTTCTCGACGACCTGCCTCCCGAGTCGGACAAGCAGCGCACGGTCGTCCTCGGTGATCTCGCCGCGGTCGAAGCCGCGGACGGCCACCCGGCGGCGGCATGCCAGTACGCCGTGCAAGCCCTCGACCAGCTCGCCATCACCTGGTACGCCACGGGTATGGAACGTATCCGCGAGGTTCGACGCACGCTCGCCCCATGGCAGAACGAGCAGTGCGTCCGAGACCTCGACGATCGTCTCTACGACTGGGGAACGACTGTCAGCGCTCTCCAGCGTTGAACTTGGCGATCTTCTCGGGCAGCTCCGCGAGCGAGTCGATGCGCATCGTGGTGATCGAGTCCGCATCCGGGTCACGCTGCTGAATCGTGCCCCAGGGCCCACGCCGGATCAGAGCTGTCAGAAGCCCGGCCTGCACGGCCGGGCGGATGTCGTTGTCGAGCCGGTCGCCGACGTACAGGATCTCGCCCGGCTCGGCAGGCGTCGCCTCGATGACGTGCTCGAAGAACTTCACGTCCGGCTTCGACGCTCCCCAGTCATCACTGGTGGCGATCAGGTCGGACGGAAGGTCCAGCCCGCGCAGCAGGCCGCCCGCACGCACGGTCTGGTTTCCCGCGATGCCCACCCACAGGCCGGCCTCTCGCAGCGCGGCCAGCGTGGGTCGCACATCGGAGTAGAGGTCGTCCTCGCCGAACCATTCCGGCTTCCCGGCCGCCGCGCGCTTCTCGCGCTCTTCGGTCAGATCGAACCCCGGCCGGAACTCCTGGAACGTCTCACGGTAGTCCCGCCCCTGCGCGATGACCGCGCCGAACATCGCCGCGAACGTATGCCGCGGCACCCCCAGCCAGTCCGCCCAGGTCCCGTACTCCCGGGTCTCGTCGACAAGACACTCACCCACGTCGAACACCACCGCACGAATCATGCTCCGCAGCGTAGACGCTGCAGCGCGAAGAGGACGCGGCCCAGTCAGACCGGGGCTGAATCCCCACCCTTCCCTGACCTAGTCATGCGAGACGCCAGGCGACGGGCCTTTCTGGTCGGTGCAGATGTCACAATCCACACCGAACTCGGAAGGCCCTCACTCATAAAGGGTCTCTCAGTTAAGCATGTGAGGGGCAGACGACCGTCGGGCTTGATTCGCTTTGACGGACACCTGACATCAGGGACTTCCGCCGGTGCCCATTCTCGACCGCGCGTCAGTCGAGCACGTGCGCGAAGAATCCCAACCGAGGATCGTCCGGAGTGCCGATCAGCAGCGCGCGATCGAGCAGGATGTTGTTGTGCTCGCAGCTCGTCTCCGGGAGCATCACACAGGCGTGGCAGGCGGCGAGGTTCGTTCCACCTGCGCCGGACGCCTCGGACTCGAGGCAGAGCGGATCGGAGGAGCACCACTCGGCGCGGCGCACAGCCGAACGGATCGTCCGGTCAAGGAGCTCCGGTTCGCCCTGGGCGACGAGCCCGCCGAGGCTGCCCGCCGAGTCGCTCGTCGCCGTGTAGACGAGCACACCCGCCATGTCGTCAGCCGCGTACAGACGCTCCCGCAGGGCGGCGGCCGGATAGCCGGCTTCCAGACTCCATTCATTGATGAGGACATGGGCCAGCGTGTGCAGCAGCACCATGCGGGGCGTCGCCGGAGACGGGGGGACCCGACTCGGATCCGTCGCCCGCTGCTCCATCACCCTCTGGTGGGCCGTACGCATCCGCTCGACCCGGGCGGCCACGGCGAGGGCGTCCTCCCAGGAAGCGAGTCGGTCCTCGTCCAGGCGGAGGAAGACCCCCTCGCCACGCACCTCCATCGCGGGGAGCCAGCGCAAAGGGGAGTCGGAGAGCGGGACCTCGTTCGGCTCGGTCGTCGAGTCGGGGTCGGCGAGCCTTGTGAACGCCTTCAGGGCACGTACCTCGCGGAGCTTCTTCACCAGCATCGGGCCCGTGACGCCGAGCGGGTGGAGAACGCTCGTGTCGCCCAGCGGGGGCTCGCAGATGAACTGTTCGTCCCGGGAGCGCTCGCGTTCGTCGTTGCCCGCACGCAGCCGGTCGTACTCCTTGTTGCGCAGCGCGCGGTAGCGGTGGTCGAACGTGGGGGCGTCCTCGCCGCTAGGGTCCTCCTCGCGTTCCGCGTCGAGGAGTGCCATCACCTCGTCGATCGGGACCGGACTTTCGCCGTCGAAGAGGAACTTGAGGGCGCCCGCAATCTCCTCGCGGCTGTTGAGGCCGCGGAGTCTGCCCCAGTGCTCGGCCAGCGGATCGGCGCGGCCGTCGCTCCACGGCGGGATGGAGAGCGCCGACTTCAGCACCGGCTGCCATACGGCGGAGGAACCGCGCTGGAGCGTGCGCGGGGTCATGCCGCAGGCTTGGGCGGGAGCGGACGAGCCGAGCCAGGGGCGGGTGCCACGACAGCGAAGGCCCAGGTCCTTGAGAGCACTCTTGCGGAAGGAGCCCTCCATCGAGACCTCGGGCACCCCGCACGTGCAGGACACGACGATCGAACGGAGTGAGGAACTACGGCCTGAAGTACGCATCTTGAGCGTTCCTCCGCACTGTCCGGCGGGCGTGGCGCCCTTGCCGGAGGCTCGATGGACCCACTGCCAGTACGGGAACTCGTTGAGGTGCCCGGCCTCGCAGGCGATCACGAAACGGGAGGGCACGAGGTCGGCTTCGCACATGCCGCAGATGCTGCGGCCTGCCGGAGGGTTGAAGTCGCGGTGCCGGCGCAGGTCGTCGCACTCCGGGCAGGAATGCATGAGAGGGAAGCGGCGGACCCGGATCCCGTCCCTGCTCGTGTCGTCCGACGCCGGCGGCAACCGGAAATAGCCGACGTCCAGGAGATTGGCGAGGCGCCGCTCGTGGATCCGGGGCGACTCGTCGCCGTTCCAGTGCTCGTCGGCTCCGTCCAGGCCGGAGACGATGAAGGACTCCTGGTCGATGGCCACGAGCGAGCCGACACCGTACGTGGTGATCGCCTGGGCGCGACGAACCGCCCCACGACGCGGCAGGTTGCGGGCGGGCGCCGCGCCGTCCGTGCCGGTCCGGCGGCGGCGTGCGGGGGGCGGGGTCATCGGGTTGCCTCCATGAACAGGGCGGACTCGGCGTCTACGTCGCGCAGGCTCCACAAGGTGGGCCATGCCTCCGCGTCCTCGGCTTCGTCGTCGTACGACTTCAGGAGCGATGGGGTGCGGCTGTTCCTGACGGGCTCGAAGAGGAGACCGCCGTGCGTGTCGGCCTCGTCGCACCACCAGTCGACGAACTCGTCGAAGGCGCGAGCCACCGCGTCGGTCTCCTCACGAGTGACGTCTTGGACGCGGTTGAGGAGGATCGGCCTGATCTCCTCGCGGAGCAGGTGCTCGTAGGACTCGACCCGGCCCGCCGCGTCGTTGGGGCGTGCGGCCGGAATGAGGATGCGGGCCAGGGCCACGATCACCGCATGCAGACCCCGCTCTCGGGCGCGGGCGGAGAAGGGGGTGACCGAGGTCGACTCGACCTCCCGGTACAGCGCGGAATGGAAGTGCAGGAAGTTCTCGTAGTGCGAACGGTCCCGGGGGCGGGTCGCGTTGAGCATGACGGCGACCAGTCCGGGGTGGGCACGGCCGACACGGCTGGTGGCCTGGATGTACTCGGCGGTGGTCTGCGGCTGGCCCATGACGGCCATCAGGCCGAGCCGATCCACGTCGACACCCACCGCGATCATGTTCGTGGCGAGGAGGACGTCCACGGTGTCCTCGTCCGGGAGCTTCTTCTCGATGCCCTTGAGGCGGGTGGGGATCTCGCTGGCGTCGATCCGACTCGTCAGCTCCGAGTAGTTGGCGACCGAGCGGACGTCCACGCCTTCACGTTCGGCGAGCATTTCCAGATACGCCACCACATCGTCGTGGACCTGGAGTTCGGCCGCCGACAGGAGCCGGAGGCTGTTGAAGTAGCCGACGAGACTCACGTAGGCGTCACGCACCTCGTCCTGGGTCCGGGCGTGCTTGGCCCGGTGCAGCAGAGTGGCGTACGTACGGATCAGGAGGGTGGACTGACTGGTCCCTGGGGCCAGGAGCCCGACGTATCGGCGGCTCGCCTTCTCCTCGCGCGGGGTCTCCACGGCGAACCAGGAGTCGCGGGAGTCCAGGCCGGCGGGCGGGAACTGGCGAACATCACGGGCGAAGAGATGAAGTCCCTGGTCTGCGGCGCGGCGGATGGTGGCCGTGGAGGCGATCACCTTGGGGCGGTCGGCGAGCGCGTCCACCGCGGTCTCGTAGAGACCAGTGAGAGTTCCCAAGGGGCCCGAGATCAGATGGAGTTCGTCCTGGACGATCAGTTCCGGGGGTGGGGTGCGGTCGTTCGGGTCGTCGCGGTTGAAGAGCGCGGCGGTGTCCGGACGCCACGGCATCGAGGCGAACTTGTCGACCGTGGCGATAACCAGTGTCGGTCGGGCGTCGTAGACCGCCTCGTCGATCAGGTGGACCGGCAGGCCGTCGGCGAACTCGCAGTCGGTCCCGGGGCAGCGGACGTGCATCCGCTTGGCTTCCTCGTCGACCTCGTAGTCACGGGCGTCGAGGCGAGTGCCGCACCAGGGGCAGGCGTGCAGCTGGACCGGGTTCTCGGTGGCGAGGCGCTTGTCGAGGTCCCCACGGAGTTCCGTCAGCTTCTTCTCGGCCTCCGCCAGCTTGTTTGGGGTGGCCGAACGGCCTACCCACATGCCGATGGAGAACTTCTCGTCGCCCAACTCGGGTGCGTTCTCGCGCATGTGCTCCATGGCGCAGATCAGGATCGCCGCCCGCTCGAACTGCTGGAGCGTGAGCAGCCGCAGCGTGTAGCGCATGAGCACGGTGACACCGGCGCCGTTCGGGCCCTTCCGGATACGACGCAGGAACGAGGTGAGAGCGATCAGACCGAGGTACGCCTCTGTCTTGCCACCACCGGTGGGGAACCACAGGAGATCGGACACGCCCCGGTCGCGGTGGCCGGGGTCGTCGATGCCGGACAGGCAGAGAAGCAGGAACGCGATCTGGAAGGGGTGCCAGCGGCCCGCGGCCGGGTCGGGGGAGCCGATCCGACCGTTCTTCACCCACACACTGCGGGCGCGCTGGTCGGCCATGGCGCGGTTGGCGAGTCGGAACGCCCGCATCAAGTCGGGCTTGGACTCCAGAAGGTCGATGCCTGCGCGGATCCGGCCGAGCGCCTCACCACAGGCACTCACCTGGTCCCGCGCGGGCTTTTCGTGCATGTCGCCGGCCAGAGCGTCCGCCTCAATCTCCTTGCGGTCGATCCAGCGCTCGTAGCCGTCGGCGAGCGCTCGCAAGGCGGCGAGGACCTCGGCGTCGGAGCCGGTGGCCAGGCCGAGCATGGACAGGGCGGAGCTGTCGATCTCAGGGTTGGAGTCGGTGAGCAGCACCTCCACGGTGGGTACGAACTCGCTCCGCACCTCGGTGACAGCGGCCAAGCGGGTGTCGGTCATGCCGATCGGCGGCGGCGTCCAGTCCCACTCGGCGGCGCAGCCGTGCCCGACGGCGAACGTCGGGGCGTGGCGGTGCAACAGGCGGCTGGTGGCGACTTCGGGGTCATGGGCGGAGGCCGGGGCGGGGCGCTCCACGAAGGCCGTCGAGCCGTCGGCGGCGCGGACCGTGAGACCGCACTGGAACAGGGAGAACGCGTCCTGCAGTTCCCGCTCGCCGACACGGTGGGTGTTGACCAGCGTGACCGTGATCGTGACAGTGCCGGTGTTCAGGTCGGGGCGCCGGATGTTGGCGCGCAGCGCGACTCCCGGAGCGAGGTCCTCTTGCCACTTGGGGTCGGGCGTGGTCACGTCGATCCGCTGCTCCGCAAGAACGAGTTCCCTGCGTCGCCACTGCTCCCGCTGGTCGGAAGTGGTGCGGGCCTCGGCCCGACGCGCGGGGATCGGCTTGCCGTCCGCGTCGGTGGGCTCGTAGACGGCGGCGCGCGCCGAGACCACGATCGCCTCGCTTGTGGCGGGATCGACCGCGAAAGTCAGGCCCATCGACGAGGGGCGACGGGATCCCGCCGCGCCCACTTCCTGTGCGGTGCCGGACTCCTCGACGTTGTCACGGGTGCGCTGCGGGGCGATGTCCAGACCCCTGTGCTCGTCGTCGTCCGAGCGGAGCTGCTCCTCGGCGGCCGCGTTCGCCGCGCGCGGGTAGAGGACGCCGGCCAGGTATCGATCGATCGGTGCGTCCTGGGTCAGGACCTCGTCCCGGTCCTCCGACACGGCGTCCGGAGCGGGACCGAAGAGCTCACGGCGGAGTCCCACCAGGAGTTCCTCGTCCCGGACCCGGTAGTGCTCGGAGTGCCGGCCTGCTCCCTGCGTCATGCGCTCTGCTCCTCGTTGCTGTCAGCCCGTCGGAACTTTCCGATGCTGGTGATCCGGGGCACGATCCACACACCTCGGTCGCCGAGGCCTGCATTGGCGCCCGCAGCGGTACTGCCCGTCACGGTCTCCAACGTGTCGACGCGAATGCCGTGGATCTCGTCGGGCCACCACGGCTCCCAGGTCCGGTTCACCTTCTGCACGTGGAACAGCTCCTCGCGGAATCGCTCCGACGCCTCCCCGATCTCCCGCCCCTGGTGCATCAGGGCGTACGGCGGGCTCTGGTACTCGCCCATGGGCAGGTCATGGCGCTTGCGGAGGACCACCTCATGCCCTGGACCGACCTGGTCCAGGAGGTACGCCTGGATCGTCGCAGCGTCGGGGGCGGTGCCGGGCGGGTTGTCCCGGCAGACATCGCCCGCCTCCGCGACGACACCGAACCTGTCGTAGGACCGCCACCCGCCGACGTAGCGGCGACCGCTCCTTCGTCCGCCCGCCCTCTTGAGAATCGGCAGCTCGGAGCACGTCGCGTGGTACAGGTCCTGGCGGACGCGCGTCATCGCCACGTACAAGGCTCGGGCCTCCGCGGGGAGATCCAGCTCGTCCTTGTACCGCTTGTGGAGCTCCGCGACGGTCGGTGGGGTCAGGATGATCACCCGGTCGAACTCGAGCCCCTTCGCCCGGTGCACGGTGGAGACGGTGATCCGCATGGTCTCCGGGTCGGCCGCCTCGTCGGGGAACCTGCCGTCGGCGACCAGTCGCCGCAGCCGCTCCAGGTCGAGCACATTGCGTCCGGTCGTGCGCGTGGCCCGACGCAGCACCGTCCACAGGGCGCTCGCATTGGGCTCGTACGGCAGCGGGATCTCCGCGAGCAGCGAGTGGAACCGGTCCTCGCTGAGGCCGGTCGCCTCGGTGCGGCGCAGCAGCTCGGCCACCCAGTACGGCACCGGCCGCTCTTCGAGGGGGCGGCGCAGCCGGTGGTCGACACCGTGCTCGTGGAGCAGGCCGGAGACCACCAGGGCCTGCCCGTTGTCGCGGGTGAGGATCGCACAGGTGTCGGCGAGGTTCCGCAGGCCGTCCAGAGTGAACGGGTCGGTGAGGTCACCCATCCCGTTCGCCGGATCCAGGAGAAGGTCGCGCAGCTCCTCGTAGAGAGTGGCAGCCTCGTCCGTGTCGCCGAGCTGCTGGAGCCGGGGACCGTGCGTCAGCGCGATCCGGGCCTCGGCGGTGGTGGCCCGGAAGTTTCGAGTGAGACGCAGCTCCACCAGCTCGTCGGGGTACGAGCAGCGCAGCCAGTCGAAGAATCGACCCGTCTCGTCGGCACGTTCCGCCGGGTCGTCGATCTGGAAGCCGTAGACGGACTGGGCCGCGTCGCCGACGACCGTGAAGCCGCAGCTGTCCTGGTACCGGTCGAGCAGCGCCTCCACCAGCTCTCGGCGCCCGCCCAACAGATCCTGTACTTCGTCGATCACGACGTGGGCGGGCGGGAGGGCATCTCCGGCCTCCAGCGCACCCTTCTCGACGGCATCGGCCGCGGCACGGATCCGTTCGTCGAAGCCGACCGCGCCCCACTCGCCGTCCGGGTACGCCTGGACGAGCACCCCGTACGCCCAGGCGTCGAAGGTCTGGGCGCGCACCCGGCGGGCCCGCTCCCCATGGCGGGCGATGCGATCGCGCAACTCCCTGGCGGCGGCCCGGGAGAAGGTGAGCACCAGGATCTCGGCGGCCTCCAGGGCCTCGTCGGGGTCCTCGTGACCGCAGAGTGCGTCGAGTCGGCGCACCAGCGTGTGCGTCTTGCCTGCCCCGGCACCGGCCGTGACCAGGACGCGGGCGTCCCAACGCTGCTCGACCACGGCCCGCTGCTCGTCAGTGAGCGGAGGGCTGTCGAGGTAGACATCGGTCACGGACGGCTCCAGAGGTGCTCGAACTGGGTGAAGGCGAGCTGGGTGTCGAAGTTCTCGATGTTGTCGCTGACGTTGAGGATCAGGCAGCTGTCCTTGCCGCCGTTCCGCGGCCCGCGCAGTCCGCGACCGATCATCTGCTGGTACACGTTGGTGCTGTAGACCGGCCTGGCCACGACCACGGCACGAGTGGCCGGCGCGTCGAATCCCTGGGTGAGGACACCGTAGTTGGTGAGCACGCGAATGCGTCCGTTTCGGAACTTCTCGATGCGGGTGCGACGGTCCTGTGCGCTGGTCGTCGAGTCCACGGCGGCGGACGGAATCCCCTGGTCGTTGAGCATCGCCGCCAGGTACTTGGCGTGGTCGACGGAGGTGGCGAACAGCAACGTCGGCCAGTCGTCCGACAGTTCGAGCACCGAGTCCACGATGCGCCGACTGCGCGCGTGGTCGTCGGCGAGACGCTGCTCGGCGGAGCGGGAGAGCATCGCCATGCGATCGGCCTGTGTCTTCTCGTCCCGAGTCAGTTCGATCCTACCGCCCTCCAGGGTGCGGTGCTCGACCTGGGCGAGCATGCCCCAGTCCTGGAGGTCGTGATACGGGTCGCCCGACGGGAAGACTCCTTGGTCGAGCCGCTTGTTGCCGAAGCGGTTGGCCAGGCGACGGGTCTCGTCCTCGTTGGTGTTGCGGAACGGGGTGGCGGTCAGGCCGAGCAGATGCCGACCGGTCTCGTACTGGGTGAGCCCCAACTGGCCCAGGATCTCGGTGTACCGCTTGGAGATGGCGGTGTGCGCCTCGTCCACGATCACCAGTGCGGCCTGCCGCAGCCAGGCGTACTGGTCGATGCCCAGGCACCGCTCCAGCTTGGCGTCGGTGGCGACCACCAGGTGGGGGTGGTCGACGACGTTCCCGACCTCGTTGCCGCTCCAGAGTCGGCTGATGGTCAGCGGGCGCTCCGCGCCGACCTTGCTCCAGACGAACTTCCAGCTCTGCACGGCCTGTTCGCACAGCTCCTCGGTCTGCGCGATCCACAGCACGGGTCCCTTGAGGTCGCCGACGCGCTTGACCCAGCGGATCACGGCCTCGGCGGTGACCCGGGTCTTGCCGGCGCCGGTGGGCAGGGACAGCATGCCGCGTTGGGGGGCCAGCCGGTCGAGCATGGTGGAGATGTTCCGGACCAGGTCCTCCTGGTAGTCGTGGAGGCTCGGGAAGTCCCGAGGGCCCTCGACGGTCTCGAACGGAGGCGGGGACGGAGTCCTCGAACCGGCGAACCCGACGGGCAGTCTCAGATCCGAGACGAATGCGATGGCAGCCGACGAACCCCCGTACCCTACCGGCGCGTTGGGGAAGCGTGCCTGGATGTCCCGGGCGTGCTGCTGGAGCACACCGTCGCCGTGCGCGTTGAACGCCATCTGCGCGATCCGACGCCCGGACGGCTCCACACCGTCGGCCGCCTGCAGCTCGGCCTCCATCAGCCCTTCCGGGAGCCCGGCCCTGAGAGCGTCCGCACCGACCAGCAGCTCGATCTTGGCCACCACGTCCTCTGCCTCGCGCACCGCCGTCTGCGCCGCCTTCAGCTCGCTGTCCCGGGTCATGCGGTCCTGGTGCTCCAGCACCGCGCGGCAGCCGGCCGCTCCGAGGCCGAGACCGAGTTCGCGGTCGACGAGCCGCAGCATCGGCTCGGGGTCCAGAGGCACACGGACCTTGACGGTGCCGTCCTGGCGCACGGCGTCCAGGGGAGAGGCGTGCGTGCCGTTGGGCGTGCGGGTGACCGCCTCAAGCTCGGTGCACCGCTGCACCGTGCTGCTTCTGTTCCCGCTGTTCAGGCGCTGCCGCAGGGCGGGGAACAACTCGACCAGCGGTACGGGGTCGCCCTCCGGCACTTCTCGGGTCTCCCGGCTGATGACGTCGGCGTAGCGGAGCATCCCCCACTTCTCGACCATCAACTCGGCGTCCTCGGCGGTCGGGACGAGGAGCGCCGGCAGCTGCTCGGCGCGGAGCGCCCGGTACTCCGCTGCGCCGACGGCGAGCGTGATCTCGTCGTCGGGGCGGGTGTCCCACGCGTCGCCGATCCGGCAACGGGTCAGGGAGTCCTCGGGGAATTCCGCGTCGAGCCGGGTCAGCATCACATAGGTGGCGCCGACGAAGGAGTCGTCCTCGCTGCGGGACACCTCGTCGTGGAGCGCGTCCCAGCGATCGGCGGGAACCTCGTCGACGGTGGTCGGGAGCCGTAGCTTGCGGGCCTTCTCGGGGGAGATGTCGGCGACCGGCAGGACGTCGCGGTAGGCGCCGAGCTGAGGACCGACGGCCTCGGTCAGTGGCTTGATTCCCTGGGACGTGGCGACCGTGCCGTACTTCCTCAGCATCCACCGGATCGGCGAGGCGACCGGCTGCCGGGTGTTGGTCTGCGATCCGACCTGGCGCGTCCAGTTGTCCACGACGGCGTCGTCGGGCAGCACCTTCAGGAAAGCGGCTCGGGACTCCTCGGAGAGGGCACGGAAGAGGTGGAGTGGGCCACCGATCGCGGCGCCCTCGATCTTCATCCGGTTCAGTGAAGGTCGGGGAGCACGGCTGTCCAGGGTGCGCAGATGGGCGGCGTGGATAGCCGCTCGGTACTCCTCGAACCAGGCCTCGTCCGTCGTGGGCTGCACGCCGGCGGTCGGCCGCTCCCGCAGGCCGACCTGGGAGAAGAAGGGCATGTCGTCGGAGTGGAACGTCATGTCGACGGCGATGCTCGGGTCACGCCTCGCGTCGACCACGACCCCCGGCAGCATGCAGTTCTCGACCGGCCGGAACCGTCGGTCTGCGGTACGTACCCGGAGCGTCGAGCGTGGATCGGGCACTCGCTGCAGAACCTTGTGGGCGAGTCGTCGTACACCGGCCTGGCGGAACAGCTCCCAGAACCGCTCCCAGTCCGACTCGCTGTATCGGTCGAAGCCCTGGTCCAGGACGCTGTCGAACCGGCCCTCGACGTCGGCCTCCCGGATGCCCAGCACGTCGAGCGCGTGCGCCAGCGAAGGGTCCTGGGCGAGCTTGTCGACCACGTACACCAGGGACTCGCGCAGTCCACCCTCCTCGGCGCGGCGGTACACCTTGCCGTGCACAGGGGCGACGAGACCGTGCTCCTCGGTGAGGATGATGTGGGCCTTGCGGGCCTCCTCGACGAACGGGGAGTCGACCTCGATCATGTCGGCCAGGATGCGGATCGCTGTCGCGGACGCCTCAGCGGTGCCGCTCTCGACGAGAGCCTCCAACCATTCGCGGACATCCGCTCGTTGGTGCTTGGCCGCACCAAGGATGTGCACGACCTTGCCGGAGCGCAGCGAATCCGCTTCGACGCTCGGGTGCAGCCAGTTCGACGGACGGTCCGGGCACTCGTGCCACAACCGCAGCCAACGGGCAAGGGACTTCGACTCAGTCTTCGGGTCCTTGGGGCGAGGGTGTACCCGCAGCTCGGTCGGAACGCGCAACACGCCGTTCTGGTCGGGAAGCGACGGGTGGACCGCGGCGCGCGTCCAGATCTCGTCGGTCAGGAACTCGTCCGCCCAACTGATTGCTTCCTTGACGCGACCGGGCAGCAGGGGGAGATAGGCGGCCGGATCGTCGGCGGGCGCCAAGGAGGAGAGGGAGTCGACGACGAGCTGCGCCGCCACCCGGATCATCTCCTGGTTGAAGGGGGAGGAGTCGAGAAGGTTCTGCCGGTCCTCGTTCGTCTTCCAGGCTCCGTTGAGGATGCCGCTCAGCGACATCTCGTACTTGGTCGGGAAGAAGGACCAGAACCTGCCGCGACCGCGCGAGCGCGGGCTGACGTACAGGCCGCTCTCCGCATCCTTCTCCAGGGCCGGGACGCCCCAGGAGAGGTCGAGCGAGAGCCGGTCGTGGAGCTCACCGGCGTCGTCGCGGGCCGCGGGACCGGGCTCGTGAGCGGTCGTGAACACCCGCCACCGGTCGGTGGCTACCGCCTTCCCGGTCCGCTCCTCCACCACGGTGTGCAGGTCGCCGGCCTGTTCGGTGGTCAGCGTCCGACGGGCCACGGGCCGGGGGCGGCGGTCCTCCAGCACGACCTTCGCGACATGCGGCGAGAAGAGCTGGAAGCCGACCGGGAACTCCTCACGAGGCTCGCCGTGGTCCTTGGCGCGGCCACCGTGCATGTCCCGCCCCAGCCGGTCGTCGGCCTTCGGGAGCAGAGGGAGGCGGACGACAGTGGTCGCCCAGGTCAGCAGCTCGTTCAGGACAGAGTCCGAAGCGTGCTCGGCCTGTATGTCGAGCGGGCGGGCCATACGCAGGACAGGGGCGTCGAACTCCGGGCCGTAGCGGGCCGCCACACCGGGCACGGCCTTGATCTGCTTGTAGGACCAGGCGCGGTCGAATCCGAAACTTCCGGTGCGACTGAAGAATTCCGGTGCATTGGTCACCACGAGCACTGATTTCACGCCGACACCGAATCGTCCGATCTGGCCTCCGCGCTTCCTCGACATGCCCATCCGGAGAATTGTCTCGGCGCCCTCCGGAGTCACCGGATTTCCTTCGTTCGCGCAGTACAGATGGGTCTCCGTCAGGACGACGTGGACTCGTCCGCCCGGTTCGTCGGCGATTTCGTCGGCCGCGTTCTGTACGAGCTCGAAGAGTTGACGATCACCATATCCGCCTTGCGTGATACGGCGCTCGCCATTGGCATGCTCGGCCACGAGGCCAGGGTCCACGGCGTAAGTCTGCAGGACGCGGGAGGACTGTTCGAGGACGGTTTGGATCACCGGAGTGGACGAAGACGACACTGCTTCTGCGCTCCTGGGGTATCAAGGTCCGGACGAAAGTGAGGGGCGGGCCGGCTGCTGGCTTCGTGCAGCCGGCCCGTGTTTGCGGTGCGCTCTTGACGAGAGACTCGGTGGTTCGCGGCGGTCGGTCAGGCCGCGGGGGAGGTCTCGTCCGGCAGGTCCTGAATCATCTTGGCCAAGTCAGGGAATCCAGCGTTGAAACCCTCTTCACTCAGGCTGTGTCCGCAAAGAATCTCCATCACCTCGACCTTGCTCTTCGTCATCCGAATTTCAAGCTCAAACGTACTCAAATCCCGCGACGACCATAAGAAGTCGCCACAGCCCTGTCCATCCATGAAATTACCCACCCCTGTCACATCGTTTTCTGAAAATTGCGCAGGGGGTATTTGGATACACGTCCCCCGTGAAAGAAACAGCCGATCTTGCGTGAGATTCTTGTCCCGATAAGACGCTACCGGGTGAAGCTCTCATATTGCCAGTCGTTTTGGAGAAATATTTCTGTGCGAGGCTTGGAGATGGTTTTGGACATAATTCCCCTCGGCCGCCCAGCCTCCCCGATTTCGGGTTTCGCGAGCGAGATGGGATTCACCACCGTCACTCAAGCTATCGGCAGTCACTCAAGCATGCAATCCCGAACTGACCTTCAAATGTGGGGAGATGAGTGCTCCGCTTAAGGAGGGTGGGGTTAAGTCGGGGCAAGTCGTGCGATCCGAACAAGTCGGGCATCGATCAGTGGTGACCGAAGCTGTTCGCCCCGATCAACTTTTGGTTGACGTCTTCGAGTGCGTCAAATTAGCCTCCTGGTCCGGAGCATGCGATACGCATGCGACTCCGAGGGAAGGGCGGGTGGCGCGTGGAGACAGGCGAGGAGTTCGGACCTTGGCTGGTCCGTCAGCTCAAGCTGTCAGGGAAGACGCAGGTCGAACTGGCCAAGGAGCTCGGGCTGACCCGAGCCGCCGTCTCCGCGTGGATCACGGGAAGGTCGACTCCCCGCCCGACCGTCATGATCGACATCGCCAAGGCGCTGGGCACGGACCTCGGTACGGTGCACACCCGCACCACCGACACCCAGGCCGGCCTCCCGGTCACCTGGTACCACCGGCGCGGCTACCCCGACCGTGGCCGTGACCTGGGCAATGCCGCCGCCTTCGCCTTCGACGCCGACGTGCAGGTCCTCGCGCGTGAGACCTGCCAGAACAGTCTCGACGAGCGACTGGACAACGGCCGCCCGGTCCGGGTCCGTTACACGCTGCACGAGCTGACCGGCAAGGCGCTGGACGACTTCCGAGAGGCGATTCTCTGGAACGATCTCTTCCCGCACTACTCCGCAGTCTCGGAGATCGCCGGTAACCAGAAGGTCGGTCGGGTCGTGGACGCCGGAGTGCGCGACATGTACGAGAAGGGCCGCCTGGTCCTGCTGCGCGTTGACGACTACAACGCTTCCGGGCTCATCGGCGACGACTACGCGGACGGAAAGTTCGCCGCCGTGGTCAGACGCCAGCTGGAGAGCCTCAAGTCCGGGCACAGCGCGGGCGGTTCGTACGGTCTGGGCAAGGCGACGCTGTGGGCCACCAGCGCCCTCGGGCTCGTGCTCATCAACTCCACTCTGTCCGAGTCGCACGAGGGGCGTAAGGAGCGTCGGCTCATCGGCCGTCTCGAACTGCCATGGCGGGAGGTCAACGGTGAGTCGTTCGCCGGTCCCGCCTGGTTCGGGCGCCCTGATCCCGATTCGCCCAACGCCGAGGTCGCACGCTCCTGGTGGGCGGACGAAGACACCGCTGCCCGTCTGTACCTGACTCGGGAGAATGGCGAACCCGGCACCTCCTTCCTCATCGTCGGCGCGCACGATGTGGCCAGCCTCGACGAGAAGTCGTCCGACGCCGACGACGAAGCCACGGATGTGGACGACGAGGGTGCTGAGGACACGCGTGACATCCGCAGGATGCACCGGCGTCTGGTCAAGGCTCTGGGCCGTGACTTCTGGGCCGCGATGACCGGTGGGGGCGGCAGACTGCCCCGCCTGGAGATCTCGGTCCGCGCTGTGCGCAGCGACGGTGAAGTGGTCGAAGAGGTCGTAGCGGAAGAACTGGTGGACCCATCGGTCGAGCAGCCCTCCCGGACCCGTGCGCTGCGGGCGTACTACGAGGGTGCCACCGTGGATCGGCTCACCGAAGCCGGGCAGGTGGCGGCCCGCAACGTGCCGCTGAAGCTGCCTCTGCTCGGAGGTGCTCCGGGGGGGACCCTCGGGACGCATCAGGCGGTCCTGCTGGTCACCGACGTCGTGGACGACGACAGAGCGAAGAAGGACGGGGTGAAGAACCAGGTTCACTTCCTGCGCGGCAACCGTATGACCGTCAAGAAGTCGCGGGTGCCGAACCTGCCGCTGGGGACCAACCCGTTCCAGGCCGTTCTCCTGGTCGGCGAGGCGGCCGGGGAATCCGTTCCTTTCGCGAATGACGCGGAGGAATTCCTGCGTGCGGCGGAACCGCCCGAGCACGACCGCTGGGGGCAGACGGAGGAGCTGACCCTGCGCTGGTCGCCCTCCGCCTACCGGCGGATCAGCGCGCTCACCACCGAAGTCAACAACGCGGTCAGGGAACTTGTGGTGCGGCCGAAGCGCGGCAACCGCGAGGGAGGGGAGGCGCTGCGCAAGGCGTTGACGGTGAAGACGAGACCGAAGGCCAAGATGCCCTCCGGGCCGGTGGTTCCGGTACTGGACGGGCTCGACGCGACGATCGGCGACGGCGGGGAGTGGCGGATCACCGCCGAGGTGAGCATCCCGCGCGGCGACGAGATCGTCCCGATGGTGCCGGTCGCCCAGCTGGACGTCCGCTCCGGAGGCCGCCCGAAGCTGGACTGGGCGGAACTCGTGGCCGTCGAAGGCTGTGAGGTGGAGGACGGGACCCTGCGCTTCACCCCCGGCGCTCGCCGCGCGATGTTCAGAGGCTCCACCGATGTCACAAGCCACCCGGTCAGGACCACGCTCACTCGCCTCGTCGTCGAACTCCGTGCCGGCAAGGGGGAGTGACGAGTGAAGATCTACCCGTACAAGCGAGTCAACCGGCCGATCACGCTCAGGGTGACCTCGGTCTCCCTCCGCCTCCCGGACGGCATCCGCGACCAGTTGGAGACCGCCGCGTACTCGACCCAGGATCAGGCCGTCGCACTCGGCATCGCGGGTCACACCGACTGGGTGAGCGCCACGATCGGTCTCTCCGCGACGCTTCCGCCGGGGGCGAACGCGCCGGACGCGGCCTGGTCCGACCTGCGCGTCCTCGCCGTGCTGACGGACGGCGAGACGAACGTTCGCACCTCCGTGGACCTCATGCGCGACAAGGAGGACGGACGGGACTGGTCCGGCTCCCTGGTGGTGTTCCGCGACGACCACCTGGGGCGGGCCTCCCTCGCCGTGCACGCCGTCGGAACGGTGGACGGTGTGAAAGGACGGTCGATCGCCGAGACCGACCGGAGCTGGATCGTCGACACGGTTTCCGACGAGCCGGTCCGTGGACTCCAACTGGACGTCCAGAAAGCCTCGTTCAAGAAGAGCTCTCGGGACCTGTTGCAGGCCTGCGCCGACGCGCCCTGGATCGTGGATGCCTCGGCACGGGTCCCCACGGTGTTCGTGAACACCGACACCGAAGGGGTCATGGGGCTGCTGGACAGCAATGGCTCCGGTGTCGACAGCAAGGTGCGCGACCTGCTGGTCGCCCAGATGGCCACCGACGTCTGGACCGCGGTCTTCCACGGCGCCATCGGCGACCTGGAGGTGGAACCCGACGGCGGCCCGGTCTTTCCGACCGACTGGCAGGGCGAGGTGCTGCGGGAGATGCTCCCTGACGTGATTCCCGGCGTGCATGTCGAGGAGGCCCTACGGCAGGTGCATCGCCGACGCACAGGAGAGTCGGGCTGGGTGGAACTCCAGACCCGCATCCACTACGCGGCGGTCCGGCGCACCGATGCCACCAGGGCGCTCACCTATGTCATCCGCGGTCTGGAACAGGCGAACCGGGAGAGTGAGTCGTGATCACCGCACCGAAACACGTACCGGAGCGCCTGGCGCTGCTCGCTACATCTGCCGTCGACCCGTTCCTCACCGAGGAACTGCTCAAAGGCGAACAGGTGCACGGTGGCATCGATCTGGCCAAGGTAGCCGAGCAGCTTCCCGAGGAAGACGCCAGGTGGTCGGTCGAGCCGATCCGGAGCCTGGTGGAAGACGCCATGTTCGAGTTCCGGGAGAACCCTCGACGAGCCGATGCGTGGCTCGCGCCACGCCTCCATGCCACGCTGCGTCTGACGCGGCGAGAGGCGGCGGACAAGCGTCTGTGGAACCACATCGCCTTGGCGGTGGCTCCCGACTACGTTGCTTGGCGCCACCTGTCGGAGCCGAAGGCGGACGGGGCGGAAAGACGCATCAACGCGGAGCGGTTCAGGGGGCCTGCGGACCGTCAGTGCTTCTCACGTCTGTGGTGGGCGGCTGAGACTTTTCGGAATGGGCCGGATTACGAGCCCGTCGAGGCTGCTTGCGGAGTCCAGGACATCATCCACAACGTTCTGCGGATGGACCTGATCGACCACCGTCCTACCGCCCAGGCCGTGGTCTGCCTCCTGAAGAGCGGCCTCGTCTCCAATGGACGAGAGGTCAACGGGCTCAGCACCGCAATCAATGCTGCCGGAGCGACCCTGGTCTACGACGTCCTCGCACAGGACGAGCCCAAGGATCCCACCCGCCTGCGGGACTGGATCGCGATCGCGGCGACGGGATCGGCACCACCGGTAGCCCGGCACGAACTTCCCACAGGGCCAGATGAGGACCCTGTCTCCGAGGAGTCCGTGGCTGCGCTCACCAGCTACTTCGCAGACCTGTTCGAGACCGCGCCGGTCAGGGGCAGGAAGAGCACCGATTGACCCGGTGACTACTTCGCGGACTTCTTCCTGGGCGACGAGGTGGAGCGGGCCGGCGTCTGATCCTCGGGCCGGGGACACCGGGCCGTGCAGGCGTACGCGTCCCCGCAGCCGTGGCTCCGGAGCTTGGCCTGCTCTTCCTCGGTGGCCGGAACCCAGGGCTCGCTAAGCGCATCCGGGTCCGGCGCGGGAAGACCGAGCGCGGCGCTCAGCAGGTGCGCACCGAACAGGGGCGGTACTGCATTGCCCACCTGCTGGGACTGCGCCGTACCGGACCACGGATAGTCCGGCGGGAAGCTCTGCAGCATCCCCGCCTCGTTCATGCTGAACCGGTCACCCTCGTAGACGATGTTCTCGTCCAGGTGCTCGAAGACCACGAAACGGGAGATGCGGCCGGTGACCGTGGCGGCGGGTTGTCGGTCGGTACGCACCCCGCGCCGCCCGGGGTGTCCGGAGCTGCCATAGTTCGAGCGGACCAGGAAGGGAGTGCTGCGACCTCGGTGGGTGCCCGCACGAGAGACGAGCACATCACCCATCGACCTCCAGGACTGGAAGTCGTCCTCCACTTCCGCGTGCGCCTCGGGCTCCGGCCCGGCTTCGTCGTAGAGGGTCGGCTGATGAGGCTGGGCCGCGTCCTCGTCCTGCCTGCGATTCCATTCCTTGGGGTCGTAGGCACGGTGGGTCGCCTTGGGAAGCGAGGGCTCACCGAGCCCTTCACGCCGAGCGATCAGCACGGCGCGGGAACGCGTCTGCGGCACCCCGTAGGTCTCGGTGTCGAGCACGTCGACGACGACCTTGTACTTGGTGCCGTCCGGAAGGCCGGTCTCCTCCAGTACTTCGGCGTAGTGGTCCCACAGTGCCTCGACCGCGGGGACCTGTTCCAGGACGATGACGTCGTACGGGCGATTCTCCCGGTTCGGACTCCTGGTCGCCTGAATCGCGTACCGGAGAGGCTCGAGGACCATCGCCGTGCGCGGATCGCTGAGGGACTGCAGCGCCTTGTCGATCTTCTCGCCCGCCATCAGGAGTTTGATGTAGCCCTTGACCTCTTCCAGCGCCTTGCGGCCCGCACCCTTCCCGGCCACCGAGTACGTCTGGCACGGAGGTCCCCCGGCCAGCACGTTGATCTCCGGCGGCAGCGACTCGAAGGCGTCTCTGCGCACCGCGCTCACATCGGCGTGGAGGGTGTCCAGCCCGGCCGCGTAGCGCGTCAGGCACGCGCTTCTGTCCCACTCGATGCCGAGACTCGGGATGCCGAGCGCGCGCCCGGCGACGTCCAACCCTCCGGGCCCGGCGAAGAGGTCCAGGACAAAGGGTTTGTCGAGGATGGGCTTATAGGACGCCGTGCTGGTCATGTGGCGGAATTGTAGCCGGCAACGAAGATCGCTGGATCCCCGATCAGTGCTTCGGCGACAGCTCGCCCCAGTGCCTCCCCGACAGGCGGCGGCGTCGCGTGCCCGACCTGGCGGTAACGGGCGGTCTTGCGCCCGGAGATCTCCCACGCCTCGGGGAAGCCCTGCAGCAGCGCCGCCTGCTCGACCGTGATCTTCACCATGTGGTCCCTGCCGAGTTCGGCGTCCCATACGAAGTCCGGGCCGGGTACCTGGTCGCCCACGGTGTGAGCGTTGACGCCCATGGTCGCCCACTTCCGCTTGGCCCCGGTTGGGCCGAGGTCGGCGCCGCCTCGGTTCTTCGAGCCGCCGACCAGAGTCGGAGCCGGTTGATCGGCCTGGGCAGCCCAGCGGGCGGCGTCCTGCCAACCTCGTGAAGCCATGGAGGACCGCAGCGCGGCACCGACCGTCATAGGCGCTTGTACGGTGGGGGTCGGCGGTCGGAACGCCGCAGCCCACTGCCGTTCGACTGCCAACAGGACGCTCTGCTTACGGTTCTGCGGTACCCCGAAGTCGACTGCGTTCATGACGAACCAGGTGAACTCGTACCCCAAGTGGGCAAGTTCGGCTCGGGTGAAATCACGAAACCGCTGGTACTCGTCCGCGTGAGCGAGCCCAGGAACGTTCTCGATGAGTACCGCCCGAGGTCTGATCGCATGGACGAGATAGACAGTGGCTTCCAGCAGCCGCTCTTCCGCGCCCGAATCCGTCCGTTTGACGGTCGCATTGGACTTCACCCGTGGCGGACTCGCCGCGAGGAGGTCCACGTCGTGGCTCACGGGGTGCTCGGTCGGGTCGAAGTCCAGCAGGTCGGTGTGCAGCACGTTCCATTGCGGCCGGTTGGTCCGGAGAGTGGTGACGGCGTCCCTGTCGTCGTCCAGCAGCAGGCGCGGTTCGAGGCCGGCCCGCTCCAACCCCAGAGCGAGCCCACCCGCCCCGGAGAACACGTCGATAAATGTCAGCCTGCTCAACCATTCCTCCCCCGCCCGCGTTGGGCCTTCCGCTGTTCGACTGCAGTCGTGACGCGCAGCACCACATCCTCCGGCGTCTCATGCTCCCAGAAGCGCAGCACTTCCCACCCCGCCGAGGTCAGGTGCTCGGTCGTCTCCGCATCGCGGGCCATGTTGCGGTCGAGCTTCTGCCGCCACCACTCGGCGTTCGACTTCGGCTGCGTAGCGTGCTGCGGGCAGCCGTGCCAGAAACAGCCGTCGATCAGGATGGCCACCTTGACCGAGGTGAAGGCCACGTCGATCCGGCGTCGGGCCATTCCCGGCACGGGGTACTCGACGCGGTAGCGCAGCCCAGCTGCGTGGAGGAGACGCCGGACCGCGAGCTCGCAAGCTGTGTCCTTGCTGGCCTGTCGGCTCATCCGTGCCGAGACAGCAGGTGAGAGCGGCTTCATCGTGCTCAAGGCGTGGTTTTTCACGATCGTGGCTCGGTCGGTTCTGTCGATCGCCGAGTCGTCACAGCTCGAGTCGATCGCGCCACTGGGTCGCCAGGCGAAAGCCGATCATAATCAGCGCGCTCGATCGAGCCGTTTGCGCCACGGCTCCTGCATCAATTCCACCATGGGAGCGGTCCCGGTTGGTTGGGAACGTCTGAATGGTCCGCTGCCGGACCGGTGGTCACTCCGAGGCGTGGCACTCCCCATACCCCCGCCCCGACCCGCACCAGCACCCCTCGCCCCGCGCCGGCGGCCACGCCGTCGCCCTGCCGCGAGCCGCCAGGGTGGTGGCGTATTGCGGTAGCAGCGACGCGTTCGCGGGGGAGGTGGATTCCGAGGCGGCGAAGGCCTCGTACGACGGGACCGTTGCCGGGACGATGCCCAGGTTGGGGGTGCCCGCCGCCGCGAGTTCTCGGAGTGAGGCTTCGATGTCCGTGAGGTGGGCGCGGTAGGTGGGGTACTCCGCCTCCAGTTCCGGGTACGAGGCGAGGAGCTCGTCCAGTTCCGCTTCCGGCCAGTGGAGGACCGCCACCGGGAAGGGGCGGGAGAGGGCCGTGCGGTAGGAGCCCAGTTCGCTGCGGAGGCGGATGATCTCGGCCTGGAGTTCCGCCGGGTCCGAGGAGCCGAGCGACCACAGGCGCTTCGGGTCGTGCAGTTCGTCCAGGGGGACGTCGCCCGTGTGCAGTGTGTCCGCCAGAGTGTCCCAGTCGTCGTGGGGCAGGGCCAGCATCCGGCGGACCCGGTGACGGGTGGCGAGCAGGGAGCGCGTGGGGTGCGGGAGGTCCGTCGGCGCCGACTCCGGTACCAGCAGGCGCGCCGCCTCCGTCGCGAGCGTCTCCGACAGCTCCAGTTCGTCATGGGATTCGAGCGTCTCCACGACGATCTCCCACGGCCCCGCGTCCGCCGGCGCCGACGCACGGACGCCCTCGATGATCGCGCGCGCCTCCGCCTCGTGGCCGTACTCCCACAGGTTCGCCGCCTTCAGCGCCCTGATCAGGTGGGGGGAGGCGGGTGATGAGGACAGGAGGGTGTCGTACAGCGCCGTCGCCTGCGGCCGCTCGCCCGCCAGTTCCAGATGCGCCGCTGCCTGGAGGAACAGCGGTTCCTGATCCTCGGGGTACCGCGCGGCGGTGCGCAGCAGACGCTCGGCTTCGGTGGCGTGGGCGGCAGGCGTGTCGGGGCGCATGTCGACCACCGTACTGCTGTACGGCCCTGGAGAGTTGGCGCGTCAGCGCTTATCGTGCCCCGCGTGCGGGACAGGGTGCCGGTCGTCGTCCAGACACGCGGGGTGCGGAGCACACCCGCCCGCGTGCTGTGGGTCGGCGCCGAGGCCGTCGTCACCTGCGGGGTTGTCCTGCTGCTCCTCGTCGTCCACCAGCTCTGGTGGACCAATCAGCAGGCCCGCGCCCAGGCCACCCAGCAGGTCCACGCGCTCGAGCGGGAGTGGGAGGGATCACCTCCGGTGGAGGGGGTGCCATCGGTCGGTGAATCGCCCTCCGTGGTCGACACCCCGGCGCCCGTCGAGTCCGCCGCGGGGCCCTCGGAGGCCCGGCCCGAGGCCGCTCCCTCCAGCGCCCCTCGTCTCTCCTCCGCCTACGCCATCCTCCGTATCCCCCGCATCGGCCTCACCGCCCCCGTCGCCCGTGGCGTCGGCAAGAGATCCGTTCTCGACCGCGGGTACGTCGGGCAGTACCCCGGCACCGCCTCGCCCGGGCGCCCCGGCAACTTCGCCCTTGCCGGGCACCGCAACACCCACGGCGAGCCCTTCCGCTACATCAACCGGCTCCGGCCGGGCGACCGGATCCGGGTGCAGACCCGGGAGCGGGAGTACGAGTACGTCGTCGACCAGGTGCTCGCGCAGACCGCTCCCCGCGACACCGGTGTCATCCAGCCCGTGCCCCGCTCCCTCGTCAAGCCCTCCTACGGGTACTCCGCCCCCGGCTCCTACCTCACGCTGACCACCTGCACGCCCGAGTTCAGCTCCGCGTACCGGCTCGTCGTCTGGGCGAAGCTCGTACGGTGACGGCCGCGCCCACCAGCTCGATCCGGAGCCCGGTGAACCGGTCGACCGTGCCCTGCTCCGGCCGCGACGACTCCTCGTCCCTCTCGAAGCCGATCGTGTATAACGGCTGACAGAGGACACGATGGGCGACGGCCAGGGAGGGAAGTGCGGTGATCGGTAACCTGCTCCTGCGCGTGCTCGCTCCCCTCTTCTTCCTGCTCGCGCTCGCCGATCTCCTCCTCTCCGACGGTTCGAGCCTCTCCGCCGCCGTCGCGCTCGCCGCGACCACCGTCGTCTGCGCCCTCATCGGCGCCCCCGCACCCGCGTCCGTACCCCCGACCCGGGTACGCACCGCCCTGCGCGATCGTGAGCGGCGCACCGCGTTCCTGCCGCAACGCGACCCCGACGCCTCCGGCCGCCGCAGGCCCCGGGCACCCGGCCGTCCCCTCCCGACGGCCGCGTAGGCGCACAGAACACAGCAAGACCCTGCGCGGATCCGTCATGCCGAGACGTCCTTCTTCCGGCACGACGAGACCCTTCGGAGGGCTCCCATGTCCGTTTTCGCTTCCCTGGTCGAGCAGCTCGCCGACCTGCTCCAGCCGCTCTTCGCCACCACCGCGACCGCCGCCGCGATCGTCCTGTTCACAATGGTCGTCCGGCTCGCGATCCACCCCCTCTCGCGGGCGGCCGCCCGCGGACAGAAGGCCCGTACCCGCATCGCCCCGCAGCTCGCCGAGCTCCGCGCCAAGCACGCCAAGGACCCCGAGCGGCTCAAGAAGGCGGTCATGGAGCTGCACGCGAAGGAGAAGGTCTCGCCCTTCGCCGGCTGTCTGCCGAGCCTCCTCCAGGCGCCCGCGTTCCTCCTCATGTACCACCTGTTCTCCGGCGATCGCATGGCCGGCCACACCCTCTTCGCCGCCCCGCTCGGCGACCACTGGGCCGACGCCCTCGGCCACGGCGGCGCCTTCGGCCCGGCCGGTCAGGTCTACCTCGTGCTCTTCGCGATCGTCGCCGCCGTGGCGACCTTCAACTACCGCCGTACCAAGCGGCAGCTCGCCGCACAGCCCCTGGACACCGGACTCCCGGCGACGCCGGGTGCCGACACGATCAACAAGGTGATGCCGCTGCTCTCCTTCGCCACCCTGATCACCGTCGCCGTCGTCCCGCTCGCCGCCGCGCTCTACGTCGTCACCAGCACCACGTGGACCGTCTTCGAGCGGGCCGTCCTCTTCCGGGACCAGCGCCCCACGGAGGCCCTTGCTACTCAGGCGTAAGGGTCCAGTCCGTGAACGGGGTCTTGCCGAGTGGTCGAAACTCTTGGAGGATCGACCAACCTCCGATGGCCGCAACCCATCGGCCGGGGATCTGTAGGGCCCGACCCCGGGCCCACCTCGACCACAGGGAGAAGACCATGAAGCTGCTGCGAGTCGGCCCGGCGGGTGCCGAGCGTCCTGCCCTGCTCGACCAGGACGGGACGCTGCGCGACCTGTCGGCCCTGGTCGACGACGTCGACGGCAGCCTGCTCGCCGACGCGTCCGCGCTCGACCGGATCCGGGCGGCCGTCGGGGCCGGAGTACTGCCCGCGCTCGACGCGACCGGGCTGCGGATCGGGCCGCCGGTCGGCCGGATCGGCAAGGTCGTGTGCATCGGGCTGAACTACCACGGGCACGCGGCGGAGACCGGCGCGGCGACCCCCGCCGAGCCGGTGGTCTTCCTCAAGTCCGCCGACACGGTCGTGGGCCCCGACGACACCGTGCTCGTACCCCGCCGCAGCACCAAGACGGACTGGGAGGTCGAGCTGGCGATCGTCGTCGGCCGTACCGCCCGCTACCTGGAGACCGACGAGGAGGCACTCGCGCACGTCGCCGGTTACGCGGTGGCCCACGACGTCTCGGAGCGCGAGTTCCAGATCGAGCGCGGCGGCACCTGGGACAAGGGCAAGAACTGCGAGACCTTCAACCCGCTCGGCCCCTGGCTGGTCACCGCCGACGAGGTGCCGGACCCGCAGGCCCTGGCGCTCAAGCTCTGGGTCAACGGTGAGCTGAAGCAGGACGGCAACACCTCGGACCAGATCTTCCCGGTCGCGGAGGTCGTACGGTACGTCAGCCAGTTCATGACCCTGTACCCCGGCGACATCATCAACACCGGCACCCCGGCGGGCGTCGCGATGGGGCAGCCGGAGCCGAAGCCGTACCTGCGGGCCGGTGACGTGGTGGAGCTGGAGATCGACGGGCTCGGCCGCCAGCGCCAGGAGCTCAAGGACGCGTAGCGGCCGTACCCCGGCGAGGGCTCAACCGCCGAAGCCGTCGAAGCCGTCGAGCAGGCGGCCCAGCGCCTCGACCACCATCGCGTGGTCCTCGGCCTGGGGCAGCCCCGACACGGTGACCGAGCCGATCACCCCCGCGCCCTCGACCACGATCGGGAACGAACCGCCATGGGCGGCGTACCGGTCGGGGTCGAGGCGCGAGGACTGCTCGAACGTCGTCCCCTTGGCCCGGAAACGGGCACCGACGAGGAACGAGCTCTCGCCGTACCGCTCGACGACCCGCCTCTTGCGGTCGATCCAGGCGTCGTTGTCCGCGCTCGACCCCGGCAGCGCGCAGTGGAAGAGCTGCTGCGCGCCGCGCCGGATGTCGATCGCGACGGGCGCCCGGCGCTCGCGCGCCAGGCCGACGAGGAGCGAGCCGAGCGCCCAGGCGTCGTCGTACGTGAAGTGGGGGAGGGCCAGACGGGCTTCCTGGGCCTCCAGTTCGGGGATCTCCGGGGCGGCGCTCACAGCGTCACCGCGATTCCCTCGCGGGCGGAGCGCTTCGCCGCCTCCAGGACGTCCAGGGTCGCCGCGGCCTCCAGGGCGGTGACCGGGTTCGCACCGGTTCCGCGGAGGGCGGCGGCGACGGCCGCGTAGTACGCCGGGTAGTCGCCCGGCAGTGTCTCGACCGGGGTGCCGCCGCCGGTCAGCGGGGACTCCCCGGCTCCGAGGGTGCCCCACATCGCCTCCGGCTCCACGCCCCACGGAGTGCCGGGCGCCGGCAGCAGACCCTCGCGCAGGGCGGCCTCCTGCGGGTCGAGTCCGTACTTCACGAAGCCGGCGCCGGACCCGAGGACCCGGAAGCGCGGGCCGAGCTGGGCGGTGGTGGCGCTCGCGTACAGGTGGGAGCGGACACCGTTCGCGTGCGTGATCGCGATGAACGTGTCGTCGTCGGTCTCGGCGCCCGGACGACGGACATCCGCTTCCGCGTAGACGCGCACGGCCGGACCGAACAGGACCAGGGCCTGGTCGACGACATGGCTGCCGAGGTCGTACAGCAGCCCGCCGATCTCCTCCGGCGCGCCGGACTCGCGCCAGCCGCCCTTGAGCTGGGGACGCCAGCGCTCGAACCGCGACTCGAAGCGCAGCACGTCACCGAGCGCGCCGTCGGCGAGGAGCGCGCGCAGGGTGAGGAAGTCGTTGTCCCACCGGCGGTTCTGGAAGACCGAGAGCAGCAGGCCCCGCTCGTCGGCGAGCGAGGCGAGCCCGCGCGCCTCGGCGGCGGTGCCGGCGACCGGCTTGTCCACGACGACCGGGAGCCCCGCTTCGAGCGCGGCGGTGGCGATCGGGACATGCGTCTTGTTGGGGGAGGCGACGACGATCAGATCGAGCTCGTCCGCCCGCGCCCACAGCTCGTCGGGGGAGTCCGCGACCCGTACGCCGGGGTGCGCGGCGCGCGCCTGCGCCTGGCGCTCCGGATTGCCGGTCGTGACCGTGTCGAGGACGAGGCCCTCGGTGGCGGCGATCAGCGGGGCGTGGAAGACGGAGCCCGCGAGGCCGTAGCCGACGAGTCCGACGCGGAGGGAGGCGGTGTCGGTGCCAGTCATGGAACCCACTTAAGCAACGCTGTTGCCAAAGTGCAAGCGAGGGGGAGAATGGGGTGGTGAACAGGAGTGTCAGGGGTGTCAGGGGCGGCGCGGTCGGTGCGGTCGGCGGGGCTGGTCCGGTTGCCGCGGCGGGCGTGAATCTGCCGGCGCTGCGCAGCCACAACGCCGCGTTGGTGCTCGATCTGCTGCGTACGGCGGGAGAGGCCGGGATCAGTCGCCTGGAGCTGGCGGAACGGACCGGGCTCACCCCGCAGGCCGTCAGCAAGATCACGGCGCGGCTGCGGACGGAGGGCCTGGCACGGGAGGCCGGCCACCGCGCCTCGACCGGCGGCAAACCCCGTACCGTCCTGCGGCTGGTCCCCTCGGCGGCGTACGCGGTCGGGGTCCACCTGGACCGCGACGAGCTGACGGCCGTTCTGGTGGACCTTGCCGGGGTACGCGTGGCCGAGCGCCGGGCACCGCTGGACCTCGGTGCGGGCGTGGACGCGGTGTTCGAGGTGGTGGAGCGGGAGGTGGCGGGTCTCGGGGCGCTCGGCCCCGCCTCCTCCGAGGCCCAAGGCCATGGGGCCGGCGGCTCTGAGGCCCGCGGCTCTGGGGTCTACGGCTCTGGGGTCCACGGCTCTGAGGCCCCCGGCTTTGAGGCTCAAGGCTCTGAGGCCCGCGGCTCTGGGGCTCACGGCCCTGAGCACCACGGCTCTGAGGCCCCGGACCCCGTTACCCCCCACACCCCCGCCCTCCTCGGTGTCGGGGTCGCCATGCCCGGGCCGCTCGATCACCTCACCGGGACCCCGGGGCGGGTCACCGGGTACCCGGAGTGGGAGGGCGTCCCGCTGCGGGACGAGCTCGCGCGGCGGCTCGCGCTGCCCGTCGAGCTCGACAAGGACACCAACGCCGCTGCCCTGGGGCTCGCCCTCCGCGCCCCGGTCGCCGACTCGTTCGCGTACCTCCATCTCGGTACGGGGCTCGGCTCCGGCCTTGTCCTGGGCGGCGCGCTCCATCGGGGCGCGCGGACCGGCGCGGGGGAGTTCGGGCACCAGACCGTCCAGCTCGACGGCCCGCCCTGCGACTGCGGCGGGCACGGGTGCCTGGAGGTCCTGTGCCTCGCGGCCGTGGCCCGCGGTGACCTCCCCGAGGCGGCCAGGATCCTCGGCACCGGCGCCATGAACCTCGTACGGCTCCTGGACATCGACCGCGTCGTCCTCGGGGGCCGGGCCGTGACCGCGGCGCCGGAGGTCTTCGCGCAGGGCGTGGGCGCGGTCCTTGCCGGGGCGGGCCTGGGTACCCCGGTCGCGGGCACGGTCACGCCGTACGCCGTCGCCGAGGGCGCGGCGCAACTGATCCTCAGTCCTATCTTCGGAAAATAGGCTGATCGGGCGGAATGGTCGGGCCGTCCGGGGGCACGCGCCGCGTCGCTCCCCGGCACCGCCGTGCCCGGGTGGCAGCGTCGCGGCCGTCCCGTACGCCCGCGAGCAGCAAAGGCACCCGCCCATGCGACTGCGCAACGCCCTCGCCCTCGGTGTGACCGCGGCGACGACCGGAACCGCCGTCCTCGCGCTCGCCGTCGCCCCGTCCTCGGCAGAACCCGCCCCCGGCCCGGGCTCCGGCTCCGGCACGGACTCCGGAACCGAGCGCGCCGCCCCGGGAACCGAGCACCTCGGCTCCCGAGCCGAGCACCTCGGCTCCGGAACCGAGCACGTCGGCTCCCGAGCCGAGCGACTCGACCCCGGAACCGAACACCCTGGCCTCGGAGCCGGCTTGAGCCACGGATCAGGCCGTGGGACCGAGCGCGACGTTGGGACCGAGCACGACGTCGGGACCGAGCGCGGCCTCGGGACCGAGAGCTCAGGCATCGGAAGCGAGCGCCTAGGCCCCGATTCCGCCCCCGGCCTTCGCGCCGAGCCCAACCCTCGCCCCGCGCCCACCCCCGACCCCGCAACCGAGGCCCAGACCAAGCCCCCCACGTGCGGCAAGGCCA
This sequence comes from Streptomyces sp. NPDC039609, assembly GCF_055596705.1. NCBI lineage: Bacteria > Bacillati > Actinomycetota > Actinomycetes > Kitasatosporales > Streptomycetaceae > Streptomyces > Streptomyces sp. NPDC039609. The sequence continues at coordinate 185,129 of NZ_JBVIUJ010000002.1, forward strand.
CCGACCCCGTCTTCCCCCTCGACACCCGGATCAAGGGCGGCCCCGGCACCTTCGTCCCGGGCAGCGCCTTCCGGGCCTTCGAGGTCGAGCTCACCAACACCACCGCCGAGCCCTGTCACAGCATCCACCCGGTCCTGGTCCTCGCCGACCGTGACCGGGTTCTCCGGCCCGACCAGATCCGGCTCGACTTCTACGACTCCGCAATGAGCCGCTGGCTGCCGGTGCGGTTCGAGGAGACCGACGAGGACGAGAACATCGGGGTGTTCAACGGGTTTCCCGGCTTCGCCGTCCCCGCGGGCCGCACGGTCACCGTCGGCGTCCGCCTCGCGTTCCGCGAGGACACCGCACCCAACGAGGTCGTCGCCAACGCGGCGATCGTGCAGCGTCGGGGGGACGACGGGGACTGGGTCGGCGAGTCCGACGACTACCGCCTGACCATCGCGCCGGAGGGGACGACCGGCACGGACACGGACACGGACACGGAGACAGGGACGGAGGCGGAGACGAGCCCGAGCCCGAGCCCGAGCACAAACCCGAGCACAAACCCGAGCACAAACCCGAGCACAAACCCGAGCCCCGTCCCCTCGGCTTCGGCCGGCGACACCACCAGTCCAACCGCCCCCTTCCGGCCCGAACTCGCCCTCACGGGCCCCGAGTCGACCACCGCCCTCGCTCCCGCTTCCGGCGCGTTGCTCCTCTCGGGCGCGGCACTGGTCGCCGCCGCCCGCCGCGGTCGCCGCCGGGCGTAGAACCCTCCGGTCGCTCTCCGTACACCCTCCCGTTCATTCCCATCTGCGAGCATCCCCCAGTGGACTACCCGAACGACCAGGCACCTGGCGCCCCCATCCGCTCCGGCATCCCCGAGCACGGCCGTATCCCCAAGTACTACGCGGTGAAGGCCAAAGTCGCCTCGCTGATAGATGAGTTGGGCGAAGGGGGACTCCTGCCCACCGAGCGGGATCTCGCCCTCCGTTACGAGGTCTCCCGGGAGACCGTCCGTCAGGCCCTGCGCGAGCTGCTCCTCGAAGGGCGGCTGCGCCGCCAGGGGCGGGGGACCGTCGTCGCCGGGCCCAAGCTGGAACAGCCGCTCTCGCTGGCGAGCTACACCGAGGGAGTACGACGGCAAGGGCGCCGCCCCGGCCGTACGCTCATCTCCCTCGACCGCTTCCCCTGCCCTGACGCCCTCGCACCCGAGATCGGCGTCCAACGCGGCGAGCCCGTCTGGCACATGGAGCGCGTGCTGCTCGCCGACGACGAGCGGGTCGGCCTGGAGAGCACGTACGTCTCCGAGGCACGCGCCCCGCGCCTCGGCACCGACTTCGATCCCGACTCCTCCTTCTACGCCTATCTCCGTGAGAAGCTCGGCATCACGTTCGGTGACGCCGACGAGCGCATCGAGACCGTCCTCGCCACGCCGCGCGAGGCCCTGCTGATCGGCACCCCGCCCGCGCTCCCGATGCTGCTGATCCACCGGATCTCCCGGGACACCTCCGGTCGGCCCCTGGAGCGCGTCCGGACCCTCTACCGCGGTGACCGCTTCAGCTTCACCGCCCACCTGGGGCATCAGGGCTGAGCGCATGCCGCGAGGTACCGATCGACGCACGTCGATAACAAAAAGATAACGGGTCTAGGCCAACCTTGTCGGGCAGTTCACCGTCCCGTTGCCCATCGGATCCGTCCGGGTCACCCGTCGCCAGGACGGTGAACGGCATGAAGGTGATCGTCGTAGGAGCCGGCGTGGTGGGAACCATGCACGCCTGGCAGGCAGTGGAACGCGGCCATGAGGTCGTACACATCGAGCGCGAGGCCGAGGCGCGCGGGGCCTCCCTCCGCAACTTCGGCCAGATATGGGTGAGCGGCCGCGCGGGCGGCGAGGAGCTGGAGACCGCGCTGCGCGCCCGCGAACTGTGGGAGGGCATCGGTGCCCACGTCCCCGGACTCGGCTTCCGGGCCATTGGCTCGCTCACCCCCGTGCGCACCGAGCTGGAACGGGCCGTCGCCGAGGCCGCCCTGGCCCGGCCCGACGCGGCGGCGCGCGGCTACAAGCTGCTGACCGCCGACGAGGCCCGTGCCGTCAACCCCGCCCTGCGCGGAGCGTTCGAGGCCGCCCTGTGGTGCGAGCGGGACGCCGCGGTCGAGCCGCGCACCGCCCAACTCGCCCTGCGCGAAGCCCTCCTGGCCACCGGGAAGTACACCTTCCTGCCCGACCGCGAGGTGCGGGACGTCGTCGGTGGGCATGCCGTCCGAGACGACCGCGGTGAGGTCCACACCGGCGACGTCGTCGTCCTCTGCACCGGCGCCGCGCTCACCGGCCTCGTCCGCGAGATCGCCGGCGACATCCCGGTCCGCCGGGTCCGGCTGCAGATGATGCAGACCGACCCGCTCGGCGAGCCGCTCACCACCTCCGTCGCCGACGCCGACTCCTTCCGCTACTACCCGGCGTACAAGTCCGACGCTCTGGACGCGCTCAACGCGGGACAGGCACAGGACCCGACCGCCGCCGCGCACAAGATGCAGCTCCTGATGGTGCAGCGCGTCGATGGCGGACTGACCATCGGCGACACCCACGAGTACGAGCACCCGTTCGCCTTCGACACCCTCGAAGACCCCTACGAGCACCTCACCCGCGTCGTGGAGTCCTTCCTCGGACGCCCGCTGCCGAAGATCCGGCGGCGTTGGGCGGGCGTGTACGCGCAGTGCACCGACACCGGCCGGGTCGTGCACCGCCAGAAGGTCCGCGAAGGCGTGTGGCTGGTGACCGGACCCGGCGGACGCGGCATGACCTGCTCGCCCGCCATCGCCGAGACGACCGCGAACGAACTGGGCTGGTGAACACCGTGACCGAGAACCGCAAGCACAACCTCGTCGTACTCGACATGGCCGGCACCACGGTCGCCGACGGCGGCCTCGTCGAGCAGGCCTTCACGGCCGCCGCCGAGCGACTCGGCGAAGACCCGGCCACGATGATCGACTACGTCCGCGCCACCATGGGCGAGTCCAAGATCTCCGTCTTCCGCCACCTCTTCGGCGGCGACGAGACCCGTGCCCAGCAGGCCAACCTCGCCTTTGAGGCGGCGTACGGGGAGCTGGTCTCCGGCGGCCGGATCGCCCCGATACCCGGCGCGGCCGAGGCGATCGCCGAACTGCAGGGCCAGGGCCGGACGGTGGTCCTGACCACGGGATTCGCCCGGGTCACCCAGGACGCCATCCTCGACGCGCTCGGCTGGCGCGACCTGGTCGAGCTGACCCTCTGCCCGGCTGACGCGGGCGGTCGGGGGCGCCCGTACCCGGACATGGTCCTCGCGGCCTTCCTCCGTACGGGAGTCGTCGACGACGTCCGGCAGATCGTGGTCGCGGGCGACACCTCGTACGACATGCTCAGCGGGGTCCGCTCGGGTGCCGGGATCGTCGCGGGCGTCCTGACCGGCGCGCACGACGCGGGCGCGCTCAAGGAGCACGGCGCGACGCACGTACTGACCTCGGTCGCGGATCTGCCGGGGGCGACAGCGCGGGCGGAGGCGGACCGGTGACCGCGCCCGCGACCGCCGGGAACGCCGGGACCGCTGCGACCGCCGCGACCGCCGGGACCGCCGTGGCGCACACCATGCGCGCGACGACCCACGCGGCCGGTGCCCGTAGCGGCATCCGCTTCGACTCCGTCTCCGTCGCGTACGGGCACCACACCGTTCTCGACTCGCTCGACCTGACCGTCGAACCCGGCGAGGTCATGGCCCTCCTCGGGCCCTCCGGCTCCGGCAAGACCACCGCCCTGCGTGCCGTCGCCGGGTTCGTGCGGCCGGTCTCCGGGCGGGTGTTCATCGGCGACCGCGACGTCACCGACCTCCCGCCGTACCGGCGGGGGATCGGGATGGTCGTCCAGCAGTACGCCCTCTTCCCGCACATGCGGGTCGAGGACAACGTGGCCTTCGGCCTGAAGGCGCAGAAGGTGCCGAAGGCCGAGATCCCCGGGCGGGTCGCCGAGGCCCTGGAGATGACCGGGATGGCGGCCTATGCCAAGCGCTATCCGCGCGAGCTGTCCGGCGGACAGCAGCAGCGCGTCGCCATCGCGCGGGCGCTGGCCATCCGGCCGAACGTCCTGCTCCTCGACGAGCCGCTGTCCGCGCTCGACGCGCAGTTGCGCTCCGGGATGCTGGCCGAACTGGCGCGACTCCACCGGGAGTTGCCGGACGTCTCGGTCCTGTACGTCACCCACGACCAGGTCGAGGCGCTGACCCTCGCCGACCGGATCGCCGTCATGGACCGGGCCCGGCTCCAGGACTGCGGCACGCCGCAGGAGCTGTACCGACGTCCGCGTACGGAATTCACGGCGTCGTTCGTCGGCAACGCGAACCTGCTGCCGGTGACGGTGGGTGTGGGCGGAGTGTCCTTCGGCGGCGCCGAACTCCAGGTCGCGACGGACGACGCCGCCCCGGGCGCGGCCGCGACGCTGTGCGTACGACCGCACCTCATCGGCCTCGGGGAGGGACCGAACGCGCTGCGGGGGCGGATCGCGGAGGTGCAGTGGCGTGGGTCCACGCATCGCCTGTACGTCGACGTCGACGGGCACCGTGTGAAGGCGGACGTTCGGGAACTCCGCGAGACTCCCGCCCTCGGTGACGAGGTGGTCCTCCACTTCGCGGCCGAGGACGGGGTGCTGCTGGGGGCCGGGGTGTCCGATGGCTGGTCCCGCGGAGCCGGTCATGAAGGCTGAGCGCTCACGTGGCGTTGTGCCCACCCGTCCCTCCCCCTGGCTTCGCCGGGGGGACCCCCAGCGGGACGAACGCCCACAACGGGTGGGAAGCGATCCGGCGCCCGCGGCAGCCGCCGGCGCGGAGCGCGGCGATTCGCCGCGAGGCCCGCATCGCGGCGCGCGCGGCGTCCCGCCGTGGCTCTGGGCCCTCCCTCCCGTCCTCGCGCTCGCGCTCGTCTTCCTCTACCCCCTCGCCCTCGTCGTCCAGGAATCCCTCGCCCCCGGTGCCTACGCCGATGTCTTCGGGTCCGAGGCCTTCCAGGAGGCGCTGGTCACCACCGTGTGGCTTGCTGTCGGGGCCACCGTCGGGTGTCTTGCCCTCGGGTTCGTGCTCGCGCTCGTCATCGCGTTCGTGCCGTTTCCCGGGGGGAAGGCGGTGTCGAAGTTCATCGACGTCTTTCTCTCCTTCCCCTCCTTCCTCATCACCCTCGCGCTCCTCTTCCTCTATGGCACGGTCGGCATGGCCAACGGCCTGTGGACGGACGTCACGGGCGCCCCGTCGGGGCCCTTCCGGTTCCTGACCACGCCGTGGGGTGTCCTCCTCGCCGAGATCACGTACTTCACGCCCTTCGTGATGCGCCCGCTCCTCGCCGCGTTCTCGCAGATGGAGACCGCCCAGCTGGAGGTCGCCTCCTCCCTCGGAGCGCGGCCGCTGCGGATCATCAGGCGGGTGATCCTGCCCGAGGCGCTGCCCGCGCTCGCCGCCGGCGGGAGCCTTGTCCTGGTCATGTGTCTGAACGAGTTCGGGATCGTCCTCTTCACCGGCGCCAAGGGCGTCACGACCCTCCCGATGCTCGTCTACGGCAAGGCCATCCTCGAGTCCGACTACGCCGCCGCCTGTGTCGTCGCCGTCGTCAACGTCGCGATCTCCGTTGGCCTCTACGGCCTCTACCGGGTGGTGAGCCGTCGTGTTGGTGCATAGCCGTACGGGCAGGGCGACGACCTGGGCCGTCTTCGCGGTCCTCTTCGTCCCGCTCTTCGCTCTCCCGCTCCTGGTGATCCTCGCCGCCTCGTTCTCCACCCACTGGTCCGGGGCCTTCCCCTCCGGGCCGACCGCGGAGCACTACACGGCCGCCGTGCGCGGTGAGTCCCTGCAGGCGCTGACCACCAGCCTGGTCACCGCCGTCACCGCGAGCCTGCTCGCGCTGACCATCGGCACCTGGGCGGCCCTGGTGGCCAACTCCCTGCGGAAGAACGGCCGTCGGTTCCTCGACGCGCTGTTCATGCTGCCCGTCGCCGTGCCCTCGGTCGTCGTCGGCCTCGCCGTGCTCGTCGCCTTCTCGCAGCCGCCCGTGCTCCTGAACGGCACGCGCTGGATCGTGATCCTCGCGCACACCATCCTTGTCACGGCGTTCGCCCATCAGTCGGTATCGGCGGCCATCCTCCGCCTCGACCCGATGTATGAGCAGGCGGCGTCCAGCCTCGGCGCCCGCCCGTCCTACGTGCTGCTCCGGGTGAAGCTGCCGCTCCTGCTGCCGTCGCTCAACGCGGCCGCCGGGCTCTGTTTCGCCCTGTCCATGGGCGAGTTGAGCGCCACGATGATGCTCTACCCGCCGGACTGGCTGCCGCTCCCGGTGCTGATCTTCACGGCCACCGACCGCGGCTCCCTCTTCACCGGTTCGGCGCTCGCCGTGGTCCTCATGGCCGCGACCCTGCTCGTCCTGCTCGCCGTCTCCCGTATCCGTACCAAAGCGTCCTACCGATAGATCAGCCACGTCCTCAGGAGAGAACGACGTCATGCTTACCTCGTCCAAGCTCGTCAAGCCGATCGCCGCCGTCGTCGGCAGCCTCGCCCTCGCCGCCGGCCTCACCGCCTGCGGTGGCTCCTCCGCCGCCTCCGACGAGAAGGTCGTCACGGTCTACAGCGCCGACGGCCTCAAGGGGGAGAAGGGCGACGGCTGGTACGACAAGGTCTTCGCCGACTTCGAGAAGCAGACCGGCATCAGGGTCAAGTACGTCGAGGGCGGTTCCGGCGAGATGGTGCAGCGTGCCGTCCGCGAGAAGAACAACACGCAGGCCGATGTCATCGTGACCCTGCCGCCCTTCATCCAGCAGGCCGACTCCAAGGGGCTGCTCCAGGCGTACACCCCGAAGGGCGCCGAGCAGGTCGACGGCGGGAACAAGGCGGCCGACGGCACGTGGATCTCCGTCGTCAACAACTACTTCGGCTTCATCCACAACAAGCAGCAGCTGAAGGAGGCCCCCAAGACGTGGGAGGAGCTCCTCGACGCGAAGTACAAGAACAAGCTGCAGTACTCCACTCCGGGTGTCGCCGGTGACGGCACGGCCGTGGTCATCAAGGCGATGCACGACTTCGGCGGCCGGGAGCCGGCGATGGAGTACCTGAAGAAGCTCCAGACCAACAATGTCGGCCCCTCCTCCTCGACCTCCAAGCTGGCCCCGAAGGTCGACAAGGGCGAGATCCTCGTCGCCAACGGCGATGTCCAGATGAACTTCGCCCAGTCCAGGTCCATGCCGAACCTCGGCATCTGGTTCCCGGCCAAGGACGGCGGCCGGCCCACCAGCTTCGCCCTGCCGTACGCCGCGGGTCTGGTGAGCAAGGCCCCGCACAGCGAGAACGGCAAGAAGCTGCTCGACTTCATGCTGAGCGAGCAGGCCCAGCGCGAGGTCAGCGCGATCGGCGGTGGTTTCCCGGCCCGCAAGGACGTCAAGGCCACCGACGCCAACGCCATCGAGCTCGCGAAGCTGATGGAGGGCGTCGAGATCTTCGAGCCCGACTGGGCCGACATCGACAAGAACCTGACCGCCTACGTCGACGCCTGGAAGACGGCCACCGGAAGCTAACCGCGGGCTTCCAAGAGTTCACCGCACAGCCCCTGGAATCCCTCCGCATGTAGCGGAAAGATAACGGGTACGGACCAACGCCCCCGAGGAATCGGGGGCGTTGGCGTGTCCTCGCCCCCTCCTCACCCCTTCCACGGAGGATCCAGATGCCGATCACCGGCATGTCCACGGCCCTGTCCACCGGAGTCTCCCGCCGTACCGTGCTCGCCGCTGCCGGCGCCACGGCGGCCGTCGCCGCCACGGGCGTGGCCACCGCGCCCGCCGCCCACGCCGCCGCCCCCACGCTCCCGAACGGCACCAGCAAGGACAAGGTGCTCGTCGTCGGCATGGACGGCCTGCGGTACGACAGGATCGACGCGGCCAAGGCCCCGACCCTCAAGTCGCTGATGGCGAACGGCACGTACGGCCTGTCGCTGCTCTACGCCAACCCGATGGCCGCCACCTCCTCCGGCCCGGGCTGGTCGACCATCTCCACCGGTGTCTGGCCCGACAAGCACGGCGTGAAGGACAACACCTTCGCCGGGAAGAACTACGCCAAGTACCCCGGCTTCCTGGCCCGGTTGAATCAGGTCCGCCCCGAACTCTCGCTCTTCGCGGCCGTCGACTGGCCCGAGCTCGACACCCACGGCACGGTCACCCCCGGCGCCGACGCCAAGCTCGTGTACGACAACAACTACGTCGTCAACGACAAGGTGATCACCGACACCACCGAGGACATCCTCCGGAACCAGAACCCGGACGTCGTCTTCGTCTACTTCGGCGAGACCGACGAGATCGCCCACACCTACGGTGCGAAGAGCGCCAAGTACCTCGACGCCATCGACGTCCAGGACGGCTACCTCGGCCGGCTCCTCGCCGCGATCAAGGCCCGCCCGTCGTACGCCACCGAGCGCTGGACGGTCATCGTCACCACCGACCACGGCCACACCGACGCCGGCGGGCACGGCGGCTCCTCCGTCGAGGAGCGCCGCACCTTCGTCCTCGCGCAAGGGCCCGGCATCGCCGCCGGCGCCCGCCCCATCGACACCCGCCTCGTCGACGTCGCCGCCACCGTCTTCCACCAGCTGGGCATCGCGCCCGACGCCTCCTGGGGCCTGGACGGCAAGCCGATCCAGCAGCGCTCCACCGACCCCTTCGACGCGCTGCACTCCTCCCTCACCGGCCGCGTCGACGAGACAGGCATCCCCGCCGGCGTCCTCGGCTTCACCCACGCCGCACCCAGCGGCTGGTCCGTCATCAACAACGCCATGGGCACCGGCGGCATGACCGAGTGGCGCGGCTGGGCCTTCGCCACCGACGAGTTCTGGTCCCGCACCCAGCGCGACCAGTCCCGCGAGCTCAACGTCCGCTCCCGGGGTGTCTTCGCCGTCGCCGACTCCGACGAGTGGGCGGACAAGACCTTCTCCGGTACGTACGACTCGACGCTCGTCACCCCCGCGTACAGCGTCTCCGGAGCGAGCCGCGTCACGCTGGACTTCACCACCTTCTACCGCCAGGAGGGCAGCCAGACCGCGCAGGTCCTGGCCTCCTTCAACGGCGGCACGCCGACCGTCGTCAAGAGCTACACCTCCGACGTGATCTCCCAGCCGCAGTCGCTCACCGTGAACGTCCCCACCGGGTCGTCCAGCGTGAGCTTCCGCTTCCGCTACACCGGTGCCAACGACTGGTACTGGGTGATCGACAGGGTCAAGATCGCCACTTCCTGATTAGTCTGGGGGCGTCGCCACAGCGCTGTCGCGGCGCCCCCAGCACACCGCACGATTTCTGTACGGCAGGAGTCCCCGCACATGGCAGAGCGCAAGCCGATCGAATCCTGGCTCACGGACATGGACGGCGTCCTCATTCACGAGGGCGTTCCGATCCCCGGCGCGGACGCGTTCATCAAGAAGCTGCGGGAGACCGGGAAGCCCTTCCTGGTCCTCACGAACAACTCGATCTACACCGCCCGCGACCTGCACGCCCGTCTCGCCCGCATGGGCCTGGACGTGCCCGTGGAGAACATCTGGACCTCGGCGCTCGCCACCGCCCGGTTCCTCGACGACCAGCGCCCCGGCGGCACCGCCTACGTCATCGGCGAGGCCGGCCTGACCACCGCGCTGCACGACATCGGCTACGTCCTCACCGACCACGACCCCGACTACGTGGTCCTCGGCGAGACCCGGACGTACTCCTTCGAGGCCATGACCAAGGCCGTCCGGCTCATCAACGCGGGCGCCCGGTTCATCTGCACCAACCCCGACGAGACCGGCCCCTCGCTCGAAGGCCCGCTGCCCGCCACCGGCTCGGTCGCCGCGCTGATCACCAAGGCCACCGGCAAGGACCCGTACTTCGCGGGCAAGCCCAACCCGCTCATGATGCGCACCGGCCTCAACGCGATCGGTGCCCACTCCGAGTCCAGCGCCATGATCGGCGACCGGATGGACACCGACATCCTGGCCGGACTGGAGGCGGGGATGCAGACCTTCCTGGTCCTGACCGGTCTGACGACGCACGCGGAGATCGACCGCTTCCCCTACCGCCCCTCCAAGATCGTCGACTCGATCGCCGACCTCGTGGAACGCGTGTAGTCGCCGGTCGGCCCCGGGGCGTGCCCCGGTCGGGCCCCTGCGGATGCGCAACTGCCGGAACCGGGTGACCCTTCCTCTACCAGGAGGTCACGATGCGTTCAGGTCCTATTGCTCTCCGTGCCGCAGGGGCGGCCGCCATCCTGGTACTGGCACCCACGGCCGGTACCGCCATCGCCGGTGACGGTGTCAAGGCCACCGTCACCCCGTCCACCGCCAAGCCCGGCGCCGACGTCGACGTCCGTGTCCAGGGCTGCAAGGGCACCACCGGCACCGCGAGGTCCCACGCGTTCGTCGCCGACGCCGAGCTCACCGGCGGTGACGGGGGCGCGTACGCCCTCTTCGGCGACACCACGATCAAGTCGGGTCTCCAGAAGGGCGCGTACAAGATCAGCGTCACCTGCGACGGCAGGGAACACCGTGACGTCGGCGTGGTCGACGTCGAGAAGCACCGGCCGGAGCCGACCCACACGGCCACGCTCGAGCCGATCCACCGGCCGACGTACCACCCGAGCCCCGTTGCCCCGGTCCGGGCCGGCGGCGGAGGCGCGGCCCTGGCAGTTCCGGTGCCCGCGGCGCCCGGAGTCGCGCAGACCACGACCGAGAGCGGCCTCGGAACCCCCTACACCCTCGTCGGCCTCGGTATGGCCGCGATCGCCGCCGTGGCCGTCGCCTTGCGCAGTGCGCGCCGCCGCCGCACGGGCACGACGCCGGGCGCGGACTGACCGTGTCCGATGCGAGCCGCCCGGCCGGCACCGGTCGGATGCTGACCGGCGTGGCCTGGGCCCTTCTGCTCCTGGGCCTCTGGCTCTGGGGCCGCGAGATCACCGAAGGGCCGGGCGGCACCTCGGCCCCGACCACCGGTGACATGGCCGCGGTCGGCCGCCCGCTCGGCGCCCCGCTGCCCCCGGCACACCGCCCTCTGAGCCCTGCCGAGCCGCGCCGGGTCGAGATCCCCTCCCTCGGCATCGCCGCGCCGGTCGTCGGACGCGGCCTGGACGCCACGGGCGCGGTGGACCCGCCGCCGTTCGAGATGCCGCACTCGGTCGGCTGGTTCCGCACCGGCACCCGGCCGGGCGCCGAGGGCGCGGCGCTCCTCGTCGGCCATGTCGACACCGCGACCAAGCCCGCCGTCTTCTACGGCCTGAGCTCGGCCCGCCCCGGTGAGACCGTCAACGTGACCCGGACCGACGGCACGGTCGCAGAGTTCACCATCGACGACATCCAGGTCTTCCCCCGGGAGCGCTTCGACGCCCGGAAGGTGTACGGGCAGCGCCAGGCCGACCGGGCCGAACTGCGTCTGATCACCTGCGGCGGCACCTTCGACCGCAAGGCCGGCGCGTACACGGCGAACGTCGTCGTCTCCGCGTACCTCACCGGCACGGGCAAGGCCTGACGCGCGGGCAGGACCTGGCACATGGGCGGGGCTCGGCGCCCGGGCACGCCGCTGGAAGCGGAGCGGCCGCCGCCAGGCCCGGCCGGCGGGCCACGTCCCGCGCGCCCGACGGCCGGGCCGGTCCTCGACCACGGGCGCACGGGCTGCGGGAGAAGCCCGGCGCCGCCGCGGGAGGTTCGGGTTCCGCAACTGTAGAACGGGCTTACGGTCCCGGCCCAGACCTCCTTTGTGCCACGATTGTCCTGACCGGTTCCGTACGGTTCCGTACACCCAAGGGGGAGTGGATGTACGCACATCGCACCGGACGTGCCCGCCTGGCGTGCGCCGCGCCGCTGGCCGCGGCTCTGCTGCTGTCGGCGTGCACGTCGTCCGGCGGAGGCTCGGGGGACGGGGACAGGGGCGCCGCACCGTCGTCAGGCACCCAGCAGCCGAAGGAGACGGACCCCTTCTGGGTCAACCCGCAGGGCAAGGCGGCCAGGCAGCTCGCCGCGTACACGAAGGCGGGCCGCGCCGCGGACGCCGAACTCGTCGAGAAGATCGCCTCCCAGCCGGCCGGCGAGTGGGTCGGCACGGAGCGGCCCGAGGCCGAGGCCAGGGCGCTGACCGAGGCCGCCCACAAGGCCGACCGGGAGGCACTGCTCGTCCTCTACAACATCCCGCACCGCGACTGCGGCCAGCACTCCGCGGGCGGCGCGGCAGACGCCGGTGCCTACCGCGACTGGGTCGAGAAGGTCGCCCGGGGCATCGGGGAGCGGCGCGCCACCGTCGTCCTGGAGCCGGACGCGGTGATGCACATGGTCGACGGCTGCACCGAGCAGCAGTACCACGAGGAGCGGTACGAGCTCCTGAAGGGCGCCGTCCAGCGGCTGAAGCGCCAACCCGGCGTCACCGTGTACCTGGACGCGGGCAACGCCGGCTGGGGCAGGCCGGAGGAGATCTTCGAGCCGCTGCGGCGCGCGGGCGTCACGGACGCCGACGGCTTCGCGGTCAACGTCTCCAACTTCCAGACCACCGAGGCCAGTACGGCCTACGGCAAGCAGCTGTCGGACCGGATCGGCGGCAAGCCCTTCGTCGTCGACACCAGCCGCAACGGCAACGGCCCCTACACCGAGGGCGATCCGCGGGAGAACTGGTGCAACCCACCCGGCCGCGCGCTCGGTGAGCCTCCGACCGTCCGCACCGCCGATCCGCTGGTCAAGGCGTATCTGTGGATCAAGCGGCCGGGAGAGTCGGACGGTGACTGCAAGGGCGGTCCGAAGGCGGGGGAGTGGTTCGAGCAGTACGCACTCGACCTGGCCCGCGGCGCCGAGTAGGACCGGTCGGGCAGGTCGGGACCGGTCAGGGCACTTCCACCCAGCGGGCTTCGGAGGGGGTGCCCCGCGCGTCGGTCACGAAGAGCATGTACCAGCCGGACGGGACCAGCGAGCGGTTCTTCGGCACGCCGAGCTCGACCCGGCCGGCCGTCTTCTTGAGCGTCAGGGCGATCGTGCGCTGGTCGACGTCGGTGACATGGGTGACGGCGCTCGGCCGGATCAGCTTCGCGGAGGTGATCGCCGCGGACTGCTGCGTACGGAACACCCCTGTGGTCCCGCGGGCGATCCTGCGGGGCCCTTCGCCGAGTTCGGGCCTGCCACCGTTCCGGTGGAGATAGGGCGGGGTCCAGAGCTCGATGCGCTGCTCGAAGACGCCGGGCCGGGTGTTCGCCGCGTCGGAGAAGAGCGAGTCCGAGCCGAAGATCATGACCCGTCCGTCGGGGAGCAGCAGCGAGCCCGAGTGGTAGTTGCGGCCCACCCTTGGGTCGGCGACGCGCTTGTACGTACCGGTTCTCGGGTCGTACGTCCGCGCCTGGAGGATGTCGGAGCCGCCGCGCCCCCGGTAGTCCTCCGAGCCGCCCGTGACGAACACGGTGTCGTCCGGGAGCAGAGAGGCGCTGGGGTAGCGGGTGCCCTTCTCCAGGGCGGCGCCGTCACGGAAGCGCGGGTCGGCGGCCTTGAGGTCGACGAGCCGGGTCTTCGCACTGGCCTTGTCGGACTCACCGACCCCGCCGCCACCGATGACCATGAACCGCTGGTCCTGGGCGGGCGGCAGCATCACGGTCGCGGAGGTCTCCATGCGGTCGGGGTCGCTCAGCCCGGGAACCTTGGTGAAGGTGTTGGTGCCCAGATCCCAGATCCCGGGGTCGCGCCCGACGTCGGCGGGTCCGTAGCCGGCGTTCGAACCCGAGTAGAAGAGCTTCCCGTTCGACATCAGGAAGATCGCCGGGTAGGTCGGGAAGCGCCGCTCGATCCCGGTGTACGTCCACTTCTTCGTCCTCGGGTCGTAGATCTCGTCCTTGCCGGGCACGATCTGCCCGATCTCGTCGAGTCCGGAGAGGGCGAGGACCCGGCCGTCCTTCAGCGTGGTCAGCGTGGGGTACCAGCGGGCCTCGTTCATCGGGTCGACGGTCACGTACTTCTCGGCGACCGGATCGAACTCGTAGGCCTCCCTGATTCCCTGGAAGTCCTTCTTGTCCAGGGCGAGTTTCTGCGCGATGCCGTACACGTTGCGGGCGTCGGAGCCCTTCATGCCGGCCACCCGGTAGTTGTCCTCGGTGCCGGTCTCGTACGCCTTCCCGGACCGCTCGGCCTCGACGTAGATCCGGCCGAGGCCGGGGGTGTTGTGGAGGAATCGCCCGGTGTTCCGGTCGAAGACCTTGGTGGCCCGCTCGACCAGGACGGGGTCCTTGGAGACGAAGGTCTTGCCGTTCGCCTTCCCGGTGAAGCGGGTGCCGGCGGGCAGGGTGATCGGCTTGTCGGGGTCCTCGTTGTGGACGATCATCAGGCCGCCGGCCTTGGTGACATCCCCCTCCAGCTTCTCGTACCGCTTGGTGCCGCCCGCCACCAGCAGTTTCCCGTCCGGGAGTTGGGTGTGCCCGGCGCAGAACATGTCCTTCGGGGTCGGGATCTTCTTGAAGTTCCCGGTCTTCGGATCCCACAACACCGACTCGAACTTCTTCGCGTCGAAGTTCTTCTGGTTGTTCCCCGAGCCCGCGATCAGCAGCACTTTCCCGGTGTGCAGCAGGGCCGCGTGGATCGCGTTGACCCGGAAGTCGGCGGGCACGTCGAGAAAGGCCCAGTGCCCGCTCGAAGCCTTGTACTCGGGCCGGTTGATCGCGTACTCGTGGTAGCGCTCCGAGCCGAAGCGCCACAGCGCCGGTCCGTTCATCCCGGCGACCGCGACGACCACGGCGGCCCCGATCGCGACCCGCCGGAACCGGTTGCGACGCGCGTTGGCGATCATTCGTTACGCCCTCCCAGCGCACTCTCCATGGGCTGCTGCGGGGCCTCGGCCCAGCGTGGCCGCTGCGCCGGTACGTGGACGGGTGCGGCCGGCGCCTCGGCGCGACGCCGCCGCTCGACGCGGATGCCGTACCGCCAGAGGAGGATCGGCGCGGCCGTGATCAGCAGCGCCAGCGAGGCCCAGGTGATCATCGCGGGGTGGTCGTGCCCGAAGAAGAACGAGGAGGCGAGCGAACCCCCGAAGACGACGATGAAGAAGAGATGGATCCGGAAGGTGCCGAAGAGGGTGTCGGGGCTGGAGGAGTCGCCCTTGGGCGTCACGACGAACGAACTCTTGCGCCGCAGCACCGCGTCCATCAGCGAGCGGGCGTAGATCGGTGCGGAGAGCGCGGACATCGCCATCCCGGCCAGGCCGCCGGACCCCTCGGGCTCGTGGGGTGAGACGTTGTGGCGCCGGTTCCAGATGTACAGCCCGATCTGGAGCGCGGAGGCGTTGCCGTACAGCATCATCCACATCGCCGGGTCGATCTGGACGCCCGAGGCGCCCATGCCGAGGAAGAGCGCGCAGCTCAGCGCGGCCAGGATCCAGTTCAGCGCCGACATCGGATAGAAGATGATCATCATCGTGTAGTTGAAGAGCTTGCCGGGCGGCAGCGTCCCGAAGCCCTTCCAGTACTGCTTGAGGATCGTCTCGTACGTGCCACGGGACCAGCGCAGCTGCTGGGTGAAGAAGTCGGTCCAGGCGGTCGGCCCCTCCCCGACGGCGAGCACGTCGGGCGTGTACACCGAGCGCCACTTGCGGCCCGTGGCGGGGTTGCGGTGCCGGTGCATCTCGAAGCCGGTCGCCATGTCCTCGGTGATCGAGTCGTACAGCCCGCCGATCTGCTTGAGTGCCCGGATCCGTACGGCGTTGGAGGTGCCGACGAACATCGGTGCGCCGTAGCGGTTGCCCGCGCGCTGGATCAGGGCGTGGAAGAGGAACTGCTGGGACTCGGCGGCCTTGGTGACGAAGGTGTCGTAGTTGCCGTAGACCTGCGGTCCGATGACGAAGCCGACGTCCGGGTCGCGGAACCAGCCCAGCATCCGCTCCAGGTAGTTGGGGAGCGGGACGTGGTCGGTGTCCACGGAGGCGAAGAAGTCGTAGTCGTCGCCGTGCGCCTGCAGCCAGGCGTTGTAGTTGCCGTGCTTGGTCTTCGCGCGGTGCGGCCCCTCGGACTGGTTCCAGGCGGGGACGCCCTTGCGGGAGAAGTGGCGGACGCCGAGCCGGGCGCAGACCGCCTTGACCTCGGGGTCGTCGCCCTCGTCGAGCAGCCAGACGTGCATGGGCCCGCGGTGGCGGATCTTCACGGCCGCCCGGAGGGTCTTCGTCACCATGGCGAGCGGTTCCTTGCCCGGGACGAAGGAGGTGAGGAAGGCGACCCGCGTGCCCGCCTCCGGGACCACCGGGACCGGGTCGCGGGCGACCAGGGTCGCGTGCGCGTTCGACAGGACGTTCATGGTGCGGAAGAGCTCGATCAGGCCGATCGAGACCAGCATCACGATGTCGAGGGCGCGGAGCAGGTCGTTGTCGAGGTTCGGATCCCGCTCGGTCCAGTGCTGAGGCTGCATCAGCCAGACGAACAGGCCCAGCGAGACGAGCGGCGCGGCGCCGAGCAGGAGCGCGGCGCGCAGCCGGTGCGGCTCCTGGGAGAGCAGGGAGCGGTAGCGCACCCGGTAGGGCTCGCCCGGATCGGGCTCGGTCAATGGCCCGGCGAGCCGGCTGTAGTGCTCGTAGTCGTAGCGTGGCAGTGTCGTCACGGAACGGAGCCGAGTACCCCCGGCGGGCGTCCATGCAGACGTCATGAGTCCATCCCCCCGTGCGCGGCCGCGGGCGGGGCCCCCACCCCGCACTCGACGCGACCATGCGTCGCCCCCAACCCCCCAGGGACCAAGCCAGAGTCCATGACCCCGCTTCTTGATCGCAAGGGCGAAACGAGCTGTTTACCGCCCAAAGCCGGGCGCTCTGGTTCTGCTGTGACGAATGGGATGCTGCGGGCTCATGGGACGACCGAGGCCCCCTCACCGATGGTGAGGGGGCCTCGATTCTGCGTGCGCCGCCAGGGACTCGAACCCCGGACCCGCTGATTAAGAGTCAGCTGCTCTAACCAACTGAGCTAGCGGCGCCTGCTGACCTGCGTAACTCTACCCGACGTCCGGAGGTGCTTCCGACCATTACCGGTCGCTCCCGGCCTGTCGGATGGTCGTATCAGGCCTTCGATCCGTCAAAATGTGATTTGTCCGGACAGTTGAGAAACCGGCGCCCGAACATCAGCGCCAAAAGATCTTGACGAGTGTGGAGGGGAATCGCATGAGCCTTCCGGTCTTCGAGGAGTTCGAGCCCGCGGCCGGCTGCGGCTGCGCGGGCTGCGCCCGGCAACGGCGCGATCGTGCCCGTGGTCTGCCCGTACGGGCAGGCGGCCACCCGGCGGCGCACGGGGCGCGCCGCGCGCTGGTCCTGATGACGGCGGCGGGCGTGGTCCTGGGGGGAGGGGGCGCGCAGGCGACGGAGGCGGGGGCGGTGGGGCTTGTGGTGGATACAACGGACGGGCGGGTGGGTCTCGCGGCGGACAGGGCGTCGGTGCCGGGGCCCGACACGCCCCAGGGTGATGCGGGCCCGCTGCACGGCGGAGCTCACGGGCCGGGTCCTGGCTCCCGCCCCGGCCCCGGTCCGCAGCCCCCGTCCGGCACCACCCCGACGACGGATCAGACCTCCGCCCAGTCCCTGCGGACGGTCACCCGCGCCGAGATCATCAACCGCGCCAAGCGGTGGGTGAGCGCGCAGGTCCCGTACTCGATGGAGAAGTACTGGTCCGACGGCTACCGCCAGGACTGCTCCGGCTACATCTCAATGGCGTGGAACCTGCGCGCCAACGAGTGGACCGGCAGCCTGGACGGCATCGCCGAGCGGGTCGACCGTGCGGACCTCCAGCCCGGCGACATCCTCCTCTTCCACAACCCGGCCGACCCGACCAAGGGCTCGCACGTCACCCTCTTCGGCGGGTGGACGGACTACACCCACACGTCGTACATCGCGTACGAGCAGACCAAGCCGCGCACACGCCGGCAGGCCACGCCGCTCGCGTACTGGGTCAACGCGGACCGCTATGTGGCGTACCGCTACAAGGCCGTGGTCGGTGGCGTCAGCCCTGGTGGCGCCAGCGGCGTGGGCGTCGGCGGTGGCGTGCCCACGACCGCGACGCCCCGGGCGGCCGGCGGCGGCGCCGCGACCGCGGTCCCGTATCCGGGCGCGGCGATGTTCGGCGTCGGAGCGAACAACGCGTATGTCACCCAGCTCGGACGGCTGCTGATCACGCGGGGCGCCAAGCAGTACTACGGCCAGGGTCCCGGACCGCGCTGGGGCGAGGCGGACCGCCGGGCGACCCAGGCGTTCCAGCGGGCGCAGGGCTGGAAGGGCGAGGAGACGGACGGGCTGCCGGGGCCACGGACGTGGCGACTGCTGGTGTCGGGCCAGGGCCGGAGCATCGGCGGTTCGAGTGGTTCGGGCGGTCCGAGCGCAGATGCGCAGGGGTTCCCCGGGCGTGGCTACTTCCGTCCGGGCCAATCCAACGCATATGTGGAGAAGCTGGGCAAGCAGCTGGTGAAGCGGGGCTACGGCAAGCACTACCTGTCGGGTCCCGGTCCGCGCTGGGGCGAGGAGGACCGTCGCAGTGTCGAGGCGTTCCAGCGGGCACAGGGATGGCGCGGCGGCGCGGCCGACGGCCACCCGGGCCCGGAGACCTGGCGGCGCCTGTTTCGATGACCCCGAGAACATGAGGTGGATCCCATGACCCGTTCGACCCCAAACCCCGACTCGGGCGCGGCGGCGAGCCGCGACGCGGCCCGGTCGGCGATCCGCCTGACGGACGAGACGCGCCCACCGAGACGGCGCCCGGTGGACGCCTCCCGCAACGGCCCGACGCCGGGGGCGGGCGGGGGCGGTGACGGTTCGGCCGCGGCGCCGGGCGGGGGCGGCTCCGTCGCCCTGGCCTCGGCGGGGCGCCTGGACGGCGTCGCCGGCGAGGAACGGACGAACGCCGGCCCGGTGCCGACGGCCGCATCCGTGACCCGGATCGGTGACCCCGAGGGTTCGGAGAACGGGACCGCGGGGGCCGGGGCCCCGAAGGTGTCGCCGACGGCCCCGGACAACCGTCCGGGTTCGCCGGGCGGGCCGACGACGGCGGGTGGTTTGGGCGCGAGGTCCGGAGGGTCGGCTGCCGGTGGTGGTGTGGCTGAGGTCGGCCAGGGCGACCGGCCGGGCGCTGCTGCCGCCCCAGCGGGTGCCCCGCTCACGTCCTCCGCCGCGGACGGCCGGCTCGGTTCGTCTGCGTCTTCGGCGACCTCGTCCGGGGGGCCGAACGCGGCGGGCGGTCTGGAGGCGGGCTCCGGCCCGGACAGTCGGCTCGGTTCGCGTGCGGCTTCGGTAGCTCTCTCGGGCGCGCCGACGACGGCGGGTGGCCTGGAGGCGAGCTCCGGCGGGTCGGCTGTCGGTGGTGGTGTGGCGGGAGTCGGCCAGGGCGACCGGCCCGGCGCTCCCGCCGCCTTGGCGGGTGCCCCGCTCACGTCGTCCGGCGCGGACAAGAGGTCGGGTCCGTCTGCGTCGTCGGCGACCTCGTCTGGTGCGCCATCGGTGGCGGGTGGCTTGGAGGCGAGCTCCGGCGGGTCGGCTGTCGGTGGTGGTGTGGCGGGGGTCGGCCCGGACAGCCGGTCCGACGCTCCCGCCGCCCTGGCGGGTGCCGGTGGTGGTGTGGCGGGGGTCGGCCCGGACAGCCGGTCCGACGCTCCCCAGGCCCTGGCGGGTTCCTCGCGCGCATCGTCCGGCGCGGACAGCGGGCTCGGTTCGTCTGCGGCGCCGACGACGGCGGGTGGTTTGGACGCGAGTTCCGGCGGGTCGGTTGACGCCGGCGGTATGCCCGGGGTCGGCCCGGGCAACCGGCCCGGCTCTCCCCAGGCCCTGGCGGGTGCCCCGCTTACGTCGTCCGGCGCGGACAAGAGGCCGGGTCCGTCTGCGGCTTCGCCGACCTCGTCCGGCGCGTCGACTACGGCGGGTGGCTTGGACGCGAGCTCCAGCGCGCCGGCTGCCGCCGGTGGTGTGGCCGGGGCGGGCCTGGGCAACCGGCCCGGCGCTCCCGCCGCCCTGGCGGGTGCCCCGCACACGTCCTCCGGCGCGGACAAGAGGCCGGGTCCGTCTGCGGCTTCGACGACCTCGTCCGAGGGGCCGACGACGGCGGGTGGCTTGGACGCGAGCTCCAGCGCGCCGGCTGCCGCCGGTGGTGTGGCCGGGGCGGGCCCGGGCAACCGGCCCGGCTCTCCCGCCGCTTCGGCGAACCCCTCGGGCGCGCCGGCGACGGCGGGTGGCTCGGGTACGCGCTCTGCCGCATCGGCAGCTGCCGGTGGTGAGGCCGCGGTCGGTCCGGACGACCGGCCCGGTTCTCCCGTCGGCTCGGCAGGCTCGGCGCTCGGGGCGTCGGCCAGAGCGGCCGGCTCGGATGTGCGGGGTGGGCCGGAGGTCCGGCCCGACGTGCCTACCGATTGGCCCGGTTCGCCGTGGCCTTCGGCGGGTTCGGTGACCCCGTCGGGCGGACCGCGGGCGTCCTCCGGCGCCCACCGGCCCGGCCTGTCGACGACACCCGGCGGCTCGGCCGGGACGGGCCCGGACCACCGGCCCGGTTCGCCTGCCGCGTCGGCGACCAAGTCGGGCGCGCCGACCGCGGCGGGTGGCCCGCGTCCGAACCCCGGCGCCTCCGGTACGGGCCGGGGCAGCCGGCCCGGTTCGCCCACCGTCCCGTCGGCCGCGGCGGATGGCCCGGGGGTGACGCCCGGCGGCCGCCGTGGCGCAGCCGGGCCCGGGGACGACATGCGGCGGATCATCGGGGCCGAAGTCGGCGTCATCGCCGTGCCCGTCGCCGCCGAGGCGCCGGCGGCGGTGACGGCCAAGGCGCCCCGGACCGGGGCGCGGCGGAAGACCGTGATCGGGACCGAGACCACCGGGTCGATCCCCGTGCACCTGCTCTTCCGCGACGAGCCCGAGCCGGACGACGACGGCGGGCCCGCCACCATCGCCATGGCACCCCCCGTCGTGGCCAAGGCCGTCATCCCCGCCCCCACCCGCCCCGAGCCCTCCCGCCCCGCCCCGACCGCCGACCCCAAGCTCGTCGAGCGCGCCGGCTCCGTCCTCCCCGGGTGGATCGGGGTCTTCGGCGGCCTCCTCGCACTCGCCGGGTGCGCGGCCGTCCTGTGGTCGGCCGGGGCCGTGCCCGGGGAGCTGGCCCGGATGCTCCGGGTGACCCCGCGTCCGTACCACGGCATCCACCTCGGGCAGTGGGCCCTGCTCGCCCTCGGGGTGCTGGCCGTCCTCTTCACCCTCGGCGGTCTCGGCCGCGGCCGCGTCGGCTACGCCTGGGTCCTCACGCTCTTCGGCGACTATCGGGGCAGCGTCCGCCGTACCGGTCTCGTCTGGGTCAGTCCCCTCCTCCTGCGCCGCCGCGTCGACGTCCGCCTTCGCCACTGGCGCAGTGAGCCGCTCTCCGCGGTGGACGCCAAGGGCACGGCCCTGCGGGTCGTCGTCCTCGTCGTCTGGCGCGTCCGTGACACCGTCCGCGCCGCCCTCGGGGTCGACGGTCACGAGGAGTACCTGCGCAAGCAGGTCGAGGCGGCGATGGCCAGGGTCCTGTCCCAGCTTCCGGCGGACGCCTTCCACGAGGACGCCCCGACTCTTCGGGACGCGGAGGCCGTCGGCGAGGCCCTGACCCGGATGCTCTCCGCCGAGTGCGCCCCGGTGGGGATCGACGTGTTCTCGGCGCAGCCGACCCGTATCGAGTACGCACCCGAGATCGCGGCCGCGATGCAGCGCCGTCGGATCGCGGCGATCGACGCCAAGCACCGGGACAGCGTGCTGACCTCCGTCGTGGAGGCGGTGGACGACGTGGTCCACCGGCTGACCACGCGTGGTCTGGTCGAGCTGGACGACTACGAGCGCAATGCGCTGGTCAAGGACCTGACGGTGGCGTTCTACACCGGCCGTACCGGTCCGGTGGAAGGCCCGTGATTGGTATGGACATGTTCAACTTCCGTCAATACCTTGGTACTTGGTCTAGACCGGAATAGCTTCCACCGCACCACTCGAACAGCACCGCCCGAACAGCACCATCGAAGCAACCGCACGCGTGCACCACGGGTCACCGAACTCCCCCACGTTCACCTGGAGTGACACATGCGCAAAAAGATAGGCGTGGCGGCGGTGGCGCTCGGCGTCGCCGGCGCCTCCCTCTTCGCCACGAGCAGCGCCAGTGGCCACGGCTACACCGACTCCCCGATCAGCCGCCAGAAGCTCTGCGCCAACGGCACCGTGACGAACTGCGGATCCATCCAGTGGGAGCCGCAGTCCGTCGAGGGCCCCAAGGGCTTCCCCGCCGCCGGACCCGCCGACGGAAAGATCTGTTCCGCCGGTCTCACACAGTTCGCCCAGCTCGACGACCCGCGTGGTGGCGCCTGGCCCACCACGAGGGTCACGGCGGGTCAGAGCTACAGCTTCCGCTGGCAGTTCACCGCCCGTCACAGCACCACCGACTTCAAGTACTACATCACGAAGAACGGCTGGAACGGCACCCAGAAGCTCACGCGGGCCGCGCTCGACCCGCAGCCCTTCCTCACCGTCCCGTACAACAACCAGCAGCCCCCGGCCACGCTCTCGCACTCCGGGACCATCCCGGCGGGCAAGACCGGCAGGCATGTGATCCTGGCGGTGTGGACGATCGCGGACACCGCGAACGCCTTCTACGCCTGCTCGGATGTTCAGTTCTGACAGGTAGTCAGTTATCGTCCGGCGTATGACCGTGGCGGAGCTCGTGCAGCGTCAATGGGGCGATCACAGGGTCGGACTGAGGAGCCACGAGGCGGTCCTCACCCATCACCAGGTCGCCGCGGGCGCCGCCGCGCGGGCCGCACTGCTCGTCGATCTGCTGCCCCGAGGTGCCGAGCCGCACCTCGGGGTGCTCCTCGACAACACGCCGGAATTCCCGCTCTGGCTCAGCGCGGCGGCCCTCGCCGGGGCCGCCGTCGCCGGCATCAACCCCACCCGCCGGGGCGCCGAACTGGCCCGCGACATCGTCCACACCGACTGCCGTGTCCTGGTCACCCAGCGCGCGTACCTTCCCCTGCTCGACGGACTTCCCCTGCCGGGCGTACGGGTGCTGGTGACCGACACGGACGCGTACCGCGCACTCCTCACCCCCTTCGAGGGCGCCAAGCCGGGCGAGGCCGTGGCCCGCCCGGTGCGCCCCGACAGCCGGCTGCTCCTCTACTTCACCTCCGGCTCGACCGGCGCCCCCAAGGCGGCGATCTGCAGCCAGGGCCGCCTCGCGGCCGCGGGTGGGGCGCTCGTCTCCCACTTCGGGTTGCGGCCCGAGGACGTGCACTACATCTGCATGCCGATGTTCCACGGCAACGCGGTCATCGCGGACTGGGCCCCCGCGCTCGCCGCCGGAGCGGGCGTGGCGCTGCGGGCCCGGTTCTCGGCCTCCCGCTTCCTGCCGGACGTCCAGGAGTTCGGCGCCACGTACTTCACCTATGTGGGGCGGGCCGTGCAGTACCTGCTCGCCACACCGCCGCGTCCCGACGACCGCGAGCACCGGCTGCGCCTCGGCTTCGGGACGGAGGCGGGGGCGGTGGACGCGGCCCGCTTCGAGGAGCGGTTCGGGGCCCGGCTCGTCGAGGGGTACGGCTCCTCCGAGGGCGGCGCGGCGATCCAGCGGACCCCCGACACCCCGACCGGAGCCATCGGCCGGGCGGCGCCGGGGGACGACCTGGCGGTGGTGGACGCGGCGACCGGCGCGGAGTGCGAGCCCGCCGTCCTCTCGCCCGAGGGCCGGCTCCTCAACGCCTCCGCGGCGATCGGTGAACTGGTCAACCGCGGCCGGAACCCCTTCGAGGGCTACTGGCGCAACCCCGAGGCGCAGTCGGCCCGGCTGCGCGGGGGCTGGTACTGGACCGGCGACCTCTTCTACCGGGACACCGACGGCTTCCTGTACTTCGCGGGGCGGACGGACGACCGGCTGCGGGTCGACAGCGAGAACCTCGCCGCGGCCGTGATCGAGCAGATCCTCTCCCGCTGGGACCGCGCCGCCGGCGTCGCCGTCTACGCGATACCCGATCCGGTCGCGGGGGACCAGGTGATGACCGCGATCGCCCTGTGCGACGACGCCGCCTTCGACCCGACCGCGTTCCAGGAGTTCCTCGCCGCCCAGCCGGACCTGGGCACCAAGATGCCGCCACGGTTCGTACGCCTCGTCCCCGCACTGCCCCTGACCGCCACGAACAAGATCCACCGCGTGGCCCTGCGCCGGGAGGCCTTCCTCTGCGAGGACCCGGTCTGGTGGCGCCCGGAGGCGGGGAGCCCGTACGAGCCCCTCACGCCGGAGGCGGTCACCGCCCTGCACAGCGCGTACGCCGCCCACGGCCGCTCACCGCGTGGCCCCGGCGCCCCGGGGTAGGGCCAGGCCTACCCCCGTACACCCACCAGACCGATGGTCCCGCCCGCCGGCCGGCCCCTACCGTGGGGGCCATGGAGCCCCGAACCCCCTGGCAGGCCCTCACCCGGCCCCGATTCCCGCGCGGCGACTGGCCCTGGCGGTCAGCCGGCTATCTCGCCACCGGGGTGATCACCGGCGCGGCCGCCCTCCTGGTCCTGCTCCTCCTCGTCGTCTTCTCCTTCGTGCTCGTCGGGCTCCCGCTCCTCCTCCTCGCCGGCGTCGCCCTCGGCGGCATCGAGCGCCGCCGGCTCCGGCTCGTCGACCTCGACCCGGCCGCCGATCCGCATCGGATCCCCGACACCCCCGGCCTCGCGGCCTGGCTTCGCGTACGGGTCCGGGAACAGGCCACCTGGCGGGAGCTCGCGTACGCCGTCCTGCACGCCACCGTCCTGTGGCCGCTCGACCTGATCGTCCTGGCCGTCGCCCTCGGACTGCCCGCCGCCCTGATCAGCACCCCCCTCCAGCTCGCCGCCGACGGCCAGGAGGCCAAGGTCGTCAAGGCGTACCTGGTCACCTCCTATCCGCAGGCGTTCGTCGCAGCCCTCCTCGGAGCGGTGCTCCTCGTCGCCCTCCTCTATCCGCTCGCCGCCCTCGCCGGCGCCCGCGCCGCCCTGAGCCGCGCCCTGCTCGCCCCCCGCGAGGCCGAGCTGAGGGACCGGATCGGCGAGGTCACCGCCTCCCGGGCCCGGCTCGTCGACGCCTTCGAGGCCGAGCGGCGCCGGATCGAGCGCGATCTCCACGACGGCGCGCAGCAACGCCTGGTCGCCCTCACCATGACCCTGGGCCTCGCCCGCCTCGACGCCCCGCCGGGACCGCTCGCCGACCAGCTCACCCAGGCCCACGCGGAGGCCGGCCGGGTCCTCACCGAACTGCGCGAACTCATCCACGGCATCCACCCGCAGGTGCTCGCCGACTACGGCCTCGGCGCGGCCCTCACCGACGCGGCCGACCGCTCCGTCGTCCCCGTCGACACCGACATCGACCTGCCCCGGCTGTCCACCGCCGTGGAGAGCGCCGGCTACTTCGCCGTCTGTGAGGCCCTCGCCAACATCGGCAAGCACAGCGGCGCCACCTCGGCCCGGATCACCGCGCGCCACGCGTCCCGGCAACTCCGTATCGACATCGAGGACGACGGACGGGGAGGGGCGGACCCGGATCGGGGGAGCGGCCTCACCGGTCTCGCCGACCGGCTCGCCGTCCTCGATGGCACACTGACGATCATCAGCCCGGCCGGCGGCCCGACCCTCCTGCGAGTGGAGATCCCTTGTCCCGCACTGTCCGATCGCTCCGTGTCGTCCTCGCCGAGGACAGCGTCCTCCTCCGCGAAGGGCTGATCGGGCTGCTCGCCCGCTTCGGCCACGAGGTCGTCGCCGCGGTCGGCGACGCCGAGGGACTGCACGCGGCCGTGACCGAGCACGACCCGGACATCGTCGTCACCGACGTCCGGATGCCGCCCGGATTCCAGGACGAGGGGCTGCGCGCCGCGGTCGCCCTGCGGGCCGACCGCCCCCGTCTGCCCGTCCTCGTCCTGAGCCAGTACGTGCAGCGGACCTACGCCGCCGACCTCCTGGACGCGGGCGACGGCACCGGCGTCGGCTACCTCCTGAAGGACAGGGTCGGCCAGGTCGAGGAGTTCCTGGACGCCCTCACCCGGGTCGCGGACGGTGGCACGGTCGTGGACCCCGAGGTCGTACGGCAGCTGCTGCGCCGCCACCGCGACCCGCTGGCGGCGCTGACCCCGCGCGAGCGCGAGGTCCTGGCGCTGGTCGCCGAGGGGCACTCGAACGGGGAGATCGCCCGTCGGCTCGTCGTCACCGATGCGGCCGTCGGCAAGCACATCGGCAACATCCTGGGGAAGCTGGACCTGCCGCCCGCCGAGGACACCCATCGCCGGGTGCTCGCCGTCCTCACCTACCTGCGGGCGTAGCCCGCGGCATGCACGAAGAAGCCCCCCGCTTGCGCGAGGGGCTTCTTCCGTCTGTGCGCCGCCAGGGACTCGAACCCCGGACCCGCTGATTAAGAGTCAGCTGCTCTAACCAACTGAGCTAGCGGCGCCTGCTGACAGAGAAAATACTACCTGGTCCTCGGGGGTGGTTCCGACCACCCCTCCGAGGACCAGGTCACGTGTCTCAGATCGCCAGCGAGAGCACCACGGGCGCAGCCCTGCGGTTCAGCGTGTCCGCCGCCGAGCGCAGGCGGTGGGCGTGCTCGATCGGAAGGGAGAGCGCCAGGCAGCCCACGGCCGCTCCGGCCGTCAGCGGAACCGCCGCGCAGACCGTGCCGACGGCGTACTCCTGGAGGTCGAGCACCGGGACCGTCGGCGGCTGGCTGTCCAGCTTGGAGAAGAGCACCTTCTCGTTGGTGATCGTCCGGGAGGTGAGCCGGGCGATCTTGTGGCGGGAGAGGTGGTCGCGGCGGCCGTTCTGGTCCAGCTGGGTCAGCAGGCACTTGCCGACGGCGCTCGCGTGGGCGGCCGAGCGGAAGTCCACCCACTCGTTGACCGCGGGTGTGCGTGGGCCGGCGGCGAACTGGGTGATCTTCACCTCGCCGTCGATGTACCTGCTGATGTAGACCGCGGCGCCGACGGAGTCGCGGAGTTCGGTCAGCGTCTCCTGGAGCTTGCCCTCCAGTGCCTCGCGTCGGGTGAGACCGGAGCCGAGGAGGACCAGCGAATCGCCGATCACATAGGCGCCGTCGGCGACCTGCTCGACGTACCCCTCACGGCGGAGCATCAGCAGCAGGGAGGACAGATGGGCGACGGGCAGACCGGTCTCACGAGCGATCTGGACGTCCGTCACCCCGCCACCGTGCCGTGAGACCGTCTCAAGGACGCGCAGGGCGTATTGCACCGAGTGGAACGGCGCGGTGGGCTCGGGCTTCAGCGCCACGGTTTCCCCCTACCAGGTTGTGACCGCAAGCTTCCGTACCACGATAGCCGCCAAGGCCCCTTTTCGGGGCGGCTGTTGGCGAGATAAGTGCGGCGCCCCAGCGTCATACGCTGGGGCGCACCACCCTGGCATATGCCAGGGTCAAAGCTGAATCGCAGAGGCTGAGGTCAGAGCACCGCGCCGAGAAACTCGCGAGTACGCGGATGCTCAGGTTCCGAGAAGATTTTTTCCGGAGAACCGGACTCGATCACCCTTCCCGCGTCGAACATCAGGACCTCGTCCGAGATGTCCCGGGCAAAGTTCATCTCGTGCGTCACACAGATCATGGTGATGTCGGTCGTCTCGGCGATCTCCCGGAGCAGATCCAGCACTCCCGCCACCAGCTCCGGATCGAGCGCCGAGGTCACCTCGTCGAGCAGCAGCACCTTCGGCTCCATCGCCAACGCCCGTGCGATGGCGACCCGCTGCTGCTGGCCGCCGGACAGCTGCGCGGGCTTGGCCTCGCACTTGTCGGTCAGGCCGACCATGTCGAGCAGTTCGCGCCCGCGCGCCTCCGCCTCCTCGCGGCTCTTCCCGAGGACCCGGACGGGCGCCTCGGTGATGTTGCGCAGAACGTCCATGTGGGGGAAGAGGTTGAAGTGCTGGAAAACCATTCCGATCTTCTTCCGCGCCTCGCGGCGGTGCTTCTCGTCGGCCGGGTACAGCGTTCCTCCGTTGACCCGAATGGTGCCCTTGTCGGGTTTCTCCAGGGTCATCAGGAGGCGCAGGATCGTCGTCTTTCCGGAACCGGAGGGTCCGATCAGCGTGACGTGCCTGCCGGGGCGGACGGAGAAATTGAGATCGTCGAGGACCGTCTGATCGCCGAAGCGCTTGGTGACGTTCTCGAAACGAATGAGGGCATTCTCGGAATCAGTGGACAAGACGGCGCTCCAGAGTGCGGACGAGAAGGGAAGCGGGGTACGCGACCAGGACAAAGGCCACACCGATCACCGTGAGCGGCTCGGTGTACTGGAAGGTGGCCGCCGATTCCAGCCGGGATTGCTGGAGGAGCTCCAGCACGCTGATACCGGCCAGCAGCGGGGTGTCCTTCAGCATCGCGATGACGTAGTTGCCGAGCGCGGGCGCGATCCGGCGCAGGGCCTGCGGCAGGATCACCGTCAGCCAGGTCCGGTGGCGCGGCAGGCTGAGCGCCTTCGCCGCCTCCCACTGCCCAGCCGGTACGGCGTCGATGCCGGCCCGGTAGACCTGTGCGGTGTACGTCGAGTAGTGCAGCCCGATCGCGAGCGTGCCGGTGGTCAGGGCGGAGAACTGCACGCCCCATTCCGGCAGCACGAAGAAGAGGAAGAAGAGCTGCACGAGCAGCGGGGTGGTGCGGACGAACTCGGTGACGGCGTGCACCGGCCAGCGCACGAGCCGGCTGCGGGCCCGGAAACCCAGCGCCCACACCAGGCCCAGCGAGAACGAGATCAGCGAGCCGAGCACCAGCACCTGAAGCGTGACGAGCAGGCCGTCCCAGAAACGCGGCATGAAGTCCGCCACCGCGGACCAGTCCCAGTTCACTTGGCCATCACCCCCAGGTTCGCCTTGCCGCGTCGCTCCAGCGCCTTCATCGAGCGGGTGATCACCAGCGCGATCACGAAGTACACGACCAGGGTCACGGTGTAGATCCCGCCGCTCTCCTGGGTCGCGAGCCGCACCAGATACGCGGCGAAGGAGACGTCCCCGACACCGAGCAGCGAGACCAGGGCGGTGCCCTTGAGCAGCTCGACCAGCAGATTGCAGAAGGACGGGATCATCTCGGGCACGGCCTGCGGGAGGAGCACGAGCCGCAGTCGCTGCCAGGGCGTGAGGCTGAGCGCGACGCCCGCCTCGCGCTGCGCCTTCGGTACGGCGTTCAGGGCGCCGCGCACGATCTCGGCGCCATAAGCACCGTAGGACAGGCCGAGCGCGAGGATCGCCGCCCACATCGGGACGAGCTGCCAGCCGACCAGCGGCGGCAGGACGAAGAAGAGCCAGAACATCAGGATCAGCGCGGAGGTACCGCGGAAGACCTCGGTGTAGAACCCGGCCAGAAAACGGACGGCCCGGGAGCGGTGGGTACGGGCGGTGCCGACGGTGAAGGCGACCGCGGCGGCGAGCGCGGCGGAGGCGATCAGGAGCTGGAAGGTGATCCAGATGCCGGGCAGGACCCAGTTCTGCCAGAGTCCCGCGGTCATCGGCACAGCTCCTCGGCGGTCATCGTGGTCATCTCGGCCTCGGTGAAGCCGAAGCGCCGCAGGATCCGGAAGAGCTCGCCGCTCTTCTTCATCCGGTGCAGCTCGGTGTTGAAGGCGTCCCGCAGCGCGGTGTCGGTGGGGCGGAAGGCGAAGCCGCCGCCGTCGATCTTCTTCTCGCCGTCGACGACGGCGGCGAAGGGCTCGGTGGCCTCGGCCTTCGAGGACTTGCGGACGACCGAGCGGGCGGTCAGCGCGGTGCCGGCGAAGACGTCGACGCGGCCGGACTCGACCGCGTTCAACCCGGCGACCTGGTCCTGGAGGATCACGATGTCCTTCTCCGGGTACCCGGCGGCCACGGCGTAGCCGATCTCGGCGTATCCGCTGCCGGTCGCGAAGCGGGCCTTGGCGCGCACCACGTCCTCGTACGAGCGGAGGTTCTTCGGGTTGCCCTTGCGGACGATGAAGGAATCGAGCATCTGGTACTCGGGGTCGGCGAAGAGGACTTGGGCGCAGCGCTCCTTGTTGATGTACATCCCGGCCGAGACGACGTCGAACTGCTGGGAGTTGAGCCCGGGTATGAGCGAGGCGAAGTCGGTGGCCACCGGCTGGACGCGGGTGATGCCGAGCCTGCCGAAGATCACCCGGGCGAGCTCGGGCGCCTCGCCGGTGAAGGCGCCCTGCTCGTCGACGTAGCCGTACGGGACCTCGCCCGCGATGCCGAGGCGGACCGTGTCCTGGGATCTGAGCCGGCCGAGCGTGTCTCCCGAGGCGACGCGGACGCAGCCGGCCGCGCCGACCGCCGCCGCGGCTGCCGTTCCCCACAGCATCGTCCGCCGCCGTATCTGTTGCGTTGTTCGAGGCATGGGCGCGCGGCTACCCGAAGCTGAACAGGTCATTCCTGCCGGCCCGCGGAATAACCGGAGACAGCCTCCTGTTCTCTCTCCGTACGTACTACTGGCAGAAGGGTCGTCAACGGTGAGCGACGCGATTCGGGGCACGGCACACGGGGACTCTCCCGTACCGCTGTCCGTACTGGACCTGGTGACCGTCGGCAGCGGCCGGACCGCGAGCCAGGCGCTGGCCACCAGCGTCGAGATCAGCAAGCTCGCCGAGCGGCGCGGCTACCACCGCCACTGGATCGCCGAGCACCACTCCATGCCTGGCGTCGCCTCCTCCTCGCCGGCCGTGATCCTGGCTCATCTCGCCGCCCACACCCACCGCATCCGGCTCGGCTCGGGCGGTGTCATGCTCCCCAACCACGCCCCGCTGGTGATCGCCGAGCAGTTCGGCACGCTGGAGGCGTTCGCCCCGGGCCGGGTCGACCTCGGGCTCGGCCGCGCGCCCGGCACGGACGGCGCCACGGCCGCCGCCCTGCGCCGGACCCAGACCCTGAACGAGGGCGCGGACGACTTCCCGCAGCAGCTCGCGGAGCTGACCCGTTTCCTGGACGACGACTTCCCGGACGGCCACCCGTACGCACGGATCCATGCCGTGCCCGGTCCGGTGCAGGGGAGTTCGGGCAGGCCGCCGATCTGGCTGCTCGGCTCCTCCGGCTTCAGCGCCCGCCTCGCCGGGATGCTCGGCCTGCCGTTCGCCTTCGCCCACCACTTCTCGGCCCAGAACACCATTCCCGCGCTCGACCTCTACCGGGACTCCTTCCGCCCCTCGCAGGTCCTCGACGCCCCCTACGCCCTCATCGGCGTCGCCGCCCTCGCCCACGAGGACCCGAAGGAGGCCCGCCGCCAGGTCCTCACCGGCGCGCTGTCGATGCTGCGTCTGCGTACCGGCCGGCCGGGTCTGATCCCGACCCCGGAGGAGGCGGAGGCGTACCCCTTCAGTCCGACGGAGCGGGATTTCGTGGACAGCTGGCTGGCGAACATCGTCTTCGGTACACCGGACGAGGTGCGCACAGGTCTGGACGATCTGCGCAAGCGGACCGGCGCCGACGAGCTGATGATCACGGCCAACGCCCATGGCGGCGATGTCCGGCTGCGGAGCTACGAGTTGATCGCGGACGCGTACGGGATGCCGGAACTCGGCTGAGATTCGTGGAGGTTGGTTCGGTCCGGAAGGGCTGCCTCCGATACCCCTAAGTGAACCTTAAACCGCTCGTCACCTGTGGTGGCGGGCGGTTCCTTTCTGTGCTGCACCGCTCTGACAAGGCCTTTCTCCTGTCAATTGGTCTAGTCCTCAATCTGGTTCAGACCATTGACGTGCTGTTCACCCAGGGGCTATCACTTCACCAACTCCCGTCTCGCGTCACCCCCTCGGAGGCCGAACGTGCACCCCCGTAAGCCCTTGATCGCCGCGCTCGTGAGCACGGCCCTCGCCGCAGGCGCGCTCGCCGCGACCGTCGGAATCGGCTCCGCCTCGGCAGCCGGCACCGCCACCGCCGCGGCGGCCGCCGACGGCAACGTCCGCATCGCGTACTACGACCAGTGGAGCGTGTACGGGAACGCCTTCTACCCCAAGCACCTCGACACCCGGGGCATCGCGAGCAAGCTGGACATCATCAACTACTCGTTCGGCAACATCCACCCCACCGAACTCACATGTTTCGAGGCCAACAAGGCCGCGGGTGACGACAACAACCCCAACGCGGGCGACGGTGCGGGCGACTCCTACGCCGACTACCAGAAGTCCTTCAGCGCGGCCGACAGCGTCGACGGCGTGGCCGACACCTGGAACCAGCCGATCGTGGGCGTCTTCAACCAGTTCAAGGAGCTGAAGGCGAAGTACCCCCACCTGAAGATCAACATCTCGCTCGGCGGCTGGACCTACTCCAAGTTCTTCCACGACGCGGCCAAGACCGACGCCAGCCGAAAGAAGCTGGTCTCCTCCTGCATCGACCAGTACCTCAAGGGCAACCTCCCGGTCGAGGGCGGATTCGGCGGCCCCGGCACCGCGGCCGGCATCTTCGACGGCATCGACATCGACTGGGAGTACCCCGGCTCCTCCGGCGGCCACCTCGGCAACCACTACGGCCCCGAGGACAAGCAGAACTTCACCCTTCTCCTCGCCGAGTTCCGTAAGCAGCTCGACGCGTACGGCACGGCCAACGGCGGCAAGAAGTACATGCTGACCGCGGCACTCCCGGCCGGCCAGGACAAGATCAAGTACATCGAGACGGACAAGATCGGCGCGTACCTCGACTACGCGAACATCATGACGTACGACATGCACGGCGCCTGGGACGGCGACGGGCCGACGTACCACCAGTCCCCGCTGTACTCCGGCTCGAACGACCCGACCGACCCCATCGCGCCGGGCACCGAGAAGTACTCGATCGACAACGCGATCGACTCCTGGATCGACGGCAAGCCGGCCTACGGCATCGCCGGCGGCTTCCCGGCCAACAAGCTGACGCTCGGCTACGAGTTCTACTACCGCGGCTGGAAGGGCGTCCCGGCGGGCTCCGCCAACGGCCTCGCCCAGAGCGCGACCGGCGGCTCGAACGCCCGCCCGCTCAGCCAGCAGGCCGGCATCGCCCACTACAAGGAGCTCGGCGGCATCGTCGACAACTCGGCGACCAGCTTCTGGGACGACCAGGCCAAGTCCTCGTACTTCTACAAGGACGGCGAGTTCTTCACCGGCCTCGACCAGCGGTCCATCCAGGCCCGGGTGGACTACGGCAAGCAGCGCGGCCTGGCCGGGGCGATGATGTACTCGCTCCTCGGCCTGGACAACAACATCACCCTGCTGAACCAGATCAGCGACGCGCTCGGCGGTACGACCGTCCCGCCGACCACTCCGCCCACGACCCCGCCCACGACGCCTCCGACCACTCCGCCCACGACCCCGCCGACGACGCCTCCGACCGGCTGCGGCTCCGTCCCGGCCTACGTGGCCGGCACCGTCTACACCGGCGGCAGCGTGGTCTCCCACAACGGCCGCAAGTGGCTGGCCCAGTGGTGGACCCAGAACGAGACGCCGGGCACGACCGGCGAGTGGGGCGTCTGGAAGGACCAGGGCGCCTGCTAGCTCCCCGCTGAGCACCACATGACCGCTGCCCCCGCCCGGAATGTCCCTCCGGCCGGGGGCAGTTCCATGCCCGTGCCCGGGCGGCTCCGGCGGAGCGCACCGGCAGCCGGCGGTTCATGCCGACGGCGGGCCGCTCAGGCCGACAGCGTGGTGGATCCGATCAGCTCCGCGATACGGTCCGGGGCCACCGCGCGCGAATAGAGCCAGCCCTGCCCCGTGTCACAGCCGATGCGCCGCAGCCGGGTCGCCTGCCCCGAGGTCTCCACGCACTCGGCGGTGACCGTCAGACCCAGCCGGTGGGCGAGTTGCACCAGTGCCTCCACGATCAGCTCGTCCGCCGGGTTGGCGTGCGCCTCGTCCTGGAAGCCGCGGACGAACGAGCCGTCCAGCTTGAGCACCGAGACGGGCAGCCGGCTCAGATACGCCAGGTTCGAGTAGCCGGTGCCGAAGTCGTCGATCGCGATCCGCACCCCCATGTCGCTCAGCGCCTGCAGCGCCTGGAGCGGCCGCCCCGCCGACCCCATCACCGCGGATTCGGTCAGCTCCAACTGGAGCAGATGCGGCGCGAGCCCGGTCTCCGCCAGGATCCCCGCCACGTCCGCCACCAGGTCGGAGTCCCAGACCTGGCGGACGGCGACGTTGACGCTCACGAACAGCGGCCGCTCGCGCGGATGGTCCTTCTGCCACTGTCGGGCCTGTGTGCATGCCGTGCGCAGCACCCACCGCCCCAGCTCGACGATCGAGCCGTCCTCCTCGGCGATCCCGACGAACCGATTCGGCGGAAGCGTGCCGAACTGCGGGTGATTCCAGCGCACCAGCGCCTCCACCCCGTGCACCGCGCCGTCGGCGAGACCCACCAGTGGCTGGTACTCCAGTCCGAACTCCCCGCGCTCCACGGCCGGTCGGAGAGTGGAGGAGAGCGCCTGCCGAGTCATCCGGTGCGCGTTGCGCTCGGGGTCGAAGAGGGTCCAGCGGGCCTTGCCGTCGGCCTTCGCCCAGTACAGCGTGGTGTCCGCGGCCTGCATCAGCCCCGTCGCGGTCGTCCCGCGGGCGCCCCGCTCCACCACCCCGATCGAGGCCGAGACCGAGAGCCGCTGTCCGGCCAGATCGAAGGGCTGCTGAAGCGCGCAGAGCACGGACTGCGCCAGATCCGCGAGCTGTTCGGTCCCCGTGGAGTCCTCGACGAGGATCGCGAACTCGTCGCCACCGAGCCGCGCCACCAGATGGCCACCGCTCCTGGTGTACCCGTCGTTGTCCGCGCACTCCGTCAGGCGGGCGGCGACGGCGGCGAGCAGCCGGTCCCCGATCCGGTGCCCCATGGTGTCGTTGACCGCTTTGAAGCCGTCGAGATCGAGGTAGATGAGACCGATCCGCCCTGTTCCGCCATGCCCGTACGACGAGTACGACTCGTGCGACAGGTGTGACGATCGGATGTCCGGGAGCTCGTCCTCCTGGGAGGCCGCCTCCAGGGCCGCCGAGAGCCGCTCGAAGAACAGCGTGCGGTTGGGGAGCCGGGTCACCGGGTCGTGCATCTGGAGGTGGCGCAGCCGCGCCTGCAGTTCGCGCCGGTCGCTGATGTCCGCGATGGAGAGCAGGACGCGGCGGGTGTCGGCCACGGGGGAGACGGTGACCTCGGCCCAGAGCGAGCGTCCGTCGGGGTGCTTCAGCCGGCGCGTGCAGCGGAAGCGGGAGCGGCGGCCGCGCAGCACCTCGCGGTACGCGTGCCAGGTGCGGCCGTCCGCGGCGAGGTCGACGAGGTCGGCGGCGGCCTGCTCGGTGAGCGTGTCGGCCTCGGTGCCGAGGAGGGCGCCGAGCGCGTCGTTGGCGGCAACGACGAGGCCGTTCTGGTCGACCACGGCCATCGCGAGCTGGGCCGCCCGGAAGGCGGCTCGGTAGTCGTGGAGTTCGGCGTCGACCGGGAGCGCGTGATGACGCTCCGTGATCGAGGGCGCGGGCTCTCGTGCGGGCGAGAGCTGGGTGTGCACCGGTCCTTCGGGGGTTCCGCTCACCGCTCGCTCCCGTAGTGCAGTTGGGCCGTACAGGCGTGGTCG
The DNA here is from genome assembly GCF_055596705.1 of Streptomyces sp. NPDC039609. Classification (NCBI taxonomy): domain Bacteria; kingdom Bacillati; phylum Actinomycetota; class Actinomycetes; order Kitasatosporales; family Streptomycetaceae; genus Streptomyces; species Streptomyces sp. NPDC039609. Next base: position 220,624 of record NZ_JBVIUJ010000002.1, read on the forward strand.
GGATGGGGTCGGCCAAGGAAAGTGTGCCGATCATAGGGGCAGCCCCGGGGGCTATTCCAGCTCCGTGGACCCCGTCCCGCCCGACCGGGGGGTGAGTCTCGTCGCCGCGCACCCCTGGCCGATCGTTTCTGCGCGGGTCTGACGCGGGACGGCGGGGGCCTGACCGATTGTGACGTTCCGTGAGCCGTTGAGGGCGCGTGTCGCGTCGACGCCGTGTCGTGCGCTCACCCGACTGGGGCAGCGGAAAAGTGCGAAACGGCTCAAACCGTCACAAGGTGGGTGGGGTATCCCCCAATGAGGAGCCGGAGGTCCACGTGAGGGGTCAGCAGACACCCGAGGGAGTGGAACGGCCGCGGCTGCGTGCCTCCGCGGCGGCCTTCACCTCTCTCGTGGCGCTCGCCGCAACCGGGCTGGTGGCGGGCCCCGCCGTGGGCGCGCCCGCGGCCGGTCCCTGTGCCCTGCCGCGTACCGCCGCCCACCATTCCCTGGGTCTCGACACCTGGAACGGCTCCTACCCACAGCCCGTCCGCTCCCTGGACGCGGTCATGATCTTCCTGTCCTTCCCCGACTCCACCCCGCTGACCAGCACCGACGAGCTGGCAGCCGACCACTTCCCCAGCACGGGCGACTTCTTCCGGCGCGCCTCGTACGGCCGCTTCGCCCTTCACCCCGACACCCGGCGCGACTGGACCCCGATGCCGCAGGCGTCCACGGCGTACGCCATACAGCGCGACTGGGAGGCGGGGAAACGCACGGCCTATCTGCGGGACGCCCTCGCGGCGGCTGACGACCAGGTCGACTTCTCGCGGTACGACATCGTCTATCTGGTCGCCGACCCGGACGCGCCCGGCGTGGACTCCGACGCCACGAAGGTCGTCAACCTGGAGTCCCCGCTCACCGTGGACGGCACGGAGATCAAGCGGGTCGTCACCGTCTTCGAGCGGCACCCGCCGGACCGCAATGTGCTGGCCCACGAGACGGGCCATGTCTTCGACCTGCCCGACCTCTACCACCGGCCCATGGACGGCAAGGGCGACTGGGACACCCATGTGGGGGACTGGGACGTCATGGGCAGCCAGTTCGGCCTCGCCCCGGACCTCTTCGGCTGGCACAAGTGGAAGCTGGGCTGGCTGGACCGGAGCAATGTGATCTGCGTCCAGCAGCCGGGCACCCGGCTGCTCACCCTGGAGTCGCTGGCGGCGGCTCCGGTGGTCGGCGGCACGGTCGGCAAGCGGCTCGCGGTCGTACGGACGGGGATGGGCAGCGCGCTCGCGATCGAGGCGCGCGGCTCGACCGGCAACGACCAGGACACCTGCACGGAGGGTGTGCTGATCTACCGCGTACGGAACGAGGCGGCGTCCGGGGACGGCCCGGTCGAGGTCGTGGACACCCATCCGAAGAGCGAGGCCTGCTGGGACCGCTCGGTGTATCCGCCGCTGGCGGACGCGCCGCTGGCGGTCGGGGAATCGTTCACGGTGCCGGGGGAGGAGGCTCGGGTGGAGGTGGTGGACCGGACGCCGGCGGGTGCGTGGACGGTGAAGGTGACGCTGCCGGAGAACACCTGAGGCGCCGGACCTGGAACACGAAGAAGCCCCTCGCTTCCGCGAGGGGCTTCCTCCGTCTGTGCGCCGCCAGGGACTCGAACCCCGGACCCGCTGATTAAGAGTCAGCTGCTCTAACCAACTGAGCTAGCGGCGCCTGCTGACGTCGTAGACCTTAGCATCCTGATCGGCGGGAGGAAAAATCGATATCCGCACGTCGGCGGCGGACGCTGCCCGGACCGCCCGGACGCAGGCCCAGAGCATGACCTCGGGCCCCGGCAACCAGGGGTGCCGGGTGTCGGGCGCGACGACCCAGCGGGGGCCTGCGGGCTCGAGCGGTGTCAGCGGAGGGATGGTCACGGCGTCGCCGGTGCCGTGGCAGAGCGGCGGCGGGACGGCGTCACCCCACTCCTCCCAGTGGAGCAGGGCCGGTAACCGCTGGGCGGTGCCGGGCGCGGCGAACAGCAGCATCCGGCCCCGGTACACGGCGACGGGCCCGGTGCCCGGCCCCTCCGACCAGAGCCGGTCGAGCATCCGGCGCCCGAACAGCATGTCCACGTTCACGACGTCGAAGACCGTGCCGCAGGGGAGTACGGCGGGGGCGGTCGGCCGGGCCTCCCAGAGCGCGAGCGTGGAGCGCGGGAACGCGGCGGCGGAGGCGAGCCAGTCGGCACCGGCGCAGGTGACGTGCGCGGTGTGATGCCGCCCTTCGTCCCCCTGCCGCAGGAACCGGAAGATGTCGGGCCGGTCCGTGCGCCGCTCGTCGGTGTCGCTCTGGGCCGGGCTCAGGGGGGTCTCGTCTCGCAGCCATGCGCTCATGGAGCAAGATCTACCGGGAGTGACCGGTTTGTTTCCGAGGGTTGCCGGAAAGCCGGACAGGGCGGGTGCGAGGGGAGTATCTTTCGCCCCGGCATATGCCAGATGGTGGTGGCGGAGAGGGCTGAAGGGGTGAGCGCGGCCCTGCTCCGGGCCGGCGCTCGGCGGTCCTCCGGGACTCAGTCGTCCTGGGACGTGCCGCCCGTACGGATCAGGTCGCGGCCGAACTCGATCATCCGGCGCGCATAGTCCTCGGTCCACTCCGCCCGCTCGGCGACGTCCCCGGGCGTCAGCCGGTCGAACCGGCGGGGATCGGCGAGCTGGGCCGCCGCGATCGCCTGGAACTCGATCGCCCGGTCGGTCGCCGCCCGGAAGGCGAGCGTCAGCTCGGTCGCGCGGGCCAGCAGCTCGCGGGGATCCTCGATCGACTCCAGGTCGAAGAAGTGCTCCGGGTCGGCGGTCGCTTCGGCAGGCTCGAAGATCAGCGGCGCGGGTCGGAGTCGCCGCTGCCCGTTCCGCTCCGCGGATTCCGCCATCGTTCTTCTCCTCCTCGCACGCACACGGCCCGGACACCCGGGCCGCCGTCTTCCATTGTCCCGCCTCGCGCAAGGGGGTGGGGTGCCGGACCGCGATCCTCAGTCGCCGAGTCCGCGCAGATAGACCGCGAGCCCGCCGAAGAACTCCCGCTCGGCGTCGATGCCGGGGGCGTGCCGGGCGGCCTCCGTCATGTACGGGAAGTGGTCCTCCGGCAGCTCGGCGATGGTGGCCGTGCCCGCGCCGGCGAGGGACCCGAGGTGTTCGAGCTGGATCGCCCCGACGATGTAACCGATCAGGCCGCGCAGGGCGACGACCCGCTGTTCGCCCTCGATGCCCGCCTCGGCCAGGATCCCGAGCACCGACTCCGACCAGCGCAGCAGTCCGGGCAGTCGGTGCCGGTGGGTGACGGTGAGCGGGACGGCGGCGGGGTGTTCGCCCACGCTGTCGCGGAGTCGGCGGACCATGGCCTCGATCCGGTCCCGCCACGGCGTGTCGACGGTGGGCGGGGTGGGGTCGACGGTGCTCAGGACGCGCTCGACGACCAGCCCCTCCAGCTCGTCGCGGTCGGCCACGTACCGGTAGAGCCCCATCGTGCTCATGCCGAGTTCCTTGGCGACGGTGCGCATCGACAGGCCGTCGAGTCCGTCGCGGTCGATGACGGCGAGGGCGGCGGCGGCCAATCGGTCCTGGGTGAGGGAGCGGGGGCGCGGCATGGGTTGACAGCGTACGGCATACGCCTACGCTGAATAGGAGTACACCGTACGCCTACGTGGAGGTGTTCCATGGCCCTGCCCGCAAAGCGGCTGCGACCCGGCTCGACGGTCCCCGTCCGCACCCTTGAACCGCTCCTCGGCCCCCCGGTCGCGGTCCCGGACCCCGGACGACTCGTCCATCTGCAGTTCCGGCGCTTCGCCGGCTGCCCCGTCTGCCATCTGCACCTGCGGTCCGTGGTGCGACGGCACGAGGAGATCGAGGCGGCCGGCATCCGTGAGGTCGTCGTCTTCCACTCACCGGCCGAGGAGTTGACCCCGCACCTGGAAGGCCTGCCGTTCCCGGTCGTCGCCGACCCGGGCAAGGGGCTCTACACCGCGTTCGGCGTCGAGTCCTCGCCCCGGGCGCTGCTCGGCCCCCGGGCGTGGGGGCCGGTGGTCCGGGCCGTGACCGTCGGCACCTGGGAGATGCTGCGCGGCCGCGCCCGCCCGCCGGTACGCAGCCCGCAGGGCGGCCGGCTCGGTCTGCCGGGCGACTTCCTGATCGGCACCGATGGCCGCATCGTCGCCGCGAAGTACGGCGAACACCTCGACGACCAATGGCCGGTCGACGAACTCCTCGCCCACGCGGCGGCGTCCCGACTGGACGGCCTCACCCCGACGACAGGCTGACGCGACCGCTCGGGGGCGGTTCGCAGGGCTCGTCGCGGATCTGCCCCAGCCGCTTCCCCGGTGCCCGCGGGTGCGGGCCCCACAGACGGCCCTACGGACGCCACGGGACGCGATGGCCGGACCAGAAGTCCCACGTGCTCATCATCGCCTCCCAGCCGTCCGGGAACTTGACCGTCACTCCCAACTGGACCGGTTCCGTCGACGGGTGGTCGTCCAGGAGGTCCGACACACCCGCGCGGCAGACCACGATGCAGGCGTGGCGGTGGCGGGAGGTCAGGACGCAGAGGCGGCCCGTCTCCAGGTGGAAGGCCGTGGCGTCCGGGCGGCCCGAGAGGGGGTGGAGGACCACCGTCACGTCGTACTCACGGCCCTGCAGCCGGTTCGCGGTGTCCACCGTCACGCCCGAGACGCCCAGTTCCGCGAGCGCCGCGCGGACCGCCGCCGCCTGGTCGCGGTGGGCCGTGCCGACCGCGATCCGATCGGGGGTCAGCGGGACCGGGTCGGGCGAACGCTCCGATACGGCCGCGCCGCCCCGGTCCAGGAGCCGGCGCACCACCAGAGCCACCGCCCGGACCGCCTCGGGATCCGTACGCGGGGTGTGCCGGGCGGGGAGTTCCAGCAGGCCCCAGCCCGACTCCGCGGCCTCGTCCAGGACGCGATCCGGGCCCGAACCGTCCGACGGCACCCCGAAGGCCAGCCGCCGGTCACCGTGGTCGGTGCCGCTGCGGAAGCGGGTGTACGGATAGAACGCGTCGGACACCAGCGGCGCGGCCGAGGCCGGCAGCCGCCAGGAGACGGGCAGTCGGTGCTGCGGCAGATCCGGATTGTGGGCGAGCAGCGTCGAGACCGCGCTCGCCGACGGGTCGTACGAGAGTCCCGCCCACTGCTCGGCACCGACCACCGAGAACGGGTCCAACTGCCCCGGGTCGCCCACGAAGAGCGCCCGCTCGAAGAGCCCGGCCACGGCGAGCAGCGAGTCCGAGCGCATCTGGTACGCCTCGTCCACGATCGCGTGCGCCCACGGCTCTACGTTCTTCACGTGCGCCCACTTCGCGGCCGTCGAGATCGTCACCGGAAGCCCCGCCAGGTCCCCCGCCTTCGAGGACTTCCGTACGTTCTCCAGATCGTCGAGCGCCTTGTCGTACGGATCGCTGTCGTTGGAGTGCAGCCGGCCCACCGGCAGGTCCGGCTCCTTCTCGGCGAGTCGCAGCACCAGGTCGTCGACCTGTGCGTTCGTCTGCGCGACGACCATCAGGGGCCGTCCCGCCGAGGCCAGTTCGAGCGCGGCCCGGACAACGAGCGTCGACTTGCCCGCGCCCGGCGGGGAGTCGACGACGACGCCCCGGGCGCTCCCGCGCAGGGTGTCCCGCAGGATGTCGTCCGTCGCCCGTGCGGCCGCCGCCGAGGGGTCGAAGTCGTCGGCGGTCACAGCAGGTCCTCCGTGGTGACGGCATCGGGCAGTTCGGCGACCTCGGAGCGCGGAGGTCCGCCATGCGTCCAGGGTGTCTCCTCCGGGTCCGGCAGCTTGGCACCCACGCGCTGGTCGTGCTCGAACAGCGTCCAGGCGATCCGCTCGCCCTTCTCCGGCACCGAGCCCTCGGCGGGCTCCTTGGAGCGGCCCATCCGGTCGGTGACCCGCAGCACGAGCGAGCCGTCGTCCTCGTACCGCACGAACTCGGCCGTCTGCGGCTTGCCTTCGAGCGAGCGGTACACCTTCACCCGCTCGGACAGGTGCGGCCGGTCGTCGGTGCGGACCGTGAGCAGCGGGCGCGGCGAGGGCCGCTTCGACTCCGACCAGGCCATCGTCACGTCCACCACCTCCGTCTCGAACGCCTCTCCGGCGAGCCGCCGCCCCGCGAGCACCAGCGGATCGTCGAGGGCCTCCTGGGCGTCGAGCTGGCCTTGCGCGGACTCCCGCGCAGCCAGCTTCTGGGCGGCCGTCACCGCGTCGTCGCGGCGCGGCTGCGGCGGTTCGCCGGCCACGACCCGGTCGCGGTGGCCGGTGAACGACCAGCGGTCGCGGGTCCAGCGGTCCGTCACCCTGGCCCCCTCGGGCAGCTCCCGCAGCAGATCGAGGGAGCGCCACACCGCGTCCCAGGTCGGCTTGAGCTGCGAGACGATCAGCCGGCGGATCTCCCTCTGGGCGCGGTGCAGTTCGCCGAGTCGCTCGTCGGCGCTCTCGCCGTCCTCGGCCGCGGCCAGGGCCTGCCGGGCCCGGTCGAAGCGCTCGATCGCGGGCGCGAGCAGCCGGTTGTCGAAGGCCGGGTCGGTCGCGGGACCGGCGGGCGGGCACAGCAGCTGCCCGTCACGGTCCCGGCCGAGCTCGGCCCGCAGCGCCGCCTCCGCACCGGAATCCCCCTCCGGGGGATCGACCCAGGCCAGCAACGCGCCCAGGTGCTGGTCCTCCAGGGAGGACTGGCCCGTCGCCCAGTGCCGGTTCAGCAGCTCGGTCGCCGACAGCAGCAACGAGGAACCCGGCACGCGGGCCCGCTCGCCGAAGTGCGTCAGCCACCGGCCGAGCAGCGGCACGCGCGGCGGCGCCGGGAACGGCGTCTCCGGGTCCTGCTCCGCCGTCCGGCGGAACCGCATCGACCGCCCGAGGAGCCGTACGTACTCGATGCCCGCCCGGCTCGGCGTGATCAACTGCGGGGCGTCCGCGCACAGTTCGACCTCGACCTTGACCTTCTTGCCGGTCTCCGGGTCGGTTTCGTTCTTCTCCGCCGCCTCGACCACGTCGGCGAACGAGTCGATGTACGGCAGGACCTCCTCGGCCAGGTCGGCGAGGAACGCGAACCGCAGGTCCCGGTCGCGCGGCTGCGCGACGACCAGGAGCCGCGGCTCCTCGGGATCGGTACCGACCAGCGCGCCGAGCGGCGCGCCCGCCTCGCCGGCCGTGGTCAGCGGTACGAGGACGAGCGGCCGGTCCGACAGATGCCGGTGCCGCACCGTGGCCAGCGGCTGCGCCCGCCCGGACTCGACGGCCTCCAGCCGGGCGAGGGTGGAGATCAGCGACATGAGGAGCCTCCGCGGGGACGTTCCGTGCCGGGGCGGTCCGCGGTCCGAACGCGCGGCCCCTGCGGCAGGTGCCGCGTGTGGACGGCCTGCGCGGGGTGGCCGGTGCGGACGCCCCCTGCCGGGTGGCCGTCGTGCCGCGTCGGCTCGGGGCGTCGGCCCGGCATGCGGGCCCGCCCTGTCCCGTCAGCCCGCCTCGTGCTCAGCAAGGACATTCGACGATCTCCCTCAGGGTCCGCGCGGGCGCGGCCGCCAGTGCCTCCTCGCGCAGCGCCCGCGCCCGGCGCAGCGCGTCGACCGTCGGGTCCTCCGCGTCGCCCTCCTCGCCGCGCGCCGCCGCCAGAACGGCGCCTATCGTGGTCAGCCCGCCGAGCTCGCCCCGTACCGAACGACCGAGCGCCTCCACCGCACCGGCGAGTCTCGCGCGCTCCCGGCAGTGGAAGGCCAGCTCGCAGGCGGCCAGACACTCCGGCGCGTACGCGTACGGAACCGACTCCACCGCCGACGCCAGCTCTTCCGGGGAGCAGGTCTCCACGTCGAAGGTGACGCCGTCGGGCAGCGCGTCCGCGATGTCCTCGATCCGGGTCAGCCGGGCCAGCTGCCGGCGGGTCACGGACAGCTGCTTGCGCACGTCGACGACCGAGGCCGTCGGCAGGTTGGAGAAGTCCTTCGGGCAGACGAGGAGCACCGAGTGCGCCACCGCCGCACCCTCCGTCAGCGCCGCCAGCCGCTCCAGGGCCAGGACGTACACCGCCGCCTGTCGGGCCGCCGCGCCGACCTTGGAGGCGTCCGCCGAACCGTCGATCATCGGGAACGACTTGATCTCCACGACAGTCCACCGGCCGTCGGGGTGCACGACCACCACGTCGGGCTCGAGAAAGGCGGGGGAGCCCGCCACGTCCAGGGCCAGCATCGGATGGTCGAGCAGCCCCCACTCCCCGGCGGCTGTGGCCTCGCGCAGCGCGAGGGCCGTGCGGGCCGCGCGGCCCTCGGGCCCGACCGCGGCCAGATCCGGGAGCCGTACCGCCCCGGGCTCCTCGATGCCGAGCAGGCGCAGCAGCTCGCGGCCGCCGTCGGCCTTGACCTTCGCCTCGAAGGCGTTGCCCCGCATGAAGGCGAACTGGGACTGTCCGAACGCCGCCGGCGAGCCCAGCTTCGAGGCGAGCGCGGCCTTGTCCACCGCGGCGCCGTCGAGCAGCGCGCGTCGCCGGCAGCCGGGGTTGGCGGCCAGCGCCGCCAGCGCCCGCGCGTCCAGCGGATGCGGCGCCACGGCCGGTCCGCGCAGCTCAGCGAGCTGCTGCCGGAGTGTCGTCTGCGGAGGTCGAGGAGCTCCGCTGCCCAGGGATTCGCTCACCCGCGGAAGTCTCCCATCCGCCACTGACAATCGGCCGGTCCTCCCGCCCGACGGTGCTCCCGAGGGTGCCGCGGACCCGGTCCGCGAGGCGCAGCGCGGGCGCGGTGAGCAGGAGCCCGAGCCCCATCACCGCCGCCCCGGCGACCGCGTCGAGGAAGTAGTGGTTCGCCGTGCCCATGACGATCACCGTGGTGAGCAGCGGATAGGCGACGCCGAGGACCTTCAGCAGCGGCGTACGGCCGTACCGCCACAGCATCACCCCGCACCACAGCGCCCAGCCGACGTGCAGGCTCGGCATCGCCGCGTACTGGTTCGTCATCGCGCCCATCCCGCGCGGTGCGCTGGCCTCGGCGCCCCACCAGCCGTACGAGCTGAACTGGGCCATCGTGTCGACGAAGCCGTGGTGGGCGTCGAGGAGCCGGGGCGGGCAGGTGGGCAGCAGGGTGAAGCCGATCAGACCGAGGAGGGTGGAGACCATCAGCCAGGTGCGGGCGGCCCGGTAGTGGCCGGGGCGGCGGCGGAAGAGCCAGATCAGGACGGCCGGGGTGACGACGTAGTGCAGGGAGGCGTACGCGAAGTCGGCGGGGATCCCCAGGGCCGGGGTCTCGGTGAAGAGCCGGTTCAGCGGGTGCTCGGCGTTCAGATGGAGGGCCTTCTCCAGGTCGAGGATGGCCAGGCCGTGGTCGACGGCGCTCTGCACATCGCCGCGGGCGAGCAGCCGTCCGCAGGAGTACGCGGCGTACACGACGCCGATGAGTATCAGTTCCGCCCACCAGCGTGGTCTGCGCATTCCTCGGATCCCTCTCGTTTCGGCCGAGGAGAGGGACGTCGGCAGGGGCGCGCGGGTTGCCCGGGCGTCGCCGCGAATTCACGTGAGCGATGATGGATGTGCACTGCGAAACGTCGCCCCGTTGAAGAAACAGGGAGCCTTCATGCCACCGCGCATCCTGCTCGCCCGGCACGGTCAGACCGAATGGTCGCTGCTCGGCCGCCACACCGGCAGGACGGACATCCCGCTGCTGGACGAGGGTCGGCGCGGCGCCAAGCTGCTCGGCGAGCGGCTGCACCGGGCGCCGTGGAACGGGCTGCCGGACCTGGAGATCCGCACCAGCCCGCTGGTACGCGCGCGTGAGACCTGCGAGCTCGCCGGCTTCGGCGAGCGGGCGCAGGAGTGGGACGCGCTGATGGAGTGGGACTACGGGGCGTATGAGGGGCTGACCCCGCCCCAGATCCAGGCCCTTCAGCCCGGCTGGCTGCTGTGGCGCGACGCCGTGCCGGAGGGAGAGAGCCTGGCGCAGGTCGCGGCGCGGGCCGACGAGGTCGTGGAGTGGGCGCGCTCGGCGGACCGTGACGTGCTGGTCTTCGCGCACGGCCACATCCTGCGGACGATCGCGGCGCGTTGGCTGGGCGAGGAGGTCTCCTTCGGCGCCCGCATCGGCCTCGACCCGACGAGCCTGTCGGTGCTGGGCTGGATGTACGGCGAGCCGGCCCTCGCACGCTGGAACGACACCGGGCACCTGGAGTAGGCGTCCCGGTCCCGCCCTCGCCGCCCCGGGCGGGTATCAGCGGGCTGCCGCGAGGACCCGGCCGGTCTCCGTCAGGATGGTCCGGATACGGGAGGACTGGACGCCGTCCAGCGAGTCCACCACCCGGCGGGCCTCCGCCGCAGCCTCGTCCTGGCGCCCCGCATGAGCCAGGTTGCTCGCCAGCTGGGCGCGGTAGAGGGCGAGGTTGCGGGCGAAATGCGGGTTTTGGAGGACCGTCGCACGGTGTGCGTGGCGGGCCGCGCGGCTCCAGTCGCCCAGCGACGACCAGCAGTGAGCCTCCAGGGCCTCCAACTCCGGCTCCCCGAAGAAGGACATCCACTCCGGATCGCCGTCGGCCTGGCCCCGGGCGAAGTGGGTGTGCGCGCGGCCCAGGGACTGCTCGCAGGCGGCCCGGTCGCCGAGCCCGGCCCAGGCCCCCGCCTCCCGTAGGGAGAGGAGGGAGAGCAGCCGGGCGGAGGAGAGCGGCTGCGCCGCCCGCAGGCCCGCCTGGGCCGCCCGGACCGCCTCCCGGTACCGCCCCGCGTCCCTGGCCAGGAACGACGTGTTGCAGAAGGCGTGCGCCTCCAGGGCCGCGTCCCCGGACACGCGCGCGGTGGCGAGGGCCTCCGCGTAGTGCGAGCGGGCGTCGTCGAAGCGGCCGGAGTCATGGGCCAGCCAGCCGACGGAGATGGCGAGTTCGCCCGCGCCGGCGTGCAGCCGGTCCTCGGTGGAGCGCCGGGCCGCGGTGCCCGCGTCGAGCAGCGCGTACGCCGCCCGCAGCGGCTGGGCGGCCACCTTGTACAGACCGTCGGCGCCGTGCCGGTCGTCGAGCAGCCGGATCTGTCGTACGGCTTCCTCGACGGCCCGGACCTCGTCCTCGCCGATCCTGTGGGCTCCCCGAGGGGACGGGATCGCTGCGGCGGTGCCGCCGAGTCCCAGCGAGGCGGCCGCCACAGTGGCGGTACCGCTCGTCATGAATGCGCGACGCAGCACGTCGCTCTCCTCATCGTTCCGGGTCGTGACGGCGGGTGGGGGCGGTGCCCCGGCCGAGGCGGCCGGCCGTCGGCCGCGCACCGCCTCCCGCGCCGAGAAGCCCAGGTCCGCCAGGCCGAGACCGGGGAACATGTGCAGGAACACCCGCTCGTACGCGTAGTTGGGACAGCGGATCTCGCCCGCCTCCACGCGTCCGATGTAGCGGGCGTCGCAGGCGACCTGCTCGCCGATCTCCCGCGCCGCCCGGCGGACCGCCGCGGCGAACTCCGCCGGCGAGTGCTGTCCGCGGAGCCGGCGGAAGGCGAGATTGGGAACTGCCCGTGACATCGCCATGGCCGAGCCCTCTCCTGGTGCTGCCGGTGTTCCGGCGGAGCAAGAACGTACCTGCTGTGACCGGCCACGTACGCAGAGTTTGGCTACAAATCGGATATCTCGCGCGCGATCTGCCATGAACTGCCATCCTTTGCGGCGGCGTGCCGCCGTAGCCGTTGACGCGCACGGGCGTTGAACCATGCGGAGAGACGGAACGTGTCTTCTCAAGAGCGAGGAGGGTCCCTTGTTGGAGATCGGATCGCAGTCGACCGCACGCCACGTACCCACCCCGGACGCCAGCGCCCCGCACGAGACCCCCTGCGACCTGGTGACCGTGCCGGTCCGCCAGGGCCTGGAGGCCGTGGACATCCTGCGCCGCGGCGGGGCCCCCGCGGTCGGCCCCGTGCTGCACGACGGGGCCTGCGACACCCTCGGCTTCCTGGTCCCGCCCGGCACGGCCGAAGGCTGGGACATGCCGGGCAGCGCCTGTACGCAGACCCTGGGGCGCGGCCTGCACATCCCCGAACTGCCGGAGCTCCCCGAGCCGGCGGGTGACACGCCCCGCCCCGCCGGCTGGCTCCTGCCGCCCGGCGACAACGGGCAGGTCACCGACCCGGCGGTGCTGCGCGAGGCCCTGGGTCAGGCGGCCCGTCTGATCGAGGCGGCCGACGGCTGCCGCTGAGCGGGCGGGGCACCACCGCGAGCGCCGATAATGGGGCTCGTGGCCAGGAACAGAACGCGTGAGAGGGCGGCAGCAGCCGTCGCCGTCGTCGAGACCGTCGACGGCGGACTCGCGGAGCTCATACCCGACCGGGAGCGGCCCCGCGGCTGGACGCTGCTGATCGACGGCGCCCCGCAGTCGCACGTGGACCTCGACGACCCGGGCCATCTCTCCTTCGAGTACCAGCGACGCCTCGGCCACATCGCCGACCTCGTCGCCCCGCCGAACCGGCCCCTCCAGGTCGTCCATCTCGGCGGCGGAGCCTTCACGCTGGCCCGCTACATCGCCGCCACCCGACCCCGCTCCACCCAGCAGATCGTGGAACTCGACGGGTCCCTGGTCCAGCTCGTCCGCCGCGAGCTGCCCCTCGACACGGCCGCCCGCATCCGCGTCCGGTCCAACGACGCCCGCGCCGGACTCTCCAAGGTCCAGGACGGCTGGGCGGACCTGATCATCGCCGATGTGTTCAGCGGGGCCCGTACGCCCGCGCACCTCACCAGCACCGAGTTCCTCGCCGAGGTCCGCCGCGTACTGAAGCCCGGCGGGTTCTACGCCGCCAACCTGGCCGACGGGCCCCCGCTGACCCATCTCCGCGGCCAGATCGCGACCGCCGCCACCGTCTTTCCGGAGCTGGCGCTGACGGCCGACCCGACCGTGCTGCGCGGCCGCCGCTTCGGCAACGCCGTGCTGCTCGCCTCCGACCGGGAGCTTCCCGTCGCCGAGCTGACCCGCCGGGTGGCGACCGACCCGCACGCCGGGCGGGTGGAGCACGGCCGGGCGCTCGCCGACTTCACCGGGGGAGCGGCACCGGTCACCGACGCCAGCGCCAAGCCCTCGCCCGTACCGCCGGCGTCCGTGTTCCGCTGACGGCCCCGGCGCACGGACCCGTCAGCGGTCGTCGATCTCGACCCGGGGCGCGGTGTCGTGCCAGACGCAGAAGACCGACAGCTCCCGGCCGTCCTGGGTGAACGTGACCCGGATCCAGGTCGGCTGCTTCCAGACCTGCATCTGCCAGCCCGAGGACGGCGTCGCCGAGACCAGCTCCGCCGACGTCTCGCCGAGGTCGAACACGACCCGGCCGCCGTCCACGCCATAGCTCTTGACGTTGCCCCCGCTCTGCGGCTGCCCCGTGGACGTCGCCGAGGGCTTGCGCGGAGGCGTCGTCGAGGGCGAGGCCGTCGGGGCGCCGCTCGCGCCCGGGCCGGTGGTCGGCGTGGACGAGGGGGCCTTCGGCCGCTGCGTGGAGGACGACAGCGGATCGCCGATCTCGCCGGCCGGCCCGTCGGTGGTGCCGGCCGGGATGGGCAGGGCGCGCGGCGGGTCGTAGACCGTGCCGGCCAGCACCGTGTGCACACCCCACCACGAGAGCGTGACCGCCGCGCCCGTGGCGAGCGACCACGCCATGGCGTGAACAAGTCCTCTACGCATCCGGGCCATCCTGCACCACGGCACCCCCGGGCGTCCCGCAGGGTGGACCTTCCCTCGTCGTCCCCCGTATGGCGTACGGTGCGGGCCATGGCAAGTGTGCTCGTGGTCGAGGACGACCAGTTCGTGCGCTCGGCCCTCATCCGGCATCTGACCGAGGCCTCCCACACCGTACGGAGCGTCGGCACGGCCCTGGAGGCGCTGCGCGAGGTCGCCCATTTCCGTTTCGACGTGGTCATCCTGGACCTCGGACTGCCCGATCTGGACGGGTCCGAGGCGCTGAAGATGCTGCGCGGCATCACCGACGTACCGGTGATCATCGCGACCGCGCGGGACGACGAGACGGAGATCGTCCGGCTCCTCAACGACGGCGCGGACGACTACCTCACCAAGCCCTTCTCCGTGGAACACCTTTCGGCGCGGATGGCCGCCGTGCTGCGCCGCTCACGGGCCGCGGCGGGCGAGGCGCCTCCGTCGCGGGTGATCCAGGTCGGCGGTCTGTCGATCGACCCGTTGCGGCGGCAGGCGGAGCTCGACGGGACCGGGCTCGACCTGACCCGCCGGGAGTTCGACCTGCTGGCCTTCCTCGCCGGGCGACCGGGGGTGGTCGTGCCGCGCAAGGAGCTGCTCGCCGAGGTGTGGCAGCAGTCCTACGGGGATGACCAGACCATCGACGTACATTTGTCATGGCTACGGCGGAAGTTGGGTGAAACGGCCGCCCGTCCCCGCTATCTGCACACCCTGCGCGGGGTGGGCGTGAAGCTGGAGCCGCCGCGGGAGCCGCAGCCGTGAGATGGGCACTCGTCAAGGTGTCGCTGGCCGTCACCGCCATGGTCGTCGTCGCCTTCGCCGTACCGCTCGGCCTCGTCGTCAAGGAGATGGCGAGCGACCGGGCCTTCTCCAACGCCGAGCGCCGCGCCGCCGGACTCGCACCCGTGCTCGCGATCACCACCGACCGCGAGGAACTCGACCGGGCTGTCGCCACCACCGAGGACGGGGCCGCCGGGCGGATGGCCGTCCATGTCCCCGCCGCCGACGAAGCGGGCGGCAAGGCCCTGGAGATCGGCACCCGCCGGGCCGGCGAGAACGATCTGCGGACCACCCGGCAGTTGGGACGGGCCACCATCGCCGAGGTGGAGGGCGGCTCCGTCCTGCTCCAGCCCACGGCGCTCAGCTCCGGGCAGGTCGCCGTCGTCGAACTCTTCGTCCCCGAGGGTGAGGTCACCAACGGCGTCGCCACCGCCTGGCTGGTCCTGGCCGGCGTCGGCATCGCCCTGATCATCGGCTCCGTCGCTGTCGCCGACCGGCTCGGCGTCCGGATGGTCCGGCCCGCCCAGCGGCTTGCAGGTGCCGCCCACGACCTGGGCGAGGGCAAGCTCGGTGCGCGCGTCCCCGAAGAGGGCCCGCCGGAGCTCAAGTCGGCGGCGATCGCCTTCAACTCGATGGCCGACCAGGTCGTCCAGCTCCTCGCCAACGAGCGTGAGCTGGCCGCCGACCTCTCCCACCGGCTCCGGACCCCGCTGACCGTGCTCCGGCTCAACACGGCCTCGCTCGGCTCCGGTCCGGCGGCCGAGCAGACCCGGGTCGCGGTCGAGCAGCTGGAGCGCGAGGTCGACACCATCATCCGTACGGCCCGGGAGGCCAAGCCGCAGACCCAGGCCACCGGCCCGGGCGCCGGCTGCGACGCCTCCGAGGTCGTCCGGGAGAGGATGGACTTCTGGTCCGCGCTCGCCGAGGACGAGGGCCGCAAGGTACGCGTGGCGGGCGTCGACCGCCCCGTACGCATCCCGGTCGCCCGGCCCGAGCTCGTCGCCGCGCTCGACGCGCTGCTCGGCAACGTCTTCCGCCACACCCCCGAGGGGACGGCCTTTTCCGTCGACGTCCACAACGGCGACGACGCCGTCATCGTCCTGGTCTCCGACGCCGGTCCCGGCATCGCCGACCCGGCCGCCGCCCTGACCCGGGGCAACAGCGGCCACCGCGCCGGCTCCACCGGCCTCGGCCTCGACATCGTGCGCCAGATGGCCGAGGCCACGGGCGGTGACGTCCGCATCGGGCACTCGGTGCTCGGCGGAACCGAGGTCCGCATCTGGATCGGGCTGGACGGGCGTCGCTCCGGCAGTGAGGCCGGCCGCCGCGCCAACCGGGTGGGCCGCCGCAAGCGGAGCGGCCAGGGCTCCCGGCGTGCCGCGGACGTCTGAACCTTTCGTCGTTCCGATGGCTTCCTTAAGCGGAGCCTAAGAATCCTCAACCCGAGCTCCCTCGTACATATTTGTCCGTTTCCCACTCGCTAGCGTGCTGCCCGCACCCCACCCCCACCCCCGGCACACAGAGGCAGGCACGCGATGGGCACCAGTTCGCACCGGCGCAGGGCGAGCGGCAAGACCAAGGTCATCGGCGCGGTCGTCGCCGCGGCGGTGATCGGGGGCGCCGCGTTCGCGCTCACGGGCACCGCCCAGGCCGCGGCCGTCGGCGCCGCGTACACCAGGACCAGCACCTGGACCGGCGGCTACACCGGCCAGTACGTCGTGACCAACCAGACCTCCAGCGTCCAGTCGGGGGGCTGGACGCTGGAGTTCGACCTGCCGGCCGGCACCACGATCGGCTCCCTGTGGAACGGTGAGCACACCGTCTCGGGGCAGCACGTCACCGTGAAGCCCGCGAGCTGGAACAAGGAGCTCGCCCCCGGCCAGTCCGTCACCGTCGGCTTCGTGACCTCGGCCGCAGGCGAGGCCGGCGACCCCGCCAACTGCCTGATCAACAAGGCCACCTGCTCCGTCGGCGGCGCGACCCCGACGCCCAGCGGCCGGCCCACCGAGCAGCCCACCGCCACCGTGGCCCCGACCGCCTCGGCGACCCCCACCGCCACGGCGACGGCCACACCGAGCCAGACCGCCACGACGGCCCCGACGCCCACGCCGACGGCGACCTCCACCAGCACCCCGGGCGCCGTCGCGAAGTACGCGCCCTACATCGACACCTCCCTCTACCCGTCGTACGACATGCTCGCGACCGCCGATGCCACCGGTGTGAAGGAGTTCAACCTCGCCTTCATCACCTCCGGCGGCTCCTGCGCCCCGCTGTGGGGCGGTGTCACCGACCTCGCGAACGACAAGGTGGCCTCCCAGATAGGGGCCCTGCGGGCCAAGGGCGGTGACGTCCGGGTCTCCTTCGGCGGCGCCGCCGGCCACGAACTGGCCCTCAACTGCTCCACCTCCGCCGACCTCGCGGCCGCCTACGGCAAGGTCGTCGACCAGTACAAGCTCACCAAGGTCGACTTCGACATCGAGGGCGCGGCCCTGCCGGACACCGCCGCGAACACCCGGCGCTCCCAGGCCATCGCCCAGCTCCAGAAGTCCCACCCGGGCCTGAACGTCTCCTTCACCCTGCCGGTCATGCCCGAGGGTCTGACCCAGCCCGGTGTGGACCTCCTCGCCGACGCCAAGAGGAACGGTGTCCGCGTCGACGCCGTCAACATCATGGCGATGGACTACGGGCCGGCCTACAGCGGAGACATGGGCCAGTACGCGATCCAGGCCGCGACCGCGACCCAGGCCCAGATCAAGGGTGTCCTCGGGCTGAGCGACGCGGCCGCCTGGAAGGCCGTCGCCGTCACCCCGATGATCGGCGTCAACGACGTCACCACCGAGATCTTCAAGGTCGACGACGCCACCCAGCTGGTCGACTTCGCGAAGTCCAAGGGCATCGGCTGGCTGTCGATGTGGTCCTCGACCCGCGACAAGCAGTGCGCGGCGGGCGCGGTCAACCACGCGGACGCCACGTGCTCCTCGATCCTCCAGCAGCCGCTGGCCTTCACCAAGGCGTTCGCCGCCTACAAGTGAGCCACTGAGCCCCCCACACCGCGCGCTCCGGCCGGAGCCACCCCCACCGCCGGCCGGAGCGCGCTTTCTTGCGCTCCCGCCCGGATCAGGCCTGCCCCACCTCGCTCAGGAACTCGGTGATCAGCTTCCCCCACACGGCCGGGTTCTCGGCGAACGGAGCATGTCCCGTGGCCAGTTCGGTGAGCCGCGCACCGCGGATGCCGGCCGCGACCGACCGGTGCAGCGCCGGCGCCACCAGTCGGTCCTCGGTCGTCGATATGACCAGGGTCGGCACGCCCACCCTGGCCAGGTCCTCCCGGACGTCCGCCCGCGCCACCAGGTCCGCGTGCTCCGGCGTACCCTCCGGGATCGACTCGCCGGTGAGCCGGACGACGCCCTCGACGACCTCCGGTGTCATCGGGTCGAGCATCGCGGGGCTGAAGACCAGCGGCACCAGAAGGCGCGCCACCAACTCGTGTTGCCCGCTGTCCGCGAGGTCCCGCCACAGCAGGGACGCCTGCCGCAGCGCATGGTCCGCGTAGGCGAACGGGGCGGTCAGCACCAGGCCCGTCACCCGCTCCGGGTGGCGGGTCGCGGCCCGGATCGCGACCGTCGTCCCCAGGGAGTACCCGGAGACGGCGAATCGCTCCACCCCCGCGGCGTCGGCCTTGGCCACCAATCCGTCGGCCAGCGCGTCCAGTTCGAGCGGATCCGTGGCGCGGGGCGCTCCGCCCGTACCCGGCAGGTCGAAGCCGACGACGCGCCGCCCGCCGGAGGCCAGCGCCCCCCGGATCGGGCCGTAGTTGGACTCGATGCCCCCGCCGGAGCCGTGGGTGAGCAGGAGCGCGCGAGAGGTCGTCATGGCAGGTCCCCCAAATCTGTAGTGGACGTTATGAAATGACCGTACATCAGATTTCATAGCGACCGCTACAGAAAAGGGTTCACTCTTTCGAGCGTCTTCGATTCGGCTCGCGGGGCGGTCCGGGCGAATCCGCCCCCGACCGGCCCGACCTGCGCTACGGCGTCGTGACGAGGGGCCGCGGTGCGGTCCCCATGCCACCGCCCAGGTGGAAGCTCGGGTGCGGGGGCTGGTTGTAGGCGGTGTTCTGCCAGGCGAGACCCGTGCGGTACATCGTGTCGTGCAACAGCGTGGTGATCTTCGTGCCCGTCTCGTACGGGGTCGAGTAGATCCGCAGCGCGCGGTTGTCGGCCGTGCGCCACACCACCTCCTCGCGCCAGTCGCCGAGGATGTCACCGGAGAGCGCCGGGGTCGCCTTCGTGCCGTTGTTGGAGGCGACCGAGGCGCCGGTGAGCAGCCGGGTCTCGCCGGACGTCCCGTACTTGTCGATGCGAGTGCCGTCCAGGAGCTCGCGGGTGGTGTCACCGTCCCACCAGCTCAGGAAGTTCGCGGACGAGGGCTCGCGACCCTTGGCGGCCCCGCCCTCGTCCCGTATCGAGGTGTCGGATGCCGACCACACTTCGGCGCCGGCGTTCCCGGCGTGGATGTCGCCGGCGACCCCGCGCCCGTTGTCGCAGCAGGCGTCGAGCTGCCAGCGGATGCTGCCGTTCGCCGGGTCGATGTACAGCTCGGACGGCTGGGACGACGACTCGGAGACCTTGAAGTACTCCAGGCCCGCCGTCCCCGGGTCGAGGTCGCCGAGGTGCTGGGCGTCGCCGTGTCCGGTCCTGGTCGTCCAGAGGCCGTGGCCGTTGTCGTCGACTGCCATCGACCCGTAGACGATCTCGTCCTTGCCGTCGCCGTCCACGTCGCCGACGGAGAGGCTGTGCGACCCCTGCCCGTCGTACCCCTTGCCGGTGTTGGTGGAGGAACCGCTGTCGAAGGTCCAGCGCCGGGTGAACTGCCCACCGCGCCAGTCCCAGGCCACGATCACGGACCGGGTGTAGTAGCCCCGCGCCATGATGAGCGAGGGCCGGGCGCCGTCCAGGTACGCGGTCCCGGCGAGGAAGCGGTCGACCCGGTTGCCGTAGCTGTCGCCCCACGAGGAGACGGTGCCGCGGGCCGGCACGTAGCCGGTCGTGCCCATCGCGGCGCCGGTGAGCCCGTCGAACATGGTCAGGTACTCGGATCCGGCCAGGACGTATCCGCTGCTGTTGCGGTGGTCGGCGGACGCGCTCCCGATGACCGTGCCGCGCCCGTCGACGGTCCCGTCGGCGGTCTTCATGGCGACCTCGGCCCGGCCGTCGCCGTCGTAGTCGTACACCTGGAACTGCGTGTAGTGCGCCCCGGAGCGGATGTTGCGGCCGAGGTCGATCCGCCACAGGCGCGTCCCGTCGGGCCGGATGCCGTCGACGATCGTGTTCCCGGTGTAGCCGGACTGCGAGTTGTCCTTGGCGTTGGTCGGCTGCCACTTCAGTACGAAGTCCAGCGCGCCGTCCCCGTCGAGGTCGCCGACGGACGCGTCGTTGGCCTCGTAGGTGTACGCCACCCCGTCCGGGGTGGTGCCGCCCGCGGGGGGAGTGAGCGGCACGTCCTTGTAGCCGGTGCGGAACTGGACGGCGTGCACCGAGTCGCCCTGCTCCACGCCGCCGACGACCGCGCGGACGGTGTAGTCGGCGTGGCTGGGAGCTCCGGCGTGGAAGTAGTTGGTGGAGGCGGTGACGGGGGTGGCGTTCACCTTCGTTCCGGCCCGGTACACATTGAAGGCGACGCTGTCCGGGTCGGTGCCGAGCCAGCGCCAGCTCACCAGATTGCCGGTCCCGGTGTGGACGCTGACCACGCCCCGGTCGAGCCGCTCGGCCTGCCGCGCGGTGGCGCCGGACGCGGTCCCGGTGGTGAGGGTGAGTGAGGCGACGGCGACGACACCGGCGCACAGGGTGGCGAGCAGGGAGCGAGATGCCTGCGGGTACTGCACGAATCCTCCTGGGGGGAAGAGAGCCGTTGCGTACCTCACAGTCGTCGCCGCGCGGGGATCGGTTGCCCGGGAACGACCGAGGCCCCGGTTCGTATGAACCGGGGCCTCGACCTTCAGGGTGAGTAACGGGACTCGAACCCGCGACATCCTGGACCACAACCAGGTGCTCTACCAGCTGAGCTATACCCACCACGACCGGCGGTTTTCCCGAAGGTTTCCCCGACCGGCCGAGAAGAAGTCTACAGGGTCCGAGCGGGTGCTCGCGCCCGCATTCCGCCGGGGTGGCGTCAGGGTGACGTCAGGGGCGTCGGGGGCGCGAGCAGGGGCTCACACGGTGCCGGGACTCACTCGCCGGGCAGGACGTGGCGTGCGGCGATCTGCTTCGCCGTGTCCGAGTCCGGTCCGGGCTGCGGGACGAAGATCGCCTCGCGGTAGTAGCGCAGCTCCGCGATGGACTCGCGGATGTCGGCCAGCGCGCGGTGGTTGCCGCTCTTCTCCGGACTGTTGAAGTACGCCCTCGGGTACCAGCGGCGGGCCAGCTCCTTGACCGAGGAGACATCGACGATCCGGTAGTGCAGGTGGTTCTCCAGCGCCGGCATGTCCCGCGACAGGAACCCGCGGTCGGTGGAGACCGAGTTCCCGCACAGGGGTGCCTTGCCCGGCTCCTTGACGTGCTCGCGTACGTAGGCGAGGACCTGCGCCTCGGCGTCGGCGAGGGTGGTTCCGCCGGGCAGGGCGTCGAGGAGGCCGGAGGACGTGTGCATCTGGCGCACGATCTCGGGCATGGTCTCCAGCGCCGCGTCCGGCGGGCGGATCACGATGTCCACTCCGTCGCCGAGCACGTTCAGTTCCGAGTCGGTGACCAGCGCGGCCACCTCGATGAGTGCGTCGTCCGTCAGCGAGAGCCCGGTCATCTCGCAGTCGATCCACACCATGCGATCGTTCATGCGTCCTACCTTAGGGGGTGCCCAGGGGATCGGGCCCTGCTTGCGGCGTCGTACTCCCTGCTCGCGACGACGGGCGCCGCGGGGAGGTGTCCCCGGGCGCCCGTCGGTTCGCGCTGTGCGGTTCGCCCTTATGGGGCGCTGCGCTGGCCCGGCAGTGCCGGGCGGCCCGACGCGTACAGTTCGGACGGCGGCTTGCCCGGCTCCAGCGGTCCGCCGGGACGCCGGGTGACCGGCGACACCTGCGAGGGCACCATCGGGTCCAGCACCGTCGTCGCCGTCTCGGCCTGCGGGCGCCGGGCCCGGTAGGCCGCGCGGTACGCGGCCGGCGAGGAGCCGAGCTGGCGGCGGAAGTGACCGCGCAGCGCCACCGGGGAGCGGAAGCCGCAGCGACCCGCGACCTCGTCGACCGAGTAGTCGGAGGTCTCGAGCAGCCGCTGCGCCTGCAGCACCCGCTGGGTGATCAGCCACTGCAGGGGAGCGCTGCCGGTGAGCGAGCGGAACCTGCGGTCGAACGTCCGCCGTGACATGTACGCGCGGGCCGCGAGCGTCTCCACGTCGAACTGCTCGTGGAGGTGCTCCAGGGCCCAGGCGACGACCTCCGCGAGCGGGTCGGCGCCGATCTCCTCTGGTAAAGACCTGTCGAGGTAGCGCTCCTGGCCGCCGCTGCGCCGCGGCGGGACGACCAGGCGGCGCGCCAGGGCGCCCGCGGCCTCCGTGCCGTGGTCGGTCCGCACGATGTGCAGACACAGGTCGATTCCGGCCGCGGTGCCGGCCGATGTCAGTACGTCCCCGTCGTCGACGAAGAGCTCCCGCGGATCCACGTGGACCGACGGATAGCGCTTGGCGAGCGTCGGCGCGTACATCCAGTGCGTGGTCGCCGGCCGGCCGTCGAGCAGTCCGGCCGCGGCGAGCACGAACGCGCCGGTGCACAGCCCGACGATCCGCGCGCCCTCTTCGTGTGCCCGGCGCAGCGCTTCGAGCGCCTCCGGCGGTGGCGGCGAGGTGATCGACCGCCAGGCCGGTACGACGACGGTGCCGGCCCGGCTGATCGCGTCCAGGCCGTACGGCGCGGTCAGTTCGAGGCCCCCTGTGGTCCGCAGCGGGCCTTCCTCGCCGGCGCACACGAGCAGCCGGTAGCGCGGCACTCCGGCGTCCTGCCGGTCGATTCCGAACACGGAGAGCGGGATGGAGCTCTCGAAGATGGGGCCGCCGCTGAACAGCAGCACCGCGACGACTTCGCGACGGCGGCGCCCGGAAAGCTTCCGTGCGGCCTCCGGTACGGCGGAGTCCTGGCTCATGACGCTAAGCCCCCCTCGGTGTTCGCGTCTCCCTGGTCCTGTCGCTCCTGCACGTTTCCCCTCGGTTTTGCACGAGACCCCAGTCTTCGATACCCATGATCGAATCTACTGTGTTCCGTGGCGCCGGCGTGACAAGTTCTCCATCCGGCACATTGTCGACAAGGCAACTTGGCGCGAAGCATTCGATCACGAAGCGTTCCACTCGCAGGCCGCGCAGGGAAGTGCGTCGTGCGCGCATGGCCCGTCCCCGTAGGGTGTGCGCGCCGACCGCGGGGCTTTCATGCCTGGTGGCCAGGGGGTTGAGGGGGCATTCCGGCAAGGACTCGCCGACAACTGGAAGTTGGCTGAAAACATACGGGTGTGGGTGTACGAACCTGTCAGCTCTACGGGGGGTTCGTCAGATCCGTCGGGGGTTTCGGCCGCCCTGGGAGCGCCGGGATCGCGGCCGCGCGGCCTCGGCGCGCAGACCGCGTTCCGCCCGGCGCAGCAGGACCCGGCAGACCGCCGTCACCGCGACGAGCCCCAGCGCCGTCCCGGCCGCACCGCCGAGCGAGGTGCCGTAGGCGACGAGGACGACCGGGACCAGGACGCAACAGAAGACCCCCCAGCGGACGACGTCGCCCGCCGACTCGGTCGCCGCGCTCCCCGCGCCGCCCTCCGCGCTCCCTGTGCTCCCGGCGCTCCCCGCGCTTCCACTCCTCGCCGAGGGGTCCGGGAGCCGGCGTCGGCCGGGTGTCGGTGAGGGGGGTGGGGGGAGTGCCGGCCCGGGGGTGGGCGTGGGCGAGTGGGCGGCGGTGAAAGGGGACGTGGCGGTGGAGGTGGCGGCGGCCGATGGTGCGGGCACGGGCGGGGCTCCCTGCGACGGTGACTGGACCTGTGGCAACGAGGAGCGGAACGTTCCGGTCACTGCGCGTGGCCGCCGTTCGTGCCCCGTACGGACACCTGTAGGACACAACCGGCATTGCCATATCGGGACGGGCTCGTGCATGCTCCCTGGGACGCCGTGCGATCGCTGTGTGTGGTCACGGCGGCTCTGGGCAGGAGAGGAGTGTCGCCGTACCCTTGGGGGTATGGGCTTGGGAAGATGATTCCCGGACACAGCTCCGCCGCCAACCGTTGTTCGTACGACGTTCTCCATCGTCCCCTCCCAACAGGACTTCTTCGCCGAGACACCGATGGCCGGTCACGAATTCTCCGAACCCGCGGACCGCAAGCGCGTCGCCGACTCCACGGTCGACCCCCTCGCGGTCGAACAGCCACGTCACTCCTGTGATCCCGCCTTCAGGCACGGAGTGGTCGTCGGCTTCGACGGCTCGACCTCAAGTGAGCGGGCCCTCGCGTACGCCATCGGCATGGCCAAGCGCTCCGGCTCCGGCCTGATCATCGTGCATGTCGCCAACAGGCTGCCCACGACCGTCTGGGCCGGCTGCGAGCCGCCGGTCTTCGTCGACGTGCCGGACCACCGCACCGAGGTGCTCGGCCTCGAGCTCGCCTGCGCCGACTACCTCGCCGAGGTCCCGTGGATCCTCGTCGAGCGTGGTGGCGACATCTGCCACGAACTGGAGGAGGTCGGCCGGGAGTACTCGGCCGACGCGATCGTGGTCGGCTCCACGCACGGCATCGTCGGCCGGATCTTCGGCTCGGTGGCCGGACGCCTCGCGAAGCGCGCGCAGCGTCCCGTGATCGTCATCCCCTGAGTCGTACGACGCGACGGCTCGATCTCGACGGCTTCATCTTCTCGACGCTTCGTCAACTCCCTTGGTGCGGCGATAATTTTCGCCTTCGACAGGTGATTTGTGCGCTTGTGAAGGGTACTTAAAGGTCACCGGAACAAGCAGCTCACGCAGCACAACTGCCCACTTGAAGGGAGCCCGCCGTGGACAACGAAGTCGCCGCGGGAAACACCACCTCCACTCTCGGCCACCTCGCGCTCGGACTGACCTTGCTGGCCTTCGGCATCGGCAGCACGGGCGTCATAGACAACGTCGCGGCGTCCGACGCCGCAGCCCTCGCCACCTGGGTCGGCGGCGTGGCGCTCTTCCTCGTCGGTCTGCTCGCCCTGCGCGCAGGCGACGGCGGTACGGGCACGGCCTATTCGGCGCTCGGCGCCTTCTGGTTCACCTGGGGGACCGGAGTGGGCGGCGACGCCTCGGCCGAGGCGACCGGGCTCTTCCTCCTGCTGTGGGCGCTGCTCGCGCTCACTCTGACCATGGCGTCCTCGGGCAGCGGACTGTTCGGACAGGGCGTGTACGGGCTGCTGTTCGTCGCGCTGCTGCTGCTCGGCATCGGCGCCCTCGCCGACAACGGTGGTCTTGGCAAGGCGGGCGGCTGGGTCGCCGCGGTCGCCGGACTCGCGGCCTGGTACGGCGCGACGGCGGCGGTGGCCAACTGGCCGACCTCACTGAAGAGTGCCGCGGGCCGGGGTGTGACGGCCGCCGGCTGACGTGGCCACGAGGGGCCCGCGCCCCGCTCGGGGTGGGGCGCGGGCCAGGGGCGAGAGAGCCGAAGGGGCGCGCGGCTGTCGAAAGGGAGAGCGCGCAGGCGGTGAGGAACGAGCCGCCGAGCACGGTCGACCGTCGACAGACGCACAAGCGCCCCGGAGGCGGACCGAGCCCTCGATGAAAGCAGCGGTCCCTGTGCACAGGTGGCGTGCACAGGGACCGCTGCGTGTCCGGCCGGGCGTCCGGCCCTCCGGGGACAGGTCCGGAACGTGGGCGGACGGGCTTTCCCGGCCGTGGTCGAGAGCTCCGGGTGACAGGCCCGGAACGCTGCTACTCGACCGTGACGGACTTGGCCAGGTTGCGCGGCTTGTCGATGTCGCGGCCCATGGCGAGCGCCGTGTGGTACGCGAGGAGCTGGAGCGGGATGCCCATCAGGATCGGGTCCAGCTCGTCCTCGTTCTTCGGGACGACGATGGTGTGGTCGGCCTTCGCCTGCGGCTGGTGCGCGACCGCGAGGATGCGGCCGCTGCGGGCCTTGATCTCCTCCAGGGCGGCGCGGTTCTTCTCCAGCAGGTCGTCGTCGGGGACGATCGCGACCGTCGGCAGGGCCGGCTCGATCAGGGCGAGCGGGCCGTGCTTCAGCTCGGAGGCCGGGTACGCCTCGGCGTGGATGTAGGAGATCTCCTTGAGCTTCAGGGAGGCCTCCAGGGCGACCGGGTAGCCCCGCACGCGGCCGATGAACATCATCGACTGGGCGCCCGCGTACTCCGCGGCGATCTTCTTGATCTCGTCCTCGGTCTCGAGGATCTCGCTGATCTGCGCGGGCAGCTTGCGCAGGCCCTCGATGATCCGCTTGCCGTCGGTCACCGACAGGTCGCGGATGCGGCCGAGGTGCAGGGCGAGCAGTGCGAAGGCCGTGACCGTGTTGGTGAAGCACTTGGTGGAGACGACACAGACCTCCGGGCCGGCGTGCACGTACACGCCGCCGTCGGCCTCGCGGGCGATCGCCGAGCCGACGACGTTGACGACGCCGAGGACGCGGGCGCCCTTGCGCTTCAGCTCCTGGACGGCGGCCAGCACGTCGTACGTCTCACCGGACTGGGAGACGGCGATGTAGAGGGTGTCGGGGTCCACGACCGGGTTGCGGTAGCGGAACTCCGAGGCCGGCTCGGCGTCGGCGGGGATGCGGGCCATGGACTCGATGAGCCCGGCGCCGATGAGGCCGGCGTGGTACGAGGTGCCGCAGCCGAGGATCTTGATGCGGCGGATGGAGCGGGCCTCGCGGGCGTCGAGGTTCAGGCCGCCCAGGTGGACCGTGGAGAAGCGGTCGTCGATCCGGCCGCGCAGCACGCGGTCGACCGCGTCGGGCTGCTCGGAGATCTCCTTGTGCATGTACGTGTCGTGGCCGCCCATGTCGTAGGAGGCGGCCTCCCACTCCACGGTCTCCGGGGTGGCCGTCGTGGAGGCGCCCGAGGTCGTGTACGTGCGGAAGTCGTCGGCCTTGAGGGTGGCCATCTCGCCGTCGTCGAGGGTGACGACCTGGCGGGTGTGGGCGATCAGGGCGGCGACGTCGGAGGCGACGAACATCTCCTTCTCGCCGATGCCGAGGACGACCGGGGAGCCGTTGCGGGCCACCACGATGCGGTCGTTGAAGTCGGCGTGCATGACGGCGATGCCGTAGGTGCCCTCGATGACCTTGAGCGCCTCGCGGACCTTCTCCTCCAGGGTGGTGGCCTGGGAGCGGGCGATCAGGTGGGTGATGACCTCGGTGTCGGTCTCGGAGGCGAAGACGACGCCGTCCGCCTCGAGCTTGGCGCGCAGCTCCTGCGCGTTGTCGACGATGCCGTTGTGGACGACCGCGACCTTGTTCTCGGGGTCCAGGTGCGGGTGCGAGTTGATGTCGCTCGGCGCGCCGTGGGTGGCCCAGCGGGTGTGGGCGATGCCGGTGGTGCCGGTGAAGCGCTTGGGGACGCGGGCCTCGAGGTCGCGGACGCGACCCTTGGCCTTCACCATCTTCAGGCCGGAGGCCTTCGGGCTGGTGATCACGATGCCGGCGGAGTCGTACCCCCGGTACTCCAGCCGCTGCAGGCCTTCCAGCAGCAGCGGGGCCACGTCACGCTTTCCGATGTAACCGACGATTCCGCACATAAAGGTGTAACCCCTCCAAGGTAGTGGGCGTGCTCAGCCGTAGACGATGCGGCGCAGTTGCCGGAGCGAGAGCTCCGGCGGCGCCACGGCGCGGTGCGGCAGTTCGGCCGCGATGCGCTCGAAGATCTCGGCGTTCACGGCGCCACCGGACTGCAGTTCGCGGTGGCGGCGGCGGACGAAGTCCTCGGTCGACTCGTCGAAGTACGCCAGCACGTCGAGAACCACCCGGGCGGCCTCACCGCGCTGCAGCGCGGTGCTGCGCACCAGGTGGTCGATGAGGTCGTCATGCGACGGGCGGCGTTCGAGCACCCGTGAATACTGAGGGGTACACCGGCAACTTCGCAAGAATCCTGCCCGAAATCGGGCAGAGCCCTCCATGATCGCTGTCCTGGGTGGCCAAATTGGTCTACACCTTGACCGCGCAAGTGGTCCACGGTACGCATGGTGACTGTTCGGATACGCATATCCACAGCCTCGAAGTCCATCGAAAGGGACCATGTCTGTGAGACAGCGCAGAACGCTTCCCCGCGTGCTCGGCGCCCTGCTGCTCCTTGCGGCGGCCGGCATCTCCTGCGTCGGAGCCGCCCCCACCGCCCACTCCGCCGCCGATTCCGTGCTGCGGCCGCTCGGCAGGGTCGTCCCGGCCCCCGCCTCCGTGGCGCCCGGCGGACAGCCGTACACGATCAACGCCGCCACCCGAATCCGCGTCGACAAGGGCTCCCGCGAGTCCCGCGCCGTCGCCGACTACCTCGCCGGGCTCCTCCGCCCCTCGACCGGTCACGCGCTGCCCGTCGTCGACGAGAACGCGGCGGCGGGCGGCATCCGGCTCCGCCTCACCAAGGACGCCGCGCTCGGCGACGAGGGCTACCGGCTGCAATCGGGCCGCAGCGGCATCACTCTCACGGCCCACCGCCCCACCGGCCTCTTCCGGGGCGTCCAGACCCTGCGCCAGCAGCTCCCGGCGGCCGTGGAGAAGCGCACGGTGCAGCCCGGGCCCTGGCAGGTCGCGGGCGGCACCATCACCGACACCCCGCGCTACGCCTACCGGGGCGCGATGCTCGACGTCTCCCGTCACTTCTTCACGGTCGAACAGGTCAAGCGTTACATCGACCAGCTCGCCCTCTACAAGATCAACAAGCTGCATCTGCATCTCTCCGACGACCAGGGCTGGCGCATCGCCATCGACTCCTGGCCCCGGCTCGCCACCTACGGCGGCTCCACCCAGGTCGGCGGCGGCTCCGGCGGCTACTACACCAAGGACGACTACAAGGAGATCGTCCGCTACGCGGCCTCCCGCCACCAGGAGGTCGTCCCCGAGATCGACCTGCCCGGACACACCAACGCCGCACTCGCCTCGTACGCCGAGCTGAACTGCAACGGCGTCGCCCCGCCGCTCTACACCGGCACCAACGTGGGCTTCAGCTCCCTGTGCGTGCCGAAGGAGGTCACGTACGACTTCGTGGACGACGTGATCCGCGAGCTCGCCGCGCTGACCCCGGGGAAGTACCTCCACATCGGGGGCGACGAGGCGCACTCCACGCCCCACGCGGACTACGTCGCCTTCATGGACAGGGTCCAGCCGGTCGTCGCCAGGTACGGCAAGACCGTCATCGGCTGGCATCAGCTGACCGGCGCCACGCCGGCCGAGGGCGCGCTCGCGCAGTACTGGGGACTCGACCGCACCAGTGCCGCGGAGAAGGAGCAGGTCGCGGCGGCGGCGCGGAACGGCACCGGGCTGATCCTCTCGCCCGCCGACCGGGTCTACCTCGACATGAAGTACACGAAGGACACCAAGCTGGGCCTGGCCTGGGCCGGCTACGTCGAGGTGCAGCGGTCCTACGACTGGAACCCGGCGGCCTATCTGCCGGGCGCGCCGGAGGCGGCCGTGAAGGGCGTCGAGGCGCCGCTGTGGACGGAGACCATCTCCACCGACGCCCACATCGACCAGATGGCGTTCCCGCGCCTGCCGGGCGTGGCGGAGCTGGGCTGGTCCCCGGCGGCGACGCACGACTGGGAGCAGTACAAGGAGCGGCTCGCGGAGCAGGGTCCGCGGTTCGAGGCCCTGGGCATCGACTACTACCGCTCGCCGCAGGTTCCCTGGCCCGCGGCCGAGTAGAACGAAGCGCGGGCCCGGCGGAGGACCGTACTCCGCCGGGCCCGCGCCGGTCTCAACGGGCGAACCGCGCGATCGGGTTCACCAGATCGCCGACGAGCTGGAGCGCCGCCGACGGGTCCGCCAGGTCCACCATCTGCTTGTTGTTGCGCAGCTGGAGGCGGTTGAGGGCGGAGAGCGCGAAGGTCTCCGCGAACATGTCGTACTGCGCGAACTTCTCCGCCAGCTCCGGCTTCGACTCCTGGTAGCCGCGCACGCACTCCGCGACGGTCCGCCAGAACTCGTCCTCGTCGAGCACGCCCTCCGCCGCCAGCGTCGACGCGAGGAAGCGGAAGAAGCAGTCGAAGACGTCCGTGAAGAGCGACAGCAGCTTCATGTCCTCGGGGACCTCGGCGCGGACCCGCTCCACCGCGGGCGGCAGGACCGCGGCCGGGTCCATCACGCAGATCTCCTCCGCGATGTCCTTGAAGATCGCGCGGGAGACCGCGCCGCGCTCGTCGAGGGCCAGGATCACGTTCTCGCCGTGCGGCATGTAGACCAGGTCGTACGCGTAGAAGCTGTGCAGCACCGGCAGCAGGTACGCGTCCAGGTAGCCGCGCAGCCACTCCGTCGGCGCCAGGCCCGAGTCCTTGACGAGGGCCCCGGCGAACGACGCTCCCGCGTGGTCGACGTGGAGCAGCGAGGCCATCGTCGCGAGCCGCTCGCCCGGTGCCAGAGAGGCCACCGGCGACTCGCGCCAGAGCGCGGCGAGCATCTTGCGGTACGGCGAGTAGCGGTCGGTGGCGGCCTCGTACTCCAGGTGCCGGTAGCCGACGGCCGCCCGCTCGCGGATGATCGAGAAGCGGGCCGCCTGGAGGACGGAGTCGGCCTCGATCAGCCCCGCCAGCCAGTCGTTGATCGCCGGGGTCGCCTCCATGTACGCGGCCGA
The DNA here is from genome assembly GCF_055596705.1 of Streptomyces sp. NPDC039609. Lineage (NCBI taxonomy): Bacteria > Bacillati > Actinomycetota > Actinomycetes > Kitasatosporales > Streptomycetaceae > Streptomyces > Streptomyces sp. NPDC039609. The sequence continues at coordinate 250,812 of NZ_JBVIUJ010000002.1, forward strand.
GAGCCCGCGCATGAAGCCCATGTTGAGGACCGACAGCGCCGTCTTGACGTAGTGCTTCGCCGGGTCGGAGGAGTTGAAGAAGGTACGGATCGACTGCTGGGCCAGGTAGCCGTCGTCGCCCTCGCCCAGATAGACGAGGCGCTCCTGCGCGACCTCGGCGGCGAAGGTGACCGACAGCTTGTTCCACCACTGCCAGGGGTGGGCCGGCATCAGCAGGTAGTCCGCCAGGTCCAGGCCGCGCTCGGCGAGGATCTCGGCGAACCCGTCGACGGTCCTGTCGCCCAGCTCCGCGCGGATGAACGCGTCGTACTCGATGCCCGCGCCGGCCGTGAAGGTGGTGCGGTCGCGGCGGGCGGCCAGCCAGATCAGGTGGATCTCACTGGCGGCCTCGGGGGCGTAGGCGCGGTACTCGTCCACGCCGAAGCCGAGCCGGCCGTTGTTGGCGACGAAGCAGGGGTGACCCTCGGTCATCCCGGTCTCGATCGCCTGGAAGTCCGCGCGCGCCAGCTCGGCGGCGGTGACCTGCGGCTTGGTCGACTTGTACGCCGTACCGGCCAGGGTGGAGGAGATCTCCTCCAGGTAGACCGGCAGGATCTCGTCGCTCAGGCCCAGCGAGCCACGCAGCTCGGTGATGAACATCAGGGCGTCGAGGGGGAGCTGCTCCTCGCCGCGGTGGCGGCTGATGGACTCCGGGTAGACGTGCCAGTGGTCGAGCGCGAACCGGTCCGCGGTGAAGCGGTACTCGATCGCGCCGTCGTCGCTGAGGACCTTGTAGCGGCTCTCCCCCAGCTCCTGCGGGTTGAGCAGACGCTCGTGGGCGAACTCGGCGAGACCCTTGCGGATCAGCGCGCGGTTGGCGTCCGCCCAGCGGGCCGGGGTCAGGTGGGCCACGGGGTTCACTCGGACCCACCTCCAACGAGCGAGCTCGTCAGGCTCGACCGGTCATCCTTCTCGCCGGGGGTCCGGGGATCGTCCCCCGGGAATTCGCTGACTCCCACGGCGGTCTCGAACTGCGCGCGGGTGCAGAAGCTCAGCAGGGCCTGCTTCTCCGGCTTCTGGATCTCCCGCTCCGGCACGAAGCCGACGGCCTCGTTGAGCGCGTGGACGGCGGTGTTGCGGACGTCCGGCTCGACGACGACCCGCTCGGTCGCCGGGTCGGCGAAGAGCTCGGCCATCACGGCGGTGATGACCGTCCGGGTGAAGCCGCGCACGGGGGTGTCGGTGGGCGCGACGAGGAAGTGCATCCCGACGTCGCCCGGGAGCGGCTCGTACAGGCCGACCAGTTCGACGTACCGGGGGTCGTACCGCTCCATGAGGAAGACGGGCTTCTCGTCCACCAGGCCGATGAAGGCGTCGTGGTGCGGGTGGGCGGCTATCGCCATGTACTCACGCTCGACGTCCTCGAGCTTCGCGTCCTGCATCATCCAGAAGGCGGCTTTGTGGTGGGTGACCCAGGGGTGGATCAGCTCGGCGTCCCTGAGCGGATCGTAGGGACGGATGCGAACGGTCATACCGCGAACTCCTGGAAAGCGATGGTCTTCTCGACGGGGTAGTAGTCGGAGCCCAGCATGGCGCCGATGATGTACGCGTTGCGGTACGCCCCCATGCCCAGGTCGGGCGAGGTGATGGAGTGCGTGTGCACGGCGGCGTTCTGCAGGAAGACGCCGCGGCCCGTCGTGTCGATCGAGTAGTTGCGGGCCACGTCGAAGCGGCCCTGTCCGTCCCACGTGAGGCGGTCCTTGACCGGCTCGAGGAAGGCGGGGACGGCGTACTTGTAGCCGGTGGCGAGGATCAGGCCCTCGGTCTCGACCGTGAAGTCCTTCTCCTGCTCCTCCTGGTGGAAGCCGAGCGTGTACGTGCCGCTGGTGTCGTCGTACGCGGCGGAGTGCAGCGCCGAGTTGGTCAGCAGGCGCGTGGGGACCGGGCCGGCCAGGTTCTTCTGGTAGAGCAGGTCGAAGATCGCGTCGATCAGCTCGCCGTCGATGCCCTTGAACAGGTTCTTCTGCTGGGTCTCCAGGCGGTACCGGGTCCGCTCGGGCAGCGCGTGGAAGTAGTCCACGTACTCCGGCGAGGTCATCTCCAGCGTGAGCTTGGTGTACTCCAGCGGGAAGAAGCGCGGGGAGCGGGTCACCCAGTTGAGCTTGTAGCCGTGGACGTCGATCTCGGAGAGGAGGTCGTAGTAGATCTCCGCCGCGCTCTGGCCGCTGCCGACCAGGGTGATCGACTTCTTCTTCTGGAGCTCCTCCTTGTTCTGGAGGTAGCGCGAGTTGTGGATCAGGTCGCCACCGAGGCCCTGGCAGGAGTCGGGGACGTACGGCGGGGTGCCGGTGCCGAGCACGATCCGGCGGGCGCGGAACGTCTCTCCGGCCTCGGTCGCCACCACGTACTCCTCGCCGGCCTCGTCGTACGAGACGGAGGTGACGGTGGTGGAGAAGCGGATGGAGGAGAGCTTCGCGGCGGCCCAGCGGCAGTAGTCGTTGTACTCGGTGCGCAGCGGGTAGAAGTTCTCGCGGATGTAGAAGGAGTAGAGCCGGCCCTTCTCCTTCAGATAGTTCAGGAAGGAGTACGGCGACGTGGGGTCGGCCATCGTGACCAGGTCCGACATGAACGGGGTCTGGAGGTGGGCGCCTTCGAGGAACATCCCCGAGTGCCACTCGAAGTCCGGCTTGGACTCCAGGAAGAGGCCGTTCAGCTCGTCGATGGGCTCGGTCAGGCAGGCGAGGCCGAGGTTGAACGGACCGAGCCCGATGCCGATGAAGTCGTACGTGTCGGGGGTATCAGGCGTGGACAAGGGTCTCTCCCAGGTACTGCTCGGCGTGGCCGGCTATCAGATCGAGGACGGCGGCGATGTCCGCCAGGGTCGTCTCGGGGTTGAGCAGGGTGAACTTCAGGTACTGGCGGCCGTCGACCTTGGTCCCGGCCACGACGGCCTCGCCGGAGGCGAAGAGCGCCTTGCGGGCGTAGAGGTTGGCGCGGTCGATGTCCGCGGGCGAGGTGACGGCCTCGGGGATGTAGCGGTAGACGAGCGTGGACAGCTGCGGCTGGACCACCACGTCGTAGCGCGGGTCGGCGGCGAGCAGCTCGAAGCCGGCCGCGGCCAGGTCGCAGACCTCGTCGAAGAGCTCTCCGATGCCGTCGGCGCCCATCACGCGCAGGGTCATCCACAGCTTGAGCGCGTCGAAGCGGCGGGTGGTCTGCAGGGACTTGTCGACCTGGTTGGGGATCTGCTCCGCGATCGTGGTGGGGGTCCCCCCTGCTCGAGCGGAGCCGAGAGCTTGGGGGAGCGGGTTGAGGTAGTCCGCGTGGTACGTGGCGTGGCGCAGCGTCGCTCCGTCCCTGACCAGGACGGCGGAGGAGCTCACCGGCTGGAAGAAGGACTTGTGGAAGTCGACGGTGACGGAGTCCGCGTGCTCGATGCCGTCCAGGAGGTGGCGGCGGGTGGGCGAGGCGAGGAGTCCGCAGCCGTAGGCGGCGTCGACGTGCATCCAGGCGCCGTACTCGTCCGCCAGGGCGGCGATCTCGGGCAGCGGGTCGATGGAGCCGAAGTCGGTGGTGCCGGCGGTGGCGACGATCGCCATCGGGGTCAGCCCCTCGGCGCGGCAGGCCTCCAGCTCGGCGGCGAGGACGACGGACTGCATCCGCTTGGTGCGGTCGACCGGGATGGAGATGACGGCGTCGGCGCCGAGACCGAGGAGGGTGGCCGACTTCTGGACGCTGAAGTGGCTGCACTCGGAGGAGAAGATGCGGAGTTTCGCCAGGTCCTTCGTCTTGGCCTCCTCGCGGGCGAGCAGGAGCGCCTGGAGGTTGGACTGCGTACCGCCGCTGGTGAACACGCCGTCGGCGGCGGGGCCGAGGCCGATACGGCCGCAGGTCCAGTCGATGAGCTTGCGCTCGATGAGGGTGCCGCCGGCGCTCTGGTCCCAGGTGTCGAGCGAGGAGTTGACCGCCGAGAGGACGGCCTCGCCGAGGACGGCTGGGATCACGACCGGGCAGTTGAGGTGGCCCAGGTAGCGCGGGTGGTGGAAGTAGACGGCGTCCCGGAGGTAGACGCTCTCCAGCTCGTCCAGAGCGGCGGACGAGTCGCCGAGCGGCTTGTCGAGGTCGACGGCGTCGACGGTGGGAGCCAGCTCGGCGGGGGTCACGCCGGTGAACGGGCGACGCGTCGTGGCGAGTTTGGCCGCCACCCGCTCGACTCCTTCGGTGACGGAGCGCCGGTAGCTCTCCGCCGTGGCGTCATTGAGCAGGTGCGAGCGCATGAGGGGGGTCCTCCCGGGGACGGGGACGCGATCAATTCGAAGTAAGGTTAGCCTAACCTAAGTTTGGCGCAAAATAACCCCCCACCCTTGGCTGGATGGGGGGTTATCGGTGAACGTTCGGGGTGACGAGGCGCCGCCCGGCGGTCCGGCTACGCGTCGTCCTGCGTCTCGTCCGGCACCTCGCGCAGGGCATCCTCGGACAGCCCCTTGCGCCAGTAGCCGACGAACGTCACACGTCGGCGGTCCAGTTCACGCTCCCGCACGAAGTGACGGCGCAGCGCCTTCACCGCACCGGACTCGCCCGCGATCCAGACGTACGGAGCCTCGCCCGGCAGCTCGGCGGCGCGCACCGCGTCCACTCCGGAGGGCGCGCCCTCCTCACGAATCAGCCAGGTGACGGTGGCGTCGGCCTGTGTCGCCAGCTCCAGGCGGTCGCCGGAGTAGGGGACTTCGAGATAGACGTGGGCGCGGGTTTCGGCCGGCAGCCACTCCAGGATCGCCGCGGCGGCCGGAAGCGCCGTCTCGTCCGCCCAGATGAGTACGGAGTCGGCGTCATCCGGCAGTTGGAAACGGACGGCGGTGTTCGCCGCGATCGCGGGACCGAGGACGACCACCCGGTCGCCCGGCTCGGCACGTTGTGCCCAGCGACAGGCGGGGCCGCCGTCCTCGTGCAGCGCGAAGTCGATGTCGACCTCGTTCCGCGGCTCCGTGCGCTGCTCCCGGACGGTGTACGAGCGCATGACGGCCCGTTCGTCGTCCGGCATCGCGCGCCAGGCGCCGAGGATCGCGTACATGTCGGGGTTGTCCAGCGGGGGCAGGGCGGGGGCCTGCTGGCCGGGATGCGGCAGGAAGAGGGAGAGCGACTGGTCGCGTCCGCCGGAGGCGAAGGACGTGAGGTCCTCTCCCGTGAAGGTGACCCGGACCAGGGACGGGCCGAGCCGCCGCGTCCGGTCGACCTGGAGGTTGAAGAACTGGAACGGGGCGGTCTCGGCGCTCGTCATGGGGTCAGGCCACCTTCTTCGCGTTCTCCAGCGCCTTCGCCAGGTCCTCGAGGAGCGGGGCGCACTTGGCGTAGGAGTAGATGGGCTCGGTCACGCGCGGGAAGACCTGGCCGGCCTTGACGGCGGGCAGCGCGGCCCAGGTCGGCTTGGCCTTGAGGGCCTCCGGCTGCAGGGCCGAGGTGCGGTTGTCGAGCAGGATGACGTCGGCCTTGTACTTGTCGACGTTCTCCCAGCTCAGACCCTCGAACCAGCCGCCCTGGTCCAGCTTGTCGGGAACGATGATGTTGAGGCCCAGCTCCTGGAAGTAGAGCGTGTCGGTCGGCCGGACCGGGGTGGAGACGTAGAACAGGTCGGGGGAGCCGGAGCCGATCAGGACCTTGATGTCCTTCTTGCCCTTGGCTGCCTGGCGGACGCGCTCGGCGGCGGCCTCGAAGCGGGCCTTGTCGTCCAGGATCTGCTTGGTCTTCACATCGGCGCCCAGCGAGGCGGCGAGGTCGGCGTGGCGCTGGAGGACGGTCGGCATGGACTTGTCGGAGGCCCACAGGGCGACGCTCGGGGCCACCTTGAGGATCTTGTCCTTCTGCTCCGCCGGGACGTACCAGAGGTCGTTCTTCTCCCACATGTCCGTGATGAGGACATCGGGGTTGAGCTTGAGGTACTCCTCGATCTTGAACTCGCCCCAGACGTTGCCGATGACCTTGACCTTGGCGATGTCGAGGTCGCCGGCCTGGACGTCCGGCTTCTTCTCCTTGGTCTTCGGGTCCTCGACGTAGGTCGGGCCGAAGACGCCCTTGACCTCGATGCCGAAGTCCTTGAGCGCGGCTGCCATACCGGTGAAGGCGACGATGTTCTTCGGGGTGGACTTCGTCTCGACGGCCGTGCCGCGGTCGTCCGTGAACTTCCACGGGCCGGCCTTCTCGGAGGCCCCGGAGGAGGCGCCGTCCTGGGTCTTGGTGCCACAGGCGGCGAGCGCGGCGCCGAGCCCGAGGGCGCCGCCCGCTGCGAGCAGACCGCGGCGGGTGAGATGGGTGGCTCGGGCGTTGCTGGGCATGGCGATGTCGCTTTCGGTACGTGCCGGAGTCGGCGCCTGGGCAATTCGGGGGAAGGTTAGCCTAACCTCACGTGGATCAGTAGAAGTAGGGGCTGGGGCCTGTGTCACATGCCAGAGGCATGGTGGGAGCGGGAAGGGCGGAAAGCCCGTCATGTCCCCTGCTCCCGGGGCTCCTGCGCGTCGCACTCGAACCACACCGTCTTGCCGTCTGCGGACGGCTCCACGCCCCAGCGGTCGATCACGGCCTCGACGAGCATGAGCCCCCGCCCGGCCTCAGCGAGCGGCTCGGCCGCCTTGGCGTGGAGCGGCGGCCCGGAGAGTGCGTCTGCGACCTCCACCCGCAGCCCGTGCGGTTCCCGCAGGATCAGGACGGTGCACCGCCGCCCGGGCACGTGCCGTACGACATTGGCGACGAGCTCCGTGAGCGCGAGCCCGGCGGAGTCGGCGAGCCGGTCGAGCCCCCAACGGCCGAGGGACATGCGCAGGATGCGGCGCATGTGACCGGCGGAGTGCTCACCGACGGTGAAGCCCATGCGGTAGCTGTTCCGAAGTTCCGCCGGATAGAGGTCAGTTGCGTGATTCATGCCACCAGGGTGAGGCGATCTGGTTACGCTCGGCTACGGACCGAAACGAACGCGGTGACGCGTGGGTTTGGGGGGTGAACCTCGACGTGGTCAACATCCGCAGTCTCGATCCGAGCGCCTCGCCGCTCGATTACTACGGCTCGGAACTCCGTCGGCTGAGGGAGCAGGCGGGCCTCGGCCAGCAGCAGTTGGGCGACATCGTCTACTGCACGGCGTCGCTGATCGGCCAGATCGAGACGACGAAGAAGGTCCCGACACGGGAGTTCTCGGAACGGCTCGACGCGGCGCTGATGACAGGCGGGTTGTTCACCCGGCTGGTGGGGCTGGTGCTGAAGAGCCAGTTGCCGACGTGGTTCCAGGCGTACGCGGAGATGGAGGCGCGGGCGACGTACATCTCGACGTATCAGGCGCAGCTCGTCTACGGCCTGCTGCAGACGGAGGGGTACGCGCGGGCGGTTCTGGGCGTGGACCATCCCGACAGGCTCGACGAGATGGTGGCGGCCCGGATGGAGCGCCAGCGGATCCTGGAGCGGGAGCATCCGCCCGTGATGTGCGTGGTTCTGGACGAAGCTTCGTTGCTTCTGGAGATCGGCGGCCGGGAGGTCATGCAAAAGCAACTCCGGCGGTTGTTGGGTTACATGAACCACCCATGGGTCCATGTCCAGGTGCTGCCGCTCTCGGCCGGACAGCATGCCGGGATGATGGGATCGTTCACTCTGCTTCGGTTCGAGGGCGACCCGGATCTCTTCTACGCGCCGGTCTACGGAGGGGGGCATGTGACAGCCAATCCGCAACTGATCAGGGAACGTTCCGTCGGTTACGCTCGGCTCCAGGCCACTGCCCTCTCCCGGGAGGACTCGGCAGCGCTGATCGCCCGCGTGATGGAGGAACGGTATGCGCACGAGCCAGGAACTGCGCTGGCGTAAGTCGTCGTACAGCGGCTCCGACGGCGGCGAGTGCATCGAATGCGCCCCCCTCGGCCCCGCCGCCTGGCGCAAGTCCTCCCACAGCGGCGACACCGGCGGCGACTGCGTCGAGGTCGCCGATCTCACCGCCCACGTCGCCGTCCGGGATTCCAAGAACCCCGAAGGTCCCGCCTTCCTGGCGACTCCCGCCGCGTTCACCGCCTTCGTGGCGGCGGCCCGCGAGGGTCTCCTCGGCTGACCGCCGCGGCGGACTCAGTGCGGTGGCGGCACCGGGTCCAGGGCGTTGGCGACGGAGCAACCACCCTCGCCGGGCATCCGCTGGATCCGGGGCGGCACCCACACCTCGGTGGAGCCGGGGGCGACACGGGCCAAAAGGCAGTCCTGCGGGTCGAAGCCGTTGCCCTTCACCGACAGGAGGACGCCGACCCGGCCGCCGTCCGCCTTCACCTCGGTACGGATCGCGGGATCCATGTCCAGGGCGGCGAGTGTGCGGCGTACCTCCGCCTCGTCCGCCCGGCCGCCCTCCGGCACCCGGGGAAGCTTCGCGCTGAGTTCCCCGTGCGGCAGCCGGAGCGGTTCGGGTGGCGGGGCGAAGATCATCCGGGGTACGTCCGGGCAGTCCACGTCGCGGGGCTCCTCGCGCCACTCCGACTTGGGCGACACCCCCACCTCGAAGCACCGTTGTACGACGATCTCCTGAGGGTCGAACAATCCGTTGTACGCCGAGCCGGACGTGCGGACGACCACGTGGACGCCGTCCCCGTCGTGTGTCGAGGTGCCCGTCAGCTGGAGGACTTCCACGCCGTCGATGCCGGAAGCGGATCGCCCGACGTCCTCCGCCGTGCGCGGACGCTGGCCGTAGAGCCGCTCGCCCGCTTTCCTGGCCACTTCCCGTGCCTCGTCCGTCGCCTCGCTCGCGGAGTTCTGCATCACCCCGCAACCGGCGGTGAGGAGCAACACGGGGGCGAGCAGCAGCAGTCGGCGCATGCGTCCACCCTTCCTGCCCCGCTCGCGGCGGGCAACCCTTCCCATACTCAGACCGGGATAGTTACCCGTGCTCAGCCGGTGGCCCCTGCCTGGTGCCACCATGCGGGCACGAGTGGCGATCGGGATGCTTTCAGCCGGCCGCCCCTCGGCATCCCGCTGCGCGTCATCTGCTTCCCCGTCACCGGAAGCCGGGCCCTGCCCGGGAAAGGGAGTAAGGGCAGCCGGGACCCGGGGTGAGCGTCATGGCAACGCGCGCGTGAGCCATGCCACTTCGCCGCTGTCCTCCGTGGAGACGCGAACCCGCTCGAACCCGAGCTTCTCGAGGACACGGAGCGACGGCGTGTTCCACGTGCCGACGGTCGACCAGAGCCGTTCCCGTCCCGTCGCGATCGCGGCGTCGAGTACCGCTGCCGCCGCCTCGGTGGCGTAGCCACGCCCGTGCACGCGCTGGAACAGCTCGTAGGCGATCTCGGGCTCCTCCAGGGTGGTGCGGCCGATGATCAACCCGCAGTAGCCGATGAAGTCGCCCTCGTCGCGGCGCTGGATGGGCAGCAGGGCGATTCCCGTGTTCTCCGTCGCGGCGAGCAGCTCCGCGATGGACGACCGGATGCGCTCCACAGGGGGCTTGCCCTTGCGGCGCTCGGCGAGCAGGCCGCAGAACTCCTCGGCGTCCGACTCGGCCCACGGCCGCAGTATCAGCCGCTCGGTCTCCAAGTGGTACGCCATCGTCTCGTAGGTGGTCATGGCCTCACTCTCTCTTACGGCCATCCCGAACGTGCCCGGCCTCCCTCGGGATCCGAGGGAGGCCGGGCACGTTCGCAGGGTCGGCCGGCTGTCGCCGGCCCCCGTCAGGTGGAGAGGCCCAACTCCCGTGCGATCAGCATCCGCTGGACCTCGCTGGTGCCCTCGCCGATCTCCAGGATCTTGGAGTCGCGCCACATCCGCGCGACCGGGTACTCGTTCATGAAGCCGTAGCCGCCGTGGATCTGGGTCGCCTCGCGGGCGTTGTCCACGGCCACCGTCGAGGAGTACAGCTTCGCGATCGCCGCCTCCTTCTTGAAGGACTCGCCGAGCACCAGCCGGGACGCCGCGTCCCGCCAGCCGATGCGGGCCATGTGCGCCTTCGTCTCCATGTCCGCGATCTTGAACTGGATCGCCTGGTTGTCGCCGATCGGCCGGCCGAAGGCGTGACGTTCCTTCGCGTACTTCACCGACTCGTCGACACAGCCTTGCGCGAGCCCGGTCGCCAGCGCCGAGATCGCGATCCGGCCCTCGTCCAGGATCCGCAGGAACTGCGCGTAGCCGCGGCCCTCTTCGCCGAGCAGATTCGCGGCGGGCACACGGACGTTGTCGAAGGACAGCTCACGGGTGTCCGAGGCGTTCCAGCCGACCTTGGAGTACGGGGCGGCGACGGTGAAGCCCGGGGTGCCGGACGGGACGATGATCGAGGAGATCAGCGGGCGGCCGTCGGGCTTGCGGCCGGTGACCGCCGTGACCGTGACCAGACCGGTGATGTCCGTACCGGAGTTGGTGATGAAGCACTTCGAGCCGTTGATGACCCAGTCGTCGCCGTCGCGGACGGCGGTGGTGCGGGTGCCGCCGGCGTCGCTGCCCGCGCCGGGCTCGGTCAGGCCGAAGGCGCCCAGGATCTCGCCCGAGCACATCCGGGGCAGCCACTCCTGCTTCTGCTCCTCGGTGCCGAAGCGGTAGACCGGCATCGCGCCGAGCGAGACCCCCGCCTCCAGGGTGATGGCGACGGAGGAGTCGACGCGGGCGAGCTCCTCCAGCGCGATGCCGAGGGCGAGGTAGTCACCGCCCATCCCGCCGTACTCCTCAGGGAAGGGCAGGCCGAACAGGCCCATACGGCCCATCTCGCGGACGATCTCGTACGGGAACTCATGACGCTCGTAGTAGTCGCCGATCTTCGGCGCGACGACGTCGTGGGCGAACTCCTCCACAGTGCGACGGAGTTCCTCGTGCTCTTCGGAGAGCCGGTGGTCGAGGGACATGGCTAGGACTCCTTGTGGGAGAGCGCGCGAACGGTTCGGGAAGGGCTCGGTCGGCCCAGTTGGTCGGCCATCCACACGCTGGTGCTGGTGAGGGCGGCCAGATTGACCCCGGTCTCGATACCGAGGCCCTCGAGCATCCATACGAGGTCCTCGGTGGCGAGGTTGCCCGTGGCGCTCTTCGCGTACGGGCAGCCGCCGAGGCCACCGGCGGAGGCGTCGACGGTGGTCACGCCGTGCCGGAGTGCGGCGAGTGTGTTGGAGAGGGCCTGCCCGTACGTGTCGTGGAAGTGCACGGCGATACGGGACGTGGGGACACCGGCCTCGTTGAGTCCCTGGAGCAGGGCCTCCACATGGCCGGGGGTGGCGACGCCGATGGTGTCGCCGAGGCTCAGCTCGTCGCAGCCCATCTCGGCGAGGGCCTTGGTGACGCGGACGACCTGCTCGACGGGGACGGCGCCCTCCCAGGGGTCGCCGAAGCACATCGAGAGGTAGCCGCGGATACGGAGGCCCTGCTCTATGGCGCGGGTGACGACGGGCTCGAACATGGCCAGGGCCTCGTCGACGGTGCGGTTGAGGTTGGCCTTGGCGAAGGACTCGGTGGCGGAGGCGAAGACGGCGATCTCGCGGGCGCCGAGGGCCATGGCGCGGTCGAGCCCGCGCTCGTTGGGCACGAGGACCGGGAGCCGGGCCGGAACGTCCTTGAGGAGCGGGAACAGCTCCTCGGCGTCCGCCAGCTGGGGCACCCACTTGGGGTGGACGAAGCTGGTCGCCTCGACGGTGTCGAGCCCGGCGGCGGCGAGGCGCCGGACGAACTCGGCCTTCGTGGCCGTCGGGACGACGGTCTTCTCGTTCTGGAGCCCGTCGCGAGGGCCGACCTCGTGGATCCGCACGCGGGCGGGGAGCCCCTGGGCGGGCACGGTCATGGGCAGGCCCGTGGTCATGATTCCTCCCTGGGGGTCACCACGGCGAGGATCTGGTCCATGGCGACGGTGGAGCCGGGGGTGACGTCCAGCTCGGTGACGGTGCCGGCGTGCGGGGCGGAGATGACGTGCTCCATCTTCATGGCCTCGACGACGAGCAGACTCTGCCCGGCCTCGACCTCGTCCCCGACCCCGACCTTCACGACGGTGACGGTCCCGGGCATGGGCGCGGCGAGCGTGTCGGCCCCACCGTGCCGGGCGCCGGTGAGGGCGGCGGCGACGGGGTCGTGATCCAGGACGTGCCAGGAGTCCCCGTCCCGCCCGAGCCAGATCCCCTCGGGGGAACGGGCGAGGCGGAACCGGTGGGTGACGCCGTCGAGAGAGAGGGTGAGCTCCCGCTCCCCGGTGGCCGCCGGGGAGCCGACGAGCGTGGCGGTGACCGTGTCGGCCGGCACCTCCGGGTCGCCGAGCAGCAGCTCCGCGGAGTTCGCCGTACCGCGGACGCGGACGGACACCGGGTCGTGGCCCGGGACGCGGAAGTGGTGCGGGGTCCGGGCGGGCGTACCGCCCAGGCGCCAGCCGGTGGGGGCGTCGAACGGGTCCGTCCAGCCCTCGGCCGGGGGAGCCGTGGGGAACTGACGCAGCAGCGCCGCCGCCGCGTACACCTCGTCGGGGACGCCCGTCGGGACCAGGCTCTCCGCGTCCCGTTCCACCAGGCCCGTGTCCAGGTCGCCGGTCATGACGTCCGGGTGGGACAGCAGACGGCGGAGGAAGCCCGCGTTCGTCGGGACGCCCAGGGTCGTCGTGTCCGCCAGGGCCGCGCGGAGGCGGCGGAGGGCGGTGGGGCGGTCCGGCGCGTGGACGATGACCTTCGACAGCATCGGGTCGTAGAGGCTGCCCACCTCCGTTCCCTCGCTCAGGCCCGAGTCCGTGCGGACTCCGTCGCCCTGCGGCTCGTGGAGCGAGAGGACCGTGCCGCCCGAGGGGAGGAAGCCGCGCGCGGGGTCCTCCGCGCAGATGCGAGCCTCGATCGCCCAGCCGTCCAGGCGGATGTCGGACTGGGCGAAGGCCAGCTTCTCGCCGGCCGCGACCCGCAGCTGCCACTCCACCAGGTCGATCCCGGTGATCAGTTCCGTCACCGGGTGCTCCACCTGGAGCCGGGTGTTCATCTCCATGAAGTAGTACGAGGACGGGTCCACGCCCGGCACGATGAACTCGACCGTGCCCGCGCCGACATAGCCGCACGAGCGGGCTGCCTCGACCGCCGCCGCGCCCATCTGCTCCCGGATCTCCGGAGTCAGCAGGACGCTCGGCGCCTCCTCGATGATCTTCTGGTGGCGCCGCTGCAGCGAGCACTCGCGCTCACCGAGGTGCACGACATTGCCGTGCCCGTCCGCGAGGACCTGGATCTCGATGTGCCGGGGTCGGTCGATCCACCGCTCCACGAGCAGCGTGTCGTCGCCGAAGGACGACCGCGCCTCGCGCCGCGCCGCCGCGATCTCGTCGGTCAGCGTCGACAGGTCGCGTACGAGCCGCATTCCCTTGCCGCCGCCGCCCGCCGAGGGCTTCAGCAGTACGGGGGCGCCCAGCTCGCGCGCAGCCGCCTCCAGTTCCGGATCGGCCGCGCCCGGAACCACCGGGACGCCCGCCGCCTTCACCGTATCCTTCGCCCGGATCTTGTCGCCCATCAGGGAGATCGCGGAGGCCGGCGGGCCGATGAAGACCAGGCCCGCCTCCGCGCACGCCTGCGCGAACCCGGCGTTCTCCGCGAGGAAGCCGTAGCCGGGGTGGACCGCCTGCGCGCCCGTCCGCCGGGCCGCGTCGAGGAGCGCCTCGACCGAGAGGTACGACTCGGAGGCCGCCGGCGGACCGATCCGTACCGCCGTGTCCGCCTCCCGTACATGACGGGCCTCGGCGTCCGCGTCGCTGTACACCGCCACCGAGCGGACGCCGAGCGCCCGCAGGGTGCGGATGACCCGGACCGCGATCTCGCCCCGGTTGGCCACAAGGACTGTGTCGAACATCTTCTGAGGTCCCCTCACATCCGGAAGACGCCGAACTGGGGGTCACCCAGGGGCGCGTTGGCGCAGGCCGTGAGGGCGAGGCCCACCACCTGTCGGGTCTCCATCGGGTCGATGACCCCGTCGTCCCAGAGCCGCGCCGTCGCGTAGTAGGCATTGCCCTGGGTCTCGTACTGCTCGCGGATCGGGGCCTTGAAGGCGTCCTCCTCCTCCGCGCTCCACTCGTCGCCGAGCTGGTCCCGCTTGACCGTCGCGAGGACGGACGCGGCCTGCTCGCCGCCCATGACCGAGATCTTGGCGTTGGGCCACATCCACAGGAAGCGCGGCGAGTACGCCCGGCCGCACATCGAGTAGTTGCCCGCGCCGTACGAGCCGCCGACGACCACGGTCAGCTTCGGCACGCGCGTGCACGCCACGGCCGTCACCATCTTGGCGCCGTGCTTGGCGATGCCGCCCGCCTCGTAGTCCTTGCCGACCATGAAGCCCGAGATGTTCTGCAGGAAGAGCAGCGGGATGCCGCGCTGGTCGCACAGCTCGATGAAGTGCGCGCCCTTCTGGGCCGACTCGGAGAAGAGGATGCCGTTGTTGGCGACGATCCCGACCGGGTGTCCGTGGATCCGGGCGAAGCCGGTGACCAGCGTCTGCCCGTACTCCGCCTTGAACTCCTGGAAGCGGGAGGCGTCCACGATCCGCGCGATGACCTCGCGGACGTCGTACGGGGTACGGGAGTCCACCGGCACCGCGCCGTAGAGACCCGCCGGGTCCACCTTCGGCTCCTCGACCGGCGCGACCGACCAGGGCAGCTCGCCGCGCGCGGGGAGGGTGGCGACGATGTTGCGGACGATGCGCAGCGCGTGGGCGTCGTCCTCCGCGAGGTGGTCGGTGACACCGGACGTACGGGAGTGGACCTCGCCGCCGCCCAGCTCCTCCGCCGTGACGACCTCGCCGGTCGCGGCCTTCACCAGCGGCGGACCGCCGAGGAAGATCGTGCCCTGGTTCCGTACGATCACGGCCTCGTCGCTCATCGCCGGGACGTACGCGCCACCGGCCGTGCAGGAGCCGAGGACCGCAGCGATCTGCGGGATGCCGGCGCCGGACATCCGGGCCTGGTTGTAGAAGATCCGGCCGAAGTGCTCGCGGTCCGGGAAGACCTCGTCCTGCATGGGCAGGAACGCGCCGCCGGAGTCCACGAGGTAGAGGCAGGGGAGACGATTCTCCAGCGCCACCTCCTGGGCCCGCAGATGCTTCTTCACCGTCATCGGGTAGTACGTGCCGCCCTTGACGGTCGCGTCGTTGGCGACGATCACGCACTCGCGGCCCGAGACCCGGCCGATGCCGGCGATGACTCCGGCGGCCGGTGCCTGGTCGCCGTACATGCCGTTCGCGGCCAGCGGGGCGAGCTCCAGGAAGGGCGACCCCGGGTCCAGGACGGTGTCCACGCGGTCGCGCGGCAGCAGTTTGCCGCGCGCGGTGTGCCGGGCGCGGGCCTTCTCGCCACCGCCGAGCGCGGCCGCGGCGAGTTTGGCGCGCAGCGTGGCGGCCAGCTCGTGATGGGCCGCCTCGTTGGCCTGCCAGGCCGGCGACGCGGGGTCCGCCGCGCTCGTCAGCACAGGTGCCTGCTGCATCGACTGAGCTCCCTTGCTCGGTTAATGAGCGTTAACGTATGGCTTTCAGGTTAACGACCGCTAACCCCATTGTCTAGAATCGATTCCATGACCACCACCGCCAGGACCGACGCCCCCACGCGCCGCGAGCAGATCCTCAAGGAGGCCGCTCGCCTCTTCGCCGAGCGTGGGTTCCACGGCGTCGGCGTCGACGAGATAGGAGCCGCCGTCGGCATCAGCGGCCCCGGGCTCTACCGGCACTTCGCGGGCAAGGACGCGATGCTGGCCGAGCTGCTCGTCGGCATCAGCGAACGGCTCCTCGACGGCGGGCGGCTGCGCGTGGGCGAGGGGGAGAGCGACCCGCGGGCGCTGCTCGGCTCACTCATCGACAGCCACATCGACTTCGCACTCGACGACCGGCCGCTGATCACCCTCCACGACCGGGAGCTGGACCGGCTGAAGGACGAGGACCGCAAGCGTGTGCGACAGCTCCAGCGGCAGTACGTGGAGCTGTGGGTGGCGGTCGTACGGGAGCTGTACCCGGCGTCCTCCGAGAGCGAGGCGCGGGCGGCGGTCCACGCCGTCTTCGGGCTCCTGAACTCGACGCCGCACCTCGCCGCGCTGGGCAGGACGTCGATGGAAGCGCTCCTGAGGCGCCTCGCGCACGGGGCGTTCGGGGCCCTGGCCGACGCGTAGGCGCCGCCCTCGCGGGTCCCGCAGGGCGGAATGATTGCCCACAACAGGGCCCGGTCCAGCAGAATGAGGCCCATGCCGATACTCAGTCGCCCCGCCCTCGTCGAGCACCTTGTACGGACCCGGATCGCAGGTGATGTCGCCACCCCGCGCGACAACAACCTCTCCCACTACCGCAAGCTCGCCAACGGCGACCGGCACTACTGGCTCGGCCTCGAGCTCGGCGACCGGTGGACCGACGAGCAGGACGTGCTCGCCGTCATGGCCGAGCGGTGCGGGGTCAACGACGACCCCGCCCACCGCACCGGGCAGGACACCATCGACCCCGACCTGACCGTCGACGGCCTCGACCGGATGGCCGCCCGGCTGCGCAAGGCCGCCGCGGGCAAGGAGCGGGTGCTGTTCGCGACCGGGCACCCCGGCGCGCTGATCGACGCCCACAGCCGGGTCGCCGCCGCCCTGCGGGCCAAGGGCTGCGACATCGTACGGATCCCCGGCGGGCTCATCGCGGACGAGGGGTACGTCGTGCAGTTCGCCGACGTCGCCGTCTTCGAGCGTGGCGCCACCCTCTGGCACACCCATTCGCCGGAACCCATGAACGCGATCCTGGACGCCCTCGGCGAGGACGGCCGACCGGATCTCGTCGTCGCCGACCACGGCTGGGCCGGGCGCGCGGGCCAGCGGGGCATCGACTCCGTCGGCTACGCCGACTGCAACGACCCGGCCCTCTTCATCGGCGAGGCCGAGGGCACCATGCAGGTCACGATCCCCCTTGACGACCACGTCCTGGACCCCCGCTCCTACGAGCCGCTCACCGACTACGTGCTCGACGCGTCCGGTCTGCTCTGACCCGGGGCGACCGCCGGTGTCGGGTCCAGATAGACCCGACGGACGGCGGGGAAGCGCTCCCGCAGCTGCTCCTCCGCCTCCTCGCAGGCCCACTCGACCTGCTCGGCCGAGGACACGTCACGGAAGTCGACCTTCGCGGCGATCATGACCTCGTCCGGGCCCTGGATCAGCGTCGTCAGCTCCAGTACGTCGATGATGTGCGGAACCGTGAGCAGCTCCTCACGGACCGCCTCCCGCATCGGGCGCGGCAGCGGACGGCCGATCAGCAGCTCCGCGTTGGAGCGGCCGAGCACCCAGGCCACGTACACGAGCAGCGCCCCGATGAGGATCGAGGCGACGCCGTCCCACACGGCCGAGCCGCTGATCTCGACGCCGAGCAGGCCGCCCGCCGCCAGGAGCAGGCCGGCCAGGGCGGCCGAGTCCTCCATCACCACGGCCTTGACGGTGGTGTCGGGGGTGAGCCGCAGATAGCGGCCGAAGGGAGCCTTCATCCGCTCCGCCTCGCCCCTGACCTGACGGACGGCGGTCCGCAGGGAGAGGCTCTCGAGCGCGAAGGCGACGCCGAGCACGATGTACGACACGAGCGGGTCGCCCAACTCCTCGCCGTGGACGAGGGTGTGGATGCCGTCGTAGACGGAGAAGACCGCGCCGCCGACGAACGTGGCGACGGCGGCGAGCAGCGCCCAGACGTAGCGCTCGCCGGCGTACCCGAGCGGATGGTCCTCGTCCGCGGGCTTCTCGCTCCGCTTGAGCGCGGTGAGCAGCATGACCTCGGTGACCGTGTCGGCCACCGAATGGGCCGCCTCGGAGAGCATCGCGCTCGATCCGCTGATCAGCCCCGCCACCGCCTTGGCTGCGGCGATCCCGAGGTTCGCCACCGCCGCCACGATCACCGTGAACACGCTCTCGCCCTGTTCCGCCATGGACCGGACGGTATGTCCGGGCGTCGGCGCGGAGGACGAACGACACCACCGCTCCTGAACGACGGTGCTAGAAATGAGGCATGGCTGGTTTCATCGGCCACATGCGCTCGATGCTGAGCGCACGCACCGTCGCCCGTCAGGTCTTCCTCCTCCAGGTGGCGATCGTGGTGCTCCTGGTCGTCGCGGCCATGGTGGCGCTCGTCCTGCAGTCCCGTAACGACAGCGAGCGGGAGGCCCGCACCCGGTCCCTCGCGGTGGCGCAGACCTTCGCCAGTGCGCCCGGCCTCGAAGAGGCCCTCGCCGGCTCCGATCCCTCGGCGATCCTGCAGCCCAGGGCCGAACGGGCGCGCGCCGGATCCGAGGTGGCGTTCATCGTGGTGATGACACCCGACGGGGTGCGCTACACCCATCCCGACCCCGATCAGATCGGGCGGCGGTACATCGGCACCATCGCCCCGGCGGCGGCGGGCGGAATAGTCAGGGAGACCGTCACCGGAACCCTCGGCCCCTCCATCCGCGCCGTCGTGCCCGTCGTCGGACAGAACGGCGAGGTCATCGCCCTGGTGGCCGCCGGAGTGACCAGCGACCAGGTGAGCGGGATCGTCGAGGCCCAGCTGCCCCTGCTGTTCGGCACCGCGGCCGGCGCTCTCGCCCTCACCACCGGTGGAACCGCGCTGGTCAGCAGGCGGCTGATGCGCCAGACCCACGGTCTGGGGCCCGCCGAGATGACACGGATGTACGACCACCACGACGCGGTGCTGCACTCCGTGCGCGAGGGCGTGCTCATCCTCGACGGCGAGCAGCGACTGGTCCTGGCCAACGACGAGGCGCGCCGACTTCTCGATCTCGCCCCCGACGCACCGGGCCGCGCGGCGCTGGACCTCGGGATCGACCCGGACATGGCCCGGCTGCTGGACTCGGGCCGGCCGGCCGCCGACGAGGTGCATGTGGCCGGCGACCGCCTGCTGGCGGTCAACCAGCGGCCCACCGACCGTGACGGCGGTCCGCCCGGCACCGTCGTCACCCTGCGGGACACCACCGAACTGCAGGCGCTCACCGGCAGGGTCGACATCGCGCGGGAGCGGCTGCGGCTGTTGTACGACGCCGGAATGCGCATCGGGACCACGCTGGACGTCGCGCGGACCGCCCAGGAGCTGGCGGACTTCGCCGTCCCCCGGTTCGCCGACTTCGTCACCGTCGACCTCGCCGACCCGGTCGTGCTGGGGGAGGAGCCGGCGGGGCGGGGCGCGGACATGCGCCGTGTGGCCTTCCGCGGCATCCGGGACGACAGCCCGCTCTACCCGACCGGCAGCCTGATCAGCTTCGTGCCGTCCACGCCCCAGGCGGCCGGCTTCGGAACGGGGAAGGTGGTCATGGAGGCGGACATGGCCGCGCTCTCCGGCTGGCAGCAGCAGGATCCGGCGAACGCCCGCAGGCTCCTCTCGTACGGGATCCACTCGATGATCGCGGCCCCGCTGCGGGCCAGGGGCGTCGTCATGGGCGTGGCCACGTTCTGGCGTGCCGAGAAGCCCGAGCCCTTCGAGGAGGACGACCAGTCGCTCGCCGAGGAACTGGTCGCCCGCGCCGCGGTGAGCGTGGACAACGCCCGCCGCTACACGCGCGAGCACACCATGGCGGTGACCCTGCAGCGCAGCCTGCTGCCCCGGGCACTTCCCCAGCAGACCGCGGTGGAGGTCGCCCACCGCTATCTGCCGGCACAGGCCGGGGCCGGCGGGGTGGGCGGTGTCGGCGGGGACTGGTTCGACGTCATCCCTCTGCCGGGCGCCCGGGTCGCCCTCGTCGTGGGGGATGTCGTCGGGCACGGCCTGCACGCCGCCGCCACCATGGGACGGCTGCGGACCGCCGTCCACAACTTCGCGAACCTGGATCTGCCCCCGGACGAGCTGCTCTGGCACCTGGACGAGCTGGTCGCCCGGATCGACGAGGACGAGGGCGAGCACGAGGGCGAGGGCGAGGACGGGAGCGAGTACGAGGACGGGAGCGGGGCCGGCGGCGACGGCGGTGCGGTCGCGCAGGTCACCGGCGCCACCTGCCTCTACGCGATCTACGACCCGGGCTCCCGGCTCTGCACCCTGGCCCGCGCCGGGCATCTCGGCCCCGTCCTCGTGCGGCCCGACGGCAGCGCCGAGTTCCTCCAGATCCCGGGTGGCCCACCGCTGGGCCTGGGCGGCCTGCCCTTCGAGACGGTCGAGCTGGAGCTCCCCGAGGGCAGCACCCTCGTGCTCTACACCGACGGCCTCGTCGAGGACCGCGGCCGTGACATCGACGAGGGTCTCGAACTGCTCCGCCGCGCGGTCGCCCACCCCGGCCGCTCCCCGGAGGAGACCTGCCGCGCCGCCCTGGAGTGTCTGCTGCCCGGCCGCCCGCGCGACGACGTCGCCGTGCTGGTCGCCAGGACCCGCGTCCTGGACGCCGACCGCACCGCCGCGTGGGAGGTGCGCTCCGCCCCCTCCGCCGTGGCTCCGGTGCGCGCCGAGGCCACCCGGACGCTGGAGCGCTGGGGCCTGCACGAGGAGGCGTTCGTCACCGAGCTGATCCTGAGCGAGCTGGTCACGAACGCGATCCGTTACGGCACCGGCCCGATCCGGGTACGGCTGATCTTCGACCGTGTCCTGATCTGCGAGGTCTCCGACGGCAGCAGCACCGCCCCGCACCTGCGCCGGGCGTCGGACTCGGACGAGGGCGGCCGGGGTCTCTTCCTCGTGGCCCAGTTCGCCGAGCGCTGGGGAACCCGGTACACCGCCGAGGGCAAGGTCATCTGGACGGAACAGATCATCCCCGGCCAGATGCCCGGCCGGGGATGATTCCGCGAATGTTCGACGCCTCAGCGCGGGACGCGGACGACGCCCTCCTGGATGACGGAGATCGCCAGCTTTCCGTCCTGCGTGTAGATCCGCGCCTGGCCGAGGCCCCGCCCGCCCGACGCGGACGGCGACTCCTGGTCGTACAGCAGCCACTCGTCGGCACGGAACGGCCGGTGGAACCACATCGCGTGGTCCAGCGACGCCCCGACGACATCCCCGACCGCCCAGCCGCCGCGCCCGTGGGCGAGCAGCACCGAGTCGAGCAGCGTCATGTCGGAGACGTAGGTCGCCAGGCAGACGTGCAGCAGCGGATCGTCGGCCAGCTTGCCGTTCGTACGGAACCAGACCTGCGAGCGCGGCTCGCGCGGCTCCCCGACGGAGCCCCACGGCGGAATCTCGGCGTACCGCAGATCCACCGCCGCCCGTGCCTCGACCAGCCGCTGCGCGACGTGCCCCGGCAGGTGCCGGGGCAGCATCTCGGCCGCCGTCGGCAGGGACTCCGGGTCCGGCGCGGCCGGCATGTCGTACTGGTGCTCCAGCCCCTCCTCGTACGTCTGGAAGGACGCGGAGAAGTGGAAGATCGGCTGCCCGTGCTGGACGGCGACGACCCGGCGGGTGGTGAAGGAGCGGCCGTCGCGGATGCGGTCGACCGTGTAGACGATCGGCGCACCCGGGTCCCCGGCGCGCAGGAAGTACGCGTGCAGGGAGTGGACGAGCCTTGGGGCCTCCCCTGCTCGAGCGGAGCCGAGAGCTTGGGGAACGCCGGGGACGGTCCGGCCCGCCGCCACCAGCGCCTGGGCGGCCACCTGGCCGCCGAAGACGCGGGGGACGACGGCGGAGCGGGACTGTCCCCGGAAGATGTTCTGCTCGATCTGCTCGAGGTCGAGCAGATCGAGCAGGGCGTCGAGAGCCTCGGGCACTTACAGACCCATCGACTTGGCGATGATCGACTTCATGATCTCGCTGGTGCCGCCGTAGATGCGGTTGACGCGGTTGTCGGCGTACAGACGCGCGATCGGGTACTCGTTCATGTAGCCGTAGCCGCCGTGCAGCTGGAGGCAGCGGTCGATGACGCGGTGCGCGACCTCGGTGCAGAAGAGCTTGGCGCTCGCGGCCTCGGCCGGGGTCAGCTCGCCGGCGTCCAGGGCCTCCAGGGCGCGGTCGGCGACCGCCTCGGCGGCGTCCACCTCGGCCTGGCAGGCGGCCAGCTCGAACTTGGTGTTCTGGAAGTGCGCGACCGGCTTGCCGAAGACGGTGCGCTCCTGCACGTACTGCTGGGCGAAGCGGACGGCGGCCTTGGCCTGCGCGTAGGCGCCGAAGGCGATGCCCCAGCGCTCGGAGGCCAGGTTGTGGCCGAGGTAGTAGAAGCCCTTGTTCTCCTCGCCGAGCAGGTCCTCGACCGGCACCTTCACGTCGACGAACGCCAGCTCGGCGGTGTCGGAGGTGCGCAGGCCGAGCTTGTCCAGCTTGCGGCCTATGGAGTAGCCCTCGGACTTGGTGTCCACGGCGAAGAGGGAGATGCCGTGGCGGCGGTCATCGGCCGTCGGGGCGGCGGTACGGGCGCAGACGATCACGCGGTCGGCGTGGACGCCACCGGTGATGAAGGTCTTGGCGCCGTTGAGGACGTAGTGCGTGCCGTCCTCGGAGAGCTTGGCCGTGGTCTTCATGCCCGCGACGTCGGAGCCGGTGCCCGGCTCGGTCATCGCCAGCGCCCACATCTCGTCACCGGAGACGAAGTTCGGGAGGTAGCGCTTCTTCTGCTCGTCGGTGGCGAGCATCTTGATGTAGGGCAGGGCAAGCAGCACGTGCACGCCGGAGCCGCCGAACTGGACGCCCGCGCGCGAGGTCTCCTCGTAGAGGACGGCCTCGAACTTGTGGGTGTCCAGGCCCGCGCCGCCGAACTCCTCGGGGACGTTGATACCGAAGATGCCCAGCTCGCCGAGCTTGCCGTAGAACTCGCGCGGCGCCTGGCCCGCGGCGAACCACTCGTCGTAGACGGGGACGACCTCGGCCTCGATGAAGGCCCGGATGGTCTCCCGGAACGCCTCGTGGTCCTCGTTGAATACCGTACGGCGCACGAGCCGCCTCCTTCGGAGTCCTGGGTACCTGACGCAGCATGCCTAAGCGCTTGCTCAGTCAAGTTACCCATCGGTTCGCGCCGCTGTCCAGATCTGAACCCCCGGCGTTGCCCATATCACGTCCGGTCAGGACCGAGGCGCCTCGCCGGTGACCCAGCGGCCGTCGAGGGTGTCGTACTCGAACACCGGACGTCCCTCGAAGCCGCTGGTGCGGAACGGCCGGCCGTCGTCGGTGATCCGGACCGTGCCGGAGCGGCCCTCGCTGCTCCACTCCAGCTCCAGGTACCAACGGCAGTCGCACCCCGCCGCCCCCGCCGAGACCAGCAGCTCCTCCGGCTCGGCGGCGCTGACCGCGTACGGGAAGGAGACCGCCGGGAGCGACCGGCCCACCTCCCCGGAGGCGTCGTACCCGTCCAGCGCCCGCGCCACCGGCCGCGGCCGGTCCAGGTCCACCTCGAAACGGCGCGGCGTCACCGCCCCGCCGCACCCGTCGTCCATCCGGTACGCCGCCCACGGCAGCGGCGCGCCCCGCTCCACCACCCGCACGTGCAGCGCCTGGAGCACCACCGCCGCCGCGCCCTTCCCCTGCACCGACACCCGCACCAGCGTCTCCCCGCCGTCCACGGCCCCCTGCGCCGCCGCCCAGCTCCGCGCGTCGGCCGCCTCCGGCGGGGGAGAGGGCGTCCGCTCCACGAGGTAGGTGTGCCCGCACCCGTTCTTCCAGATGTGCGAGGCGACCGTCCATGTCAGCGGCACCGGTGGTTCGGCGGCCCGCTCCCGGGTCTTCCCGGGCAGGAGTACGGCTCCGAGCGTCACCGTCCCCACGACCGCCAGCGCCCCGACGACCACGCCCATCCACCGCCACCGGAGCCTCCGCCGCTCGGACCGGAGGCCCGGCACGCGCGCGTGCACGGGTTCCAGCTCGGGCTCGGGCTCGGACGCAGGCTCCGGGGCCGGCTCGGGCTCCGGCGCCGGCTCCGGTTCCGGGCCGGGCTCGGGCTCCGTGTCGGGCTCCGGCACCGGAGGGCGACGGGTGCGGTCCGCGCGGCTCCAGACCACCTCCAGGGCCCGCCGCTCCTCCTCGTCCGCCCCGCACAGCAGGGCGAGGCGTTCGACCACGGCGAACTCCTCCGGGACGGTCGCGCCCGAGCAGTAGCGGTGGAGGGTGGACGCGCTGACGTTCAGGCGCCGGCCCAGCGCCTCGTAACTGCGCCCGTCCCGCGCCTTCAGCGCGCGCACGAGCCGCGCGAACTCCTCGACGGCGGCGTCCTTCGGCATTCCATCCCCCTCGACCCTGCGTCCCATGCTTCATGTCCTTGCACGTCAGCGGGGGTGGGATGGTTCCGGGACGGGTGGAGGGCGCGTCACCGTTGCAGGCGGCGGGCGTCGGCCCGACGCTGGTCGAGCACTGACCGAACGACCCGACGGGGGATCCACCACCATGAACAAGCTCCGTACCGCACTCGCCACCGCCGCCGCTGCCGCCCTGGGCCTCGCGGCCCTCGCCACGGCCCCGGCGCAGGCCGCTGCCCAGCCCGCCTTCCTCGCCGCCTCCCAGATGCCGCCGTCGTCGACGCCGTGGACCGCCACCCAGGTCTTCACGGGCATCCCGGAGAACGGCGGCGCCCTCTGCGCCCCGTACAAGATCCCGGCGCAGAACACCCGCTACCGCGAGTTCAACACCGAGCTCGACACCAACGGCGTCCAGATCACCACCGTCGCCCGCACCGAGGCCGACGCCGTGAAGCTGGTCGACACCCTCCGCAAGGCCCTCGCCGGCTGCGGGCCCCTGCTGGAGCGGCAGAACCCGGGCCTGCACGCCGTCAGCGCCTCCCACGGCAAGCTCGCCGTCGAGGAGGGTGCCTGGGTCTACAGCCTGGACACCGCCGACCCGCAGATCGGCGTCACCGACATCCACCTCTTCTCCGTCGGCCGCGACGGCCGCACCGTCACCCTCGTCCGCTGGGGTCAGATGGGCGACTTCAAGGACGCCCCGCTGACCGCCTTCCGCACGACGACGAAGACCGCCGTCAACAAGCTCTACTGACCCGGGGCCGGAGCGCCCGGCGCCGCGGTCACCCGGGGGGGAGTGGCCGCGGCGCCGGGAGGCCGGGACACCCGGCCGAGGGCGAACCACAGCTCCATCCGTACGTCCGCGTCGTCCAGGTCCATGTCCAGGAGCGTGGCGCAGCGGGCGATGCGCTGGCGGACGGTGTTGCGGTGGATGTCCATGGCGACGGCCGTGCGGTCCCAGTTGCCGTGCAGCGAGAGCCAGGTGCGGAGTGTCTCGGTCAGCGGCTCGCCGATCGGCGCGAGCACGCTCCGGGCGTACGCGGACGCCTCCGCGGGGTCCATCAGCCCGCCGAATCCGGCGGGCCGATGGCGTACGAGCGCCGCGCGGGTCGCCTCCGCCCGTCGCAGCGCCCGCCCGGCCTGAGTGTCGCCGACGGCGAGGTCCCGGGCATCGACGGGGGAGCTGACCCCGAGGGTCCACCCGGGCTGCGCGGTGGCGGGGGAGGAGGCGGGCAGGAGGAGCCGGACCACGCCTTCCTCCGGCCCGCCCGTGTCGAGCAGCGGAGTGCCCAGGGCGGAGGCCAGGGTCGACGCGGCGAACGGGGTGCCGTCGCCGCCCTGGGCGTGGACCACCGTCCAGGGACCCGGGCCCAGGGCGGCAGCGGCGTCGGCGGGGGGAGTGCCGAGCAGCAGGCGGACCAGGGCCGCGTCCCGGGCGGAGACGTCCGCGCCGCGGTGCGGGGCGGTCAGCAGGGAGAGCAGGACGACCGCCACCCCGGCGATCGTGTGGTCCGCGGTCTCCCGCCGCTCGGCCGCCACACCCAGCGCGAGCCCGTCGCCGCCGCCCAGCGCGTAGGCCGCGAGCACCATCCCGCCGCCGTCCCCGCTCGCGGACGCCGGTCCTCCGGGGCGCGGCCCCACCACCTCCGCCAGGTGGCGCAGCGCGGCCTCCGCCTGCGCACCGATCGCCCGGCCGGCCGCCGCGTACGCCGTGCCGTCCGCCGCGTACAGCACCGCCCGCCCGCCGAGCCGGGACGCCAGCGCGCCGAGGACCGCCGGGACCGGTGCCGGCCGGGCGGCCGCCGTGGCCAGCGACTGCTGCGCCTCGGTCACCCGGCGCAGCTCGCGGAGGCGGGCCTCCGCCATCAGCCGCCACACCGCCCGGGCCACCGCCGTGAACGGCGTCTGCGGGGGCACTTCGAGCAGCGGCAGCCCATGGCGCTCGCAGGCCGCGACGAGCTCCGCCGGGACCGTGTCGTACACCGGCGCGACCCCGAAGCCGAGCGCCGCGGCGCCCGCCTCCACCATCCGCTCGACATAGCGCGCCGGATCGGCGAGCTGCACGCCCGCCGTCATCAGCAGCTCACCGCCGAGCAGATACGGATACGGGTCGGCCATCTCGGAGGTGTGCACCCAGTGGATGGCCGTGTCCTCGGGTCCGGCCAGCAGTCGTAGGCCGAGATCCTGGCGGCCGAGCAGTGCGGCCAGTGAGACCGGTGGGGCGGGCGGGGCCGGTGGTGTGGGCGTGGGCTCCTGTGCGGACATGGGTGTGGACCCTTCGTACATCCCGCCTGTGAACAGTGGATGAAACGTACACTTCATCGTCGCTTTCCGGCCACCTACTGTCGTCCCATCCAGCGGCCGCGGGTACGGGCGGATGTCCCCGCGATCAGTCACTGGAGTCACTCCACCCGCACGACACGCCACCGAAGTGAACGAGGGAGGGCCCCATGGCCGTCGACTACACAGTGATCGTCCTGTACTTGGCCGGGATGCTCGCGATGGGTTGGTGGGGTATGCGCCGCGCCAAGTCCAAGAGCGAGTTCCTGGTCGCGGGCCGTCGCCTCGGGCCCTGGATGTACTCCGGGACCATGGCCGCCATCGTCCTCGGCGGCGCCTCCACCATCGGCGGCGTGGGCCTCGGCTACAAGTACGGTCTCTCCGGCGCCTGGATGGTCTTCGCCATCGGCCTCGGCCTGCTGGCCCTCTCGGTCTTCTTCTCCGCCCGCATCGCGCGGCTGAAGGTCTACACCGTCTCCGAGATGCTCGACCTGCGCTACGGCGGCAAGGCCGGCGTCATCTCGGGCGTGGTCATGTGGGCGTACACGCTGATGCTCGCCGTCACCTCGACCATCGCGTACGCCACGATCTTCGACGTCCTCTTCGACCTCCCCCGCACGGTTGCGATCGTCCTCGGCGGCGCCATCGTCGTCGCGTACTCGACGCTCGGCGGCATGTGGTCCATCACCCTCACCGACATGGTGCAGTTCGTGGTGAAGACCATCGGCGTGCTGATCCTGCTGCTGCCCATCGCCGTGATCAAGGCCGGCGGCTTCGCCCAGATGAAGGCCCAGCTGCCCACCGAGTACTTCGCCCCGCTCGGCATCGGCGGCGAGACGATCTTCACCTACGTGCTGATCTACACCTTCGGCATGCTCATCGGCCAGGACATCTGGCAGCGTGTCTTCACCGCCCGGACCGACAAGGTCGCCAAGTGGGGCGGCACCGTCGCCGGTACGTACTGCCTCGTCTACGCCCTCGCCGGCGCCGTCATCGGCACCGCGGCAAAGGTGCTCTACCCGAACCTGCCCAGCGCCGACGACGCCTTCGCGACCATCGTCAAGGACGAGCTGCCCATGGGTGTCCGGGGTCTGGTCCTCGCCGCCGCGCTGGCCGCCGTCATGTCGACCTCCTCCGGCGCGCTGATCGCCTGCGCCACCGTCGCCAACAACGACATCTGGTCGAGGTTGCGCGGGCTGACCGCCGGGGGCGGCGGCGAGGACCACGACGAGGTGAAGGGCAACCGCCTCTTCATCCTCCTCATGGGCATCGCCACCATCTGCATCGCCATCGCCCTGAACGACGTCGTGCAGGCGCTGACCGTCGCCTACAACCTGCTGGTCGGCGGGCTGCTCGTGCCGATCCTCGGCGGCCTGCTGTGGCGCCGCGGCACCGTGCAGGGCGCCCTGGCCGCGGTCACCGTCGGCGGCCTGTCCGTGATTGGCCTGATGTGGGCTTACGGAATCTTGGCAAATGAGCCTGTTTACTATGGTTTGTTGGCCTCGCTCGCCGCTTATGTGATCGTTTCCCTGGCGACCCGCCCGACGGACGCCGTCGTGCTCGCGAACTGGCGCGCCCGGCTGGCAGGCCAGGACGCGGCCGACGCCGACGCGACACCGGAGACCGTGCCGGCCGCCGCGACCGGCTGACCGCACCGCAGACTCCCGGCCGGGGGCCCCGAGACCCGAGGCCCCCGACCGGACACCACCGACACACCCCAGGAGGACCCGACCATGAGCAGCGACCAGAACGCCTTCCGCGGCCCGACCGACTCGTCCCGCATCCCGCGGTACGCCGGTCCCGCGACGTTCGCCCGGCTGCCGCGACTCGACGAGGTCGGCACCACCGACATCGCCGTGGTCGGCGTCCCCTTCGACAGCGGTGTCTCCTACCGCCCCGGCGCCCGCTTCGGCGGCAACGCCATCCGCGAGGCCTCCCGCCTCCTGCGCCCGTACAACCCGGCGCAGGACGCCTCGCCGTTCGCCCTGGCCCAGGTCGCCGACGCCGGTGACATCGCCGCCAACCCGTTCAACATCAACGAGGCCGTCGAGACGATCGAGGCCGCGGCGGACGACCTGCTCGGCACCGGCGCCCGGATGATGACCCTCGGCGGCGACCACACCATCGCCCTGCCGCTGCTGCGCTCCGTCGCCAAGAAGCACGGCCCCGTCGCCCTGCTCCACTTCGACGCGCACCTCGACACCTGGGACACCTACTTCGGCGCCGAGTACACCCACGGCACCCCGTTCCGCCGCGCCGTCGAGGAGGGCATCCTCGACACGGAGGCCCTCTCCCACGTCGGTACGCGCGGCCCGCTGTACGGCAAGCAGGACCTCACCGACGACGAGAAGATGGGCTTCGGCATCGTCACCTCGTCGGACATCTACCGTCGCGGCGCCGACGAGGTCGCCGATCAGCTGCGCCAGCGCATCGGCAACCGCCCGCTGTACATCTCCATCGACATCGACTGCCTCGACCCGGCCCACGCGCCCGGCACCGGCACCCCGGAGGCGGGCGGCATGACCTCCCGCGAGCTCCTGGAGATCCTGCGCGGCCTGTCCTCCTGCAACCTGGTCTCCGCCGATGTCGTCGAGGTCGCCCCGGCCTACGACCACGCCGAGATCACCGCGGTCGCCGCCTCGCACACGGCGTACGAACTGACGACGATCATGTCGCGCCAGATCGCGGAGAGCCGCGCGGCGCAGTAGCGCGAGCCGCTCGCCCGCCGGGCCCGCCCCGGCCGGGCGAGCGGAGAAGGCCGGGCACCCCGGGGCCGTCCACCCGGGGGACCCTCCGTCAGTCGACCGCCCTCCGGCGCAGCGCCCGGTGACCTGCGGTCGTCCAGTCGGGTGGCTACCTGGGCCGTCCACTCCGGTGGCCGGTGACGCGAGGCCGCCCGGAGCCGGCCCCGTACCCGGTGGTCCGGGGGCCGCCCCCGGGCGTCTCGGCCCGTGGCGTCGCCCGGTGGCGTCGGCCGGGACCCCGGCGCCGCGCCGGGCCGCCCTGGGGCCGTAACGTCGGCACCGGGGTCGTGCCCGGCGCCGACGGGCCGCGCCGCCCGGACCGGCCGGGCCCACCCGCGACACCGGGCCGAGCGTCATCCGCCCTCACCCGCACCACCCGCCGTACCTGACCGACCACGCCACCCTGGGGAACGTCCATGACCCACGACCACGACCTGGTACTCCGCCCCACGGAGGCGCAGATCACCGCCGCGCTCAACCCGCCCGCCGGGCGGAACGGCGGGGACCTCGTCGTCGAGACACTCTCCGGTCTCGGTGCGACCACCGTCTTCGGCCTGCCGGGCCAGCACGCCCTCGGCATGTTCGACGCGCTGCGCCGCTCCTCCCTCACGTACGTCGGACTGCGTGTCGAGAACAACGCGGGCTTCGCCGCCGACGCGTACGGCCGGATGACCGGCGAGGCGGCCCCGCTGCTGCTCTCCACCGGCCCCGGCGCGCTCATGTCGCTCGCCGCGCTCCAGGAGGCGGCGGCCGCCTCCGCGCCGGTCCTCGCGATCGGCAGCCAGATCCCGGTGGCCGGACTCGGCGGCGGCCGGCACGGCTACCTCCACGAGCTGCGCGACCAGCAGGCGTCCTTCCGCGACATCGTGAAGTCGGTGCACACCGTCCGTACGCAGTCCCAGATCCCGTCCGCGATCGCGGCGGCATGGGAGTCGGCGCTGACCGCGCCGCACGGTCCGGTCTGGGTCGAGATCCCGCAGGACGTCCTCCTCGCGGAGACCTCCCTGCCCGTGGTCACGGCGATGGACGCGACGCCCGAGGAGGTCGTCCCGCGCCCCGAGCTGACGGCGGTGGCGGCGCATCTCCTCGCCAACGCCGAGCGGCCCGCGATCATCGCGGGCGGCGGTGTCGTGCGCTCCGACGCCTCCGGCAAGCTGCGCGCGCTCGCCGAGCGGATCGACGCGCCCGTGGTCACCACCTTCGGCGGCAAGGGCGCCTTCCCCTGGCAGCACCCGCTCTCGCTGCAGTCCTGGCTGGAGGACCGCCACACCACCGACTTCCTGGAGGACGCCGACGTCCTGCTGGTCGTCGGCTCCGGCCTGGGCGAGCTGTCCTCGAACTACCACACGTTCGCCCCGCGCGGCCGGGTGATCCAGATCGAGGCGGACGCGGGCAAGCTGGAGTCGAACCACCCTGCGCTGGGTATCCACGCGGACGCCCGCCTGGCGCTCTCCGCGCTTCTGGAGACGGTGGAGGTCCGCGAGGACGCCGACGCCCCCGAGCGCGTCAAGGCGGTCCTCACCAAGGTCCGTGACCGGATCGCGGCCCAGGACCTGGGCCTGGAGCAGCGGATCGTGGCCTCGGTCCGCGAGGCCCTGCCGGACACGGCGGCGAGCTTCTGGGACATGACGATCCTCGCCTACTGGGCCTGGTCCGCCTTCGACGCCCGCCACCCCAACACGATGCACTCCGCCCAGGGCGCCGGCGGCCTGGGCTACGGCTTCCCCGCCGCCCTCGGCGCGGCGGCGGCCGACCCGACCCGCCCGGTCCTCGCGGTCTCCGGCGACGGCGGCGCGATGTACTCGATCGCGGAGCTGGCGACGGCGAAGCAGTACGGCTTCGACGTCACCTGGCTGATCGTCGACGACGGCGGCTACGGGATCCTGCGCGAGTACATGACGGACGCGTTCGGCGAGGCCACGGGCACGGAACTGGCCCGCCCGGACTTCGTCGCCCTCGCGGAGTCCTTCGGCGTCCCGGCGTCCCGCACGACCCCCGAGACCCTGACGGCCGACCTCGCGAAGGCCCTGGCCACGCCCGGTCCATCGGTCGTGGTCCTCCCGGCGCTGCTGCGGATGTTCGAGCCCTCACACCTCTGAGGGACCGGCATTGCCGGTGTGACCTGCGAGGCATATCCTCCCTTTGACCAGTACATAGGGAGGATGGGGCATGTCGAACCTGTATGTGGAAGTCGATGACCTGGCTCTCGCGGAGGCGGCGGAAATACTGGGCACGAAGACGAAGAAGGACACGGTCAATGCCGCCCTTCTGGAAGTCGCCCGGCGGCACAAGCGCCTGCAAGCCCTGGACGCGCTGGTGGCCATGGGTGAACGCGGTGACTTCGAGATCCTCCGGGACAAGAGGAACTACCGTCGGTGAGCCCACTGACTTACCTCATCGACACGTCCGCCGTCTTCCGGATCATCGACCACAAGCATGTGCGCGAGAAGTGGGTGAAGCACATGGCCGAGGGCGTCATCGGCTTGTGTGACATCAGTGAGCTGGAGATCCTCTACTCCGCTCAGTCCGCGAATGACCGCCTGGCCAAGGAAGACAGCCTTGCCCAGCTCTTCAACTGGGTCGCCGTTCCTGAAGGGGTCTACCAGCGAGCGCGCCGCGTCCAGCAGATGCTGACCAATCGTGGCGAGCACCGCAGCGCAGGTCCTGTGGACCTGGTCGTCGCGGCCACCGCCGAGCTGTCCGGTCTCACCCTCGTCCACTACGACAAGGACTTCGAGACAGTCGCCTGTGTGACCGGCCAGCCCACCCAGTGGATCGCCCCGACCGGGACAGCCGACTGACCCGGTCCTAGGACCACGGACCGGTCTTCTCCCGCGGTTTGTTGCAGCGGGATGAAATCCCACCTCAGCCGCGTTGGTGCCTTCCGGTAGAGCAGGACGAACGGGAGGCGACCACGTGGCCGCGGCGGGGCAGAAACAGGCGGATCGGCAGGTGCCGCAGGCGCAGGGCTGGGCGCGCAGGCTGGCCGGGTACGCGTGGCGGTACAAGGCCAACGTCGTGCTCGCGCTCGGGTCCTCCCTGGCCGGCATGGCCGTCCTCGCCCTCGTACCGCTCATCACCAAGGTCATCATCGACGACGTCATCGGGGCGAAGACCAGGTCCCTCGCCGTCTGGACCGGCCTCCTCCTCGCCGCCGCGGTCGTCGTCTACGTCCTCACCTACGTCCGCCGCTACTACGGCGGACGGCTCGCACTCGACGTCCAGCACGACCTCCGTACCGAGATGTACGGCACCATCACCCGGCTCGACGGCCGACGGCAGGACGAGCTGTCCACCGGGCAGGTCGTCGGACGGGCCACGAGCGACCTCCAGCTCATCCAGGGGCTGCTCTTCATGCTCCCGATGACGATCGGGAACATCCTGCTCTTCGGGATCTCCCTCGGAGTGATGGCCGCCCTCTCCCTCCCGCTGACCCTCGTCGCCCTCGCCGTCGCACCCGCCCTCTGGTTCATCGCCAAGCGCAGCCGCACCCGCCTGCACCCGGCCACCTGGTACGCCCAGGCGCAGGCCGCCGCCGTCGCCGGGGTCGTCGACGGGTCCGTGACCGGCGTCCGGGTCGTCAAGGGCTTCGGGCAGGAGGACCAGGAGACCGGCAAGATCCGCGACGCCAGCCGCAAGCTCTTCGCCGGCCGGCTGCGTACCATCCGGCTCAACTCGAAGTACACCCCCGCCCTCCAGGCCGTCCCCGCGCTCGGCCAGGTGGCCGTCCTCGCCCTCGGCGGCTGGCTCGCCACCCGCGGCCAGATCACGCTCGGCACCTTCGTCGCCTTCTCCGCCTACCTCGCCTCCCTCGTCGGCCCGGTCCGGATGCTCGCCATGGTCCTCACCGTGGGCCAGCAGGCCCGCGCGGGCGTCGACCGGGTCCTGGAGCTCATCGACACCGAGCCGGTGATCAAGGACGGCACGAAGGAGCTGCCGGCGGACGCCGAGGCCACCGTCGAGTTCGATGCCGTGGGCTTCGCCTACGAGGACGGCCGCCCCGTCCTCGACGGCTTCTCCCTGGAGATCCGCGCCGGCGAGACCGTCGCCGTCGTCGGCGCGTCCGGCTCCGGCAAGTCCACGGTCTCGCTCCTGTTGCCCCGCTTCTACGACGTCACCCACGGCGCCGTCCTCGTCGGCGGCCACGACGTCCGCGAGCTCACCCTCGACTCGCTGCGCGCCGCGATCGGACTCGTCCCCGAGGACAGCTTCCTGTTCTCCGACACCATCCGCTCCAACATCGCGTACGGACACCCGGACGCCACCCAGGAGCAGATCGAGACCGCCGCCCGCGCCGCCCAGGCGGACCGTTTCATCGCCGAGCTGCCCGCCGGCTACGACACCAAGGTCGGCGAGCACGGCCTCACCCTCTCCGGCGGCCAGCGCCAGCGCATCGCGCTCGCCCGTGCCATCCTCACCGACCCCCGGCTGCTCCTCCTCGACGACGCCACCTCCGCGGTCGACGCGCGCGTGGAGCACGA
Organism: Streptomyces sp. NPDC039609; assembly: GCF_055596705.1. Classification (NCBI taxonomy): domain Bacteria; kingdom Bacillati; phylum Actinomycetota; class Actinomycetes; order Kitasatosporales; family Streptomycetaceae; genus Streptomyces; species Streptomyces sp. NPDC039609. Next base: position 284,337 of record NZ_JBVIUJ010000002.1, read on the forward strand.
GATCCACGAGGCCCTCGCCTCCGTGATGGCCGGCCGTACCACGCTCCTCATCGCCCACCGCCGTTCCACCCTCGGCCTCGCCGACCGGATCGCCGTCCTCGACGACGGCCGGCTCTCCGACATCGGCACCCACGAGGAGCTGGAGGAGCGCTCCGCGCTCTACCGGCAGCTCCTCACCGACCCCGACGAGCTCGGCGGCGTCTCGCCCGGCCACACCGTGCCCGTCGAGGTGCCCGAGGACCGCACCCTGCGCGCCGAACTGGACGCCGAGTTCGACGCCGAGCGCGGCATCACCCCCACCCTCTGGGTGCGCGAGGAGACCGACAGCGAGGAGTCCCAGGCCCCCGGAGCCACCCCGGAACTCCTGGCCGCCGTCGAGGCGCTCCCGCCCGCCACCGACACCCCGGACGTCGACGAGGCCCGCGCCGTCACCCCCGAGGAGTCCTACGGACTGCGCCGCCTGCTGCGCGGCTTCGGCATCCCGCTCCTCATCAGCCTCGGCCTCGTCGCCGTCGACGCCGGCATGGGCCTGCTGCTGCCCGTCCTGATCCGGCACGGCATCGACGACGGTGTGAACAAGCTCGCCATGGGCGCCGTCTGGGCCGCCTCCGCGCTCGCCCTGCTGACCGTGGTCGTGCAGTGGTTCGCCCAGACCGCCGAGATCAAGATGACCGGCCGCACCGGCGAACGCGTCCTCTACGCGCTGCGCCTGAAGATCTTCGCCCAGCTCCAGCGGCTCGGCCTCGACTACTACGAGCGCGAGCTGACCGGCCGGATCATGACCCGGATGACGACGGACGTGGACGCGCTGTCGACGTTCCTCCAGACCGGCCTGGTCACCGCGTTCGTCTCCGTCACGACCTTCTTCGGGATCATGGGCGCGCTGCTCGTGCTCGACCTCCAGCTCGCCCTGGTCGTCTTCGCGACCCTCCCCGTCCTCGCCGTCGCCACGTTCTTCTTCCGCCGCTCCAGCGTGAAGGCGTACGAGCTGGCGCGGGAACGCATCAGCGTCGTCAACGCCGACCTCCAGGAGTCGGTCTCCGGCCTGCGGATCGTGCAGGCCTTCCGCCGCGAGCAGTCCGGCGCCGCCCGGTTCGCCGCCCGCAGCGACGACTACCGCGAGGCCCGCGTCCGCGGACAGTGGCTCATCTCGATCTACTTCCCCTTCGTCACGCTGCTGTCCTCCGTGGCCGCCGCGGCCGTGATGATCGTCGGCGCGAACCGCATCGAGGCGGGCACGCTCACCACCGGCGCGCTCGTCGCCTACCTGCTCTACATCGACCTCTTCTTCGCGCCCGTGCAGCAGCTCTCCCAGGTCTTCGACGGCTACCAGCAGGCCGCCGTCTCCCTGAAGCGGATGCAGGAGCTGCTCCAGGAGCCGACGTCGACGGCCGCCACCGACGAACCCCAGGACGTGCTGTCGCTGCGCGGCGAGATCGCCTTCGAGGACGTGTCGTTCGCGTACGGCACCGACGTCGGCGACGGCGGGGACGCGGCCCTGACCGGGATCGATCTGCGCATCCCCGCCGGGCAGACCGTCGCCTTCGTCGGCGAGACCGGCGCCGGGAAGTCCACGCTGGTCAAGCTGGTCGCACGGTTCTACGACCCGACCACCGGCCGGGTCACGGCCGACGGCACCGACCTCAGGGACCTGGACCTCACCGCGTACCGCCACCGGCTCGGAGTCGTGCCCCAGGAGGCGTACCTCTTCGCCGGGACGGTCCGCGACGCCATCGCGTACGGCCGACCGGAGGCGACCGACGCCGAGGTCGAGGCGGCCGCCCGCGCGGTCGGCGCCCACGACATGATCGCGACCCTGGACGGCGGCTACCTGCACGAGGTCGCCGAGCGCGGCCGCAACCTCTCCGCCGGGCAGCGGCAGCTGATCGCCCTGGCCCGCGCCGAGCTCGTCGACCCGGATGTCCTGCTCCTCGACGAGGCCACGGCCGCCCTCGACCTGGCGACCGAGGCCCAGGTCAACCAGGCCACCGACCGCCTGGCCGGGCGGCGTACGACACTGGTCGTCGCCCACCGGCTCACCACCGCCGCCCGCGCGGACCGGGTGATCCTCATGGCGCAGGGCCGCGTGGCGGAGGACGGCACCCACGACGAGCTGCTCGCCCGGGGCGGCAGGTACGCGGAGCTGTGGCGCACGTTCATCGGCGAGGCGGAACCGGCGGCGGCGAAGGCGGTCTGAGTACGAACGCGGATTCCGCCGCCCTCCGGGGCCGGGATTGAATCAGGGCCATGAGCAACGAGCATCCCGCACCCGCCCGGGCCGCGTCCCGCCCCGGCGGCTCCGCCCGCCCGGACCCGGCGGCCTACCGGCTGCGCACCCGCGCCCTGTGGTGCGGGCTGGCCGTGGCGCCCGCGACCGTCCTGGTCGTGTTCCTGAGTCTGACCACGCCCGAGGGCTCCGGCTGCGTCCTCAAGGGTGACTGCGGCACCACCCCCGGCTGGGTGTACCTCGCCACCCTCGCCGTCGCGGCCGGGTCCTGGATCCACGCGCTCTGCACCCCGGACGGCCCCGCCCCCGCGTCCTCCCGCAAGGCCGCGTTCTGGACGATGATCGGCGCGGAGTGCGTGTTCCTGCTTCTCGTCCTCGTCTACTTCGGCGGTTAGTGGCCCGAGCTGCCGCCCGGGACGGACGTGCCGATCGGCCCCTGGTGGTCGATGAGGACGACCGGGGGGTTGCCGCTGAGTTGCGTCCAGATGGTGACCAGCGCCACCACCTGGGCGACGAACAGGGCGACCTGCGCCGAGGCCGTACGCATCTGGTAGAGGGACAGCAGCAGGCTCGCCCGGGTGGGCCAGTAGTGCCGCTCCTGCCGGAACGTGTCGATGTCCATGAGCATCCCCGTCATGGTCAGCACGAGCGTCATCAGGGCCGCGTTGAGCGCGGCCGTGCCGACCGGCTGACCGACCATCACATTGCCCAGCAGGTCGACCAGCCAGGGCAGGGAGTAGACGAACGCCAGGCCGAAGCCGCGGCCCGGGCCGCGACGCATGGGCAGCACCCGCCACAGCGCCCCCAGCGTGAATCCGGCCCCTGCCCAGATCAACACCTGGCTCACCACGTACGTCAGCATGCTCGCGAAACCGAACTGGTAACTGAAGGTGTCGACCCAGAGGGTGCCCCGGACCTGTTCCGCCCAGAACAGCACTCCGGTGGCGGGCAGCCCGACCAGCGAGGCGATGGCCGCAGCACGGCAGGCGTTGGCCCACCAGTCGGCCCGGGGCCCCCAGGCCAGCGCCAGCTCCACCGGACCGACGGCGTGCGGAAGCCGGACGCGGTGGTGCGGATGCAGGGGGTGGAGCGGAGTCCAGCGGTGCAGCCGGTCCAGCTTCCGCTCGATGGCGGCCCGTTCCCCTTCCATCTGCCCCTGTTCGAGCCGGCGCAGCTCGGCGTGCAGCTCGCGGTGCCGGCGCGCCATGGCCATCAGCCGGGTCCGGTGGTGCTCCCCGACGACGCGATGGAGCGGGACCCCAGGAGTGAGCTGCCGGGCGAGGACGGCGTACCTTCGGCCCAGCGCGAGCAGCGCGGTGAGCGGGAACCAGAGGACGGCGAGCGACAGCAGCGGCAGGGGCACTCCGCCGTACAGACCGAAGGCGGGGGCCACGGCCACCACGAAGAAGACCTTGAGCAGCAACGGGTCGTGCGGCCGCAGGACCTCGCCCGTGTACCCCGGCGCGCCCTGCCGTGCGCGGGCGAGGGCGACAAGGGCGACGGCGGTCATCCACCACCAGGCGGTGCCGCTCGCCCAGTCGGCGAAGTTGGAGGCGAACCACCGCTGGTCGTTGAAGATGGTGGCCGCCCGGAACAGGGCGTAATAGGCGCCCTGGCCGCGGTCGGTGAGCCAGGACACGCGGTCCCACCAGTACGCCGCGGCCCACAGGCTGCCCGCGACAACAGCGCACGAGACGAGGGCGAGGACGGCGAGGACGGCGGGGGAGAAGCGGCCGCGGAGGACGGCGCCGCCGGCGCCGCCCGGGAACGAGTCCCGCCACAGCCGCAGACAGCTGCTCACCAGACCCACCAGCCAGATGAACACCAGAGCTGCGCAGCCGAGGGCGAACCAGTACATGCCCCCTGCCGCCTCGAAGGCCGCGACCTCGTCGGGGTCGTCGACCCAGTACAGCACCATGGTGGGCGGCAGCCCGAAGAGCGCGGGTGTGAATGCCAGGGTGCCGACGTATCCGAGCGCCACCGTCACGGCGGCGAGGGCGACCCGGCCGGGCCTGCCGAGGACGCACAGCAGCACAGCCAGGAGCGCCGTCACGACCAGATGGACCGCCTGCCGGTGTTCCGTGTACGCGAATCCGTCGGGCAACTCCTCCAGGTAGTTCAGGAGGTGGTCGTCGCCGGCATGGACCACGGTGATGATGAACCATGTCCAGGCCACCGCGCGGAGGTTCCGCCGGGCCGCCTCCTCCTCCGGCGTGGGCAGGGCCAGTGGCGGCCGGTGCCGGAGCCTTCGGACCAGCACCAGGGTCGTCGCGAAGACGGCGACGTCCCAGGAGAACCAGGCCAGGACGTCGGCCCTGTTCCACGGGTAGGTCGCCCAGCGAGCGGCGTTCGCCTTGGTGGCGGGAGGCTGCAGCTCCAGGTGCAGACCGCGCGGCGGGCCCGGGGTCGTCGCCGTGCCGTTCCAGGTCAGTACGGTCGAGGACCCCACCGTCGGCGCGGGGAGCACGGAACGCGCGGGCCGGCCCCCGAGATCGATCCGCACCCGGCTCCACACGGACCGGGACAGCGAGTCGGGGGACAGGAGCTCAAGGTGCCATGTGCGGCTACCCGAGACCATGTGCCACGGTCCGACGTCACGGTCGCCCTTCGCGGACACCCAGGTGACGGTCTGCTGCTCCACGGTGACCCAGGTCCTGTCGGCCGTGACCTTGGGCTGCTTGTACTGCCATTCCGTGTCGCGGTACTGCGTCGCCGCATCGGAGGACCGCAGCAGACAGCGCATCGCCGTCCGGTAGTCCTCGGTCTCCCTGTTCAGGAGCAGGGCGGACGACCACATCCAGCCGCGCGGCACCTTGATCACGAGATCGCTCGTCACCTTGGTCGAGTACTCGCCGTCGTGCGCGATCCGCACCGACGCGTCGACCTCGGCGCGGCTCAGTGTCCGTTTGACGCAGACGTTGTCGGGCGGCTCTTCGGCGGCGTACGCGGTCCCGGACGACACCAGACCGCAGGCCAGCACCAACAACGCGAGCAACCCGACGGCCGCGAGAGAGCAGATCGTTCGTGCGGACGCACCGCGCGATGCCCGTAAGGATCCCACCCCTGAGAAACCCACCCCTGAGAACCCACCCGTCCCTCGATCCGAGCGGGAAAGCGTATCGAATGACGGCAACCGAATCGGCTCCTCCTGCGTCGTACGCATGTGTGACCAGAGTCGAGGGAGGGGTGCGTGTGTTCGGTGAGGTTCGGGCGGCTCGGCGGCCCCTCGCGTATCTGATCGTTCTCCTGCTCACCGTCGGCGCCCTCACCCTCGCCGGGCCGGGCACCGCGTCCGCGAGCGCAGGATCGCTGTGCAGCGGCCGGCCCACCAAGACCGTCGGCTTCGCCACCGGGGAGCTGCGCCTCTACCGCAGCCGGCAGTACGTCTGCGCCCTCGCCGTCGCCAAGGTCCCCGGCCCGCGGCGTGCGATGTCCGTCTCCCTCCAGCCCCGTGGCGGGCGGCCCGCGGTCGACAGCGGGCACTTCACCCGGCAGGCCGGTCCGGTCACCGTGCACGCCCTCAACCGCTGCGTCCGCGCCACCGGCACCGTCGCCGGCCGGAGCGGGTCGACCGGCTGGGTTCTCTGCTGAAACCTGTGCCGTCGCACAGGTAAGGGCCAACTGGGTCTGGCGGCACCCACGTTGCCCCCGCTAGGTTCGCGACACCGTTGTGAATCAAGGGGAGGGTGAATGCGCAAGTCGCTGATCTGGCTGACGTCGCTCACGGTGCTCATAGGCACCGTCGGGGCGAGTGGTGCGGCTACCGCCGCCGAGTCGGCCACCGGCAGCCCGACCGTCGCCGAGAGCGCCGTCGGTACGGACATCAAGGACCGCATCCTGGCGATCCCCGGAATGAGCCTCATCGAGGAGAAGCCGTACGCCGGTTACCGCTTCTTCGTCCTCGAATACACCCAACCGATCGACCACCACCGCCCGTGGAAGGGCACGTTCAAGCAGCGGCTGTCGCTCCTCCACAAGGACACCGACCGCCCGACCGTCTTCCACACCAGTGGCTACGGGCTGAGCACCACCCCCAGCCGCCGTGAGCCCACCCGGATCATCGACGGCAACCAGGTCTCCATGGAGTACCGGTTCTTCACCCCGTCCCGTCCGCAGCCCGCCGACTGGTCCAAGCTGGACATCTGGCAGGCCGCGAGCGACCAGCACCGCATCTTCACCGCCCTGAAGAAGATCTACGGGCAGAAGTGGCTCTCCACCGGCGCCTCCAAGGGCGGCATGACGGCCACCTACTACGAGCGCTTCTACCCGCGCGACATGGACGGCGTCGTCGCCTACGTGGCGCCGAACGACGTCAACAACAAGGAGGACTCGGCCTACGACCGGTTCTTCGAGTCCGTCGGGACCAAGGAGTGCCGCGACCGCCTCAACGCGATGCAGCGCGAGGCACTGATCCGTCGCGAGCCGCTCCAGAAGAAGTACAAGGAGTGGGCCGCGACCGAAGGTGCCACCTTCAACACCGTCGGCTCCCTCGACAAGGCGTACGAGGCCGTCGTCCTCGACTTCGTCTGGGGCTTCTGGCAGTACTACGGCGAGGACGTCTGCGGTTCGATCCCGGACGCCAAGGCCGCGAGCGACGACGAGGTCTACGAGACCATCGACGCCTACTCCGGCTGGTCCTTCTACACCGACCAGGGCCTCGACCCGTACACCCCGTACTACTACCAGGCCGCGACCGAGCTCGGCTCGCCCCACATCAAGCTGCCGCACCTGAAGGGCCTGTCCCGCTACGGCTACCAGCCGGCGCGGAACTTCGTGCCGCGTGAGATCCCGACGAAGTTCAAGCCGTCGGCCATGCGGGACGTGGACGACTGGGTCCGCAAGAACGCGAACCAGATGATGTTCGTCTACGGCGGCAACGACCCGTGGGGAGCCGAGCCGTTCCGCATCGGCAAGGGCGCCCGTGACAGCTACGTCTACACCGCCCCCGGTGCCAACCACGGCGCCCAGGTCGCGGGCCTCGTCGAGGCCGAGCGCGCCAAGGCCACGGCCCGCATCCTCGCCTGGGCCGGGGTCGACGCCCCGACGGCCGCCGCCGCGCAGCCGCTGGCCCGCTTCGACGCCGCTCTCGACAAGCCGGCGGAGGACGAGCTGAGCCGGGAGCACGGCGTACGTCCGTGAGTCGCGCGGAGGGCAGCGAAGCCACGGCTCTCGTCCGTCCGAGCCTCCGGCTCTCCGGCGTGAGCACTGCGCTCGAGAGGATCCGGCTCTCCGACGTGAGCACTGCGCTCGCGGCGTGAGCCTCGTGTGAGTGCGGGGCGCGCCCGGTGGTGTCACAGCCGCCGGGCGCAACCCACCGGCCTTTCCCCGCCCAGCGACACGAACAGCGCCGTCGACGACGGGCAGCGGTCGCGGCTCGTGACCGCCGAGGCGACCCGGTAGACGGGCGGGCGCTCGCCGGAGCCGTCGCAGGCCGTCTCCTTCACCTGGCCCTCGCGGGAGGCGGAGAGGCAGTCCCCGACGACCGTGCGCGGACCGCCGCCCCGGCCCGGGTCGCCCGGATGAGGCGGCTCCAGATTGCGCATACAGGCGTACCCCTGCGGCACAGCGCCGTCGCCGTCCTCGTCCGCCGCCGACCGGTTCTCCGAGACGTGCAGGACGAAGTCCGTGGTGGCAGGGCACGTCGCACCGGCGGACCTCCCCGGCGCCTGACCCTCGTACCGGGTCGTCACCCGCGCCGCCGCCTTCTCGCTCGTGCACGGCACCTCGCGGTAGACCGCGCCACGGGTGGAACAGTCCCCGGGCCCCAGGAACACCGCCCCGTGGCCGACGGGCGAGGTCGTGTACGTGACGGGGCCCGGCAGCCCGGAGTCCGGAGACCGCTGACAGCCGGCCACCGCGAACAGCAGCACCGACAGCGACACCCCGAGCAGCACTCCGAGCGACAGCCCCCCGAACAGCCCCCACCCGCTCCTGAGAGCGCGCATGAAAAGACCCCCCGATCTCCGCGTCCAGCGTGGCGCGCCGGAGCGGGCGCACGCCAGGAAGAACGGGGGGTCTGCGTCCTCAGTTACGTTTCGCGTAGGACAGGCCGTGGCCGACCGGGTACAGCACCTTCGTCGGATCGTCCGCCCGCTGGACGGGCACGGGCAGACGCCCCTTCGGCCGGGCGTGACCCGCGATCACCCGCACCGCGGCCCGCAGTTCGACATCGGTCCAGGAGTACGCGGCGACGGTCGCCCGCTGCCCCGTGAGCCCTGCGATGTCGTACGGGTTGCGGATGGCGACCGTCACGACCGGCACACCGGTGGCGACGAGCCGGGAGACCAGGGTGCGCTGCGGGCTGGTCGCCGAGACGTTGTACGTGCCCACCACGACGACGTCCTTGCCGGCCGCCGCGGCCACCGCCTCGTCGATCTTCGCCGCCGTCGGGGTGATCCCGGTCGACAACGCCGTGGCGGAGAAGCCGAGTCCGATGAAGGCGGTGGCGAGGGTCGTGGTCGGCGGGCCCGTGCTGCCGGACGGCGAGGCCGGATCGGCGCCGACGACCAGCACGTTGCCGTGGCTGCGCCGGCTGATCGGCAGGAATCCGCCCTCGTTGAGGAGCAGGGTCGTGGTCTCCTCCGCGATCCGGTCGGCCTGGGCCAGGTGGGCGGCGGTGCCGACCGTACGGTCCACTCCGGCGGACGTGACGAACGGCTTGCGGAACAGCCCCAGTTTCGCCTTGAGGCGCAGAATCCGCAGGATCGATTCGTCGAGCCGGGCCTCGGTCAGCTCGCCGTTCTTGACGGCCTGGAGGACCGCGTTCCAGGCGATGTCCAGCTTCGGCGGGTTGAGCAGCTGGTCGACACCGGCCTTGAGGGCGAGCACCGGCACGCGATCGTCGCCGTACTTCGTCCGTACGCCCTCCATGCCGAGGGAGTCCGTGACCACCACTCCGTCGTAACCGAGCTGTTCGCGCAGGATGCCGGTGAGGATCGGGCGCGAGAGGGTCGCCGGGTCCTCGTTCGGGTCGAGTGCGGGCACGACGATGTGCGCCGTCATGATCGAGTCGATGCCGGCGGCGATCGCGGACCGGAACGGCGGGGCGTCGAGCTCGGCCCACTGCTCGCGGGTGTGCGTGATGGTCGGCAGCCCGTAGTGGCTGTCGGTGGCCGTGTCCCCGTGGCCGGGGAAGTGCTTGGAGGTCGCCGCGATCCCGGCCCGCTGATAGCCCTTCACCTGCGCGGCGACGAGATCGGCGACGGCCTGCGGGTCGGAGCCGAAGGAGCGGACTCCGATGACGGGGTTGGCGGGGTTGACGTTGACGTCCGCGACCGGCGCGTAGTTCTGCCGGATGCCGACGGCGGCCAGCTCGGCGCCCGCGATCTGCGCGGCCTTGCGGGCATCGGAGTGGGAGCCTCCGGCACCGAGCGCCATGGCACCGGGCAGCAGGGTGGCCGGCTTGCCGACCCGGCAGACGATGCCGTGCTCCTGGTCGGTGGAGATCAGCAGGGGCAGCGGAGTGGGCTGGGCGAGGCCCGCGCGCTGGATGCCGTTGGAGAGCTCGGCGATCTGGTGCGGGTCGCGGGTGTTGTGTGCCCAGGCGAAGTAGATGACGCCGCCGACGTGGTACTTCTCGACGAGCTCGGCGGCGGTACGGACGCCGAGCTCGGCGAGGTTGGCGTCGATGTCGGCCTGATCGGGGGCGGTGGCGGAGTGGCCGTACACCCGCATGACGAAGAGCTGGCCGACCTTCTCTTCCAGGGACATGCGGGAGATGGTCCGCCGGAGGCTCCGGTCGTCGGACGCGAGTCCGGCGGAGTCGGAGTGGGCGGAGTCGGCGTGGGCGTTCGGGGTGGTCACGCCGGTGACGGCGGCGGCCGCCGCGGCGGCGGTGACGGTGAGGAGGGTGCGTCTGGAGGTGGCGCGGTGGTGCACTGATGCTCCTTCCGGCCGTGCAAGGTTGAAGGAAACTTCCAGGAGTCACGGATAGCCCGAAAGTAACTGCCAGGTCAAGGACCTGAGCAGGAATCAGTGGCTCGGGTCGGCCGGTGGCCGGTGGGGCGAGTGGGTCTGGATGTGGCTCTTGTGCCGGTCGCTCACACGGTCGACGACGCCACCTGCGGCCACAGCTCCTGGAGCGTGCGGACCGTCTCCCTGATCGCGGGACGGCGCGCGGCACCCGTACGCCACAGGGCGTGCAACCGGCGCCTCGGCATCGGATCCAGCCGGACCGGGGTCACCTCGGGCGGCAGCGTCCCGCGACCGAGTCGCGGCACCATCGCGACCCCGAGCCCCGCGGCGACCAGGGCGACCTGCGTGTGGTTCTCCTCCGCCTGGTGGACGATGCGCGGCTCGAACCCGGTGGCCCGCAAGGTCTGGATCAGCCAGTCGTGGCACACCGTCCCCGGCGGCTGCGTGATCCACCGCTCGTCCGCCAGCTCCTCACGCCGTACGGTCGCCCGCGCCGCCAGCGGATGCTCCCGGGGCACGAGGACGTCGCACAGGTCGTCGCCGATCACCGCCTGCTCCACGCCCGGTGGGGTCGGCAGCGGCGCGATGTCCCAGTCGTGGGCCACGGCGAGGTCGATCACGCCCCGGGAGACGAGGTCGATCGAGACATGGGGGTCCACCTCCGTGAGGCGGGCGTCCAGCGAGGGGTGACGGACCGCCAGCTCGGCGAGCGCCCGCGGCATCAGACCGCGCGCGGCGCTGGCGAAGCAGCCGATCGACAGGCGCCCGGCGGGCAGCCCGCGCCGCTCCTCGAGCCGAACCTCCGCCTCCTCGACGATCGACAGCAGCTTCTCGGCAGTCGCCGCGAGTTGGTGAGCCTCGTCGGTGAGGCGCACCCCGCGGCCCTGGCGTTCGAGGAGGGTCGTGCGGGTCTCCCGCTCCAGTTTCGCGATCTGCTGGGAGACGGCGGACGGGGTGTAGCCGAGAGCGGCGGCCGCGGCGCCCACCGTCCCGTGGACGGCGACGGCGTGGAGGGCGCGCAGGCGTCCGAGATCCAGCACGTGAGTGCCCCTTCCGGGCGGGTTGGTGAAGCGTTGCTTCATCCAACCATGAAGGAGAATTCGCTGGTGCTACACGTTCGGGGGAGGCGATGCTCAACGGCATGCGTCCCGCCCACATCGCCCTGGCCGCGCTCGTCGCCGCCGTCTGGGGAGTCAACTTCGTCGTCATCGAGATCGGTCTCGACCACTTTCCGCCCCTGCTCTTCTCCGCCCTGCGCTTCCTCGCCGCGGCGCTGCCCGCCGTCTTCCTCGTCGGCCGCCCGAAGGTCGCCTGGAAGTGGATCGTGGGCGTCGGACTCGTCCTGGGCGTGGCCAAGTTCGGCCTGCTCTTCACCGGGATGGACCTGGGCGCGCCGGCCGGGCTCTCCTCCCTGATCCTCCAGGTCCAGGCGGTCTTCACGGCTCTGTTCGCCTTCGTCGCGCTCGGCGAACGCCCCGGGAAGGCGAAGATCGCGGGCATGGCGGTCGCGCTTGCCGGCATCGGCGTCGCCGCGGTCGACGAGGGCGCCTCGGGCCCGCTCGTCGGATTCGCGCTCTGCATCGCGGCGGCGGCCTGCTGGGGCGTCTCCAACGTCCTGACCCGCAAGGCCTCCCCGCCCGACGCCCTCAACTTCATGGTCTGGGTCAGTACCGTGCCCATCCTGCCGCTGCTCGCCCTCTCCCTCCTCCTGGAAGGACCCGAACGCGACCTCGAAGCGCTGCGCGGCCTCGACTGGACCGGCGTGGGCGTCATCGTCTACGTCGCCTGGATCACTACTGTCTTCGGCTTCGGCGCCTGGGGCTGGCTCCTGCGCCGCTACCCGGCCTCGTCGGTGGCCCCGTTCTCCCTCCTGGTCCCGGTCTTCGGGATGTCCTCGGCCGCCCTGTTCCTCGGCGAGGGCATCAGCGGCCTGCGCTGGTGCGCGGCGGCCCTGCTGGTCGGCGGCGTGGCGCTGACGTCCCTCGCACCGGGGCGGGCGGTGGCGTCGGTGCCGCCGGTGCCGTCACCGGAGAGGGGGCAGGAGCCCGTCGAAGCGGGCGGACGTTCCCTGTCGTCGCCGTGAGCCCGCTCGTGGGGCGCGGAGGGCGGGGGCCTCGGGCGGGCTAGGGTCCGATGCCATGGATCTGGTACCCATCGATGGTGAACCCGCACCTGGAGCACTGCTGTTGAGCGGCATCCCGGGCAGCGGCAAGTCGACCGTGGCGGCCGCCCTCGCGGCCCGGTTCGCGCGGGCCGCGCACATCGAGGTCGACGAGCTCCAGGAGCTCATCGTCAGCGGGGGCCGATGGCCGACGATGGACCACAACCCGGAGGCCGACCGTCAGATCTTCCTGCGCGCCCGCAACGCCTGTCTGCTGGCGGACAGCTTCACGACGGCCGGCTTCCTGCCGGTCGTCGACGACGTGGTCGTCCGCCGCAGCCACCTCGACTTCTACCGCGCCTCGGTGCGGACGGCCCCGCTCCACGTCGTCTTCCTCGCCCCCGGCCCGGAGACGGCCTGGGAGCGCAACAACGCCCGCGACAAGCGCCTCACGACGAACTGGGCCCCACTGGACGCGGCGATGCGCGAGGAACTGCCGGACGTCGGCATCTGGATCGACAACGCGGCCTTGACGGTGCGGGAGACGGTGGACGCGATCCTGAAGGCGACGGAGCTGGATGCGCACGTGAGCGCGACGTAGGGCCCGGACGCCGTGCGTCGCTGAGGCCGGCTCGAGCCGTGGGCGAGGTCCGCCCGAGCGGGGAAGGCGCCGGTCCGAGCCCGTGTCAGCCTTGAGGTGGTGCGGGCCCGAGACCCGCGCGAGGTCCGCCCGAGCGGGCAAGCCGCCGGCCCGAGACCCGCCCCGCGTCACCCCCGCGGGCGCGCCGTCGAGTCGCGTACCAGGAGTTCCGCCGGGACCGTCGCCAGGCCGCCCGGTGGGGCCTCCTCCGTGCCCATCGCGAGCCGGCCCGCCCGCGCGCCCGCCTCATGGAGAGGCAGCCGGACGGTCGTCAGCGAGGGCGCCGCGTCGACCGAGAAGGGGAGGTCGTCGAAGCCCGCGACCGAGACGTCCTCCGGGATGCGCAGCCCCTGGTCCCGCAGCGCCGCGCACGCGCCCAGCGCGACCGTGTCGTTCGCCGCCACGACCGCCGTCAACGACGGCTCGCGGCACAGGAGTTCCAGCGTCGCGTCGTAGCCGGAGCCCCGGTCGTACGACCCGTGGACGACGGGCCCTTCGGGCAGCCCCGCTCCGGCCAGCGCCTCGCGGTGACCCTCCAGCCGGTGCCGGGTCGTCGTCCGGTCCGCCGGCCCCGCCACGTAACCGATCCGCCGGTGCCCGAGCGTCAGCAGATGCTCGGTGAGCCGCCGCGCTCCCGCCCGGTTGTCGAAGGTCAGCGCCGCCACGCTCGCGTCCCCCGCCACCGGCGGCCTTCCGCACAGCACGATCCGCGTTCCCGCGTCCGTCAGCCGCGACAGCTTCGCCGCCACGGCCGCCATGTGCTCCGGGTCCTCCAGGGACCCGCCGGTGAGGATGACGGCGGCGGCGCGCTGGCGCTGGAGCAGGGTGAGGTACGTGAGCTCGCGCTCGGGGGAGCCGCCCGTGTTGCAGACGACGGCCAGCTTCTCGCCGCCCGCCCGCCCCGACGCGCCTTCCCCGATGGCGCTCTGCGCCGCACCGGCCATGATCCCGAAGAAGGGGTCGGCGATGTCGTTGACGAGGATGCCGACCAGGTCGGACGTGGCGGCGGCAAGCGAGCTCGCGGGCCCGTTCAGCACGTAGTCCAGCTCGTCCACCGCCCGCAGCACCCGCTCCCGGGTCGAGGCGGCGACGGGGTAGTTGCCGTTCAGGACGCGGGAGACGGTGGCGGGGGAAACCTGGGCACGCGCGGCCACATCCGCCAGCGTGACGGTCATCGCGTACCTCCGAGGAGAGTCGGGAGAGTCGTCCGGACCCCTTGTCCGGCGTGTTGTCGGCAGGCTAGCGTCTCCTGTCGTAGAAAGCGCTTTCTTCTCGAGTGTGGAGGGACCTTCGTGACACGCAGGACAGTCCGTATCGCCATGAACGGCGTCACCGGACGCATGGGCTACCGCCAGCACCTCGTCCGTTCGATCCTCGCCCTGCGCGAGCAGGGCGGCCTCGACCTCGGCAACGGCGACACCCTCTGGCCCGAGCCCGTCCTCGTCGGCCGCCGTGAGCACGCCCTCCGCGTACTCGCCGAGCAGCACGGTCTCACCGAGTGGTCCACCGACCTCGACGCCGTCCTCGCCGACGAGTCGGTGGAGATCTACTTCGACGCCCAGGTCACGTCCGCCCGCGTCGAGGCGATCCGCAAGGCCGTCGCCGCCGGCAAGCACATCTACACCGAGAAGCCGACGGCGGGAGACCTTGCCGGCGCCCTGGGACTCGCCAGGCTCGCCACCGAGAAGGGCGTCAAGCACGGCGTCGTCCAGGACAAGATCTTCCTGCCGGGCCTGCTCAAGCTGAAGCGCCTCATCGACGGCGGCTTCTTCGGCGAGATCCTCTCCGTACGCGGGGAGTTCGGCTACTGGGTCTTCGAGGGCGACTGGCAGGACGCCCAGCGCCCCAGCTGGAACTACCGCGCCGAGGACGGCGGCGGCATCGTCGTCGACATGTTCCCGCACTGGGAGTACGTGCTCCACGAGCTCTTCGGCCGGGTCACCAGCGTCTCCGCGCACGTCGCCACGCACATACCGCAGCGCTGGGACGAGCAGGGCAAGCCGTACGCCGCCACCGCCGACGACGCCGCGTACGGCATCTTCCAGCTGGAGGGCGGGGCGATCGCCCAGATCAACTCCTCCTGGGCGGTACGCGTGAACCGCGACGAACTCGTCGAGTTCCAGGTCGACGGCACCCACGGCTCCGCCGTCGCGGGCCTGCGGAACTGCCGCGTCCAGCACCGCTCGGCCACCCCCAAGCCGGTCTGGAACCCAGACATCCCGGCCACCGAACCCTTCCGCGAGCAGTGGCAGGAGGTCCCGGACAACGCCACCTTCGACAACGGCTTCAAGGCCCAGTGGGAGCTCTTCCTGAAGCACGTGGTCCTGGACGAGCCCTACCAGTGGGACCTGCTGGCGGGCGCGCGTGGCGTACAGCTCGCCGAGCTGGGGCTGCGGTCGGCGGCCGAGGGACGGCGCCTGGAAGTCCCGGAGGTCTCGCTGTGATCCGCCTGCCCGACGGGGCCGGTGGCGTACGGGAGTACAGCCCGCGCCCGGCGCGCCCCCCGGCCGCTGTGGGCGGCGCCCTGACCTCCCGTACGGTCTTCTCCGCCGCCCATGTCGTCGCCGACCCGTTCGCCGACACCACTCCCGACTCGCCGGCCGCCGTCGACTGGGACGCCACGCTCGCCTTCCGCCACCACCTCTGGGCGCAGGGCCTCGGCGTCGCGGAGGCCATGGACACCGCGCAGCGAGGGATGGGCCTGGACTGGGCGGGAGCGGCGGAGTTGATCCGTCGCTCGGCGGCGGAGGCGAAGGCGGTGGGGGGCCGCATCGCGTGCGGTGTGGGGACGGACCAACTGACCGGTTCCGTCGATCTGATGACGGTCCGCAAGGCATACGAGGAACAGCTGGCGCTCGTGGAGGAGACCGGCTCCCAGGCCATCCTCATGGCCTCACGGGCCCTCGCCGGGGCGGCCCGGGGCGCGGACGACTACCTCGACACGTACGGCCACCTCCTCCGGCAGGCGAGCGAGCCGGTGATCCTGCACTGGCTGGGGCCGATGTTCGACCCGGCGCTCGACGGCTACTGGGGCGCGGCCGACCTCGACACCGCGACCGACACCTTCCTGGAGGTCATCGCGGCGCACCCCGACAAGGTCGACGGCATCAAGGTCTCCCTCCTCGACGCTCAGCGCGAGATCGACCTGCGCCGCCGCCTGCCGGAGGGCGTCCGCTGCTACACGGGCGACGACTTCAACTACCCCGAGCTGATCGCGGGCGACGACCAGGGCTTCAGCCATGCGCTGCTCGGCATCTTCGACCCGCTGGGCCCGCTGGCGGCGGAGGCGGTACGGATCCTGGACACGGGCGACGTCAAGGGGTTCCGGGAGGTCCTGGACCCGACGGTGGAGCTGTCGCGCCATCTCTTCCGGACCCCGACCCGGTTCTACAAGACGGGGGTCGTCTTCCTGGCCTGGCTGGCCGGCCACCAGGACCACTTCACGATGGTCGGCGGCCTGCAGTCCGCTCGTTCCCTGCCGCACCTGGCACGGGCGTACGAACTGGCGGACGAGCTCGGCCTGTTCCCCGATCCGGAGCTGGCCGAGTCCCGGATGAAGTCCCTGCTGACGGTGTACGGAGTGAGCCAGTGACCGCATGGAGCCCCGAATCGCTCTCGCGCTTCAGCATCAACCAGATGACGGTGAAGCAGCTGTCGCTGCCGGAGCTGGTGGAGCAGTGCGTACGGCTCTCCATCCCGGGCGTGGGCCTGTGGCGGGAGCCGGTCGCGGAGTACGGCCTCGAGGCGGCGGCCAAGCTGGTACGCGACGCGGGCCTGACGGTCACGTCGCTGTGCCGGGGCGGCTTCTTCACGACGGCGGAGTCCCTGGACGACAACCGCGCGGCGATCGACGAGGCGGCGGCGCTGGGCACGGACACCCTGGTCCTCGTCTCGGGCGGCCTCGCCCGGGGCAGCCGCGACCTGACAGCGGCCCGCGCCCGGATCACGGACGCGATCGCCGAACTCGCGCCGTACGCGGGGGAGCGGGGCGTACGCCTGGCGATCGAACCCCTCCACCCGATGTACGCGTCGGACCGCTGCGCGGTCTCCACCCTGGACCAGGCCCTGGAGATCGCGGAACGCTTCCCGTCCTCGCAGGTGGGCGTGGTCGTGGACACGTACCACATCTGGTGGGACGACCGGGCGCCGGCGGCGGTCGCGAGGGCGGGCGCTGCGGACCGCATCCATGCCTTCCAGTTGGCCGACTGGACGACCCCCCTCCCGGCCGGAGTCCTCAACGGCCGGGGTCAACTGGGCGACGGCGCGATCGACCTCCGGGCCTGGTGCGAGCTCGTGGAGGGGGCGGGGTACCGGGGCCCGATCGAGGTGGAGCTCTTCAACGACGAGCTGTGGGCGAGGGACGGCGTGGAGGTCCTGGAGGAGACCGTGGGGAGGTTCTCGGACCACGTCGACCGGCTCGGCTGACCCCAGGGTCCTGATGCCTCAGTCGAGCCAGTCCAGCGGATCCTCCGAACCGGTGTTGCCTTCCAGGAGCGTCGTGAAGGAGACCGGCAGCCCGAGTGCGGCGAGCCGGTCGGCGGACTCGGCCGAGAGCGTCAGCTCCTCGTTCGCCCGCACCGTTCCCGCGATCGAGACCTGGGCGAAGCAGCCGACGGTGGTCAGCGCCTTGATCTCGTCGACGAGCGGCCCGACCTGAGCGGTCAGCGCCGCGATCTGCTCGCCCAGGTCGTCCGAGAACCGCTCGTCGAGGGTGTACGCCCACCAGCCCGGCCCGTGGTGGACGGAGGCGCCGGTCTGCCGCTCCGCGAGCGGGGCGAGCCCGAGGGAGCGGTCGACGGCCGAGGAGTCCAGGCCGCTCCCGGTGAGGGCCAGGGAGGTGGTGATCGAGGTCCACACAGGGGTCACCGTTCGCTTGTGCTGGGGGCGAGGGCCAGGGGAACACCGAGGCGGGCCAGTCGGCGCATCTGCTCGGGGGTGAGGGCGATCTGCGAGTCGTTGTCCACGTATCCCCTGATGGTGAGTGTCACGGAGAGGTCGTTCGCCAGGAGTTCGCGCACCTCATCGGAGTGCGGTTCGACTGCCGTCAGGATGGTGTCGAGCTGTTCCGGGAACACCCTTGTGGAGCGCTCGTCGCATTGGAGTCGCCATTCCCCGTCGACATCTCCTGGTGGTCCCCACCGGCTGGGGCCGGGTGGCCGGGTCCCCGTCGGTTGGAGGTTCAGCTTCTTGGTCACTTCGTCCGGGTCGAGATCGGGTCCCCTGACGACAAGAGACACATCGGTCAGCACCCAAGCCGCGCCCTGCTGATGATCCGCATTCACCGTTCGGTCCGTTCTGGATTGATCATGACTTGTGCAGCGCGAGGCGCGGTCGGGCAGCACTCGAGAAGTGCCATGGGAGGGAATGTCCGGCGATCCACGTGTCTGATTCTTCTGTGGAGAACCCTGATGCCGAGGGAGAGATGGGCGGCGAACAGCGACGACTCGGCGTGGTGGGCGATGCGGTCTCCCTCGCCGCCGTGATTGGTCACGCTGGTGCAGCGGTCAGAGTGGAGTGCGCGTGCACGTCAGCTGTTCCTAGTGATCCAGAACCACCACTGTCGTCTCGGTTCGGTTCGTCGACACGACGACGAGGTCGTCCATGGCTGGGTAAGGCAAATCATCGATAGGCCGAAGCAACAGCGACGTGGAGTATGGCGGCGACTCTCTCCGCCGCCAAGCGATCAGCCGTCATTTGCCCTCTCGGCCTCAGTGCACCTGCGTCCGCGTGTCCCGGCTCATTCCGTCCTGTCATCAGTCTCTGCGATGCGCGAGGCGAATTCCTCCATGTAATCACGGTGTTCCACGTGAATCGCGGATTCTGGAATTTCCCTCAGGGGGGAGAGATCGACACCCTCGAGCTTTCCGCACCCGTCGAGATCGGTCAGCGCGTGCAGGAGGGCTTCCAGCGTCACTCGGGATTCTTCGTGCGCGGCCAGCATGGCGATCAGGTCCCCCACCACTCTGGCCTGCGTTCGGGAGAGGAGGCTCACGAAGTCCTGAACACGGTCGCTCGCCTCTGTACGCACTGGTTCGTCGGCGCTCAGAAGGTCTCGGAGGAAGTCGACGTAGTACTTGCTTTCCATGCGATTCATCTTCCAGAATTAGTGCGGGTACGGCACCGGCAGGTGGCTGGGCCACGGAATGTGGGTGTCGTTGATCGCCGCCTCATTATAGTTTGGGCTGTTCTTGTTTCCGATCTGCGCGTGGTAGAGGTTGCCTGCCTCGTCCTGGAACTGGTGTGAGATCTGGATACGGTAGATGGGGCCGCTGCTGGCATTGGCGCCGGCGTTTGGGCCAAGGTCGGGCCCGTGGACACGCATACGCACGGTCTTACCCGTGACATCGTCCGTCCACTTCCACTTGATGCCGTGCTCGACACCACCCGGGATCGGCTTCCACGGTTCCTGAACAGCGTCCTTCGGGATGATGCTGAGCGGGTCTGCATGCCCACGGAGGTCCCAGCCTCCACCCTCGATCCGGGGCGGACAGGGACCGAGCCCTAGCGGGTCGCTCCACGTGTGTGGGTTGTGGACGTACGTGACCGGGTTGTCGGCCGGGGTCAGGCCCAGGGGGTCCGGGGTGAGGTAGCGGGCCGACTCTGGGTCGTAGTAGCGGAAGAAGTTGTAGTGGAGTTCCGATTCGCGGTCGAAGTACTGGCCCGGGAAGCGGAGCGGCGTGTAAGCCGTGGCGTCGCGGGTCCAGGCGGTCGTGCCCCAGAGTGTGGTGCGGGTGCGCCAGGCCAAGGCGCCGGATTCGTCGATGAGTTCCGTCGGGGTGCCGATCAGGTCCGTGACGATGGCGAAGAAGCGGTCGTCGGTGGAGCCGTGACGGCGTTCCGTCTGAGTCAGGGGGCGCAGGCCGGCGTGGTCCCAGGTGAGGGTCGTGTCCTCTGTCGTCTGCTCGCAGAGGGTCGCCCCGTCCCAAGTGAAGTGAACTGTTTCCAAGGGGGATTGCTTGGATATTCGGCGGCCCAGGGGGTCGTACGCGTACCGCCAGACCGTGCCGTCCGGTGTGGTCACTGCGGTGAGGCGGTCCTCCGCGTCCCACTCGTAGCGCCAGGTGTCGGCCTTTCGGGAAAGCCGGGTCTTCTGGCGCAGGACGATTCGGCCCTGGCCGTCGTGTTCGTATCGCACGGCACCCGCGGTGGCGATCCGAGTGCCCTCGTAGCCGCGTGCGCCCGCCGCCGAGTGGGACGGGTGCGTGGCCGGCCACGAGGCTTTCGTCTGGTTGCCGGCGTCGTCGTAGGCGTACTGCTCCGTCCAGCCCCGCGCATGGACGGCCGTGACGCGACCGCCCGAGTCCAGGTCGAAGCTGCGGGCACCGGAGAGTGCGTCAGTGATACCGATGAGCCCGCCGTCCGCGCGGTAGGTGTACGCCCGGTGCTGCAGGCGATGACCCCCGTCGGCGGTGACTTCCTGATCGGTGAGGCGGCCCATCAGGTCGAACGAGGAGGTGAGGACGGCGAAGTCGGCGATGTGGCGAGTGGTTTCACGGCCTATGACATCGTGAGTGAAGGACAGCATCCGGCCGGAAGACGTCAGTTCCGCACGCCGGCCCGCCACGTCGTACGACCATGTGCTCGTCGAACCACCCGGAGTCGTCCGACCCGTTCTCCGCCCCATGGCATCGTGAGAAAACGAGAGGGTGCGGCCGTTCACGGTCTCCGAGACGAGGCGCCCGTAGCGGTCCCGGAGGCGCCCCAGCGTTGCGTCCGGCCCAGTCGCAGCCGCCAGTTCGTCGAAGATGTCGTACTCGTAGGTGCTGATCACCCCTTCGGCGTCCTTGCGGACGATCCGACCGAGGGTGTCGCGGTCGAACCTGAGCGTCTGGCCCAGACCGTTCGTCCGTGAGTTCAGGCGGCCCGCCGCGTCATGGTCGTAGCTCAGCGTCCGGCTGTCGAAGTCCGTTTCCGTGACCAGTCGGCCAGCCGCGTCATAGGCATAGTCCCACGTCAGGCCCTGCGGGTTGGTCACCCGTGTCAGCTTCAGGTTGATGTCGTGCGTGAACTCGTAGCGGACACCGTCCGGGCCGGTACGGGAGGTCAACAGGTCGAAGTCGGTGTACGTGAAGCGGGTCGTGCCGCCCATCGCGTCCGTGTGGCTGAGGCAGTTGCCCTCGCCGTCATACGTCCATGATTCCACCGTGCCGTCGGATGCCGTACGGCGGGACGGCCGGCCTTCGACTGTCCACTCCATCCGGGTCACCGCGCCGAGTGCGTCCGTGACCTGGGCCGTGCGGCCGAAGGCGTCGTACGCGTAGTGGGTCGTGGCGCCCTGAGGGTCGGTGATCGAGAGGGGGAGCCCGGCGCGGTCCAGGACCACTCGGGTGGTGGCGCCGAGCGGGTCCGTCACCGAGGTGAGCCGGCCCGCCTCGTCGTACGCGAACTCCGTCCGGGCGGCCGACGGGTCGGTGACCGACGTGCGGTTGCCGCGCTCGTCGAAGGTCTGATGTGTGACGTTGCCGTCCGTGCCGACGATGCGTACCGGGAGCCCGAGGTCGTTGTACTCGGCTCGCACCTGCCGTCTGTCGGGGCGTTCCAGCACGCTCGGGCGGCCATGCTCGTCATAGCTGGTGCGGGTGACGTGGCCCAGCGGGTCCGTCCGTGACAACAGGCGGTTATAGCGGTCGTACTCGAAGCGGGTGACCGCGCCCAGTGCGTCGATCTCGGCCACGACCTGGGAGCGGTCGTTGATCAGATGACGCTCGGTGTGCCCCAGCCCGTCGGTGAACGTGGTCACCCGAAGCCCGGTCTTCGGATCCACATCGTCCCAGGTGAACGTGGCTTCGAGATGTCCGTTGGCGCCCGACTGATAGGTGCAGCGGTCCTGGTCGTCGTAGACGTAGTCGTAATGGCTTCCGTTGGTGTCCGTCCACGAGGTGATGCGCCCCTGCTCGTCGCAGTCGAAGCACAGGGGGCGGCCGGAGGAGTTGGTGACCTCAGTGAGGTGGCCGTCGGTATAGCCGTAGCGCAGGATCTCCTGGTCGGATCCGTCCGCCGCCGCTCCCGCAAGGTGGAGGGCCGTCACGCGGCCTTCGCTCGTGGTGAGCTTCAGGTGGTAGCCGCCGTGGTGGACGATCGCAGTCGGGGCGCCCGCCTCGTCGTGTTCGAAGGAGATCCAGCGGCCGTTGCGGTCGTCGATCTGGGCCAGGAGGGCGAGTTCGTCGCTGTGGTCGGCGAAGTGCCAGACCCTGTCGGTGTCGGGGTCGGTGAGCGTGTAGCCGTCCTCGACCCGGTCCAGGGGCCACTGCCGGCCGTGCGTGGGCATGACCGGGACGCCGGGGGCGGGGTGCGGATATGCGAGCAGGCTGCCCTCGTCACAGCTGAAGATCACACCCTGGGAATCGATCTCCAGCCGCTGATCCACCGTCGACGACCACGCCGGGCCGAACCAGCGACCTGAGCGGCGCGAGGAGTCGAAGGTGCGTCGGAAGACGAGCGGCAGTGAGCCGGGCAGGCTGATGTCCGTCTGGGGCAGCAGCATACGGCCCGTCGCAATGTCGATCGGGTCGTTCTTGCACGCCGTCTGGCCGCACGTCTTGCCGTTGCTGTGCGGGTCCTTCTCGTGGTCCCCGCGGCTGCCGTCAGGTTTCTTGCCGTCGGGCAGGTGCTTGGTGCCGTTCAGCCCGGCGCGCAGGCCTCCCCGTATCACCCCGCCACCCTTGGTTCCGAGCACCTCGGGGACCAGCCTGCCGAAGAACTCGGACGGGTCGCCTTTCGCGGCGTCCCAGGCGTTCTTCAGGGCGCGGTCCGGGTTGGCCGCCGTGGACACCAGGCCGGCGAGCGTCATGTTGACGCCCTTGTAGTACTCCGCCGGGTGGGTCAGGTTGTACGGATCGGCCGGGTTGACCGAGCGGACGAAGTTGAGGAGGCCGGCCGTGCCCTTGATGATGCCGCCGCCGAAGTGGGCCAGTTCGATGCCCTGGCCCAGGCCGTAGTCCATCAGCTCCAGCTTGGCCCGCTCGCGGCCCGTCGGCTCCTTGGGCGCGTGTGCCAGCGCGGCGCGCACCGCGGCTTTGGCGGTCTCACCGGCCTCGTTCCGCGCCTTGCGGGCGTCGCTCAGGAACTCCCGCGCGCGTTGCCGCTTGGCCTTTCCCGGATCGGAGAACTCCCCGGGATGGGGCAGCGGACTGTCCCCGGTGCGGGCCGCGTTGTAGGCGTCGACCTTCTTGTTGTACGTGTCGACCGCTGTCTTGGAGTCGTTGTCGCCCTCCTTGTACAGCGCTATCGCCTCACGCGCCTTGCCCTGCGCGCTCACGATCGCCTGGGAGTACGCCTCCAGCGCCTTGGCCGCGTTCTCCATCGCGTCCGAAGCGTGCAGCCAGTCGGTCGGCAGGGTCTGGAACTTCTCCCGGAAGGAGTTGGCCGCCTCGCCCTTCCAGTGTTCGGGATCCAGCTTCTTCATCCCGCCGCCGACCAGGTCGAACGCCTTCTGGAAGTCCCGCAGGTTCTTCACCGTCTCGGCGATCTTCTCCGGCTTGCCGTGGATGAGCTCGTTCGCTTCCTCGGTCTGCCCGAGCTGCTGCTCCCCGACCTCGGCACCGAGGGAGGACGCCGTCTCGTCACCCCAGTCCTCGACCTCTTCGGCAAGGCCGTCGTATCCGTAATGCCGCAGGCCCTCGCCCGCTTTGTCGGTCACATAGTCGACGCCCTCACCGACAAGCTCCTTGCCCTTGTCGATGCCGTCACCGATCTTGTCGATCCCCTTGTCGACCAGACCGCCCCAGTCCACCATCAGCGGTTCTCCCCCCACCGCGGCTGCTCGGCCTGATCGATGGTCGCCTGATCGGGATCGAGCATGTCCTTGAGTTCCTCGTCCATCCCGTCACGCAGCTTCGGGTCCAGCACACCCGAGCGCTCCATCGAGTCGAGCATCGAGTCCTCGACGTCGTACGCGGTGTTCTTCCAGGTCTGCTTCACCTCGCCGTGCGCCTCGGTGAACGACTCGCGGCTCCAGTCGGCGTCGTCCCACATGTGCTGGTCACGGATCGTGTCCCAGCGCATCTGCTTGACCTCGTCCTCGGACAGATGCGGGTTCCCGTTCAGCGAGTTCACCCCGATCTTGAACGAATCCTTGATGTACTGCTCCTGCTCCGCGAACGAGCCCGCCGACAGGCCCACCCCCTGCGCAAAACCGTTTCCGCGCAGAGTCAGAGCACGTACGCCCCACTCCCACCGGTTGCAGAAGGTCTCGAACTCCGACGTCAGACCGCCGTATCCCAACTCAAGACCCGACAAGGCCAGATCGGAGAAACCGCGACCCGTCGACGCCTCCCCGATCATCCCGAGCTCCTTCAGCTCGGTATGCGCCAGATCGATACCGTTAGCGATCTCCACCAGCGCCCAAGTCGGCGCCTCGAGAATCGGTTCCTCGCCGCTCATCGCATCCCCCCGAGATCCACTGCCACCGCATCGGGCACGATGCCCCTGACCGGTGGGAACAACACACCGTCCGCACTGCCCGCGTCCAGTGCCACGCCGCCGGGACCCGGCAGCTTCGGCACCATCTCGTCCAGCAGCCGTTCACCCCGCACCGTTCGGTACCCCCACTCGCGCCCGGCGTCCCCCCGCGCGTGAGCGAAGCGGGCCAGCGCGTGTTCGTCGGAGAACGCGCAGATCCACCGCACACCGCCGTGATCGGCCGTCCACGGGCTGCCGTGCGGGTCGAGCGGTACGAGTACGGCGGCGTGCCGGAATTCGTCGAGCAAGCGTGCAAACTGCCGGCGCCCGCGGGAAACCTCCTCGGCCTCTTCGGGCGCGGCCGGCTGTGCCACCGGGGCGCCGTCAGGCCGCGCAGGTTCGGGCATCGGCCCGGACGGTGGTGGTACCGAGCGTCCGTCAGGCGCCGAGGCACCGGCCAACTCGGCCAGTCGTGAGACCTGCTGAGGCCTCGGTATGTCATCCCCGTTGTCAGTCACGCGCGGAATGCTGCCACGCGCGCGTTCCCACAAGCAACGAAGTGCGGCAGGCGCCGCGTGCCGACCGGCACATGGGGGAGTGGAAGCCGCGATGCCCCGGAGGTGTGTAACCAGGCGTACCGAATTCCACAGCTCCGACCGCACACCTCCACCTGATGTCCGACCCCTTCGCTACCTTCAGGGCATGTCCAACCAGGGTCAGGGCCACGTGCCGAGCCCCCGGCCGAGCCAAGTGCCGGGGCAGGCTCACCGACAGGCCGTCGTCGAAGGGGTGCTCGAGCGGATCACGTATGCCAATGAGGAGAGCGGCTACACCGTCGCCCGCGTCGACACAGGGCGCGGTGCCGGCGATCTCCTCACGGTCGTCGGGGCGTTGCTCGGGGCGCAGCCGGGGGAGTCGTTGCGGATGGAGGGGCGTTGGGGGTCCCATCCGCAGTACGGCAAGCAGTTCACGGTCGAGAACTACACGACCGTCCTGCCCGCCACCATCCAGGGCATACGCCGCTACCTCGGCTCCGGGCTCATCAAGGGCATCGGTCCGGTCTTCGCCGACCGCATCACGCAGCACTTCGGCCTGGACACCCTCGAGATCCTGGAGGGGGCGCCGGCGCGTCTGATCGAGGTGCCCGGCCTGGGTCCCAAGCGCACCAAGAACATCACCGCCGCCTGGGAGGAGCAGAAGGCGATCAAGGAGGTGATGGTCTTCCTCCAGGGAGTCGGTGTCTCCACCTCCATCGCGGTGCGGATCTACAAGAAGTACGGCGACGCCTCGATCTCCGTCGTCCGGAATCAGCCCTACCGGCTGGCCGCCGACGTCTGGGGCATCGGGTTCCTCACCGCCGACAAGATCGCCCAGGCCGTCGGGATTCCGCACGACAGCCCCGACCGGGTCAAGGCGGGGCTGCAGTACGCCCTCTCGCAGTCCACCGACCAGGGGCACTGCTTCCTGCCCGAGGAGCAGCTGATCCGCGAGGCCGTGAAGCTGCTCCAGGTCGACACCGGCCTTGTCATCGAGTGTCTCGCCGAGCTGGCGCAGGACCCCGAGGGGGTGGTGCGGGAGACCGTTCCGGGCCCCGAGGGGCTGCCCGTGACGGCCGTGTATCTGATCCCGTTCCACCGCGCCGAACTCTCCCTCGCCGGGCAGACGAAGCGCCTGCTGCACGCGGCCGAGGACCGGATGCCGGGCTTCCAGGACGTCGTCTGGGACAAGGCCCTGTCCTGGCTCGCCGACCGCACCGGGGCCTCGCTCGCGCCCGAGCAGGAGGAGGCCGTGCGGCTCGCCCTGACCCGTAAGGTCGCCGTGCTCACCGGCGGCCCGGGGTGCGGGAAGTCGTTCACGGTCCGCTCGATCGTGGAGCTGGCCAGGGCGAAGCGCGCCAAGGTCGTCCTGGCGGCCCCGACCGGGCGCGCGGCCAAGCGGCTCGCCGAGCTGACCGGCACCGAGGCGTCGACGGTCCACCGGCTTCTGGAGCTCAAGCCGGGCGGCGACGCGGCCTACGACCGGGACCGGCCGCTCGACGCCGATCTGGTCGTGGTGGACGAGGCGTCCATGCTCGATCTGCTGCTCGCCAACAAGCTCGTGAAGGCGGTGGCACCCGGTGCCCATCTCCTTCTGGTCGGGGATGTGGACCAGCTGCCCTCGGTCGGCGCGGGCGAGGTCCTCGGCGATCTGCTCGCGCCGGACAGCCCGGTGCCGGCCGTCCGATTGACGCGCATCTTCCGCCAGGCGCAGCAGTCGGGGGTGGTCACCAACGCCCACCGCATCAACGAGGGGATCCCGCCCGTCACCACCGGCCTGCCGGACTTCTTCCTGTTCGCGGAGGAGGAGACCGAGGACGCCGCCCGGGTCGCGGTCGAGGTCGCGGCGCGGCGGATTCCCGCCAAGTTCGGTCTCGATCCACGCCGGGACGTTCAGGTGCTCGCGCCCATGCACCGTGGTCCCGCGGGAGCCGGCGCGCTCAACGGGCTGCTCCAGCAGGCCGTCACCCCGGCCCGCCCCGACGTCCCGGAGAAGCGGTTCGGCGGCCGGGTCTTCCGGGTCGGCGACAAGGTCACCCAGATCCGTAACAACTACGAGAAGGGCGCCAACGGCGTCTTCAACGGCACGGTGGGCGTCGTGACCTCGCTCGACGTCGTCGAACAGCGGCTGACCGTTCGGACGGACGAGGACGAGGAGGTGCCGTACGACTTCGACGAACTGGATGAGCTGGCCCATGCGTACGCCGTCACCATCCACCGCTCGCAGGGCAGTGAGTATCCGGCGGTCGTGATCCCCGTCACCACGAGCGCCTGGATGATGCTCCAGCGGAATCTGCTCTACACGGCCGTCACCCGGGCGAAGAAGCTCGTCGTCCTGGTCGGTTCGCGCAAGGCGATCGGCCAGGCCGTCCGTACGGTTTCCGCAGGCAGACGCTTCACCGCTCTGGCCCACCGGCTCTCGGCAGTCGTGTGAAAGAGGACCCCGGACTTCCCCGAACGGGGCGAAGGGGGCAAGATGAGCAGGTTGGCGGCACTGAGTGCCGCCAAATGGCCCAATGGTCGACCCCGAGTGCACTCTCCTGAGCCAAATGGGGGATGGTAGAGACAGTCAGGGCACCTCGAAGAAGAGGCACTACGTCGGTGAGGGATGACGTGAGCGACAACTCTGTAGTACTGCGGTACGCGGACGGTGAATACACCTACCCGGTGGTCGAGAGCACCGTCGGCGACAAGGGCTTCGACATCGGGAAGCTCCGAGCCCAGACCGGTCTGGTCACCCTGGACAGTGGATACGGCAACACAGCCGCCTATAAATCCGCCATCACCTACCTCGACGGCGAGCAGGGCATTCTGCGGTACCGCGGCTACCCCATCGAGCAGCTGGCGGAGCAGTCCACCTTCCTCGAGGTGGCCTCCCTGCTGATCAACGGTGAGCTTCCCAAGGTCGACGAGCTGGCGACCTTCCAGAACGAGATCACCCAGCACACGCTGCTGCACGAGGACGTCAAGCGCTTCTTCCAGGGCTTCCCGCGTGACGCCCACCCGATGGCGATGCTCTCCTCGGTGGTCTCCGCGCTGTCCACCTTCTACCAGGACAGCCACAACCCGTTCGACGAGACGCAGCGTCACCTCTCGACGATCCGGCTGCTCGCCAAGCTGCCGACGATCGCGGCGTACGCCTACAAGAAGTCGATCGGCCACCCCTTCGTCTACCCGCGCAACGACCTCGGGTACGTCGAGAACTTCCTGCGGATGACCTTCTCGGTCCCGGCCCAGGAGTACGAGCTCGACCCGGTCGTGGTCTCGGCGCTCGACAAGCTGCTGATCCTGCACGCGGACCACGAGCAGAACTGTTCGACGTCCACCGTCCGTCTGGTGGGTTCGAGCCAGGCGAACATGTTCGCGTCGATCTCCGCCGGCATCTCGGCCCTGTGGGGCCCCCTGCACGGTGGCGCCAACCAGTCGGTCCTGGAGATGCTCGAGGGCATCAAGGCCAACGGTGGCGATGTCGACTCCTTCATCAACAAGGTGAAGAACAAGGAGGACGGCGTCCGCCTGATGGGCTTCGGCCACCGGGTGTACAAGTCCTTCGACCCGCGAGCCAAGATCATCAAGGCCGCGGCGCACGATGTGCTCTCCGCCCTCGGCAAGTCCGACGAGCTGCTGGACATCGCGCTCAAGCTGGAGGAGCACGCGCTCTCCGACGACTACTTCGTCTCGCGCAACCTCTACCCGAACGTGGACTTCTACACGGGCCTCATCTACCGCGCGATGGGCTTCCCGACCGAGATGTTCACCGTGCTCTTCGCGCTCGGCCGTCTGCCGGGCTGGATCGCCCAGTGGCACGAGATGATCAAGGAGCCGGGTTCCCGCATCGGCCGCCCGCGCCAGATCTACACCGGCGAGGTCCTGCGCGACTTCGTCCCGGTCGAGAGCCGCTGACGCCGTAGTGGCTTGAGGCCGTAGCGGCCCCCGAGGCCGCGCACAGGCTTGCCGCCGTGGGCGTGGGCGTGGGCGTCCGCCTCCGCCGCACGGCGCGCCGAACGAAAAGCGCCCCGCTGCCGATCCCCCCACGGGTCGGCGAGCGGGGCGCTTTCCATATCCCCGGTGCGGATTCCCCCCACGGGATCCGGGCCGGGCGTCTGCCGGGTTCAGCAGAAGCTAGGCGGGTCTACGCGGTCTGCCGGGGTACGTACGTACGGGAGGGCCGCTCAAAGCTCCCCGGTGCACGTGCCCCGGCCAACGCTTGCCTGGAACGTCCCCCAAGACATCCCATGAACGTCCCCCAAGACGTTCTTGGCATCGCCCACTTAGACTCGCGAACGGCCCGAATGGTTACCCCTAAATATCTGTGATCTAGGTCTCTTTGTGAAGGTCCTGTGCGTCACGTGTAGGTGAATTCACGTGAACCTCCGAAGTCGCAGGCTGTTTGTCACGACAAATACGGACGAAAAGGCCATGGACAAACCCGCGATCATGGGGTTGAGCAGTCCGAGGGCGGCGAGCGGCAGAGCGGCGCAGTTGTAGCCGAAGGCCCAACCCAGGTTCCCCTTGATCGTCGCCAGGGTCCGGCGGGACAACCGGATGGCGTCCGCCGCCACGCGCAGGTCGCCGCGGACCAGCGTCAGGTCGCTCGCCTCGATGGCCGCGTCCGTGCCTGTGCCCATCGCCAGGCCCAGGTCGGCGGTGGCGAGTGCCGCCGCGTCGTTGACGCCGTCGCCGACCATCGCGACCGTCCGGCCCTCGGCCTGGAGGCGCCGGATCACATCGACCTTCTCCTGCGGGAGCACCTCGGCGAAGACCTGGTCCGCGCCGATGCCGACATCGGCGGCGACCGTCTCCGCGACGGCCCGCCCGTCGCCGGTCAGCAGGACCGGTGTCAGGCCGAGGGCACGCAGCCGGGCGACGGCCTCCACGCTGGTCTCCTTGACCGCGTCGGCGACCGTGACGGCTCCGCGGGCGCGGCCGTCCCAGGCGACCTGGACGGCGCCGGGCTCCGGCACCCCGGGTACGTCGATGCCTTCGGCCTCGAGCAGTGCCGCGCGGCCGACCAGGACCTGGTGGCCGTCGACCGTGCCCCGCACACCGAGGCCGGGCACGTTCTCGAAGGCGGTCGGTACGGGCAGTCCGGCCACGGAGTGCCCGAGCCTCTCGGCGGCGCCGGCGGCGACCGCCTGGGCGACGGGGTGCTCCGAGGCGTGTTCCAGGGCACCCGCGAGGCGCAGCAGTTCGGCCTCGTCCTCACCCTCGTACGCGTACGCCTTCTGGAGCCGCATCCGGCCGGTGGTGACGGTCCCCGTCTTGTCGAGGACCACGGTGTCGACGCGACGGGTGGACTCCAGGACCTCGGGGCCCTTGATGAGGATGCCGAGCTGCGCGCCGCGGCCGGTGCCGACCATGAGCGCGGTCGGGGTGGCGAGACCGAGGGCGCAGGGGCAGGCGATGATCAGTACGGCGACGGCCGCGGTGAACGCGGCTGTGGTGTCCTGAACGACGAAGAGCCAGGTCAGCAGGGTGCCGAGGGCGATGAAGAGGACGATCGGCACGAAGGCGGCGGAGACCTTGTCGGCGAGACGCTGGACCTCGGCCTTGCCGTTCTGGGCGTCCTCGACGAGCTTCGCCATGCGGGCGAGCTGGGTGTCCGCGCCGACCCGGGTCGCCTCGACGACCAGCCGGCCGGAGGTGTTCACGCATCCCCCGCTCACCGGATCGCCGGCCGTGACGTCGACCGGGACGGACTCGCCGGTGAGCATGGAGGCGTCGACGGCGGAGGCGCCCTCGGTCACGGTGCCGTCGGTGGCGATCTTCTCCCCGGGCCGTACGACGAACAGCTCGCCGACCCTGAGGGCGGCCACCGGAATCCGTACCTCCGAGCCTCCTCGCAGCACCGCCACGTCCTTGGCGCCCAGCTCCAGCAGGGCGTGGAGCGCGGCGCCGGCCTTCCGCTTGGCCCGGGCCTCCAGATAGCGGCCGAGCAGGATGAAGGTGATGACGCCGGCCGCCACCTCCAGATAGATGCTGGAGGAGGCGTCGGCGCGGTCGACGGTCAGGTCGAAGCCGTGGCGCATACCGGTCATGCCGGCGTCGCCGAGGAACAGGGCCCACAGCGACCAGCCGAAGGCCGCCAGGGTGCCGATCGAGACGAGGGTGTCCATGGTCGCGGTGCCGTGCCGCAGATTCGTCCAGGTGGCGCGGTGGAAGGGCAGGCCGCCCCAGACGACGGCGGGCGCGGCGAGGGTCAGGGACAGCCACTGCCAGTTGTCGAACTGGAGGGCCGGGGCCATGGCGAGCAGGACGACGGGCGCGGAGAGGAGGGCGGAGACGGTCAGCCGCTGACGGAGCGAGCCGAGCTCCGGGTCCTCGTCCCGCTCGGCCTTCGACGACTCCGTGTCCGTGCCCGTCCCCGGCGTCGGTACGGGCTCGGGCGGCGGGGGTTCCTCGGCGGTGTACCCCGTCCTGACGACCGTGGCGATCAGGTCGGCGACGTCGACCTCGGGCGGGTGCTCGATCCGCGCCTTCTCCGTCGCGTAGTTGACGGTCGCGGTGACGCCGTCCATGCGGTTGAGCTTCTTCTCGACGCGGGCCGCGCAGGAGGCGCAGGTCATCCCGCCGATGGTCAGCTCGGTGGTGAGGGGGGAGGCGGGACTGGAGGTCATGTGCCGTTCCAAAAGGGAGCAGGGCCGTACCGTCGTAACGGTACGGCCCTGCCGTGTTATGCCGTGGCGTGGCTCGGGTGCCGGCCTTCGGGTGTTCAGGCCTGGCCGACGAGCTCGTAGCCGGCCTCGTCGACGGCGGCGCGGACGGCGGCCTCGTCGAGCGGGGCCGCGGAGACCACGGTGACCTGGCCGGTGGCGGCCACGGCCTTGACGGAGGAGACGCCGGCGATCTCGGAGATCTCACTGGAGACCGCGCCCTCGCAGTGCCCGCAGGTCATTCCCTTGACCTGGTAGACGGTGGTGAGTTCGGTCGTCGTCTCGGCGGTCATGACGGTCTCCTCTTCGAGGGTGGTACTGGTTCAGGCTCGTACTGAAGCACAGACTATACCCCTAGGGGGTATGAAATCCACTCCCGCCCCGCCCGTGCCGCGCGAGCTGGGCGGTCGGGCGGGCCCAGCATGGTAGATACCCGGCATGTCGCAATCGGGGACCACGCTGATCCTGATCATGGCGATCGCCGTTCTGGCGCCGCTGCTGGCCTACGGAGTGGGGCGCCGCCTTCCCGTACCGCTCGTCATCTTCGAGATCCTGCTCGGCATCCTCATCGGCCCCGACGTACTCGGCTGGGCGCACACGGACGCCCTGATCGACGGTCTCTCGGAGCTCGGCCTCGCGATGCTGATCTTCCTCGCGGGGTACGAGATCGAGTTCGGCAAGGTTCGCGGTGACACCCTGCGGCGCTCGGTGTGGGCGTGGGTGATCGCCCTGGCGCTCGGGCTCGGGGCCGGGATGCTGCTGGGCGGCGGATTCCACGAGGGCGTCTTCATCGGGGTGGCGCTCACCAGCACGGCACTCGGCACCGTCCTGCCGGTCCTGCGGGACGCGGGCGAACTGCACGGCCGGTTCGGCTCGGTGGTGATGGCCTTCGGCGCGGTGGGGGAGTTCGGGCCGATCATCGCGATGGCGTTGCTCCTGAGCGGACGGAGCCCGGGGCAGTCGACGGCGGTGCTCGCGGTCTTCGCGGCGCTCACGGCGGGGGCCGTCTTCTGGGCACTGCGGCCGAGGCCGCCCTGGTTCTCCCAGGTCGTCGCCAAGACCCTGCACACCAGTGGTCAGTTCGCGGTGCGCTTCGTCTTCCTGCTGCTCGCCGTGATGCTGGGGGCCTCGCAGGCCCTCGGTCTCGACGTGCTCCTCGGTGCCTTCGCCGCCGGTCTGATCACCCGGCTCGTCCTGGCCGGCGCCGCCCCGGAGTCGGGTCCGGCCGTCCTGGAGAAGGTCGAGGCGGTCGGCTTCGGGTTCCTTGTGCCGGTCTTCTTCGTCGTCACCGGTATCGAGTTCGACCTGGACTCGCTGCTCGACGGCGGGCGGACGCTGCTGCTCCTGCCGGTCTTCCTGCTGCTCTTCCTGGTGGTGCGCGGCGGGCCCGTCCTGCTCCTGGCCCCGCGCGACCTCGGTCGCGCGGACCGCGGCGCGCTGGTGCTCTACAGCTCGACGGCCCTGCCGCTCGTCGTCGCGATCACGACCATCGGCCTCGACGACAAGGCGCTGTCGGCCGGCGAGGCGGCCGCGCTCGTGGGCGCCGGGATGGTGTCCGTCCTCGTCTTCCCGCTCCTCGCTCTGAGGCTCAGGTCGCGGGCGGGAGGGAAGGCGCCGTCGAGGGAGTCGATCACGGAGTCGGAGTCGTGGTGAGGGCGCTGCAGGCGGCGGCCGGGGAGCCCCCGATGAGCGGGCCGAGATAGCCCAGGAGGAGCGTCTTCAGCTCGGCGATCGCCGCGTCCCGCTCGGGCCCTTCGGCGGCGGCGAGGATCAGGGTGAGGCCGCCCTTGACGACCGAGAAGGTCATCTCGGCCTTGAGGGTGCGGTCCTCGGGGGTGTGGTCCGGCAGGTGGTGGTCGAACAGGCTCTGGACCGAGGTCAGGAGCGAGGCGTGCAGGGCGTCGTGCTCCTCGGCGATCCGGCCGGGGATCTCGGAGCCGTGCATCAGGGCGAGGAAGACCGGGTTCTTGCAGTTGAACTCGATCATCGGGTCGAGCACGGCGTCCATGAGCTCGGGCAGTGGGAGGGCGAGGTTGGCCGGGGTGAACGCCTGTCCGTGCATCTCGCGCATCTGGTGCAGCAGGCGCCCGCCGAGCTCGACGGCGATCGCCTCCTTGTTCGGGAAGTACTGGTAGAGCGTTCCGGGGGAGACGCTGGCCTCTCGGGCGATCGCGTTGGTGCTGGCGGCCGTGTAGCCGTTGCTGCAGAAGACGTTCGCCGCCGCCTGGAGCAGCTGCGCGATGCGGCGCTCGCCGCGGGCCTGTCGCCGGCGCGGCTTCTGTTCGGCCGAACTCTCGGGCGTCTCCTCGGACATGACTGTCCCCAGCTCTCTCAGCATGTTTGACAAACACGAGTGGTCGCTCGCATTCTTGTGAAACGCGAGCGATGACTCGTGTTTGCCAGTCTATGGCAACGGGCGACCCATGCGACCTGCCGGGAAGCGAGCGCGTGGGTCATGGTGAAGGGGACACCGCGTCATGGCCGAAGTCAAGAATTCAGCGCCCGCCCGGGGCGGGGGGTGGACCCGGTTCGTGACGGCCAGGCCGCGCCTGTCCCTGCTGGTCGCGCTGGTGATCACCGCGCTCTCCGTTCTCGCGGGCAGCGGTGTCGCCGACCGGATGGGGAGCGGCGGCTTCCAGGACCCGGACGCCGAGTCCACGTATGCGACACAGGTCCTGGAGCGGGAGTTCCCCGCCTCCCAGCCCAATCTGCTCCTGCTCGTGAGCGCGCGGGAGGGCGGGGTCGACGATCCCGCCGTGGCCGCCGAGGCCCGGCGTCTCGCCCAGCGACTCGACGCCGAGCGGGGGGTCGGTGGTATCGGTTCCTACTGGGGGACCGGCTCACCGGCTCTGCGCTCCGAGGACGGCCGGCAAGCGGTGATCGTCGCCAGGGTCGAAGGCGACGAGAAGGAGGCCGGCGAGATCCTGGAGCGGATCGCCCCCGACTACCGTGGCGCGCACGGACCGGTCGAGGTCTCCGTCGGCGGTCAGCTGGCCGTGCAGCACGAGATGCAGACGGTCATCGAGGAGGACCTGCTGCGCGCCGAGCTGATCGCCCTGCCGGTGACGCTCGTCCTGCTCGTCATGGTCTTCGGCAGCGCGGTCGCGGCCATGCTGCCGCTGGGCATCGGCATCGTGGCCATCCTGGGAACGAACGCGGTGCTGCGCGGCCTCACCGAACTCACCGACGTCTCGGTCTTCGCGCAGAATCTGACGACGGCCCTCGGACTCGGACTCGCCATCGACTACGCCTTGTTCGTGGTCCGCAGGTTCCGTGAGGAGCTCGGCCGCGGGGCCGACACCCGGACCGCCGTCGGTATCACCCTGCGGACGGCCGGGCGGACGGTGCTCTTCTCCGCCTTGACCGTGGCGGCATCGCTCGCCGCGATGCTGGTCTTCCCGCAGTACTTCCTGCGCTCCTTCGCCTACGCGGGCATCGCGGTCGTGCTGCTCGCCGCGGCAGCCGCGCTGATCCTGCTGCCCGCCGCGCTGATGCTGCTCGGGGAGCGGGTCAACGCGCTCGACCTGCGACGCCTGTTCAAGCGCCGTCGCCGGGCCGCCGAAGGCGCGCCGGAGGCGGCGGGGGCGGATGCCGCGGAGTCGGGTGCCAGGGAGCCGGGGGCCGGCTGGGCGCGGACGGCGACTCTGGTGATGCGGCGCGCGCCGGTCTTCGCCGTCGTCACCACTGCGGGTCTCGTGCTGCTCGGACTTCCCTTCCTCGGCGCGAAGTTCGGCACGGTCGACGACCGGCAGCTCCCGACCACCGCCGAGTCCAGGGTCGTCCAGGACGAGCTGCGCGACGGCTTCCCCGGCAGCCCGGGCGGCGGGCTCACGGTCCTCGCCGAGGGCGGCGCCACCCCGGCCGAGTACGCCGACTACCGCGAGCGGATCGCGGCCATGGACGGGATCGTGCGAGTGGACGGCCCCGTGACCTCGGGCACCGAAGCCGGAGCCCATGCGTACTTCACGGTGCTTCCGGAGGGCGAGGGCGTCGGCGACAAGGCCCAGCGTGTGGTGGGCGAACTGCGAGCCGAGCCTGCCCCGTTCGACACATCCGTCACCGGAGCCGCCGCCGTCCTCGTCGACTCCAAGGACGCCATAGGCGACCGGCTTCCGTGGGCGGGGGCGATCATCGTGGTCGTCACCCTGCTCCTGGTCTTCCTGCTGACCGGCAGTGTGCTGATCCCGATCCAGGCCGTCGTCCTCAACGGGCTCAGCCTGACCGCGATGTTCGGCGCGGTCGTCTGGGTCTTCCAGGAAGGCCATCTCTCCGGGTTCCTCGGCTTCACCCCGACCGGCGACATCGAGACGACCCTGCCGGTGCTGATGTTCTGCGTCGCCTTCGGACTCTCGATGGACTACGGAGTGTTCCTGATATCCCGGATCAAGGAGGAGTACGACCGGACGGGCGACCACGACCACGCGGTCCGGTTCGGCCTGCGCCACACGGGCGGCCTGATCACCGCCGCCGCCGTGATCCTGGCCGTCGTCATGGTGGCCATCGGCACCTCCCGGGTGACCAACACCAAGATGCTGGGCCTCGGCGTCGCGCTCGCCGTGCTGGTGGACGCGATGGTGGTGCGCAGCCTGCTCGTCCCCTCCGTGATGAAGCTGACCGGGCGGCTGACCTGGTGGGCGCCGGGCCCGCTGCGCCGATTCCACGACCGGTTCGGCATCAGCGAGGGCGGCGCGGAGACGGCACCGGAGCGGGCGGGGGCGGCGCAGGCGGAGGCGTCGGAAGGGGTGCGCCGGGACGCCCGGGACAAGGAGTCTGTCGGCAGCTAGGTTGGAGGGCCGGATTCCGGACGGTGGTGAAAGGCGGGCCCATGAAGGCAGTGGTGTTCGAGCGGTACGGGCAGGCGGCGGAGGTCCGGGACGTGCCGGATCCCACTCCCTCCGCCCACGGTGTCGTCGTCCGGGTCGAGGCGACCGGGCTGTGCCGCAGCGACTGGCACGGCTGGATGGGCCACGACCCCGACATCCTCCTGCCGCACGTGCCCGGGCACGAACTCGCCGGTGTGGTCGAGGCGGTGGGGGCCGACGTGGCCAACTGGAAGCCCGGCGACCGGGTCACCGTGCCCTTCGTCTGTGCCTGCGGGAGCTGTCCGGCCTGCGCGGCCGGGGACCAGCAGGTCTGCGAGCGGCAGACCCAGCCGGGCTTCACCCACTGGGGCTCCTTCGCCGAGTACGTCGCGCTGGACCACGCGGACGTGAACCTGGTGACCGTGCCGGAGGAGCTGTCGTTCGAGACGGCGGCCGGGCTCGGATGCCGGTTCTCGACGGCGTTCCGTGCCGTGGTCGCCCAAGGGCGGGTCGCGGCCGGTGAGTTCGTCGCCGTGCACGGGTGTGGCGGAGTCGGGCTCTCGGCCGTGATGATCGCGGCGGCCTGCGGGGCACGTGTCGTTGCTGTCGATGTGTCGCCGAAGGCCCTTGAACTGGCGCAGGCGTTCGGGGCGGCGGAGTGCGTCGACGCCTCCACCCTCGCGTCGACGCCTGGCGGGACGGCGGCGGCGGTGCGGGCGTTGACCGGTGGGGGAGCCCATCTCTCGCTCGACGCGCTCGGCTCCCCGGTCACTTGTGCCGCCTCGGTGGAGAGCCTGCGCCGCAGGGGCCGGCACGTCCAGGTCGGGCTGCTTCCCCCGGCGGTCGGGGACCCGGTCGTCCCCATGTCCCGGGTGATCAGTCTCGAGTTGGAGATTGTCGGCAGCCACGGCATGGCCGCCCATGCCTACGGCCCGATGATGGAAATGGTCCGTACGGGCAGACTGCGCCCCGACCGGCTTGTCACCTCCACCGTGCCGCTGGAGGCGGCCCCCGCCGCGCTGGCGGCGATGGGCTCGGCCCCCGGTTCGGGCGTGACGGTCATCCGGCCCTGGCGCTGAGCTTCCCGACCACGTCCGTGGCCCTGGACGACTCGAGGGCCCCGCACCGGTGTCGGATGCGGGGCCCTCGGGCGGCCCTCGGGGCCGGGGCCCTCGTGCTGCGGCCCCGGGGCCGGAAGCTCGTGCCACGCGATGTGTCACGAGCTCGTGCCGGGTGGGAGGTCAGTCGCGGCGGCTCCGGTTGCCGGGGCGGTTGGCCACCCAGACGCGGATCGTGTCCGAGTACCAGTACGGCTTCCCCGACTCGACGTGATCGGGCGGCGGCAGGAGACCGTGCTTCCGGTAGGAGCGCACGGTGTCCGGCTGCACCCTGATGTGCGCGGCAATGTCCTTGTACGACCAGAGCCTTCGTTCCGTCATGCGGGCACCTCCCTGCGCGCCTCGCAGCGGCGGCGGGGGTGCCGTTCGGGGGAGCTGCGGGGCAAGCGCTGGCGATCACTGAGCCTGTGCCCGTTGAACGACACCCTGTGACGGGAGGAGAGCGGCTGTCGTACGGCTGTGACGGAAAGCCCGCGTAATGGAGATATGTGTGACGACAGGGGGACAGATGTGACGTAGGTGGCGCACGATCAGATACGTGTGGATCGGCGCGCCTCGGTGCCCGCAGGACGCTCCACCCCTATGCCCCGCAAGAGCGCAGAAAACGGCGCGTGCGGACCGCGATCGGATAGGGCTTGTCGGGATCGCACGGATACATGTCCTGCTCGACGATGGCGAACAGCTCCACGTCCAGCGCCTGTGCCGCGGCCAGGACCGGCTCCAGGGCGGGCACACCGGAGGGCGGCTCGCACATCACGCCCCGGGCCACGGCCGGACCGAAGGGAACCTCGTCCGCGACGACGCCGGCCAGGATCTCCGGATCCACCTGCTTGAGATGCAGATAGCCGATCCGTTCGCCATAGGTCTCGATCAGCTTGACGCTGTCGCCGCCGCAGTACGCGTAGTGCCCGGTGTCCAGGCAGAGTGCGACCAGGTCGGCATCGGTGGCGTCCAGGAAGCGGGCCACGTTCTCCTCGCTGTCGACGTGGGTGTCCGCGTGCGGATGGACGACGACGCGCAGGCCGTAGCGCTCCCGGACCTCGCGGCCCAGGCGCTCGGTCAGACCGGTCAGATTCCGCCACTGTTCGACGGTGAGCGTGCGGTTCTCCAGGACCTCGCCCGTCTTGTCGTCCCGCCAGAAGGAGGGGATGACGACGAGGTGTTCCGCGCCCATCGCCTGGGCCAGAGCCGCGTTCTCTGCGACATGCGCCCAGGTCCTGTCCCAGACGGCGGGGCCGTGGTGCAGCCCGGTGAAGACCGTCCCGGCCGTGACGCGCAGGCCCCGGCGGCCGGTCTCCTCGGCCAGGACCGCGGGGTCGGTGGGCAGATAGCCGTACGGGCCGAGTTCGATCCACTCGTAACCGGCCCCGGCGACCTCGTCGAGGAAGCGCTGCCAGGGGACCTGCCGGGGATCGTCGGCGAACCAGACGCCCCAGGAGTCGGGGGCGGAGCCGATACGGATACGGGACAGAGGCGACGGCATCGTCATGAGAGCCACCTTGGCCGCGCCCGGAACGACGCGTCAAGACGCTCGTCCGAATGTAAGGACATAGCGTTGACAGGGTTCGGGGCGGACGACTAGACCTGGGTGCGGGGCCGAGGCGAGAGGTGGCGCGCGTGGATGCGGAGCCGTACGAGCTGATCACGATGGGGCGTCTCGGCGTGGACCTCTACCCGCTCCGGATCGGGGTCCCGCTCGCCCGGGTGGAGACCTTCGGGAAGTTCCTGGGCGGCTCGCCCGCGAACGTGGCGGTGGCGGCGGCCCGGCTCGGCCGGCGGACGGCGCTCGTGAGCCGGACCGGGGAGGACCCCTTCGGCGTGTATCTGCACGAGGAGCTCCGCGGGTTCGGTGTCGACGACCGGTGGGTGACGGCTGTCGAGGAGTACCCGACGCCGGTCACCTTCTGCGAGATCTTCCCGCCCGACGACTTCCCGATCCACTTCTACCGCCGGCCCCGGGCCCCCGACCTGGAGATCCATCCGCACGAGCTGGACCTCGCGGCGATCCGGTCGGCGCGGGCGTTCTGGGTGACCGGGACGGGGCTGAGCGTCGAGCCCAGCCGGTCGGCGACGCTGGGTGCGCTGCGGGAGCGGGGCGGTGCGGATCCGACCGTCCTCGACCTGGACTGGCGTCCGGTGCTCTGGCCCGACCCGGCAGAGGCGGGACCGCTCTACCGGGAGGCGCTGAGCACGGCCACGGTCGCCGTCGGCAACCTGGACGAGTGCGAGGTCGCGACCGGGGAACGCGAGCCGTATGCCGCCGCCCGCGCGCTGCTCGCCGCCGGGGTGCGGCTCGCCGTCGTCAAGCAGGGCCCCAAGGGCGTCCTCGCGATGACCGCCGACGGGGAGAGCGCGGAGGCGCCGCCGCTGCCGGTCGATGTGGTCAACGGGCTCGGCGCGGGCGACGCGTTCGGCGGGGCGCTGTGCCACGGGCTGCTCGCGGGCTGGGACCTCGACCGCACGATCCGCTGGGCCAACGCGGCGGGTGCCATCGTCGCCGGCCGCCTCGCCTGCTCGCCCGCGATGCCGTACGCGGACGAGATCGAGCGGGCCCTCGCGACCGGCACGGGCTCGATCCCGGAGCGCACCCCATGAGCGGCCGGCCCGACGACACCTGGCGCACCCGCGCGGCCCATCGCCGAGCAGGCGGCCCGAGGGCTGACGCCGCGCCTGCGCCGACGGGCGCGGGCGCGGAGTCCGGTGTGACCGGGGCCCCCGCCGGTGTGGCCGGGGATCCCGCCGAGCGGGGGCCCGGCTCCCCGGCCCGGAGGTCGCCAGGGCCGGGCGCGCCACCGCCTCCGCCCGCGGAGCCCGGTGGCTCCTCCGCCTCCGCCGAGCGGGAACCCCGAACCTCGGCCGCGGCACTCGGC
Source organism: Streptomyces sp. NPDC039609 (assembly GCF_055596705.1). Lineage (NCBI taxonomy): Bacteria > Bacillati > Actinomycetota > Actinomycetes > Kitasatosporales > Streptomycetaceae > Streptomyces > Streptomyces sp. NPDC039609. The sequence continues at coordinate 324,598 of NZ_JBVIUJ010000002.1, forward strand.
GGGACCGCGTCCCGGGACGCCGCCCTGCACCCGACCGCCGCCCCTCACTCCCCTTCCCCCGCCCCACCCGACCCCCTCCGCCGTGCCGCGCACCCCTCGCCGCCGCTGCGACTCGCGCGGTCCGGGGCGGGGGTCCCCGGTGTCGGTCTCGAGCCCGTCGACGTCGAGCGGATCGTCGCCTTGCGGGCGCATCACCCCGAGACCGTTGCCGAGGCTGCCGCGAAGCGGCCGAAGCGGGGGCTGTTCCAGGGGCGCGATCGGCTGCTGATCGTCGCCGCCGACCATCCCGCCCGAGGAGCGCTGGCCGTCGGGGACCGGCCGTACGCCATGGCCGACCGGGCCGATCTGCTCGCCCGGCTCCGCCTCGCGCTCTCGCGCCCCGGGGTCGACGGAGTCCTCGCCTCCGCCGACATCCTCGACGACCTGCTCCTCCTCGGCGCCCTGGACGGCCGGCTCGCCGTCGGCTCCATGAACAGGGGTGGCCTCGCCGGGGCCGCGTTCGAACTCGACGACCGGTTCACCGGTCACCGTCCCCAGGACCTCGCCCGGCTCGGCTTCGACGCCGGCAAGCTCCTCCTGCGGATCGACCCCGAGGACCCCGGCTCGCTGTCCACCCTCCACTCCGCCGCGCGCGCCGTCGACGAGATGGCCGGCCTGCGGCTGCCCGTCTTCGTCGAACCCTTCCTCTGCCGCCGCGACCGCGAGGGCCGCCTCCACAACGACCTCTCCGCCGAGGCCGTCATCACCTCCCTCGCCATCGCCTCCGGTCTCGGCGGCACCTCCGCCTACACCTGGCTCAAGGTCCCGGTCACCGAACACCCCGACGACATGGCCCGCGTCATGGAGACCACCACCCTCCCCGCCGTCCTCCTCGGCGGAGACCCCGGACCCGGCCCGGACGCGCAGGAACTCGCGTACGAGAAGTGGCGCGGCGCGCTCCGCCTGCCCACCGTCCGCGGGCTCGTCGTCGGGCGTTCGCTGCTCTATCCCCCGGACGGAGATGTGGCCGGAGCGGTCGATACCGCTGCGAGCCTGCTGCACGACGCGGTAGGAAGGGGTACGCACCACCCATGAGCTCTCTCCATCTGCCCGCCGGGACCGCTTCCCACGGGCCGTACGCACTCCACGTCGACCCCGACCGGGCCGGCTGGGGGTACTCCGCACTGCGCGTCCTCGAACTCGGCCCGGGAGACACCCACCTCCTGGACACCGGGGACAGCGAGTGGATCGTGCTTCCGCTCACCGGCGGCTGTACGGTGCACGTCGACGGACGGAAGCTTCAACTCCGGGGTCGTGAGAGCGTGTTCGGCGGAGTGTCCGACTTCGCGTACGTGCCCCGCGACGCCCGGGTCCAGATCGCCTCCGGCGCAGGAGGCCGCTTCGCTTTGGCAGGAGCGAAGTGCGAGCGACGACTCCCCGCTCGCTACGGCCCCGCGCCGGAGGTACCCGTCGAGGCCCGCGGCAGCGGCAACCAGGCCCGCGAGGTACGGAACTTCGCCGCAGCGGACGTCTTCGACGCCGACCGCCTCATCGCCGTCGAGGTGATCACCCCCGGCGGGAACTGGTCCTCCTACCCGCCCCACAAGCACGACCGCCACCGCCCCGGCACCGAGTCCGAGCTGGAGGAGATCTACTACTACGAGATCGCCGACGGCGGCCTCGGCTATCAACGGATCTCCCCCTCCCGGCCCGGCGGCGCCGACCTCCTCGCCGAGGTCCGCAGCGGCGATGCCGTCCTCGTGCCCGACGGCTGGCACGGCCCGTCGATCGCCCAGCCGTCCCACGCCATGTACTACCTGAACGTGATGGCGGGACCAGGACCGGAGAGGGAATGGAAGATCTGCTTCCATCCCGACCACGCGGAGGGGTACCAGTGAGCACGCTGACCGTCGCCCAGGCCCTCGTGCGGTTCCTCGCCGCGCAGCACACCGAACGCGACGGCGTACGGCAGCGGTTGATCGCCGCGACCTGGGGCATCTTCGGCCACGGGAACGTCGCCGGGATCGGCCAGGCTCTCGTCGAGTACAGCGAGGAGATGCCGTACCACCAGGGGCGCAACGAACAGGCCATGGTGCACGCGGCCGTCGGCCACGCGCGCCAGTCGAACCGGCTCTCCGCGCACGCCGTCACCACCTCGATCGGCCCCGGCGCCACCAACCTCGTCACCGGCGCCGCGCTCGCCACGATCAACCGGCTGCCCGTCCTGCTTCTGCCCGGCGACACCTTCGCCACCCGCCCCGCCGACCCCGTCCTCCAGCAGCTCGAAGTCCCGTACGCGGGCGAGGTGTCGGTCAACGACTGCCTGCGACCCGTGTCGACCTACTTCGACCGGATCACCCGCCCCGAGGCGCTGATCCCGGCCGCGCTCGCCGCCGTGCGTGTCCTCGCCGACCCCGTCCAGACCGGCGCGGTCACGCTCGCGCTGCCGCAGGACGTCCAGGCGGAGGCGTACGACTGGCCGGAGGAGTTCTTCGCCGAGCGGGTCTGGCGCGTGCGCCGGCCGGTGCCGGACGACGCCGAACTGGAGGCGGCGGTCGCGGCGATCGACCGGGCGGCCCGTCCGCTGATCGTCGCGGGCGGTGGGGTCAAGTACAGCGGCGCCGAGGAGGCGCTCGGCGCCTTCGCCTCCCTGACCGGCATCCCGGTCGCCTCCACCCAGGCCGGCAAGGGCGCTTTGCGTCACGATCACCCGCAGGACGTCGGCGCCGTCGGCCACACCGGCACCGCCGTCGCCGACCACCTGGCACGTACGGCCGACGTGGTGATCGGGGTCGGCACCCGCTGGACCGACTTCACCACCGCCTCCGGGACCTTGTTCACCCACCCGGACGTGCGCTTCGTCAACCTCAACATCGCGGCCTTCGACTCGCACAAGATGGCCGCGCTGCCGCTGGTCGCGGACGCCCGCGAGGGACTGGAGGGCCTCCACGCCCTGCTCGATCCGCACCGTGTCACCGAGCACTACGTGCACGAGTACACGGAGGAGAAGCTCCGCTGGGAGGCCCGCGTCACCGCCGCCTACGCCGCCCCCGACGAGAACACCCGCCCGACCCAGCCGCAGGTCCTCGGTGTCCTCGACACTCTGGTCACCGAGGACGACATCCTGATCAACGCGGCCGGCTCGCTCCCCGGCGATCTCCACAAGCTCTGGCGGGCCCGGTCCGCCGACCAGTACCACGTCGAATACGGGTACTCGTGCATGGGCTACGAGATCCCGGCGGCGATCGGGGTCGCGCTCGCCGCGCCCGGACGGCCGGTCTGGGCGCTCGTCGGAGACGGTACGTATCTGATGAATCCCACCGAGATCGTCACCGCCGTGCAGGAGGGACTCCCCATCAAGGTGGTCATCCTGCAGAACCACGGGTACGCCTCCATCGGCGGGCTCTCCGAGTCCGTCGGCGGCGAGCGGTACGGCACCGCCTACCGCTTCCGGGACCCGGACGGGCGGTTCACCGGCGCGCCGCTCCCCGTCGATCTGGCCGCCAACGCGGCCTCCCTCGGCATGCGGGTGCTGACCGCCCGCACCGTACGTGACCTGCGGGAAGCCCTCGCCGACGCCCGGACGTCGACCGTTCCCACATGTGTCTATGTGGAGACCGAAACGGCAGACACAGTGTCGGGCCCGCCCCCCGCCCAGGCATGGTGGGATGTGCCCGTGGCCGAGACCTCGACCCGCCCGTCGGCGGTCAAGGCCCGGGAGGAGTACGACCGGCACGTCACCGCCCGACGCCGCCATCTCTGAAGGAGTAGTTCGTCATGACGAAGACCGTCAACCACTGGATCGGTGGCAAGACCGTCGAGGGCACGTCGGGCAACTGGGGCCCGGTCACCGACCCGGCCACCGGTGCCGTGACCACGAAGGTGGCCCTGGCCTCGGTCGACGAGGTCGACGCGGCCGTGGCCGCCGCGAAGACCGCGTTCGAGACCTGGGGCACGGCGTCGCTCGCGCAGCGCACCACGATCCTGTTCAAGTTCCGCGCGCTCCTCGACGCCAACCGGGACGCGATCGCCGAGCTGATCACCGCCGAGCACGGCAAGGTCCACTCGGACGCGCTGGGCGAGGTCGCCCGCGGTCTGGAGATCGTCGACCTGGCCTGCGGCATCACCACCCAGCTCAAGGGCGAGCTGTCCACCCAGGTGTCGAACCGGGTGGACGTGGCCGCGATCCGCCAGCCGGTGGGTGTGGTGGCCGGCATCACGCCGTTCAACTTCCCGGCCATGGTGCCGATGTGGATGTTCCCGCTCGCCATCGCGTGCGGCAACACCTTCATCCTCAAGCCGAGCGAGAAGGACCCCTCGCCGTCGCTGAAGATCGCGGAGCTGCTCGCCGAGGCCGGCCTGCCGGACGGCGTCTTCAACGTCGTCCACGGCGACAAGGTGGCCGTGGACCGGCTCCTCGAGCACCCGGACGTCACGGCGGTCTCCTTCGTCGGCTCCACCCCGATCGCCCGCTACATCCACACCACCGCCTCCGCCAAGGGCAAGCGCGTGCAGGCGCTCGGCGGCGCGAAGAACCACATGCTGGTGCTGCCGGACGCCGACCTGGACGCGGCCGCGGACGCGGCGGTCTCGGCGGCGTACGGCTCGGCCGGCGAGCGCTGCATGGCGATCTCCGCGGTCGTCGCGGTCGGCGCGATCGGCGACGAGCTCGTGGAGAAGATCCGCGAGCGCGCCGAGAAGATCAAGATCGGCCCCGGCAACGACCCGACCTCCGAGATGGGCCCCCTCATCACGGCCGTCCACCGCGACAAGGTCGCCTCGTACGTGAAGGGCGCGGCCGACGAGGGCTGCGAGGTCGTGCTCGACGGCACCGGCTACACGGTCGACGGGTTCGAGGACGGCCACTGGATCGGCCTGTCGCTCCTGGACCACGTGCCGACCTCGGCGAAGGCCTACCAGGACGAGATCTTCGGCCCGGTGCTGTGCGTCCTTCGCACCGAGACGTACGAGGAGGGTGTCGCCCTCATCAACGCCTCGCCGTTCGGCAACGGCACCGCGATCTTCACCCGCGACGGCGGCGCGGCCCGCCGCTTCCAGCTGGAGATCCAGGCGGGCATGGTCGGCGTCAACGTGCCGATCCCGGTGCCGGTGGGCTACCACTCCTTCGGCGGCTGGAAGGACTCGCTCTTCGGCGACCACCACATCTACGGCAACGACGGCGTCCACTTCTACACCCGCGGCAAGGTCGTCACCACCCGCTGGCCGGACCCCTCCGACGCCCCCGCGGGCGTGGACCTGGGCTTCCCGCGCAACCACTGACCGACCCGTAAAACGACTGGCCCCCGGGGCGCGGGACGACGCACCCTGGGGGCCATGTCCGTTGATCCACCGAAGTACCAGATCCGCGCCCTGCACACCGCGTCGACGGTGACCGTCTACCAGGCGTACGACCCGTCCATCGGCCTGCCGGCGGCCCGCGAGGGCCGCTTCCCACCCGCCTGGAAGCGCGACCGGATGACGTGGATCAAACCCTCGTTCCTGTGGATGATGTACCGCTGCGGCTGGGGCCTGAAGGAGGGCCAGCAGACGGTCCTCGCGATCGAGATCACCCGCGAGGGCTTCGAATGGGCCCTGAGCAACGCCTGCCTGTCGCACTACGACCGCGGCTTCCACCCCGACCAGGCCACCTGGAAGCGCGAACTGCGACGGTCCCCGGCCCGCGTCCAGTGGGACCCCGAACGAAACCTGCACCTCGCCGCTCTCCCGTACCGCTCCCTCCAACTCGGCCTCGCGGGCGAGGCGTCCCGCCGCTACGCGGACGAATGGACCGTCTCCCTACGAGACGTCACACCGCTCGCGCACGAGATCCACGCGCTGGTGCGGGCGGGGCGGCTGGACGAGGCGGGCGCACGGATGCCCGAGGAGCGGCCGTACCCGGCGGGTACCGAGCTCCTCGGGCATTTGGTGCGCCAGTAGGCCGCGCCTAGAAGATCGAGTGCAGCAGCTTGTTCGGGGAGCCCGACAGCGGGTTCTGGACCTTGCCGGTGGTCGCATTGTTCACAAGTGCGGTGCTCACCTGGGCCGGGGTGGCCGTCGGGTGCGTCGCGAGGTAGAGGGCGGCCACGCCCGCGGTGTGCGGGGTCGCCATCGACGTGCCCGAGATGGTGTTCGTCGCGGTGTCGTTGTCCTTCCACGCCGACGTGATGGACACGCCCGGGGCGAAGAGGTCCACGCACGTGCCGTAGTTGGAGAAGGACGCCCGCTTGTCGGCGGAGTCCGTCGCGCCGACCGTGATCGCCTCGGGAACGCGCGCCGGGGAGTAGTTGCAGGCCCTGGCCGGCAGGCCGAGGATGTTGCCGTTGCCGGCGGCGACCGCGTAGGTGACGCCCGAGGCGATCGAGCGCTTCACCGCGTCGTCCAGCGAGGCGTTCACCCCGCCGCCCAGGCTCATGTTGGCGACGGCCGGCTTGACGGCGTTGGCCGTGACCCAGTCGACACCCGCGATCACGCCGGCCGTCGAACCGGACCCGTTGCAGTCCAGGACGCGTACCGCCACCAGCTTCGCGCCCTTGGCGACGCCGTACTTCGCGCCACCGACCGTACCGGCGACATGCGTGCCGTGGCCCTGGCAGTCCTGGCCGTTCTGGCCGCCGCCGACGGTGTCCGTGCCCACCCTCGCCCGGCCGCCGAACTCGCTGTGCGAGGTGCGGATTCCGGTGTCGATGATGTACGCGGTGACGTTCGACGCCGTCGTGTTGTACGTGTACGTCGTCGACAGCGGCAGGTTCCGCTGGTCGATCCGGTCCAGACCCCAGGTCGCGCCGGTCTGTGTGTCGGCGACCCGTACGGTCGCGTTCTGCTCGACGTACGCCACCCGCGGGTCGGCGGCCAGCGCCTTCGCCCTGGACTGGGACATCGAGGTCGAGAAGCCCTTGAGGGCGGTGGTGTACTCGTGCTTCGGCTTCACACCCAGATCGGCGGCGCGGGTCGAACCGTCCTTGAGGACGACGATCCAGCTGTTCTCGATCGCGAGGGAAGCCGGGGCGAGGCGGAGGTCCCCGACAGGGGCGCCCTGGGCTGTGGGGGAGACGGCGAACTGCAGGCCGGCGGCGAGCGCGAGGACGGGGACGATCGCCATGGCGCGGCGAGGTATTCGGGTCATGTGGTGGGGCACCTGAACCTTTCGTGGGCCGGGTTACCGGCAGGTACGGGCGGTTGGTGCGCCACAGAGTCTCGTGTCGGCATGGGTCGTACAAGAGGTCGTCCGGTCCCCTCACCGGTCCTTCACGCCGAAACCCCACGTCAGCATCGTGAACTCACCGTCGTCCTGTGCTCCCGTCGACCGGTATGTCGCGAGCGCCGGGTCGTTGTCCGTGTCCACGCCGACCCACGCGTCGTAACAGCCGCGCTCCCGCGCCTCGGCCACCAGCGCCTCCGTCAGCGCCCGCCCGACGCCCCGGCGCCGGTGCGCCTCGTCCACCGACAGCTCGTACAGACACATCTCCACCCCCTTGTCCGGGTGGAGCATCTCGATCCCGGAGACCAGGCCGGCCGGGAACCCGTCCTCCGCGTACGCGATCAGCATCAGATGCCCGGGCGCGGCCAGGAACCGCTCCGCCCACGCCGCGCGCGGAGGATTGTCGTAGAGATGTGCCACGGCCATCAGCTCGGCCACCGTCGTCGCCCGTCGGATCTCCATGCCCAGGCCCTCCCTTTCTGGGGCTCGGATCACGGCGCGCATACCGCGCCTGGTGTACGCGACCGTAGCCCGGTACGACTCCAGGAGGCCCGCGATTTCCGCCCCCGGGCAGCCGTACCGCACAGGCTGTCCGCCTACGCTCGGGGACATGCAGCTCCGACTTCCCCGGTGGGCCGCGGTCACCGCCGCCCTCGCCGTGCTCACGGGCGCCGGCACCTGGACCGCCGTCGCCACGGACGAACCGCCACCCGTGGACCGCGCGGACCAGGTGCTCGACATGCCCGGGGCACGGATCGACACCTCCTACTACACCGCCGATACGGCGGGCGGCGACGAGCGGCGGCCCGCCGTCCTCCTCGGGCACGGCTTCGGCGGCTCCAAGGACGACGTCCGCGCCCAGGCCGAGAAGCTCGCCCGCGACGGATACGCCGTCCTGACCTGGTCGGCGCGCGGATTCGGCGCCTCCACCGGGCAGATCGGACTCAACGACCCCGACCACGAGGTCAAGGACGTCCAGCGGCTCATCGACTGGCTCGCCAAGCGGCCCGAGGTCCTGCTCGACAAGGACGGCGACCCGCGCGTCGGCGTCACCGGCGCCTCCTACGGGGGCGCTGCCTCGCTGCTCGCCGCCGGCTACGACACCCGTGTCGACGCGATCGCCCCACAGATCACCTACTGGAACCTCGCCGACGCCCTGTTCCCGAACGGCGTCTTCAAGAAGCTCTGGGCCGGTATCTTCTTCTCGGCCGGCAACCAGCCGAGCGGCCAAAGCCGGCAGCCGGCCGGCGACCGGCCCGGTGCGAGTGGTCCCTGCGGACGCTTCACGCCCGAACTCTGCTCCCTCTACCAGCGCGTCGCCGTCTCCGGACAGCCCGACGCCGCCGCCCGCACGCTGCTCGAGGCCCGCAGCCCCTCCGCCGTCGGAGAGAGGATCAAGGTTCCCGCCCTGATCGTCCAGGGGCAGACCGACTCCCTCTTCCCGCTCGGCCACGCCGATGCCATGGCGAAGGCGATCAGCGCCAACGGCGCGCCCGTCGCCGTCGACTGGATCGCGGGCGGCCACGACGGCGGCAACCGCGAGACCGAACGCGTCGAGGCCCGGATCAGCGGCTGGTTCGACCGTCACCTCAAGCAGGACAAGGGCGCTGACACCGGTCCCGTGTTCCGCGTCAGCCGCGCCGGGGGAGTCGACTCCACCGACGGGCAGGCACAGCTGCGCGGCGCGAGCTCCGACCGCTACTCCGGACTCTCGGGCGACGTGGGCGACGCGCTGTCCCTGCCCCTGGACGGCAGCCGTGCGCAGACCTTCGCCAACCCGGCCGGCGCGGGCCCGCCCGCCATCTCCGCGGTCCCGGGCGTCGGCGGCGGGCTGTCCCAGCTCTCCTCGCTCGGCGTCGGACTCTCCCTCGATTTCCCCGGCCAGCACGGCCGGTTCGAGGCGGAGCCGCTGGCCGAGCCGGTACGGATCACCGGCTCGCCGACCGTCCGTGTCAAGGTCACCTCCGACAGCGCGGACGGTTCCGCCGTCCTGTTCGCCAAGGTCTACGACGTCGGATCGGACGGACGCCGGCAGGTGCTGCCCGCCCAACTGGTCACCCCCGTCCGCGTCGAGGACGCACGGAAGGGCAGGAGCGTCGAGCTGACGCTGCCCGCGATCGACCACGAGGTCGAGGCCGGCCACCGGCTGGCGCTGGTGCTCTCCGCCACCGACCTCGGCTACGCCTCCCCGGTCGCGCCGGCCACCTACACCGTCGCCGCCGAGGGCCCGCTGACGGTCCCCACCGCGCCCGCCGTGGACACCCAGGCGGCCGCGATGCCCTGGTGGGTGTGGGGCCTGCCGCTCGCCGGAGTCCTGATCGCCGGCGCGCTGCTCCTCACCGCACGCCGCCGGACCACGGCCCCCGCCCCGGACCCCGCTCTCGCCGCCGTACCGCTGCAGATCACCGGGCTGACGAAGAAGTACGCCAAGTCCTCCGACCGGTACGCCGTGCGGGATCTCTCCTTCCGGGTCGAACAGGGGCAGGTCCTCGGTCTGCTCGGGCCCAACGGCGCGGGAAAGACCACCACCCTGCGGATGCTCATGGGCCTGATCGGCCCCGACGACGGGGAGATCCGGGTCTTCGGCCAGGCCATCCGGCCCGGCGCCCCGGTGCTCTCCCGGGTCGGCGCCTTCGTCGAGGGTGCGGGCTTCCTGCCGCATCTGTCCGGGCGGGACAACCTGGAGCTGTACTGGAAGGCCACCGGCCGCCCTGCCGAGGATGCACATATCGAGGAGGCCCTGGAGATCGCCGGCCTCGGCGACGCGCTCGCCCGCGCCGTGCGGACGTACTCGCAGGGCATGAGGCAGCGGCTCGCCATCGCACAGGCCATGCTCGGCCTGCCGGATCTGCTGATCCTCGACGAGCCGACCAACGGACTCGACCCGCCACAGATCCGTGAGATGCGGGACGTGATGATCCGGTACGCCGCCGAGGGCCGGACCGTCATCGTCTCCAGCCACCTCCTCTCGGAGGTCGAGCAGTCCTGCACCCATCTCGTGGTCATGGACCGCGGGCAGCTCGTGCAGGCCGGGCCCGTCGGCGAGATCACCGGCGCGGGGGACACCCTGCTCGTCACGCTCGGGGACACCGTCCCGGACCCGCTCGTCGAGAAGATCGACGCACTGCCCGGGATCGGCTCGGCCGTACGGACCGAGGGCGGACTCCTGGTCCGCCTCGACGGAGCCGACGCGACCGCGCTGATCGGCGAACTCGTCCGCCTGGACGTGCCCGTGACCGGTGTGGGTCCGCACCGCCGCCTCGAGGACGCGTTCCTGACCCTGATCGGAGGAGGATCCGCATGAGCACGACCGCGGAACTGGTGGAGACCGCACCCGGCTACCGGGCGCGGCGCACCCTGCCGCTGCGCGTCGAGGCCGTACGGCAGCTCAAGCGGCGCCGCACCCTGGTCATGGGAGCGGTGCTCGCCGCCCTGCCCTTCGTCCTGATCATCGCGTTCGCGATCGGCGGGGGCCCGGACGGCAACGGGAACGGTCGGATCACGCTGATGGACACGGCGACGGCGTCGGCGGCGAACTTCGCCGCGACGTGTCTCTTCGTCTCCGCCGGCTTCCTGCTCGTGGTCCCGGTCGCCCTGTTCTGCGGGGACACCGTGGCCTCCGAGGCGAGCTGGTCCTCGCTGCGCTATCTGCTGGCCGCGCCCGTCCCCCGGGCCCGGCTGCTCTGGTCCAAGCTGGCAGTGGCGCTCGGCTTCAGTGCGGCCGCGATGGTGCTGCTGCCGCTGGTGGCGCTCGCCGCGGGCACGGTCGCCTACGGCTGGGGACCCCTGCGGCTCCCCACCGGCGGCGCCCTTCCGGCGGCCGAGACACTGCCCCGGCTGGCCCTGGCCGTCGCGTTCATCTTCGTCTCCCAGCTGGTGACCGCCGGGCTCGCGTTCTGGCTCTCCACCCGGACCGACGCCCCGCTGGGCGCCGTCGGTGGAGCGGTCGGACTGACGATCATCGGCAACGTCCTGGATGCCGTCACGGCGCTCGGTTCCTGGCGTGATTTCCTGCCCGCGCACTGGCAGTTCGCCTGGGCGGACGCGCTCCAACCACAGCTGGAGTGGGGCGGGATGGCCAAGGGCGCGGCGATCTCGGTGACGTACGCCCTGATCCTCTTCGCGCTGGCCTTCCGGGGCTTCGCGCGCAAGGACATCGTGTCCTGACCCAGGTCATACCCACCCCCTTCGAGCCGCTTCCGCGCCCGCGCGGAAGCGGCTCGTCGTGCCCAGGGCGTGCAACAGCTCACCGACCCGGCGGCTGTAGGTCCGGCCGGACATGCCGAGGCGGGCGGCGGCCGTCTCGTCCGTGAGGCCGGCGAGGAGCGCTTCGAGGACCGGGCGTAGCTGGGCGGGGAGCTCGCGCGGCGGGGTGGTGGCGTCGACCAGCTCCTCGCCCGCGTCCCAACTGATGTGATGGGCGCGGACCAGGGCCTGCACGACGACCGGGTCGCGGATCAACAGCAGCCCGTTGTACAGCAGCTCCAGATCGAGCGGGACCGCCGCCACCGTACGGTCGACGACGATCATCTTGAAGGGGATCGAGTCCGTGAGACGGGCCCGCCCCGGCGCCACGACCGCGCCCGCCACATGCGGCAGGGCGTGCCGCGGCACGATCCGTCTGACCTCCGGCGCCCGCTCCGCCGCGGCCCGCATGCACGCTCCTGCCAGCTCCAGGAACGGCTCGGGGATCGCACGGCCCGCGGAGGCGGCCGGGTCGTCGAAGGTCAGCAGTTCGTGCCGCGTCGAGGCGGCGAGTCCGGCCAGAGCGGCGCTGATCCGCCGCGTGCCGCGGACGGGGCGCCCCGGTGGCCGCTGTGCCTCGGGCACGGCCCTGTTCATCGCCGATCGCGCGAGCATCACGGAGCCCGCAGTCTCTGCCACCGCTGACCACCCCCGCCCGATCGGTGCGCCACTCCATGTACGCATGTGACTGCACACGGTGACAACCCCTGTTGAAAAGGATGGCGAGTCCATGCCACGGGAGGCCGCCCCGGCCGCCGTTGCCGCATTGAGATCCATCCGCAACTCCTTCGTCTGCTCCTTTTGGCCTCCTCGGACGTCACATTCACAAGTGCGCGAACTTGAGGGGGAGATGACATGAAGCGACGCCACAGGGCGCGGCTCGCCGCCGGAATCCTGGCTGCCGGGCTGCTTCTGACCGGGTGCGCGGCCGGGGGGAACAGCCGTCAGAGCGCGGACGGGAGCGGGGGCGGCTACCGGGCCCCGGACGCCCGTCAGGACGCAAGCCCCGACGCACGCCAGGACGACGCCCCCGAGGGCGAGCAGCGCTCCCGGCCGCCCGCCGACTGGCTCTCCACCTTCGCCCTGGACGTGGACACCGCCTCGTACGGCTACGCCCGGCGCACCCTGTCCGAGGGCCGGCTGCCGGACCCGACGTCCGTACGGCCCGAGGAGTTCGTCAACAGCTTCCGGCCGGACTATCCCCGTCCCGAGGGGGACGGCTTCAGCGTGACGATCGACGGGGCAAGGACGGGGGACGACGGCTGGTCGCTCGTCCGCGTCGGGCTCGCCACCGCCGCCGCGGACCGGAAGGGCGAACGCCCGCCCGCCGCCCTGACCTTCGTCGTCGACATCTCCGGCTCGATGGCGGAGACCGGCCGGCTCGACCTGGTCAAGGAGTCCCTCGGCATCCTCACCGACGAGCTCCGCGACGACGACTCGGTCGCGCTCGTCACCTTCAGCGACGAGGCCGAGATCCGGATCCCGATGACGAAGGTCAAGGGGCAGCGCGAGCGGATCCACGGAATCGTCGACGAGCTGAGGACCACCTCCTCGACCAACGTGGAGGCCGGCGTACGCACCGGCTACGACGTCGCCGTCGAGGGGCACCGCAAGGGCGCCACCAACCGGGTCGTGCTGCTCTCCGACGCCCTCGCCAACACCGGTGACACCGACGCGCAGTCGATCCTCGACCGGATCGACAAGGAGCGCAGGGAGTACGGGATCACCCTCTTCGGCGTCGGCGTCGGCAGCGACTACGGCGACGCGTTCATGGAGCAGCTCGCCGACAAGGGCGACGGGCACACCACGTACGTCTCCACCATCGAGCAGGCGCGCAAGGTCTTCGTGGACCAGCTGCCCACGAACATCGAGCTGCGTGCCCGCGACGCCAAGGCGCAGGTCGCCTTCGACCCGAAGACCGTCGAGCGGTTCAGGCTGATCGGCTACGAGAACCGGGAGGTCGCCGACGAGGACTTCCGCAACGACAAGGTCGACGGCGGCGAGGTGGGGGCGGGGCACACCGTCACCGCGCTGTACGCGGTGAAGACCCGGCCCGGCAGCACCGGGCCGCTGGCCACGGCCACGGTCCGCTGGCTCGACCCGAAGAACCGCTCCCCGCACGAGAACACCGGGAGCGTCGGGACGAGCGCGCTCACGTCCTCGCTCTGGGCCCCGGGCCACGACAGCCTTCAGCTGACCGCCGTCACCGCCTACTTCGCCGACCGTCTGCGGGGCGGCGACATGCCGGGCGCGCCGAGGCTCACCGAGCTCGCGGAGCGCTCGGAGGCGATCGCGCAGCGGTCGGGTTCGAAGGTGGTGCGGGAGCTGACGGAGGCGATCCGGCAGGCGGACAAGCTGCTGGCGAGGGACGGCGGCGCGGAATCGGGCGATCCGTACTCCGGCTGATCCACAACCGCTGCGCGGTGGCCGTGGATCCCGTCATGATGGGGCCATGGCCACCCTGCTGCTCGCCCTCGCCGTCGGTTCCACCGGCCTCTACGCCGGGTTCATGCTGATCTTCATGACCGGGATCATGCCCGCGCTCGCCCGGCTCGGGGACGCGGAGTTCGTCGACGCGATGCGGCGGATCAACGAGTACGTTCCCAAGCCGGTGTTCCTGATCGTGTTCCTGGGGGTCGTGGCCTTCCCGGTCGCCGCGTTCTTCGTGCCGGTCGACGGGCGCTCGGACACCCAGAAGTGGCTGGTCCTGGCCGGTCTCGTCTGCGCCGTGGTCAACCACCTGATCACGATGGGCGGCAACGTTCCGCTGAACAACGCGCTGGCCGCCTCGGAGCGGACGGGGGTGGATCCGTCCGCGGTCCGGGCGGCCTTCGAGAAGCGTTGGAACGCCTTCCACGCGGTCCGTACGGTGCTGATCACCGCCGCGTTCGGGCTGTTGATCGCCGCGTCCCTGAACTGATCGGGTCAGGAAGGGAGTTCCGCGACCGTGGTGATGGCGGTGAAGAGGATCTCGTCGTCCTGGCGGCCGGTCACCCGGATCAGCCGTTCCGGGCTGCCCGGGTAGTCCACGGCCGGCTCGGTCTCGATCCAGCAGGGGCTGCCGAACTCGGCGTACCGGTGGAAGGTGGAGTCCATCGCCACCGGCAGCACCGGCCGGCCGGCGGGTGTCAGTGTCTGCACCGCCTGGCGGGCCGCCTCCAGCAGGACCATGCCGGGAATGTGGTCGCCGGGGTGGTCGAAGAGGACGGGGTGGCGGGTGTCGACCCGCAGCTGCCAGCGGTCGGCACGCTCGGTCGGCGTGAGCACGACGTCGAACTCGCTGAGCCGGCCGACGGACCGCGGCTCCACGGCCGCGGTGGGCAGCTCCTGGGCGGTCGCCGCCTCGGCGAGGCGGTCGGCGCGCAGTCGGCGGTAGACCTCGGGGCTGGTGCAGGTGTAGCGGGCGTTGCCGGTGGCGAGCGTCCGGCCCTGCTCGCTGACCACGACCTCGTAGCTCAGCCCGGCCAGCCGGCCGGCGCGGCGGCGGATGTCGGTGCAGGTGACGTCGAGCCGCAGATCGGCGGGCGCCCCGCCGACGGGCAGCATCGCGGGCATTACGCGGTAGTTGAGCTCCCACATCAGGAACTGGTGGCCAAGCGGCACGTCGAAGCCCGCGTGGGCGAGCAGCGCACCCACCTGACGGATCGTTTCGGCAGCCAGCATCGGGTCGTAGTGCGAGCCGCCGACCGGGCCGAAGAAGGAGTGTCCACGCGGCCACTGGGCGCTGAGCGTGAAGTGCGTCTCGTCCGTACGGGACCAGTCGGCGGTGAGAAAGACCTCGGCGAGCGCGGCCCGGTGAACGTACTCACGGGGAGCCGTCGTGGTGAGCCCCTGGAAGGCTTCCGTGTCCACGATGTCGGTCGGGGCGGACGTCTGCAGCATGAGATCCCTCTACTAAGGGCCTACTAAGGAGGTTCGGGCAACCAGCACCGCGGAAGTTACGAACCCCTCGGTACGTTTCGCAAGGGCGCGGGTACGGTTCTGTCAGGTCGACGCGGGGGAAGGGGAAGGGCCTTCGAGTCTGCCCGTGTTCAACGACGCCTGTCAGAACGGCAGATGTCCGACTCATGAGACCCGAGGGTTCACGAGTGAGGTGGCTTCGGGTATCTTCCAGCTGCCGGAAATCTGTACCGCCAGGTTTGTTTCTCGGGCATCCGAGACGCCGGTTCGGGTGATCGCGCCACTGTCTGCGCGCGATTCGTTCCGATATGCCCGGCCCGCCGATCGGCTGTCCCTTGGAGACTCCGTGGAACACCTGCGTCAGATATCCGTCGCCGCCGTCAACATCGACGGCGTCCTGCTGAACGACACGTTCAGCCCGGTCATCCACCGGTTCATCACCAGCCGCGGCGGCCTCTACGACGCCGAGGTGGAGCGGGAGATCTTCTCCCAGACCCAGCTCACCGCCGCCAAGGCCCTCGGGGCCGCGGCCGGACTCTCCTGGAGCCCCGAGGACGTGCTCGCGGCCTACTTCGAGGAGCGTGCCGCCCATCTGGCCGAGCATCCGTTGCGCCTGCTCGACGGCGCCACCGAGCTGCTGGTGCGGCTGCGGGAACTGGGGTTGCGGACGGTCTGCTACGGCGGGCTCGACGCGTCCCACTTCGACCTGCACCTGCGGGAGCAGGCGCATCTCTTCGACGCGCCCGGCTATGTGTGCACCAACGACTTCCGGCCCGGGGTACGCGAGTTGACGCGAGACCTCGGGCTCCGCTTCGACCAGATCCTCTTCATCGACGACGTCGCCCGCGTCGCGGAGGCCGCCAAGGAGCTCGGGGTGCCCTTCGTCGGCCACCCGAGCGATTTCGCGCACGGGTTCCAGGGCGAGCTGATGCGCCGGGCGGGCGTCAGACACGTGGTGCGCTCGCTCGACGAGATCGACGAGTCCCTGCTGCGGACCCTCGACGCCGAGGCCGCCGCCGGTACGGTCTGGAACCGCTGAGATCCGTGTGGCGTATCCACCCGAAGGCGCCGCCGTCGCGGCCGGACCTGTGATTCCGTCAGCCCTGTCGACGACGACGCGCCCGGCGCCACACAGCCAGGCGTCACACATCCAACTGCCGAGGGAGACGACCGTCCCATGACTGCCGACCACCGCCTGCTGCCCGAGAAGGTCGCCCTGATCACCGGAGCGAGCAGCGGAATCGGAGCGGCCGCCGCCCGGGTCTTCGCCCGTGAGGGCGCCCGCGTGGTCCTCGCCGCCCGCCGCGAGGACAGACTCAAGGCTCTGGTGACCGAATTGCGCGAGCAGGGCGCCGAGGCCGAGTACGTGGTGGCGGACATAACCCGCCGCGAGGACACCCGCGCCGCCGTGGCGCACGCGGTGGACACGTACGGAAGGCTCGACGTGGCGTTCAACAACGCCGGGTGGGGCGCCGGCCGCGAGCCGCTGCACGAGATGGACGACGAGCTCTACGACCGGATCCTGGACGTCAATCTGCGCGGGGTCTGGAACTGCCTGCGGGACGAGATCGCCGCGATGCTGACCACAGGCGGCGGCGCGATCGTGAACACCAGCAGCGTCGGCGGACTGCTCGCGACCCCGGTGGCCGCGCCCTACGTGGCCGCCAAGCACGCCGTGGTCGGACTGACCAAGGCCGCCGCCGCCGAGTACGCGGCCCAGGGGATCCGGATCAACTCGGTGGCGCCCGGGACGACCCGTACCGAAGTGGTCACCGAGTGGTTCGCCGCGGTGCCCGGGATCGAGGAGGCGCTGCACGCCGCCACCCCGCAGCCGCGGACGGCCGAGCCCGAGGAGATCGCCGAGGCGGCGGCCTGGCTCTGCAGTGACCGATCGTCGTTCGTCACCGGTGCGATCATGCCGGTGGACGGCGGCTTCACGATGGTGTGAGCCGGATGCCGCCCGGCCGAACGGCCTGCGTGCGATGTCTTGTGTCCTCTGCACGTATCCGTCCATACTTGCTGTTTTCGACCGTGAAGTGCGAGCAGGCACGGAGCGAGCGCGTGTGTCCTGTGGGGCATCGGGCTATGAGAGGGACGTGACCCCCAATGGCGAAGCAGGATCGCGCGATTCGGACGCGCCAGGCGATCTTGGAAGCGGCCGCCACCGTCTTCGACGAGCGTGGTTACGAGGCTGCGAAACTCACCGACATCCTCCAGCTCGCCCAGGTCACCAAGGGTGCGCTCTACTTCCACTTCGACTCCAAGGAAGACCTCGCGCACGCGGTGATCGACGCCCAGGTGTCGACCGCGCCCACGCCGATGCCGCAGGTCTCCAAGATGCAGGAGTTCGTCGACATCGGCATGGTGTTCGCGCACCGGCTGACCCATGACGGGCTGCTGCGCGGGAGCGTCCGGCTCACCCTCGACCAGGGCGGCCACGAACTCAACCGCAGCGGCCCCTACCGGGAGTGGACCGATCTCAATCTGCGGGTGCTCGAAGAGGCCAAGGAGCGCGGTGAACTGCTGCCGCACGCCGACCCGGAGGAGGTGGCGCCGCTCGTGGTGGGCTCCTACGCCGGCCTGAACCTGATGACCCAGGCCCTGGGCAGCAACCGGGCGGACATGGACCGCTGGGCCTCGGCGCTCTACCGCCATGTGCTGCCCAGCATCGCGGTCCCCGCCGTGCTCGCGATGCTCGACATGGAGCCCGGACGGGGCGCCCGCGCCCTGCGCGCGGCGGAGGCGGCGGCGGGCTAGGGGTCACCCGCCCCGGGCCCCCGGGGCGGGTCATTCTGGTGGGTGAAACCATACCCGGCTGCCGGTTTTTCGAGGAAGACATGAAGTCGACATCTTGACGTCGTCTGAAATAGACATCGGAAAGCGTACCCGTGAGTCCAGATCTTGGACCCGTGGGTACGCTTCGTTGTGCCCCTTACGGATTCCTGATAGCGACAAACCCGAGCTAAGCGGACATTCTTCCGCGTTCTCGGGTCCAGAAATTCCATACCCGGCGGTTTCTTATTGACATGCCTCCGGGTCTCTTTTCTAATCGTCCAGGGCCAAGCCGTTCACCGACACTGAGGGGGCAAAGTGGACGTCCGGATCCTGGGGGGACTGTCGGTACGCGAGAACGGGGTGTCGATCACTCCGACCGCCGCCGCGCCGCGACAGTTGCTGGCGCTGCTCGCGGCCAACGCGGACCAGGTCGTGCCCGTGACCGTACTCATGGAGGAGCTCTGGCCGTCGGGGCCGCCGCGCGGCGCCCGAGTCGAACTTCAGTCCCACATCATCGACCTGCGGGCGTTGATCACCATGGCCCTGCGCGGGACCGGGGCGCCGGCGGACGGTTCCAACTGGCTGGAGCGCCACACCGCCGAGGCCGTGCTCGTCTCGCTGCCCGGCGGTTACCGGCTCGACACCGGCGGCGGCTCCAACGACGCCTGGCAGTTCGAGCGGGCCGCGGGCGCGGGCTACCGGGCCATGGAGGCGGGCGACCTCCAGCGCGCGGCACGCCGGCTCTCCGACGCCCTCGCCCTGTGGCGCGGCGAACCGTACGCGGGCGTCGCGGCCGGTCCCCATCTGCGCATGGAGATCGAGCGCCTGGAGACCTCCCGGCTGAGCGCCCTCGACCAGTGGGTCGAGGCCCAACTGCGGCTCGGCCGGCACTTCGAGATGATCTCCGACCTCTCCGAACTCGTCGCCCAGTACCGCACCAACGAACCGCTGCACGGCCAGTTCATGGTCGCGCTGCTGCGCTGCGGACGGCAGGACGAGGCCCTGGAGGTCTACCAGCGGCTGCGCAACGGACTGAAGAAGGAGACGGGCATGGAGCCCTCGGCGCGGCTGCGCAGGCTCCAGCGTTCGATCCTGACCGTACGGGACGTGGCCCGGCCGGCCTTCGGCCGCCAGACGTCCACGCTGCCCCGCCTCGTGCCCGCCGGATCGCTCGGTTGAGGGGCCGCACCAGGGCGCGTGCCGGAACACGACGAGAGGAGGGGCGGGACGCTCGAAGCGTCCCGCCCCTCCTCTCGTGTGTCCCCCCGGACAGCTGACCCGGCCCGGTCCCCGGGCCCACGGTCAGGCCGCGCCGAAGCCCTTCTTCAGCGCCGTGGCGATCTCGACGGCGCGACGCGTCTGGAACTCGATCGCGGCGAGGTTCTCGCCGGCCACGTTGTCCGCCTCGTTCGCCGAGACGCTGCTGGCGCCGTACGGGTTGCCGTTGGCCGGAGCGAACTGCACCGGGTCCGCGTAGCCGGGCGCCACGATGATGGCACCCCAGTGGTAGAAGGTGTTGTTCAGGGCGAGCAGCGTCGACTCCTGGCCACCGTGCGCGGTCGAGGTCGAGGTGAACGACGCGGCGACCTTGTTGACCAGCTTGCCCTGCGCCCACAGACCACCGGTCGTGTCGATGAACTGCTTGATCTGCGCGGCGGGCAGACCGAAGCGGGTCGGCGTGCCGATCAGCACGACGTCGGCCCACTCCAGGTCGTCGAGGGAGGCGACCTCCACGTCACGGGTGGCCTGGACGTGCTCGGCCCACTCCGCCTTCGTGTCGATCACCGACTGCGGCGCCAACTCCGCCACCTTCCGCAGCCGAACCTCCGCACCGGCCTTCTCCGCGGCCTGCGCGGCGGCGTTCGCCAGCGTGTGCACATTGCCGGTCGACGAGTAGTAGATGACTGCGACGTTGGTCATGACGGACCTGCTCCTTGGTGTGGGACGGGGGGGCCGGGTACGGAACGGAAGGGCCCGTTCGCGACTTTCTCCGAACGGGACGGCGGCCTTCCACGCGGTCCGTGAAAGTCCGTCAAGTTCCGTACCCGGATGTCACTTCGTGGCGAAGAACCGCAGCAGGGCACGCTCGTCGTCGTCGTTCAGCTCGATCGAGAACAGCTCTCCGAGCGCGCACACCGTATCGGCGGCGCTCAGCTCACGTCGCTCGACGCGCCCGTCCGCGTACCGGATCTCCAGCGACTTGTCCCGCAGCAGCCGGCGCTCCTTCTCCGTCTCCTTCTGGGCGACCAGCTGACCGACGAACGGCGAGCCGGGCCGGGTCGAGGAGAGGTAGTGCGCCGCCTCGAAGTCGATCCGGAACTGCGGCTCCTGACGGAACGCGTACATGTCGAACCAGCCGTCGTCCGCTCCCTCCTCGGGGATGCGCACCACCCAGTCCGGCCCGTCGGCCGTCAGCCGCCAGGTCCAGTCCGCGACCGAGGAGACCGCACCGTCGCGGAGCGGCAGCGCCTCCATCAGGCCGCTGTAGCCGTAGCCGACGTCCGCGAGCCACACCTGGTCCTCCGCACGGACCAGGAGCACCGTGTGCGTACGGAAGCGGCGCCTGCTCTCGCCCTGCCGGATCCGGGCGAGGAGGCGGGTCACCGGGAAACCGAGCCGGTCCAGGGCGGCGGCGAACAGCAGGTTGTTCTCGTAGCAGTAGCCGCCGCGCCCCGCCCGTACGAGCTTGTCCTGGATCCGGTCCAGGTCGAGCGAGACCGGGCGGCCCAGCGCGATGTCGACGTTCTCGAAGGCGATCGCGTCCATGTGGCAGCGCAGGACCCGGTGCAGAGTGACCGCGGTGGGGGTGCGGGGCCCGGAGAAGCCGATCCGGGCGAGGTACGCGTCGAGGTCGAGGAGCTCGCTCTGCCACTCCGGGTCGGCCTCGACGGCGACGGGCAGTCCGTAGGTTCCCAACATGTCTGTCTCCTGGATCACGTGTTCAGGCGTTCGAATGCTCAGATGCGATACGGGTCGTCGTGCGCGGGGCGCTCCCGCAGCAGCTCGGGCGGGATGGTGTCCGGGCATACGGTCGCCTCGACGGGGCGGACGGTGTGCTCGACCTGCAGGACCGCCTCCTCGGCGGCCGGTGGTTCCACCGGCGGCCTGAGCGCCGCGGCGAGCGCGGCCGCCAGCGCCGCGCCGAGGACGGGGCCGATCAGATACGCGGTCAGGAAGCCGAAGTTCCCGGCCCACAGCGCCGGCCCGAACTGCCGCGCCGGATTGACCGAGCCGCCCGAGAGCGGCCCGAGGACCACGATGAAGCCGGTGATGCACAGCCCGACGACCCCGGGTATCAGCCACTCCCAGCGCGGCCGGATCAGCAGCGCCGCCACCAGCGTCATACAGATCAGCTGGCCGACCGTCTCCGCCGTCAGCACCCCCCAGAAGCCCCAGCCGGGCTGGGGAGCCACCGCCGCCCAGCCGACCTGGGGCAGACCCACGGGCGCGCCCCACACCAGCCGCGCGAGGCCCACGCCGGCCAGGGCCCCGGTCATCTGCGCCACGCAGAACGGCAGGACGTCCCGGCCCGGGAAGACCCGCAGCAGCCACAGCCCGATGCTCACCGAGGGGTTCATGTGTCCGGCGGTCTTCCGGGACATCGAGTAGTGGATGATCGCCGTGTTGACGATGCCGAAGATGAGGCCGAGCGCGACGAACGCCGCCCGCCCCTTCAGCACGGAGCCGAGGGGCGCGTCCGGAGCGAAGATCCAGCGTGACGTGGTCACGATGAGGAAGAGGATCCCCGCCGTGATCAGGAACTCCAGGACGACGGTGCGGGCGCGCGGGGAGAGCAGCTCCCTGCGCGGAGCCCGGTGACGGCTGTGGGTCATGGTGACCAACTCCCAGCTGTGATGCGGTCGGTACAGGCGGCGCGGGTGGGGCTTGGCGTACACATGCGTCCGCGGCGCCGCGCACGGCCGGAAGGCCGCGCGCGACGCCGCAGAGTGGCGAGCGTGCAGGTCAGAGCTCGATACGGACCTTGTAGTCGAGCGCCCAGGCGTTGAACTCGACCAGCCGCTCCATCACCGCCCGGGTGCCCCAGAGCCCACCGAGCGCCGAGTACTCCTCCAGCGGCCTGTCGAGGAGCCGCTGGATGCCCTCGCGCGGGACGAGCCGCAGCACCGGGGAGCCGTCGGCGAGCAGCGCCTCGACCTTGGCGCGCAGCGCGGTGACGTACTCGATGTCCTGGGTGGAGGGGTACGGGCTCTTCTTCCGCTCCAGGACCGACTGGGGCAGCACGTGCGCGGACGCCGCGCGCAGCAGGCTCTTCTCCCGGCCGTCGAAGTTCTTCATCTCCCACGGCACGTTGTAGACGTACTCGACGAGCCGGTGGTCGGTGAACGGGACGCGGACCTCAAGGCTGGTGGACATCGAGATCCGGTCCTTGCGGTCCAGCAGGAACTTCTCCCAGTGCTGGATGTTGAGCCAGGTCAGCTCCTTCATCCGCTCCTCGTGCCGGGAGTCGCCGGCGAGCCGCGGGACCGCCTCCAGGGACTCGGCGTACCGGCGCTTGACGTACTCCTCCATGCCGAGCCGTTCCCAGAGCCCGATGTCCTTGACCGTGTCCAGGCCGCCGAGCCGCCGCCAGGCGTCGTACCAGGGGAAGGTGTCCCCGTTGACGGCCTCCTCGTCGAAGAACCAGTTGTAGCCGCCGAAGATCTCGTCGGCAGCCTCGCCCGAAAGCGCCACCGTGACGCGCTCCTTGAGCGCCTTGCACAGGTGGTACAGGGAGTGCTCCATGTCGCCGGTCGACACCGGCAGGTCCTGGGCGCGCAGCACCGCCGTACGGACGTCCTCGTCGAGGATGTCGTGGTTCTCCAGCTCCACGATGATGTGCTCGGCGCCGGAGTGCCGGGCCACGTCGACGGCGTACGGGGTGTCCGGGTCCATCCAGATGCCGTTGTCGCGGAAGGTCTCGCCGTGGTCCTTGAAGTCGACCGAGAAGGCGGTGATCCGCTCGTCCGAACCCTGGTCGCGCAGTACCTTCGCGGCGAGCGCGGTCACGGCGCTGGAGTCCAGACCGCCGGAGAGCAGGGTGCCGACCTTCACATCGGCGATCAGCTGCCGCTCGATGATGTCCTCGAGCAGTTCGCGGACGGTGGCGATGGTGGTGTCGAGGTCGTCCGTGTGCGGGCGCGCCTGGAGCGTCCAGTACGTACGGGTGGTGGAGCCCGCCCTGGTGAAGCGGACGGACGTGCCGGGGACGACCTCGCGCATCCCCTTGAAGACCGCGTGGCCGGGGGTGTTGATGATCGCGAAGATCTCGGCGAGCCCCTCGGCGTCGACGACGGCCTCCGCCTCGGGGTGGGCGAGGATCGACTTGGGCTCGGAGCCGAAGAGGACACCGTCGGCGGTGGGGTAGTAGTACAGCGGCTTGACGCCCATCCGGTCGCGGACCAGGAGGAGTTCCTCGCTGCGCGGGTCCCAGATCGCCAGCGCGTACATGCCGTTGAGCCGCTCCGCGAACTCCTCGCCCCACTCGAGATAGGCGTGCAGCACGACCTCGGTGTCGGACGCGGTGCGGAACTCGTGCCCGAGGGCGGTGAGCTCCTCCTTCAGCTCACGGAAGTTGTAGACCTCGCCGGTGTAGACGAGGACGGGCTGACCGTCGTCGCCGGGGACGGCGTGCATGGGCTGGCGGCCGTTCTCCAGATCGATGATGGAGAGACGGCGGTGGCCCAGGGCGGCGTGGCGGGTGAGCCAGATGCCGCCGTCGTCCGGGCCCCGGCACTCCAGGGTCCGGGTCATGGCCTCGGCGGTGTCGCCGCCGAGCGTCAGGTCGCGGTCGTAGGCGATCCAGCCGGTGAGTCCGCACATGGCGCCTCAGGTCCTTTCTCGAATGATCAGCGGGGTGTACGGAGTCAGGAGCGGGGGGCGGCCGTCGAAGCGGGCTTCGGGACCGGGACCCAGCCGGCGGTGTCCCAGTGGGCGAGCTGACGCAGTGCGGAGCGCTCACCGACCTCGGCGACCCGCTCCCCGCCGAGGATCAGCGTGGAGGGCCGGTCCGGCGAGAACACCGGCACCGTGGGCGCGTTCGGGCTGCTCGGCGCCCGGCCGTGGGCGAAGGAGGACAGCAGGTCGATGAAGGTGTCCGAGACGAGCCGCTCCAGCGGGCCGTCGCCGTAGTGCGGGGCGTTGGCCGCGGAGCCGTAGGTACCGAAGAGGAACTTGGACGTGGCCTCGTGCGGGGTGCCGGTCAGCGGCGGGGCGACCGGGTGCGCGAACTCCACCAGATAGCTGGGTACGTCGGGCCGCTCCGTGGCCTGCCGTTCGGCGAGCCGGGTGATCTGGTAGCGGAAGAGACTGTCGCCCCAGATCGCGCCCCAGACGGACACCGGGTCCTGCGGGAGTCCGTCGATCGCCGCCGCCCGGCGGTACGCGGAGATCGCCGCGTCCACCTCGGTGTCGGCGACATGGACCGCGCCCTTGTGCAGCACGGCGCGGATCGCGGTGCGCAGGCTCGCGTCGTCGGTGGGATGGGGACCCGGGAAGGGATAGCCGGGCCCGGTGGTGAAGAAGGTGCCCTCGGTCCGCCCGTAGATCGACAGGGTGGGCAGGTCGGGGGTGGGCAGCTCGAAGTCGTGGCCGAGCATCCAGCGGTCGTCGACGACCGGACCCTGGTACTCGCGCCAGGTGGATATCTCCCGGTCGACGGGGCTGCCGGAGAAGATCTTCTCCCAGGTGTCCTTGAGCCGGGCGGCCGGCACGGAGCGCAGGCCCCGCACGGTGGTGCCGAGCTTGCGGGCGACCAGCTCGAAGACCCGGTGGGAGTCCTCCCGGCTCATCGAACTCGCCGGTTCCCAGACGTGCTTGACGCTGATGGGGACGATTCGGCGAACGATTCCGCGCAGCTCGGGGAGCAGTCCCAGCTGCCAGGTCGAGGAGCCGCCGGCCGAGGTGCCGGCCAGCGTGATGTTGTCGGGGTCGCCGCCGAAGGCGGCCGCGTTGCGGCGCACCCAGTGCAGCAGCGCCACCTGGTCCTGCAGCCCCCAGTTGGAGTACCCGCCGGTGCGCTCGTCGACCAGGTCCTCGTGCAGGCCCCAACCCAGGGCGCCGAGGCGGTAGTTGAAGGTCACCACGACCATGTCGCCGTGGGCGGCGGGCCGGGCGCCGTCGAAGTCCGGCTCGCTGCCGGCGCCGAGGAACCAGCCGCCGCCGTGGATGTACACCACGACGGGGCGGGCGCCGCCGGTGTCCGGGGTCCAGACGTTCGCGTAGAGGCTGTCCTCGCTGGAGCCGGGCAGGTACGACTGGTACGAGACGGGAGCGAACCGCGTCGCGTCCCGGGTCCCGCGCCAGGGGGCGACCGGGCGCGGTGAGCGGAAGCGCAGCTCGCCGACCGGGGGAGCGGCGTAGGGCACCCCCCGGAAGACGGACAGGCCGCCGGCCCGCTCTCCCCTGATCAGACCACCGCCGACACGGGTGACGACACCGGTGCCCTCCGCGGCACGGGTGACGACACCGGTGCCCTCCGCGGCGCCACCGGCGCGCACTCCGCCGTCCGTCTCCGCGGCCGAGGCCACGCCGCCCGGTACGGTCACCGCCGTCGCCACCGCTGCGGCGGCCGCGACGACCGTACGTCTCCGTGGCATGGGTGGCGGCTCATGTCCAACTCCCGACCGGTCCATAAACAAAACTCCCCGGGTATGCGAATGCCAAAAGACTTGGCGCGTCGAAGAGTGACGACGGTGCGAGGGTGCCGCACGTCCTGGCCTCGGCCAATGCGGTTCGGCGTACTCAGTCAGGTCAGTCGGAGCGGCATCCGAAGCGGTGTCACGGTGACCTGACGGATTCACGCCCGACCCTTTGAGCACACCCCTGGGGATCGGCAGGATCCAGGCATGACAACGTCGATTCTGGACTCTCGCCCCCTTTTCGAGCTGGGCGCCGAGATTCATATCGCGGCTTCCGCCGACAAGATCTACTCGATCGTCAGCGACATGCAGCGGCATTCCGAATGGAGCTCGGAACTCCAGGGCGGCCGATGGCTGTCCGGAGAGCCCGGGACGGTCGGTGCGATCTTCGAGGGAGAGAACTTCCGCAGCGACGACATCGTGTCCTGGGCGCCGCTCATCCGCGGAATCTGGCACACGAAGTCGGAAGTCGCGGAGACCGCCCCCGGCCGTGTGTTCCGCTGGAAGATCCACTCCAAGACCGGTGAGCCGCAGGAGCTCACCTGGTCCTTCCTCATCGAGCCCGCCGAGAACGGAGCCACGCTCTCCCAGACGTTCCGCATGGGATACGCGTCACCCGGAATCCACGAGATCACCAAGGACATGGACGAGGCCGACAAGCGGAAGTTCATCTCCGACTGGACGGCGAAGATGACCCGGGACGTCACCGAGACGCTGGGCAGGATCAAGGTGGTCGTCGAGAAGGACTGACGCCCTCCTCGACCAGGAACGACGCATCGACGGGCCGGCCCCAAGGGGCCGGCCCGACGCGCACCAGGACCGCACGGGCCTACGTCCGTCCCGCATCGGGACTACGTCCGTGCCGGGAACCGCCCGCGCGCCAGGCCTCCACCGGGCCTGCGTCCGTGCCCGGAACCGCCCGCGCGCCAGGCCCTCACCGGGCCTGCGTCAGGCCCGAACCGGGCCGCATCTCCGTACGGAGGACCGCCCCGCGCCCGCCGCGCGCCTCGCCCGTATCCGTACCCCGGAACCGCCCCGCGCCCGCCGCGCGCCGGCGTGTGTCCGTACCCCGGAACCGCCCCGCGCCCAGTTCCGCGCCCCGCCCGCGACCGCGCCGGGCCCCACGAGCCGCCCCCGCGCCGCCGCCCAGTCGCGCGCCGGGGCCGTCGGACCCCCACACCCCCACACCCCCACAGCCCCCCACAGCCCCCACACCCCCCACAGAGCAAGGAGATACGGGTGCGCACAGGGCGCGCCCATGACGAGGGGAATCCCCATGCTTTCCAGACGACGGTTCATCGGTGCCGCCCTGGCGACAGGCGGCACGGTGGCCACCGGCGCAGCCCTGACCCCGCTGCTCGGCGCGGCATCGGCCACAGCGGCCGACGCGACCGCCGTCGCGTTCTTCACCCGGCCGATGCCTCTGCCGCAGGTCATCGCGCCCAGCTCGACCGCCAACGGCGTCGACACCTACAACATCTCGATCAAGCGGACCACCAAGGAGATCCTGCCCAAGCAGCTCACCGAGGTCTTCACCTTCAACGGAGGCTTCCCCGGACTCATCCGGGCCACCTCCGGCCGCCCGGTCGTCATCAACCAGTACAACAAGCTGGACATGCCGGCCTCGATCCATCTGCACGGCGGGCACGTCGCCCCCGAGCACGACGGGGACCCGATGGCCACCATCGCACCCGGCGGTATGCGCACGTACCACTACCCGAACCAGCAGGGTCACGCCCCGCTCTGGCTGCACGACCATGCCCACCACATGGAGTCCGAGCACGTCTACCGCGGCCTCTCCGCGTTCTACCTGCTCACCGACGCCGAGGAGCGGGCGCTCCCGCTGCCCTCCGGCGTGTACGACGTGCCGATCATGCTGCGCGAGGGGCATTTCGACACGGCCGGGCAACTCGTCTACACCATGGACGACTTCCGCAGCCGTTCGACCATCATGGCCAACGGCAGGGCCTGGCCGTATTTCCAGGTCGCGGCCCGCAAGTACCGCTTCCGGCTGCTCAATTCCACCAACCTGAGATTCTTCACCCTGCGGCTCGCGGACGGCTCGCCGTTCATCCACATCGGTTCCGACGGCGGCCTCCTGGAGCGGCCCTTCTCCACCGACACCGTCGCCCTCTCGCCGGGCGAACGCGCCGAGGTCGTCATCGACTTCTCCCGCTATCCCGTCGGCACCCAGCTCGTCCTGGAGAACACCGAGGGCCCGGGTCCGGCCGAACTGACCGGCAAGGTGCTGCGCTTCGACGTGGTGAAGACCGCGTCCGACCCCAGCGCCGTACCCGCCACGCTGCGCACCCTGCCCGCGCTGCCGGCCGTCACCGGCCGGCGGACCGTCGTCATGAGCATGGACGAGGACGGGCGGCCCGCCCCGCAGGGCTACATGGACGGAAAGGTCTACGACCACCACCGAATCGACAACACCGTTCCCTGGGGCGGCTCGGAAATCTGGACGGTCACCAACAGCAATCAAGCCATCCCGCACAATTTCCATATTCACCTGGTGCAGTTCCGTGTACTGGAACGCAACGGAAATCCGCCCGGTCCTGC
The DNA here is from genome assembly GCF_055596705.1 of Streptomyces sp. NPDC039609. Taxonomy (NCBI): domain Bacteria; kingdom Bacillati; phylum Actinomycetota; class Actinomycetes; order Kitasatosporales; family Streptomycetaceae; genus Streptomyces; species Streptomyces sp. NPDC039609. Next base: position 352,894 of record NZ_JBVIUJ010000002.1, read on the forward strand.
CGAGGCGGGACTCAAGGACACGATCCGCGTCATGCCGGGCGAGACGGTGAAGTTCCAGGCAACATTCGACAGCTATCGCGGAAAGTACCTGTACCACTGCCACATGCTCGACCACGCGGCCATGGGAATGATGGCCCAGATGGAAGTCGTGTGAACAGCGCACCAACCGACCTGATGGATTTTCCGCCCACTTGACGGAGTGCGCCCTGCTCCATTGGCCGTGAGCCAGTCAACGACGGATGATCCGAGGGAATTACGGGCCGGCCGGCCCACTCGTGGCACACCCAATCGCACGTCACCGGTTCGTCGGACCGGTTCGGTTGCCCGCCCGGCCGGCCCTTTTCGGATCTCCCGCTCGAAGAATCCCACCCGCACCCGTCGTCCTGTCGTCTTAGGAGAGACTCCCTGTGGACAACACTCTGCTCGACATCCGGCGAAGGCCGGCTCTGCAACAGCCCGTGTGGGACGACGCCTCGCAGGTGGAGCGCGTACGGGAGGAACTGAGCGTCCGTCCCGCCCTGGTCAGCCCCCAGGATGTGCACACCCTGCGCACTCTCCTCGCCAGGGTCGCCGCGGGCGAGGCCGTGATCGTCCAGTCCGGCGACTGCTCCGAGGACCCCGACGAGTCCACCGCCCAGCACATCGCCCGCAAGGCCGCCGTCCTCGACCTGCTCGCCGGCGCCATGAAGATGATCACGCACAAGCCGGTGATCCGCGTGGGCCGCCTGGCCGGCCAGTTCGCCAAGCCGCGCTCCAACGACACCGAGAAGGTCGGCGAGCTCGAACTCCCGGTCTACCGCGGCCACATGGTCAACGGCCCCGAACCCGAAGCGGAGTCCCGCCGCCCCGACCCGCTGCGGCTGCTCACCGGATACATGGCGGCCAACGACATCATGGGCCACCTCGGCTGGCGCAAGCCCGTCGGCCGCCCGGCCATCGACCCGCCGGTCTGGACGAGCCACGAGGCGTTGCTCCTCGACTACGAGGTGCCGATGCTCCGCCGCGACGACGAGGGCCGACTGCTGCTCGCCTCCACCCACTTCCCGTGGATCGGCGAACGCACCCGTCAGACCGACGGCGCCCATGTCGCCCTGCTCGCCGAGGTCGTCAACCCGGTCGCCTGCAAGGTCGGCCCCAGCATGACCCCCGACGAGCTGCTCACGCTCTGCGAGATCCTCGACCCGGCCCGTGAGCCCGGCCGGCTCACCCTCATCGCCCGCATGGGCGCCGACAAGGTCGCCCAGAAGCTGCCGCCGCTCGTCGAGGCGGTCCGCGCCGCCGGCCACCCGGTGATCTGGCTGACCGACCCGATGCACGGCAACACCGTCACCGCCCCAGGCGGACTCAAGACCCGCTACACCACCACCGTCGAGCGGGAGATCTCCGAGTTCCAGCTCGCCGTGCGCTCCTCCGGCGGCATCGCCGGCGGCGTCCACCTGGAGACCACCCCCGACGACGTCACCGAGTGCGTCCTCGGCGAGCAGTGGGTCGGCCGCTGCGGCGAGTACTACACCAGCTTCTGCGACCCGAGGCTCAACCCCGGGCAGGCCGTCACCGTCGTCTCGGCCTGGCGCGCCTGACGCGCCCCCGCCCCTTATCCCGTACCGGAACCACGGAGGTAGTGAGATGCAGGACAAGATCGCCCTCGTCACCGGCGCCGCGGGCGGCATCGGCGCCGCGGTGGTCCGCGCGCTCGCCGAGCGCGGCGTGACCGTCGCCGCCGTCGACCGGGACGAGTCCACGCTCAAGCAGCGCGTCGCGGCCTTCGTCGTCGAGGGGCTGCCCGTCGAGGCGTTCCCTGCCGACGTCACCGACAGCGCCCAGGTCACCGCCCTGGTCGACGAGGCCGAGCGGCGCCTCGGCCCGATCGACTACCTCGTCAACGCGGCCGGCGTCCTGCGCCTCGGCCCCGTCCGCACCTTCTCCGACGAGGACTGGGCGGCCACCTTCGCCGTCAACGCCACCGGCGTCTTCCAGGTCTCCCGCGCCGTCGTCGACCGGATGATCCCGCGTGGTTCCGGTGCCCTCGTCACCGTCGCCTCCAACGCGGCCAACACCCCGCGTACCGAGATGGCCGCGTACGCCGCCTCCAAGGCCGCGGCCTCCCTGTTCACCAAGTCGCTGGGTCTGGAGGTCGCGCCCTACGGCATCCGCTGCAACCTGGTCGCGCCCGGCTCCACGGACACCCCGATGCTCTCCTCGATGTGGCACGACGAGACCGGGCCCCAGGGCACGATCGAGGGCCGCCCCGAGGCGTTCCGTGTCGGCATCCCGCTGAAGAAGCTGGCCCTGCCCACCGACGTCGCCGAGGCCGTCGTCTTCCTCCTGTCGGACCAGGCGTCCCACATCACGCTGCACGACCTCACCGTCGACGGCGGCGCGTCCCTCGGCGTCTGAGCAACCCCTCACCCGCGTACCCGCACACACGTCACGAGAGGACGGTCATGGCCGGGATACCCCCCATCGAGGCCTATCCGTTGCCGACGGCCGGCGCCCTGCCGCCGGTCACCCCGCACTGGACCGTGGACCCGGACCGCGCCGTGCTGCTCGTCCACGACATGCAGCGCTACTTCCTGGCGCCGTTCCCCTCGCCGCTGCGCGAGGAGATCATCGCCAACGCGGCCCTGCTCCGCGACCGTTGCGCGGCCCACGGCATCCCCGTCGCGTACACCGCGCAGCCCGGCGGCATGACCCCCGAACAGCGCGGTCTGCTCGCCGACTTCTGGGGCCCGGGGATGCGCCTCGACCCCGCCGACCGCGAGATCGTCGAGCCGCTCGCGCCCGCCTCGGGCGACTGGCTGCTCACCAAGTGGCGCTACAGCGCCTTCTTCAGGACGGACCTCCTGGAGCGCATGCGCTTCCACGGCCGCGACCAGCTGATCATCTGCGGGGTCTACGCCCACATCGGCGTGCTCGCCAGCGCCGTCGAGTCGTTCACCCACGACATCGAGACCTTCCTGGTCGCCGACGCCGTCGGCGACTTCACCGAGGCCGAGCACCGATCGGCCGTCGCGTACGCGGCCAAGCGCTGCGCCGTCGTCACCACCGCCAAGGAGGTACTGGGATGAACACACCGGCCCGTACCGACCTGCTGAGCCGAATCCTCGGCCCCAACCCGCCCGCCTTCGCCGTGCTGCACCGGCCCGAGACCACCGGACCCGGCGCGCTCGACCTGCTGACCGGCGAGATCTCCCTGCCCGAGACCCTCGCCGACCTCCCGCTGCGCGAGGACGGCCAGGGCACCGCGCGCCACGAGGTCCTCGCCGTCGTCCCGTACCGCCAGATCGGCGAGCGCGGCTACGACCGGACCGACGACGGCGACCCGCTCATCGCGATGAGCGTCACCGAGCAGACCACCGTCCCGCTCGACACCGTCCTCGCCGCGATCCCCGACGTCCCGATCACCCTCGCCGACGGCAGCTTCGACGTGGACGACGAGGCGTACGCCGAGATCGTGCGCCGGGTCGTCGCCGACGAGATCGGCACCGGCGAGGGTGCCAACTTCGTCATCCGCCGCTCCTTCACCGTCGAGATCACCGACTACGGCCCCGGCAGCGCGCTGACCTTCTTCCGCCGGCTCCTGGAACGCGAGTCGGGCGCGTACTGGACCTTCCTCATCCACACCGGGGACCGCACCTTCGTCGGCGCGTCCCCCGAGCGGCACGTCAGCCTCGCCGACGGCACCGCCGTCATGAACCCCATCAGCGGCACGTACCGCTATCCGGCCTCCGGCCCCACGCTCCCCGGCGTCCTCGAGTTCCTCGCCGACCGCAAGGAGGCCGACGAGCTGTACATGGTCGTCGACGAGGAACTGAAGATGATGGCCCGGGTCTGCGAGGGCGGTGGCCGGGTCGTCGGCCCGTACCTCAAGGAGATGGCCCTGCTCGCCCACACCGAGTACTTCATCGAGGGCCAGACCGACCGCGACCCGCGCGAGATCCTGCGCGAGACGCTGTTCGCCCCGACGGTGACGGGCTCACCCCTGGAGAGCGCCTGCAAGGTGATCTCCAGGTACGAGCCCCACGGCCGGGGCTACTACAGCGGGATCGCCGCCCTCATCGGCCGCGACGCGCTCGGCGGCCGGGCCATGGACTCCGCCATCCTCATCCGTACCGCCGACATCGACGCGGGCGGCCGGGTCTCCATCGGCGTCGGCGCGACCCTGGTGCGCCACTCCGACCCGATGTCTGAGGTCGCGGAGACCCGCGCCAAGGCCGCCGGGCTGCTCTCCGCGCTCCAGGACGACGGAGGCTCCCGCTTCCGCGCCCACCCGCGCGTACGCGAGGCGCTGGAGCGGCGCAACGCCACCATCGCCGGCTTCTGGCTGGCGGAGGAGTCGGGCCGCGACCGGCCCGATCCCGCCCTCGCCGGACAGCGCGTCCTGATCGTCGACGCCGAGGACACGTTCACCTCGATGATCGGACAGCAAGTCCGCGCGATGGGGCCCGAGGTGACGGTCCGCCGCTTCGACGAGGCGTACGACGTCGACGGCCACGACCTCGTCATCATGGGCCCCGGCCCCGGCGATCCGCGCGAGGCCGGGCACCCGAAGATCGCGCACCTGCGGGAGGCCGTCGCCGGACTGCTGAGCGAGCGCCGGCCGTTCCTCGCGGTCTGCCTCAGCCACCAGATCCTCAGCCTGCGCCTGGGCCTGGACCTCACCCGCCGGGAGGTGCCCAACCAGGGCGTCCAGAAGGAGATCGACCTCTTCGGCGCGCGGGAACGGGTCGGCTTCTACAACACGTTCGCGGCGCGCTGCCACGAGGACGGTTTCCTGCACCCGGAGTTCGGCCCCGTCGAGGTCAGCCGGGACCCCGAGACCGGCGAGGTGCACGCCCTGCGCGGCGCGGGCTTCGCGTCGATGCAGTTCCACGCCGAGTCGGTGCTCACCCAGAGCGGTCCGCGGATCGTCGCGTCGATGCTGGGCGGCCTCGTGAAGAGCGGTGTCGTGCCGACGCCGCGGTAGGGCGGGGCGCACAGGACGCGGCGCCGCCGGAGACCCCGGCGGCGCCGCGTCGTGCTGTTCCAGGACCGTTCAGGAATCCACCGGCCCGGGGATTTCAGGGGCGTGCCGCGCCGACCTCGACCCGGCCGAGCAGGGTCCGTCCGTCGGGCGCCAGGACCAGCTTCCGGTAGCGGCCGCCGGCCCGGTCGGCCTCGCTGAACTCGATCGCGCCCTCGGTACGGGCGTGGATGTCGCCGAAGCCCGAGACCCCGATGCCCAGCAGCTTGAGCCGCGTCGGTTGGCCGGTGTCCGTGAACGGCGTGTGGTCGAGGCCGAGGAGCTGTCGGGCCACCGAAGCGGCCATCCGCAGGCCGGGGGCGACGAGCCCGTGGCAGCGGCCCTCGACGGCGGCGCACTCGCCGACCGCCCAGATCCGCTCGTCCGCGGTCCGCAGCCGGTCGTCGACGAGGAACCCGCCGCGTTCGCCGACCGCCAGATCCGCCCCCGTGGCGAGTTCGTCACGGGGCCGGATCCCGGCCGAGAAGACGACGACGTCGGCCTCGATCTCCATACCGTCCGCGAGCCGCACCCGGTCCGGCTCCACGGACACGGTCGTCACCCCGCAGTGCACCTCGACACCGAGGTCCCGCACCAGCGTGCCGAGGAGCCGGCCGCCGCCCGCGTCCACCTGGAGCGGCATCAGGCGCGGGGCGGCCTCCACCACATGCGGGCGCATCCCGAGGTGCCGCAGCGCGTCGGCGGCCTCCAGACCGAGCAGCCCGCCGCCGATGACGACACCGGTGCGGCCGGGGCGCGCGGCACCGCGGATCGCGTCGATGTCCTCGACCGTCCGGTACGTGAAGCAGTGCGGCCGGTCGTGACCCGGGACGGGCGGTACGAACGGCCGGGACCCGGTGGCCAGGACCAGCGCGTCGTAGCCGAGGCGCGTCCCGTCGGCGCACCGCACGGTCCGCCGCTCCCGGTCGATCCCGGTCACGGTCGTCGAAAGACGCACGTCCACCAGGGAGTCGGGGGAGGGCAGCGCGAGATCCGCGGGCGTCGGACCGGAGACGAGGGAGGAGAGCGCGACCCGGTCGTACGCCCCGCGCGGCTCCTCCCCGAGGACGACCACCCGCCATCCGTCGGTCCGGTCCAGGGTGCGCAGCTCCGTGACGAGCCGGTGCCCGACGGGCCCGTACCCGGCGACGACCAGCGTCCGACGGCTCATGCGACGCCCTCCGGGACGCGGAGCGCGGCGCACACCGCGCGGACCGCGTCGGCACAGCCGCCGCAGCCGGTGGTGGCCCGGGTCGCCGCGGCGACCGCCCCGACGTCCCGTGCGCCGTCCTGCCAGGCCCGTACGACGGCCCCCTTGCTGACGTTGTTGCAGTGGCAGAGCACGGCGTCGTCGGCCAGGGTGGTGGGATCGGCTCCCGCGCCCCCGGCAGCCGCCCCGGCCCCGAGGCCGAGCAGGAGAGCGAGCCGGTCGCCGGGCACGGGGCGTCCCCGGTCGTACAACTGGCTGACGGCCGCGATCCCTTCGGGCATTCCGACCAGCACGGCCCGCACCACCTTCCGTTCCGTGATCTCGATCCGCGCGTACCGCCCCCGGGCGGGGTCGGAGAACGTCACGACCTCGTCGCTCTCCGCCCGGCCGCGCGGGCCCAGGCACACGATGTCCAGGCCCGGGACCCGTGGCCGGACGACCGGGGGAGCGGGGGTGTACGAGGCGTCGCCGCCCGTCAGGAGCGTGGCCAGGGTTTCCGCCTGGGCCAGCGTGCCCGAGAGGTCCACGGCGCCCACGAGGTCCGGGGTGTCCGTGCACGCACCGATCGCCCGGATCGAGGGGTCGCTCGTACGCAGCCGGTCGTCGACGACGACGCCGCGCCGGACCGCCAGACCGGCCCGCTCGGCCAGCGCGGTCTCCGGAGCGGTGCCGGTGCACCGCAGGACGGTGTCGGCGCCGAGCGTGTCGTCCGACGGGACGTACGCGCCCAGCCGCAGCTCGATCCCCCACGACTCGAGCCGCGCCGCGACCAACTGGCCGGAGACCTCGTCGAGTCGGTGGTGCATCGGGTACGGGCCGGGGTGGGCCAGGACCACGCGGTGGCCGCGCCTGCGCAGCGCCGTCGCCGTCTCCACGCCGAGGACGCCGCCGCCCACCACGGCCACCTTGCCGCGCACCGGGCGGGTGCAGTCGGTGAGGGTGTGCACATCGCCGGCCGGCCGGGACCCGGTGGCCAGGACCAGCGTGTCGTAGCCGAGGCGCGTCCCGTCGGCGCACCGTACGGTCCGCTGCTCCCGGTCGATCGCGAGGGCCCGCAGACCCGTCCGCACCCGTACCCCCGCCGGTGGCGGCGGCAGCGTCAGAGCGCCCGGCGGCAGGCTGCCGGCCAGGACCGCACCGAGCAGGGTGCGCTGGTACGCGGGGTGCGGCTCGTCGCCCAGGACGGTGACCGGGCCGTCGTGACCGAGCGCCGCGAGGCGGGCGGTCAGCCGGTGCGCGGCGAGGCCGTTGCCGACGACCAGGATCCGCCCGTTCACGCGGTCACCGGAGCGTGCACGACGTCCGCCGTGGCAGGCGGAGTGCGTACCGGCTCGACCCGTACCGCGCTCACCTTGAACTCCGGCATCCCGCTGCGCGGGTCGAGCGCCCCGCCGGTGAGCAGGTTCGCCCGCCCCTCGCCCGGGAAGTGGAACGGCAGGAACACCGTGTCCGTCCGCAGGCTCTCCACCAGACGCACCCGCGCCACCACCGAGCCCCGGGCCGACACCACCCGGGCGAGCGCGCCCGCCTCGACGCCCGCCCGCCGGGCCGTGTCGGGGTGGATCTCCACGTACGGTTCCGGCTCCGCCTCGTTGAGACGCCGTACCCGCCGGGTCTGCGCCCCGGACTGGTAGTGGGCCAGAACCCGGCCCGTCGTCGCGTACAAGGGCCATTCGGTGTCCGGCAGTTCGGCGGAATCGCGGTGCTCGACCGGCAGGAAGCGGGCCCGCCCGTCCGGATGCGCGAAACCGTCCAGGAAGAGCCGGGGCGTGCCCGGATGCGCGGGTCCCGACGGCACCGCCGGGCACGGCCAGTGCAGCGCCTCGCCCGCGTCGAGCCGTTCGTAGCTCACCCCGGAGTAGTCCGCCCGGCCGCCCTCCGTCGCACGACGCAGCTCCTCGAAGACCTCTCGCGGCCTGGCCGGATAGCGCTCGGCCGGCTCCCCGAGCCGTACGGCGAGCCCGCGCAGCACCTCCAGGTCGCTCCGTACCCCCGGCGGCGGATCGAGCAGCGCCCGCCGGCGCAGCACCCGCCCCTCCAGATTCGTCAACGTGCCCTCCTCCTCGGCCCATTGGGTCACCGGCAGGACGACGTCCGCCATCCGCGCGGTCTCGGAGGGGACGAAGTCCGCCACCACCAGCAGGTCGAGCGCGGCGAGCCGCTCGGCGACATGCCCGGCGTGCGGGGCGGACACCACCGGGTTCGAGCCGAACACGAGCAGGGCGCGCGGACCGTGGGAGGTCCCCAGCGAGTCGAGGAGTTCGTACGCGCTGGGCCCAGGTCCGGGAAGGGAGGGCGCGTCCACGCCCCACACCCCGGCCACATGCTCACGCGCCGCCGGGTCGGTGATCATCCGGTAGCCGGGCAGCTGGTCCGCCTTCTGGCCCAGTTCACGCCCGCCCTGTCCGTTGCCCTGGCCGGTCAGACAGCCGTAGCCGCTGCCCTCCCGGCCCGGGAGGCCCAGCGCCAGCGCCAGATTGACGAACGCGGAGACCGTGTCGGCGCCCTTGCTGTGCTGTTCGGCGCCCCGCCCCGTCAGGACGTAGGCCCGCCGGGCGTCGGCGAGCAGCCGTACCGCCTCCCGCTGGTCCGCGACGGGCACCCCGGTCACCCGCTCGGTCCGCTCCGGCGTCCAGGGCAGCGCCCGCTGCCAGGCCGCCTCGAAGCCGTTCGTCCGCTCCCGCACGAAGGCGTGGTCGAGCCGACCGTCGAGCACCGCCAGCTGCAACAGACCGAGCGCCAGGGCGAGATCGGTGCCGGGGGCCGGCCGCAGATGCAGCGCGGCCCGCTCGGCGGTCGGGGTACGGCGCGGGTCGAGGACGATCAGCGCGGCCCGGTCCAGATGGCGCATCAGCGGCGGCATCGTCTCGGCCGGGTTCGCCCCGGCGAGCAGCACCACGTCGGCCCGCCCGAGATCGGTGACCGGGAAGGGCAGGCCCCGGTCGACGCCGAAGGCGGCGTTGGAGGCGGCGGCGGCCGAGGACATGCAGAAACGGCCGTTGTAGTCGATCCGGCTGGTGCGCAGCGCGAGCCGGGCGAACTTGCCCAGCAGATACGCCTTCTCATTGGTGAGCCCACCGCCGCCGAAGACGCCGACCGCGTCCGGGCCGTGCTCCCGCCGGACCGCCCCCAGCCGCCCCGCGACCAGATCGAGGGCGGTGTCCCAGCCGGCCGGGGCGAGCCGACCGTCCCCGCCGCGCACCAGCGGCTCCCGAAGCCGGTCGGCCACGGTCAGCACGTCCGGCGCGGTCCAGCCCTTCTGGCACAGACCACCCTGGTTGACCGGGAAGGCCGACGGGGCGACGGACACCTCGCCGAGGGCGCGACTGAGCTTCGTACCGCACTGCAACGCGCAGTACGGACAGTGCGTATGGACGGTGCGGGAGCCGGAACCGAGGTCAGACACGGGTGACTCCACGGCGTACGGGCGGGGCCTCCAGCGGCCGGCGGGTGTCGGCGGCGGGGCGCAGATAGACCACCCAGGTGACCGCAACGCACAGCGCGTAGAAGCCGAGGAAGGCGAGGAACGCGGGGGCGCCGCTGCCGCCCTCGGAGCCGTACGCCCCCCGGAAGGCCAGGTTCACCGCGACGCCGCCGAGCGCGCCGACGGCCCCCGCGATGCCGATCACGGCCCCCGAGAGGCGCCGGGCGCGGGCGAACGCCGCCGTGGCGTCCCCGCCGTCGGTGACCTCACGGCCGGCCTGCTCGGCGAAGACGGCCGGGATCATCTTGTACGTGGAGCCGTTGCCGATCCCGGTGAGGACGAACAGGACGGTGAAGCCGCCCACGAACAGCCCGAACGACCCCTGCGCGGAGGCGAGGAGCAGCCCGCCGGTCCCGGCCGCCATCGCCACGAACGTCCACGCGGTCACCAGCGCCCCGCCCCAGCGGTCCGCGAGCCGTCCGCCGAACGGGCGGGCGAAGGAACCGAGCAGCGGGCCGAGGAACGTGTACGAGGCCGCTTCGAGCGGGCTGGAGCCGAACTGGGTCTGCAGGACCAGGCCGAAGGCGAAGCCGTACCCGATGAACGAGCCGAAGGTGCCGATGTAGAGCAGCGAGATCCACCAGGTGTGCGGGGTGCGCAGGGCGTCGCGCTGGGAGCCCTTCTCGCTCCGCACCGGCGCCAGGTTGTCCATCCGCAGCGCGGCGAGGAGTGCGACGGCGACGATCAGGGGGAGGTAGAACGCGGCGACGTAGGCGGGGTGGGTGTCGCCGGCGGTGGCGATCACGAGCAGGCCGAGGAGCTGGACGACGGCGACCCCGAGGTTGCCGCCGCCCGCGTTGAGACCGAGGGCCCAGCCCTGGTGGCGCTGCGGGAAGAAGGCGGTGATGTTCGTCATCGAGGAGGCGAAGTTGCCGCCACCGACGCCGCCGAGCGCGCCGATGACGAGGAACACCCACAGGGGCGTGCCCGGCCGCTGCACGAAGTACGCGGCGGCGGAGGCGGGGACGAGCAGCACGGCGGTCGCGAACACGGTCCAGTTGCGGCCGCCGAAGCGGGTGACGGCATGGCTGTACGGGAGCCTCAGCACCGCGCCGACGAGGGTGGGGGTGACGACGAGGAGGAACTTCTCACCGGGGGTGAACGGCAGCCCGATGCGCGGCGACATGAAGAGGACGAGGACCGACCACATGCTCCAGACGGAGAACCCGATGTGCTCGGAGGCGACGGACAGCACGAGGTTCCGCCGTGCGATCCGCTTGCCCCGGGCCTCCCAGAACCGGACGTCCTCGGGGTCCCAGTCCTCGATCCACCGGGAACGGGGGCCGGGGCGGGACGGGGACGGGGGCTCCGGCCGCGACGTGGGCGCGGGCTCGGGCCCGGACCCGAGCCCGGGCCGGGGGCCGCCGGTGCTCACGACGCGCCCTTCAGGGCCCGGTCCACCAGCGGGCCCGCCGCGCCCGTGTAGGCCGCCGGGTCGCACAGCGCGTCGACCTCGGCACGGTCCATGACGCCGGCGAGCTCCGGGGCGTCCGCGAGGACCTCCGGCAGCGGGCGCCCGTCCCGGTCCGCCGTCACCGACGCCCAGGTGAGCAGCTCCTTCGCGGCGGCCTTCCCGAGGCGGGGCGCGAGCACGGCCGCGATCCGCTCGGAGACGATCCGGCTGCCGGTGAGCGCGACGTTGGCCCGCATCCGCTCCGCCCGCACCTCCAGGCCCTCGACCAGCTCGACGGCCGTGTGCGCGGCGCCACCGGTCAGCCGCAGGCACTCCCGCAGCAGCTGCCACTCGGCGTGCCAGACCCCGGCCGACCGCTCGTCCTCGGCGACGAGGCACTGCGCCAACGCGCCCGCGAGCGCGGGCACCTGCAGCGCGGCCGACCGGATGAGCGTGGCCAGTACCGGATTGCGCTTGTGCGGCATCGCCGACGACGCCCCGCGCCCTGCCCCGCCCGACGGCTCGGCGACCTCGCCGACCTCGGTCCGCGCGAGCGACTGGACATCGATCGCGACCTTCCCGAGCGCGCCGGTCGCGAACGCGAGCGCGAACGCCAGATCCGCGACGGGGGCGCGCAGCGCGTGCCACGGCACCAACGCGGACTCCAGCCCGGTCTCCTCGGCGAACGCCTCGACGAGCCGATCGTGGTACGCCCCGACGTCGAACCCGCCGAGCGGGCGGCCGCCCGGCACGGGGCCGGTCCTACCAGCCCCGCCGGTCCCACCGACCCCGCCGCCCGGAATCCGGTCCGCCGGGCGCGCACCGTCGGCCGCCGCCTCGGCGGGGTCAGCCGGGCCGCCGTGGCCGCCTCCCGGCACCGGGCCCGCCGCGTCGGCGCCACCGCCCGCAGCCCCGGCCGCGTCCGTCGGGCCATCGCCCGCCGCCACGGCCGCATCCCGCGGGCCATCGCCCGCCGCCAGCCGCGCGTACTCCACGTACCCCGCCAGCGTTCCCGCCGCTCCGCCCAGGGAGACCGGGAGGGTCTCCTGGACGCGGGCCAGGCGGTCGTCGGCCGCGAGGAGCAGGGTGCGCCAGCCCGCGGCCTTGAGGCCGAAGGTGGTCGGCACCGCGTGCAGGGCCAGGGTGCGGCCGGCGATCAGCGTGTCGCGGTGGTGTTCCGCGAGGGCGGCCAGCGCCGCCGCCGTACGGGAGAGGTCCGCGCGGATCAGCCGCAGCGCCCGGTCCGCCACCAGCATCGCGCCGGTGTCGAAGATGTCCTGGCTCGTCGAGCCCCGGTGGACGTACTCCGCCGCAGCCGGGTCATCCGCCGCGACCACCCGTGTGAGCGCCTGCACCAGGCCGACGACCGGGTTCGCGGTCTCACGGGCCGCGAGGGCCAGGGATCGGACGTCCAGGCGCTCCGCGCGCGCCGCGTTGGAGACGGCCCGCGCCGCCCACTCCGGGACCGTGCCGAGCCGCGCCTGCGCCCGGACCAGCGCGGCCTCCGCGTCCAGCATGGCCTGCAGCCACGCCCGGTCTCCGACCGCCGCCTCCACGGGCGTTCCGGCCCGCACGGGCGAAAGGAGACCGGCGTCGTCGTAGGACCGGGTCACACGATCACCCCGGCGCGCCCGGTCGCCCCGCCCCGGCGCCCGCTCACACGATCACCCCGGCGAACTCCGTCGTGGCCTCCTGCGTCATCGGCCGCACCCCCGCCGGCACGAGCGCCGTCGGCGGCAGCCCGCACAGGGCCCGCGCGATCGCGTCCGAGTCGCCGAGCGTCACCGAGTCGACGCCCGGCCGGATCCCGGCCGCGGTCACCCAGTGCACGGACTCCGTCGGCACCCCGTACGCGAACCGGCGCGGATGCGGCCGGCCACGGCCGTCCACCACCCGGTACGGCCGCTCGGTGACGGCCAGGCCCCCGGTCTCGTAACTCGTGCCGCAGGAACCGGGGATCCGGTAGGGCGCCGCCTGGTCGGTGTCGAGCAGGTGCAGCAGCAACGGGTCCTGCGTGCGCCGTACGTCCGGCTCCGGCAGCCGCGCCTCGATCAGCACCGTCGCCCGTACCGGCGGCCCCGGCACCGTGTCCGACGCGGCCACGAACGACGGCGCCGCCGCGTCGAGCCGGATCTGCGTGCCAGGACCTGTGACCTCCAGGACACCCGCCTCGATCAGCGCGATCATCTCCTCGATGCGGGAGACGGGCGGGCCGATCGACAGGAAGCCGTTGAGCGGTGTGTACCAGCCCTCCAGGTCGTCCCGGTGCGAGTTGCCCTCCAGACCGCCGTGATCGACGGCGAGCCGGACCTCGTTGCGCAGGTCCCGCAGCACGTCGAGCGCCGCCTTCAGCGGGCCGTCCACATTGCCCGCCCGTGCCTCCGCCACGTCCTGCTCCAGGTGGCCGAGCAGCCACGCCCGGAAGTCGTCCCGACCGGTGAACTCCCGCTCCCCGTAAGGTCGCGACAGCTTCTCCCAGTCCCAGCGGCGGAGCTCCTCGAAGCCGTACGAGGACACCAGCGCCGCCCGCTCGGACTCCTCGGCCGTGGCCAGGTAGCGGGTGGTGAACCGCTCCCGCTCGGCGCCGCGCCCCAGGGAGTCCAGGAGCGTTCCGTAATAGACGCTCTCCACCTCCCGCGAGATCACCGGCCACAGGTCCTGTGCGAAGTTCACCCGCTCGCCGTCGGCGTTCCGGGCCCGCAGCCGGGCGATGAACTCCGGGGTCAGCAGCTGCGGCAGATACCGCCCGTACGCGCCCTTCTGGTTCTCACCGCGCGCGTGGTACGGCACCCCGCGCCGCGAGGACGCGAAAAGCTTCGGCTCCCGCCCCGACGCGCGGTACACCAGACGGCCGTCGCGCCGCTCGAAGACCCCGCCCCGTCCGGCCGTGAACAGCGCCATGTGGTCGAAGAAGTTGAGCCCGAGACCGCGCAGCAGCACGTGCCGGCCCGGCTCGATCCCGCTCAGGTCCAGGTCCGCCGGGTTGGCGGGCGTGATGTAGCGCAGGTTGTGGATCCGGGCCAGGCTCGCCGTACGGGCCTCGCGGGCCGTCAGCCGGGCCGGCACATGGCCCTGCGCGAGGACGACCCCGTCGAGGTGGTTGAGCCGGGTGCCGTCCTCGAGTCGCACGCCCTGTGGGCCGCCCGGCACCCCATGGGTGTCGGCCATCGCGACCGCCCGAGAACGGTGCACGCGCACCGTGATGTGACCGGGCGCGCGGGCCACCACCCGCTGGAACGAGTCGTGCAGATACCGGCCGTAGAAGGCCCGTGAGGGGTACGAGTCCGGGCCGAGGCGGCGTGCCTCCTCCAGGGTCGCCTCGTCGTATCCTTCGGCGCCCGCGCTCTCCGCGCGTGCCCCGTCGTCGGTGAGCGCGGCGAGCGCGGCGAGTTCCCGCGCCCACTCGTAGAGGCTGGGGCCGGGTTCGACGGGGCCCTCGATCCGGGCGCTGTCGTCGGTGTACACGGTCACCTGCGAGGCGACCGTGTTCATCAGCAGGTGCCGCGACTGCTCCGTCCGCCACACCGCACCGGCGCCCGGCGCGGCCGGGTCGACGACATGGAGCGTCAGGGTCCGGTGGCTGGGCGCGATCCGCTCATTGGCGCAGATCCGCTCCAGGACCGACAGGCCGCGCGGTCCGGCGCCGACGATGCAGTACTCCGCGTGCGTGTCGTTCACGCGTGCTCCCCGGTGGTCGACGCGGCGCCGGCGGCGAGCAGCTTCGCCAGCTCGAGCCGCTTGATCTTGGTCGTGGCGGTCTGCGGCAGCTCGCGGAGCTGCCACTGGACCGGCTCCGCCATCGGCGGGAGCGTGGCCGCCGCGGCCTTCCAGGCCGCCGGGTCCAGCGGACGGTCGTCCTTGGTGCACACCACCGGGACCGCCCGGCCGTCGGCGCCGGGGATGATGATGACCTCGGCCAGCTCCGGCAGCTTCCCGAAGAGCGTGTCCTCGGCGGCGAGCGTGGAGCCGAAGCCCTCGATCAGGTCGACCTCCCGGTCGAGCAGGTGCACACAGCCCCACCTGGTGCGGTAACCGACATCGCCCATCCGCCACCAGCCGTCCGCGGACACCTGCTGGTCGTAGCGCTCCTGCTCGCCGAGGTAGGTGACGATCCGGCCGTCGCTGCGCACCTCGATGTAGCCCGGGTTGTCCGCCGAGGGCTCCTTGCCGTCGCGGCTCACCACCCGCACGTCCGTCATGCCCGGGAAGGGGCGGCCGACACAGCGGCCGTCGTCGTCGGGCGAGCGGCGCCGGGTGAAGGCGCGGACCACGGCCGGGCCGACCTCGCTCTGTCCGTACAGCTGGCCGAAGAGCGGAGCGCGCCGCTTCGTGGCCCGCAGCAGGGTGTGCACCGTCCGCGGGTGGATCGCGTCGAAGGTGGAGGAGAACAGTTTCACGTTGGACAGCGGCCCGCGCGGGTCGCTCGCCAACTCCTCCCACTCCATGAACGAGTTGGGGTGCGCCTCGAGGATGCCGGGCTTCAGCCGGGCGAACAGGTCGGCGGCCTGCTTGGCGTCCGGGTCGGCGAGCACGATGATCGGGAAGCCCCGGAAGAGGGAGATCGCGAGCGCGGTGAAGAGCCGCGAGTGCACGAACGACACATGCATCGCGATCGTCTCACGGCCGCGGATCAGCGGTGCGACGGCGGAGATCTGCGGTCGGTAACGGGCCTGCAGCGTACGGCCGGTGTGCACGGCCAGCTTCGGGGTGCCCGTCGTGCCCGAGGTGTGCGTGATCAGGGTCGGGTGTTCCGGCGGCATCGTCACGGCGGGAACCCGCGCCACGCCGGCGAGACCGGCGAGCTCCGTCGCGCCCTCGTGGCTGCCGGAGGCCAGCAGCACCTTCCCGGCAAGGTCGAAGACCTCCGGCGGCAGTTCCTTCTCCAGCTTCGCCGCGTCGGTCAGCAGGAACGGCCGGTCCGTGCGCCGCACCAACTCCGTGGCGGTCGCGCCGTCCAGCTTCGGCGACAGGAGCACCGGTACGGCCCCGATACGGGCGATGGCGCAGGACAGCAGCGTGATGTCGAAGCCGTCGGACTTGTATACGACGACCCGCTCCCCGGGGCGTACCTTCGCCGCCCACAGCCGGGACGCGAAGTCGTCGATCAGGTCGGCCAGCTCCGCGACCGTCGTGCGTCGCCCCAGGTCGGGCGCGATGTCGAGGTCGTGGTCGAGGATCACCACGTTCGCCGGATGCCGGGACGCTGCTCGCTCGAACAGCGTGCCCAGCCGGATTCCACGGTTTCCAATGCGCTGCAGCAGCATGTCCCCAGGCTTTCGTCAGTAGAAATGCCGAGTTCGGCAGAGATCAGCAGTGATCGGCAGAGGTCGGCAAGGCGAATTCGGGCCGCTCCCGCAGGAATGCGCGGGTGAAGAAGGGCGGACGGAGAATGGACGGAGCTATTTCGCCGTTCTCGGAAGGGGATACTGCTGAGCGCCTGGGAGATGGTCAACGAAGCCAATCAAGGTACGTCAAGTCCGGTGTCCAACTCCTGCGCGAAGTGGAGGGCCACGATGTTCATCCGCTGTGCGTGGTAGAAGCGTTGTGCGCCGTGGTTGACCGTGCCCGTGTCGAGTTCCATCCGTACGCAGCCGGCCCGTCGGCCCCGCTCCCGCAGTTCGTCGAGAAGACGCGCGCCCACCCCGGCCGAGCGGGCGGCGGGATCGGTGACGAGGTCGTCGACGAAGAGCAGGCGGCCCCGGCTGGTGGCCAGTACGCGGTGCGAGGCCACGCCCAGGCAGCGGCCGGTGGTGTCGTGGGCGGCGGTGAAGACCAGTCCCTGGCGGTGCGCCGCTGTCGCGAACTCCAGGAAGCCGGCGGCGTCCAGGCCGGGGCGCAGGGCCCGGATCAGGGAGCCGACGTCGGTGCCGAACGCGGGGTCGTCCGGAGTGGGATCGGTCATTGTCAATTCCATGAACGTCAGACTAGGACCGTAATGCCGCACGATCCGGCCGAGTTGACAGATCATGGGACGAGCGGGCGAAATCGCGGAACAGTCCTGTCAGTATCCGGGTATGCGCGCTGCCTACATCGAAGAGCTCGGACCGCCGGAAGCGATTCATTACGGAGAGGTGGCCGAACCACGCCCCGGGCCCACGGATGTTCTGGTCGATGTCCTGGCCACCACCGTCAATCCGGTCGATACATTCGTCCGATCCGGAGTCTTCAGCACGCCGCTGCCCTTTCCCTTCGTGATCGGCCGCGATCTCGTCGGCCGGGTCGTGGAGAGCGGAGCGGGCGCCACCGGATTCACCACCGGCGATCTGGTGTGGAGCAACAGCCTGGGCCACGAGGGGCGCCAGGGCGCGGCGGCCGAGAAGGCCGTGGTCGCCGCCGACCGGCTCTACCGGCTCCCGGCCGGCGTCGACCCGGAGACCGCCGTCGCCGTGGTCCACCCAGCGGCCACCGCGTACCTCGGACTGTTCACGCACGGCCGCGTACGGGCCGGGGAGACGGTGGTGGTCGCGGGAGCGGCCGGCAACGTCGGCAGCGCGATGGTCGCCCTCGCCGTGTGGGCGGGGGCGCGGGTGATCGCCACCGCCCGGCAGCGGGACGCGGCGTACGTCTTCTCGCTCGGCGCCTCGGAGGTCTTCGACTACACCGACCCCGGCGCGCACGAGCTGATTCGCAAGGCGGCCCCGGACGGTGTCGACGCGTACCTCGACGCCTCCGGCACCAACGACCTCGCGCACAGCGTGGACCTGCTGGCCCGCCGGGGCCGGATCGTGCTCCTCGCGGGCGCCCGCAGCCGGCCCGTCCTGCCTGCCGGGCAGCTCTACATGAAGGACGGCTCGATCGCGGGCTTCGTCATCTCGCACGCCACCACCGCCGAACTGGCCGAGGCCGCGGAGGCGATCAACCACCTGCTCGCCGCCGGGCTCCTCTGTCCGCGCGAGATGGAGGTCCGCCCGCTGAGCGAGGCCGCCGAGGTCCACCGCCGCATCGAGACGACGGGCCCGCACGGCACCCGCCTGGTGCTCCGTACGACGGGGTTCTGAGGCGGGGCCGAGGCCCGTTCCCGACGAGGGCGGGCGGGTCCTCATGGCTCGGCGTCGTCACCCGCCCGCGCCCGGACACGTGCCCGCGACCCAGCGCTCCGTCACACGTCCTCGGCAGCGCCCCGACGCCCGGCCGCGGTCCGGCTCCTGACGGTGGGTCCGTCCGGCCCGGGCCGCCCTGACGTCCTGCCGTGGTCGACCACACCACCTTCCGCCCACCTCCGGGCGGAAGGTGGTCCCACGACACCACTGCCCCTGTCCGACGGTGATCTCCCCACCCTGCCACGCCGCGGGAACCAAGTGGCCGAGGTCACCGTTGACCCTCTCCCGGGGCCGAATTAGTTTCGGCCAGCGGTACGGGTTCCCTCCGGGGCTCCCGGTTTCTCTCAACAACGGGGGTTGGGACATGTCCAAGCACGGCGCGGACGGCGGTGGGGGCACCGACGCGCTCGCGGTTCTGGAGTTGCTGGCTCAACAGGCCCCACCCAGCCGCTACGAGACGCTGCTCCACGAGGCCCGCGACGCGGGCCTCCCGGTGGACGAACTGGCCCGGCTCGAACGGGCCGTCCACCTCGCCACCGGTATCTCCTCCTCCTTCGAGCGCCGCGAACAGCGCGAGGCCGGTCTCGCCGCCCTCGTCGACACGGCCCGCGACCTGACGCTGCCGTACGACCTCGACAGCCTGCTGCGGGTCATCACCCGCCGCGCCAAGCGGCTGTTGTTCTTCGACATGGCCTACGTCAGCCTGCGCGACACGAACGGTTCGTTCATCCACACCACCGAGGGCTCGCACACCGGACTGACCACCGGTCTGCGCGTCCTCGACGGCCACGGCCTCGGCGCCGAGGCCCATGCCCACGGTGAACCGGCCTGGACCTCGGACTATCTGGACGACGACCGTTTTCCGTACGCGCGGGCGGTCGACGAGGTCGTCCGGGCCGAGGGGCTGCACGCCATCATGGCCATACCGATGCGCAGCGGGGACACGACCGTCGGCGCGCTCTACGGGGCGGACCGCAGGGTCCGCCACTACACCCCCGACGAGATCGGGCTGATGTCCTCGTTGGCCGACCTCGCCGCCGTCGCCATCGAGAAGGCGGGCCTCCTCGACCAGACCCGCGCCGAGGTCACCGAACTGGAGCTGGACAGCTCCCGCGCCAGGTCGAGCCTCACGCGGATGCGGCACGTCAGCGAGGCGCACAGCCGGATCATGAACCTCGTCCTGGCGGGCGGGGACCTGTGCAACGTGGCCAAGGCGGCGGGAGACGCCCTCGACGGCACCGTGATGATCCGTGATCCGGGCGGCCGCAGCCTCGCCTCGGGCGGCGAGATCGCGGGCCTCGACGAGGAGTCCGTGGCGAAGGCGTCGCTGGACGCGCACGCCGGCCGACGGCCCGTCGTGACCGGCGACAACACCTGGGTCGCGCCCGTCATCGCGGGCTCCGAGGACCTCGGCGTCCTGGTGATACGCGCGGCGACCGGACTGACCGGGGAGGACGAGCGACTGCTCGAACTGGCCGCTCAGTCGGTCGCGTTCCTTCTCCTGATGCAGCGCTCCACGGCGGTCGCCGAGGGCCCGGTCCGCGACGAGCTCCTCGACGACCTGCTCGCCGACCCGCAGCACGCCCCGCCGCAGCAGCTGGTGCAGCGCGCCGGCCGCCTCGGCATCGACCTGCGCAAGCCGCACGTCCTGGTGGTGGCCCGGCCGGAGGGCGGGGAGCAGGGGCGGGCCGTGGTGTGGGCGTCCTCGTACGCGTACCGGATGTCCGGTCTGAAGACGGTCCAGGGCGGCTGCCTCGTCCTGCTGCTGCCCGGGCTCGACGCCTCGGCCGCCGCCCGCGCGGTCTCCGGCGAGCTGTCCCCGCTCCTCGGCCATCCGGTCTCGGTCGCCGCGGCGGGCCCGGGCTGGAGCCCGGACGGGGTGGGCCGGATGTATCTGGAGGCCATGCGCTGCCTGGACGCGATGAGCGCGCTGGGCGGTTCGGGGTCCGCGGCGTCCGTTCAGGACCTGGGGTTCCTGGGGCTACTGCTCTCCGACGACCACGACGTCGACGGCTTCATCGAGTCCGCGATCGGCCCCGTACTGGAGTACGACGCTGAACGGTTCACCGATCTGACGCGCACGCTGGAGGCGTACTTCGCGTCGGGCGGCAGCCCGACGAACGCGGCGGAGGCGCTGCACGTCCATCCGAACACGGTCTCGCGGCGGCTGGAGCGGATCGGTGAACTCCTGGGCGCGGAATGGCAGAAGCCGGGCCAGGTCCTGGAGGTCCAGCTGGCCCTCCGCCTCCAGCGCACCCGCGACGTCCTGGCCCAGCAGCGCGGCACCGACCCGACCCGCCCAGCCCCGGACGCGCCCCGCCCACCGTCGTGACGCGCGGGACCGCGCCGACTCCGTGACGTGCGGGACGGGCCTGTTCCGACGTCGGGACGGGCCTGTTCCGACGTCGGGACGCGTCGGGACGCGTCGGGAGGCCTCGGGAGGCCTCGAGATGGGAGGGGCCGATCTCATGACCCGCCGGGGCGGGGGGCACGGTGGCCGCCCCCGCCCCGGCCGGTGTCAGCCGGCGGAGCCGTACGCCGCGTCCCAGTCCGTCGCCAGGACCGTCGCCGCGTGCGCCGCCGAGGCCAGGGTGATGTGGCGGTGCCAGCCACGGAACGAGCGGCCCACGAAGTCCCGCAGGCCCGCCCTCTCGCCGACCTGGGTGAAGTCGCGCTCGACCCGTCCGGCCAGCTTCGTCAGCCGGAGCAGCGAGCCGACCGTCGAACCGTTGAGGTCGGTGATCCACAGCCGGGCCGGGGGCCGCCGGGGGTCGTCCCACTCGCCGAGCAGCAGCAGCGGACGCATCCGTTCCCCCGCGGGCGCCGGCAGCGCGACCCGGACCACCGTCGCCAGCGACGTACGCGACGTCCGCGCGCCGGCCGCGGTGTCCAGCCAGCCCACCGGGCGGCGCAGGCCCTTGAGCGACTCCAGGATCTGCTGGGCCGGCAGCGGCCCGGCGCCGAAGCCGGGCAGCGCCCGGTCCGCGACCGCGAGCCGGCACGTCGCGCCGATCCGGGCGACGACCGGAACACCCGCCCCGGACAGCCGGTTCAGCGCCGCCCGCCCCGCGCCGCCCCGGATGTCGAGCAGCACCGGCTTGCGGGTGACGTCCTGCCAGCGCGCCGTGTCGAGCGCCGCCGCGACCGCGCACTCCTCCATCGTCTCCTCGCCCGCGCCCTCCGGAACCTCCGCCCGGTCGCGCCGGGTCCGGTCCTTCACCCA
The DNA here is from genome assembly GCF_055596705.1 of Streptomyces sp. NPDC039609. Taxonomy (NCBI): domain Bacteria; kingdom Bacillati; phylum Actinomycetota; class Actinomycetes; order Kitasatosporales; family Streptomycetaceae; genus Streptomyces; species Streptomyces sp. NPDC039609. The sequence goes on from NZ_JBVIUJ010000002.1 coordinate 374,246, forward strand.
CGGATCGGGCAGGAACAGCCGCCAGTTGACCGGAACGCTCAGCTCCTCCGCGGCGAACCACACGCCGAACGCCTGCTGGCCCCGGAAGACCTGCCCGCGCTCGGGGTCGAACCGGCGGTCCACGCCCACCGAGTGCTCGCCGGCCTTCGGTATCGGCATCGACCGCACCACCCACGCCTGCGGGCAGCTGTTCTGCTCCAGGAACCCGGCGAGCGCGGCCCGCATCGGCCGCCAGTCCCAGGTGGAGCTGGAGATGAAGTGGTGCAGGCTCTGCTCGGCGGCCGGCCCGCCGATCTGCGCCGCGATGTTACGGATGGACTTCCGGCCCTGTGCGGTCAGCAGCCCCCGAAGATACTGCTCCGCCTTCAGCCGCTGGTCCCGCCGGGGGAACCCCGAGAAGAGCGTGGCACAGAGCTCGTCGTAGACATCGTCGGCCACCGCGTTCCGGTACGCCGCGGAGTGCGGCACCTGCTCGTTGCGGTGCTGGATTCCCAGTGGATCGAGAAGGGTCCTGCTCTTGGTTGCGACGGATGTACTCACGACACTCCTGCCTACGGTTTTGCAGCTCCCTCCAGCTGCACCTCCACGGTCTCGCCCCGGCGTCCGTGGCACGAGGTGTACCCGGCACCCCCCTGGGCCGCCGGATGGTGGTCGGACCACCGTCACCGGCCCGGGGAGCGCCGCAGGGGGTGTCGGGCTCAGGTCGGACGGGGGGTGAGGTGTGGCCGGCCCACCAGAGGCAGCGCGACGGGTCGCGGGGGCGGGCGTCGGGGCGGCATACCGGTAGGGGATCTGACAGACTCCGCGCCCCGACTTTGACCGCCATGTGGCCCGGGCCGACCATCGCTGAACGAGGCGGCACGGGCCGGCCCCTGGTTAATGCCCCAGGCCAGGGACCGCGCCTGTCCGCCTCGCTCACGTCTGGAGGCCGCTCCCGGCCCGTTCCGCTTAGGCGCGCGTTCCGGGTATGCGCCTCCGCCCACACGCCGATGTACGCGGGCCGATCTCGCGCGCTCCGGCCCGTGCCGACCACACGTCGGCCTTCACGCCACCGAGCGCCGGCCGACGCACCGGTCCCCGCGCCGGCCTGCGCGCGGGTCTATGGGTTGGCCGACGCGCGAGTCTCCGCGCCGGCCCGCGCGTGCGTGTCCGGGTCGGCCCACGGGCCGTTCCACGGGCCGGCGTACGCGCGGTCTACGGGGCCGGCCCACGTGCCGTTCTCCACGCGCCGGCCCACGTGCCGCCCGCGCGCCGCGCGTCCGCGCGCGGGCCCGCGCGTGCGTGTCCGGGTCGGCCCACGGGCCGTTCCACGGGCCGGCGTACGCGCGGTCTGCGGGCGGGCCTACGCGCGGTCTACGGGGCCGGCCCACGTGCCGTTCTCCACGCGCCGCCCGCGCGCCGCGCGTCCACGCGCCGGCCCCCGCGCCGTGGGTCTACGCGCCGGCCCCTTCACCGCTCTTCGCGTCGCGCGCCGCCACCCGGGCCGCATGGGTCGGGCCCGCCGGCACCCCGGCCGGGCGCAGGCTCTCCATCTCCTTGCGCAGCACCGGGACGACCTCCTCGCCGAGCAGATCGAGCTGCTCCAGGACCGTCTTCAGCGGCAGCCCGCCGCTGTCCACGAGGAACAACTGCCGCTGGTAGTCGCCCACGTACTCGCGGAACGACATCGTGCGGTCGATGACCTCCTGCGGAGACCCGACGGTCAGCGGGGTCTCGCGCGTGTACTCCTCAAGGGACGGACCGTGGCCGTAGACGGGCGCGTTGTCGAAGTACGGCCTGAACTCCCGTACCGCGTCCTGGGAGTTCTTGCGCATGAACACATGGCCGCCCAGGCCGACGACGGCCTGCTCGGGCGTGCCGTGCCCGTAGTGCGCGAACCTCTTCCGGTAGAGGCCGACCATCTTGGCCGTGTGCTGCTTGGGCCAGAAGATGTGGTTGGCGAAGAAGCCGTCGCCGTAGAACGCGGCCTGCTCGGCGATCTCGGGGGAGCGGATGGAGCCGTGCCAGACGAAGGGCGGGACACCGTCCAGCGGTCGCGGCGTCGAGGTGAAGCCCTGGAGAGCCGTACGGAAGCGGCCCTCCCAGTTCACCACGTCCTCGCGCCACAGCCGGTGCAGCAGCGCGTAGTTCTCGACGGCCAGCGGGATGCCCTGGCGGATGTCCTGCCCGAACCAGGGGTACACCGGGCCGGTGTTGCCCCGGCCCATCATCAGGTCGACGCGGCCGTCCGCGAGATGCTGGAGCATCGCGAAGTCCTCGGCGATCTTCACCGGGTCGTTGGTGGTGATCAGCGTCGTGGACGTGGAGAGGATCAGCCGTTCCGTACGGGCGGCGATGTGCCCGAGGAGGGTCGTCGGGGAGGACGGCACGAAGGGCGGGTTGTGGTGCTCGCCGGTCGCGAAGACGTCGAGCCCGACCTCCTCCGCCTTGCGGGCGATGGCGACCATCGCCTTGATCCGCTCGTACTCGCCCGGCGTGCTGCCGTCGGTGGGATCGGTGGTCCTGTCCCCGACGGTGAAGATTCCGAACTGCATGACACAACACTCCAAGCCGCCCCAGGAAAGTCTGTCCCCTCCATAGTGCACGACCCCGAGCAGAAACGGAAACTTATCCGGAAAGCTGGCGGCATGGTGACGGAGTCGGTCGCGGTCACTGGACGAGCCGTCCGGGGACGCCCACGCTCACAGCCATGACTCCCGTACGAGACGCGCAACCGCCCGTCGTCACCGCCTGGTCGGACATCGGCTGTCCCTGGGCCTCGCTCGCCCTGCACACCCTGCGGGCCACCGCCGCCGAGCGCGGGCAGGACCTCCTGATCGACCACCGCGCCTTCCCGCTGGAGCTGTTCAACCGCCAGCCCACGCCCAAGCACATCGTCGACGCCGAGATCGTCATGCTCGGTGCCCACCGCCCGGAGCTCGGCTGGCGCCTGTGGGACGCGCCCGCGTGGGAGTACCCGTCGAGCGTCCTGCCCGCCCTCGAAGCCGTCCAGGCGGCGAAGGCGCCCGAGGCCGGCGGGCTGCGCGGCGCCGACCAGCTCGACGCCGGGCTGCGGAAGGCCTTCTACACCGAGCACCGCTGCATAGCGATCCACTCCGTGATCCTCGACATCGCCGAGACCTGCCCCGACGTCGACGCCCGGGCCCTGGAGGCGGCCCTCGCGCGCGGCGCGGGCCGACGCGAGGTGTACGAGCAGTGGCACGAGGCGCAGGGCCCCGCGATCCAGGGCAGCCCGCACTTCTTCGCGGACGGCGGTTACGCGGCGCACAACCCGGGCGCCACGTACGTCTTCACCGGCGACCTGTACAACGGAGGCTTCCCGCGCCTCGACCACTACGACGCGGGCTGGGCCGGGGCGCTCCTGGACTCCCTGGCGGCGGAGCGGGTGTCCGACGGCTCGGGGCAGGAGACCGCCTAACCTGACCGCATGGATGTGCGCGGGCAGCTTCCGGTCGTCGCGGCCGTGGCGGTCGGCGGCGCCCTCGGCGCGGCCGCCCGCCACGGCGCGTCGCTCGTCTGGCCCACGCCGGCCGGTGCGTTCCCCTGGACCACCTTGGTCGTGAACGTGTCCGGCTGCGCGGCGATCGGCGTCCTGACGGTCCTGGTCACCGAGGTCGCCACCCCGTCCCACCGGCTCGTACGCCCCTTTCTCGGTACGGGCGTCCTCGGCGGCTTCACCACCTTCTCCACGTACGCCCTCGACACACAGCGTCTGCTGGGCGCGGGGGACACGGCCCGCGGCGTGGCATACATGGGAGCGACGGTGGTGGCCGCGATGGCCGCCGTGTGGGCCGCGACCTTCGCGACCCGTGGCGCTCTGGCGAGGAGGACACGATGACGAGACTGGCGGGCAGGGCCCTGCGCGTGACGATCCTCCTCGGCGAGAGCGACACCTGGCACCACCGGCCGCTGTACGCCGAGATCGTGCACCGCGCGCACGAGGCGGGCCTCGCCGGCGCCTCCGTCTTCCGGGGCGTCGAGGGCTTCGGCGCGTCCTCGCTCGTCCACACCTCGCGGCTGCTCTCACTGAGCGAGGACCTGCCCGTCGCCATCGTGATCGTGGACACCGAGGACCGGATCAGGGACTTCCTGCCCCAGCTCGACGCGCTGGTGTCGGAGGGGCTGGTGATCCTCGACGACTGCGAGGTGATCCGGTACGTGGGCAGGGAGCGGCGGGAGTGACACACGGCCGCGGACCGACCGACCGCCGCACACGTGTCTGCCGGCGGCTTGTGGCGGAGGGCGACCTCACGTGAACTGGCTTCTGGTCCTCGTGGGCGCCGCGGTCGGCGCGCCCCTGCGCTATCTCACCGACCGTGCCGTCCAGTCGCGCCACGACTCCGTCTTCCCCTGGGGCACCTTCACGGTCAACATCGTCGGATCGTTCGTCCTCGGCTTGCTGACCGGGGTCTCGTCCGCGCAGGCGCACCTGCTGCTCGGCACCGGTCTCTGCGGGGCGCTGACGACGTACTCCACGTTCTCCTACGAGACGTTGAGGCTGTACGAAGGCGGGGCGAAGGGGTACGCGGTGGCGAACGTGACCGGGAGCCTGGCCGCCGGACTCGGGGCCGTATGGCTGGGAGTGGAGGCAGCACGGGCCTGGTGAGGCGCCCGACTCCGGTGGCAAGGTGCTCCCACGGCGATCTTCCGAAGGGCGGTGTCTGCGCATGAGCTGGGCGGACTTCCAGTACGAGATCTACCTCAACGGGCTGACCGGAGCCGTACCGCGGCTCCCCACCGATCTGACCCGGCTGGAGGAACTGACCGCCCAGCGGCTCGGCCCTGGGCCCGTCGGTTACGTCGCCGGCAGCGCGGGCGACGGTTCCACCGCCCGCGCCAACCGGGCGGCGCTCGAACGGCGGCGGCTGGTCCCCCGGATGCTCCGTGACGTGCGCGAACGGGACCTCTCCGTAGAGCTGTTGGGCCGTTCGCTGCCCGCCCCGATGGCCCTCGCGCCCGTCGGCGTGCTGTCGATCCTGCACCCCGACGCCGAGCCGGCGGCCGCGCGTGCGGCGGCGGCGCGCGGCATCCCGTACATCCTCTCCTCCGCGTCCAGCACGCCGATGGAGCAGGTCGCGGAGGCGATGGGGGAGGGGGAGCGGTGGTTCCAGCTGTACTGGCCGAAGGACGTCGAGGTCGCGCGCTCCTTCCTGAGCCGGGCGAAGGCGGCCGGTTACACGGCGCTCGTCGTCACGCTCGACACGCCGATGCTCTCCTGGCGGCCGCGCGACCTCGACCAGGCGTACCTGCCGTTTCTGCACGGCGTCGGGACGGCGAACTACTTCTCCGACCCGGCGTTCCGCGCCGGCCTGGCGAAGCCGGTGGAGGAGGACCCGAACGCGGCCGTGATGCACTTCGTGTCCATGTTCTCCGACCCGGGCAAGACATGGGCGGACCTGTCGTTCCTGCGCGAGAACTGGGACGGCCCGATCGTCCTCAAGGGCATCCTCCACCCCGACGACGCCCGCGCCGCCGCCGACGCGGGCATGGACGGCGTGGTGGTCTCCAACCACGGAGGCCGCCAGGTGGCCGGCTCGATCGCCGCCGCCGACGCCCTCCCGGCCGTGGCGGACGCGGTCGGCGACCGCCTGACGGTCCTCTTCGACAGCGGCGTACGCACGGGCGACGACATCGCGAAGGCCCTCGCCCTGGGCGCGGACGGCGTCCTCGTGGGCCGCCCGTACGCCTACGGCCTGGCCCTCGACGGCCAGGCGGGCGTGGACCACGTCATCCGCTGCCTGCTCGCCGAACTCGACCTCACCCTGGCCCTGTCGGGCCACACGACCCCGACCACCCTGACCCGCGACGATCTCACGACCGCCCCGACGGCCTGACCCCCGGCGGTCCCGCCGGGCCGGAACACGCCCGGCGGGACCGAGTGCATGCAAAGCGAGCCGAAACCCGCCGCCGGCCAGCAAAAAGACCCTCCCGAAGGAGGGTCCTGTGATATGCGCCCCCGGCAGGACTCGAACCTGCGGCCAAGCGCTTAGAAGGCGCCTGCTCTATCCACTGAGCTACGGGGGCCGGGTGGTGGCCGTGCGGCCGGGAGCCCCTGGTGGGTGGGGCGTGGCCTGTCGGGTCAAGGATAGGGCTCCGATCCCCTTGGCCCGGTTGCTTCACCTGCGTGGCACGATGTGGAGGTTCGGTGAAGCGGAACGATAATCGCAGGCAGGTGCGATTCCCGCAGCGCTTTTCGCGCCACTTGGCCCGGGTGTTGTGCACTCGTTATGCCTGAGGCTCGTGTCATCGGCTGTTCGGTCGGCGCGTAGGACCGCTATACGCTTCAAAATGGCTCCAAAATTGGGCATTCTTCGCATGTGGTGACCTTGGACGAACGGCCTCAGCTGATCGACGCACTCTCCGCCCTGCGCGACTGTGTCGCGGCCGTGCGTCTCCCACTCCCCCTCCCAGGCGCCCCGCGCGCCCGGCAGAACCGCGTCGAGCTGCTCGCCCAGCTGGACGACTATCTGGTGCCCCGCCTGAAGGATCCCGACGCCCCTCTTCTCGCCGTCATCGGCGGCTCCACCGGAGCCGGCAAGTCCACCCTCGTCAACTCGCTTGTGGGGCGGCGGGTCAGCGAGGCAGGCGTGCTCCGCCCCACCACGCGTACCCCTGTCCTCGTCTGCCACCCCGACGATCACCACTGGTTCGCCGGGCTGCGCATCCTGTCCCAGCTCACCCGCGTCTGGCTGCCCCACCAGGACGACGACCACGCGGCCGAGGAGCCGCCGGAGGACAACGCGCTGCGGGTCGAGACGTCCTCCGCCCTCGCCCGCGGGCTCGCCCTGCTCGACGCGCCCGACATCGACTCCCTCGTCGTCGAGAACCGGCTGCTCGCCTCCGAATTGATCTGCGCCGCCGACATCTGGGTGATGGTCACGACCGCCTCCCGCTACGCCGACGCCATCCCCTGGCATCTGCTCCGTACAGCCAAGGAGTACGACGCCACCCTGATCACCGTCCTCGACCGCGTCCCGCACCAGATCATCGGCGAGGTCTCCCGGCAGTACGAGGCCCTTCTCCACAAGGCGGGCCTCGGGGACGTGCCCCGGTTCACCATCCCCGAGCTGCCCGAGTCCGCGGGCGGCGGACGCGGGCTGCTGCCCGACACCGCCGTCGCCCCGCTGCGCGCCTGGCTCGCCCACAGAGCCCAGGACCCCGCCGCCCGCCAGCAGGCCGTCGGCCGCACCGCCTCCGGTGTCGTCAGCTCCCTCGACTCCAGGATTCCCGAGCTCGCGGGGGCGGTCGCCGCCCAGTACGCCGCCGCCGTCCGCCTCGGCGGCGCGGTCGAGGCGGCGTACGAGGAGCAGAGCGAGCGCCTCCGCAAGCAGCTGGGCCGTGGGGCCGTCCTGGCCGGGGACGCCAGGACCCGCTGGCGTGGCTACCCCCGCGACAGCTCCGCCGACGAGCTCCTCGACGCCCTCGTCGAATCCCTCGCCGCCCTCCTCCAGTGCGCGGTCGCCGCCGCGGACGAGCGCGTACAGGACGTCTGGCGCCGCGAGCCCGCGGCGGCGGGCCTCGGCGACGCCGTCGCCGCCCCCGACCGGGAGGCCAACGAGCGGATCGAGATGACCGTGCGGCGCTGGCGGCGCGAACTCGAAGAGCTTGCGGAGGACGAGCTCCGCACCACGGAGCGACCCGCCAGCGCCCGTACCGCCGCCCCCGACGCCGGCACCGTCTCCGCCCTGCTCGCCGCCGCGCTCCTCGGCGGCCGCCGCACCCGCAGCGCCGGCGAGCGCCTCGCCGAACTCCTCGGCGCCCAGGCCGCCCTGCGGCTGCGCGACAAGGGCGGCGACCTGGTCATGACGTACCTCGGCCACGTCCTGCGCATCGAACGCCACCGGCGTCTCGCGCCCCTCGAAGCCCTCGACGTGACCCCCGAGCCGCAGGCGGCGCTGATCGCCGCGCTCTCCGTACTGCAGAAGGAGAAGTGACGACCGGTGAGCAGCAGCACGGACAGCATGGGCAACGCGGGTGGCGCCACGGGCGCCACGGTGGACGACCGCTGGGACGACGGCCTGATCGCGCGCCGGGCGGACCTGGCCGCGGGAATGAAGACGGGCGAGAGGGCGGGGCCGGAGAGAGGGCCCGCCGACGAGGATCTGCCACTCCTGGTCGGGAACTACGGCGGCGCCCTGCGCACCCGCCTCGACGCCCTGAACGAACTCGTCGGCCTCTCCCGTACCCGCCTGGAGAACGACGCCCTCGCCGAGGCCGGGCTCGCCGAGGCGGGACGCGTCCTGGACGAGGCCGCCGCCCGCCAGCGGCTCTCCGCCCGCCACACCGTGGTGGCCATCGCCGGACCCACCGGCAGCGGCAAGTCCTCCCTCTTCAACGCCCTCGCCGGCGTCCCCGTCTCCGAGACCGGGCTGCGCCGTCCCACCACCTCCGCGCCCATCGCGCTCAGCTGGTCCGAGGGCTCGGCGGGGCTCCTGGACCGGCTCGCCGTTCCCAGCCGGCTCCGCCGTCGCCCCCTCGCGGGCGGCGCGGCCGACGAGGAGCTGCAGGGGCTCGTCCTGATCGACCTGCCCGACCACGACTCGGCCGTCACCGCCCACCGGGACCAGGTCGACCGCGTCCTCGGCCTGGTCGACGCCGTGATCTGGGTCGTGGACCCGGAGAAGTACGCCGACGCCGTCCTCCACGAGCGCTATCTCCGCCCGCTCGCGGGCCACGCAGAGGTCACCTTCGTCGTCCTCAACCAGATCGACCGGCTGGGCGGCGAGGCGGCCGACATCGTCCTGGACGACCTGCGCCGCCTCCTCGACGAGGACGGCATGGCCCTCGGCGAGCACGGCGAGCCCGGTGCCACCGTCCTCGCGCTCTCCGCCCTCACCGGGGAGGGCGTGGGCGAACTGCGCGAACTGCTCGGCCAGTTCGTCCAGGAGCGCACCGCGCCCGCGCGGCGGCTCTCGGCCGACGTCGACGCGGCGGCGGCCCGGCTCCGGCCGGTCTACGTCTCCGACGGGCAGACCGGTCTGGGCGAGCGGGCGCGGGAGGCCTTCGCGGGCCGCCTCGCGGTCGCCGTCGGTGCCACCGCCGCCGGCGAGGCGGCCGAACGCGTCTGGCGCCGGGGAGCCATCCGTGCCTGCGGCACGCCCTGGCTGCGGCTCTACCGCTGGTACGAGCGGGTCCGCTGGCACGGCTCCACCGACCCCCGCCTCAAGACGCCGGTGGAGGACGAACTGACCGCGCGCCAGAGAGTGGAACAGGCGGTGCGGACCGTGGCCGACGAGGCCTCGCGCGGGCTGCCGGCCCCCTGGGCCCAGGCGGTGCGCGAGGCGGCGGCGCGCGGGGCCGAGGGGCTGCCCGAGGCGCTCGACGAACTCGCCGTGACCATCGGCGATCCGGCCGCCCGGCCGCCGCGGCCCGCCTGGTGGCCGGCCGCCGTCCTCGCCCAGGTGCTCATGACGTTGCTGCAGATCTTCGGCGCGTTGTGGCTGGTCGGGCAGATCGTCGGTGTCGTCGAGCCGGGGCTGCTGCCGCCGGTGCTCATCATGATCGGCGGCATCGTCGGCGGTCCGCTGGTGGAGTGGGCGTGCGCCGCGGCCGTGACGGGGCCGGCCCGACGGTACGGGCAGGAGGCCGAGCGGAAGCTGCGGGAGGCGGCGGCCGCGTGCGGACGGGCGCGGGTGCTGGACCCGATCTCGGCGGAGTTGATGCGGTATCGGGAGGTGCGCGACCAGTTCGTGACGGTGTCGGCGACCCGGTCGGGCATGCGGGTGACACGGCTGGGCGGGGCGGGCGGTACGCGGTGGGGCGGTACGAGGTCGGGGGCACGGCTGAGGTGAGCCCTCCGCGACACCCCCACGGGTGACGGAGTTTTCCCCAGGAGGTGACCTCTCCACAGGCTCGGGCAGGGGTTCTTGGCCCGGTCCACGATGAAACCGGCTTCGGGAGCGGAGCCGGTTTCGGAGAAGGCGCGGAAAGGGGAGACGCATGAACGACACGATGGTGACGCTCGTCGGGAACGTCGCGACGGCCGTGGAGTACCGGGACACGGCGACGGGTGGGGTGGCCCGGTTCCGCTTCGCGGTGACCGCGCGCCGCTGGGACCGGGAGCGCGGCACCTGGACGGACGGACGCACCAGCTTCTACACGGTGTTCGCCTGGCGGGCACTCGGCGCGAACCTGGCCGCCTCGGTCTCGGTGGGCGAACCGCTGGTGGTGCACGGCCGATTGCGGGTGCGCGAGGAGGACCTGGAGGAGGGTCGGCCGGACGGCCGCCGCAGGACCTTCGTGGACATCGACGCGCTGGCCGTGGGTCACGATCTGACGCGCGGTACGGCGGCGTTCCGCCGGGTGGTGAAAGGTGAGCCCCGTCTGACGGAACGCCAGGCGAACGGGGGTGCGGAGAGCGACCCGTGGGAGACGGCGGAGGTGGGGGCGGAGGCGGAGGCCCAGGTGAGGGCACAAGTGGAGGGAGGGACTCCGCGTGTATGGGAGCCCGTGTCCTGACCTCGAGTTGGGGGATTTGTCGATACTGCGACCAGCGCTTCTTCGTGAATCGGACCCCGGACATAACGATTCCGAGTCGGAATGGTTATCAGACCGTATGAACGGGCACTCGGGTCTTCCCTCTCCCTAGGATTCGCGGGTACTCATACGGGACTTGAGTCGGCACATGCGCCATGTGAGCCGCTTGGGTCTTTTGAGTCAACTGGGTCAGTGAGTCTGCTGGCGAAGCGCTCCCCCCACGTGTCGCGACCGACGATGCGGAGCAGCTCGCCCGGAGGGGAAATTCATGTTTTCTGTTCGGAGGCGCGGCGTTGCCCGCCTTGCCGCCGCGACCGTGGTCTCCGGCCTCGTCGCTGCGGGTGCCATAGCCATCGCGGGACCGGCTGCCGCTGACGAGGGCGCCGACGGCACCGGCGGCGCGACCGCCACGCTGGGCAAGCTCACCGTCTTCGACACGGTCAAGATCAAGGGCCAGGGCAAGGTCTCCGCCGGCCTGTTCGAGATGCAGGTGACGCCCGGCGGTTCGCTGCAGACGTACTGCATCGACCTGTACACCGGCGCGAAGACCGGCCAGGAGTACAAGGAAGTCGGCTGGGACCAGTCCTCCCTGCACGACAACAAGAACGCCGGCAAGATCCGCTGGATCCTGCAGAACTCCTACCCGCAGGTGGACAAGCTCGACGAGCTGGCCAAGAAGGTCGGCGCGAAGAACCTGACCAAGGAGACCGCCGCCGCCGCCACCCAGGCCGCGATCTGGCACTTCTCGGACAACGTTGACGCCGAGCCGGTCAACAAGGACGCGAAGAAGCTCACCGAGTACCTGGAGAAGAACGCCGAGAACCTGACGGAGCCCAAGCCCTCCCTCAGCCTCTCCCCGGCCTCCGTCGCCGGTAAGTCGGGCGAGCGCCTCGGCCCGATCACGGTCGACACCAACGCCGCCTCGGCCGCCGTCTCCCTCGCGCCGGGCGCGCCCGCGGGCGTCAAGCTCGTGGACAAGGACGGCAAGGTCGTCTCCAACGTCTCCAACGGCAGCCAGGTCTTCTTCGACGTTCCGGCCGGCACGCCCGACGGCGCCGCCGAGCTGACGATCAAGGCCGACACGACGGTCCCGATCGGCCGCGCGTTCGTCTCCACCAAGGTCAAGAGCCAGACTCTGATCCTGGCGGGCACCAGCACCTCCAGCGTCACGGCGAAGGCCACCGCCACCTGGGCGAAGAAGGGCGCGATCCCGGCCGTCACGGCCGAGAAGAACTGCGCCAAGGGCGGCCTGGACGTCACGGCCTCCAACGAGGGTGACGAGGACTTCACCTTCGAGCTCAAGGGCAAGACGGTCACCATCGGCGCCGGCAAGTCGCAGACGGTGACGATCCCGCTGGCCGAGGACGAGGCCTACGACTTCACGATCACCGGCCCGAACGGCTTCGAGAAGAACTTCAAGGGCGTTCTCGACTGCAAGACGGCCACCCCGGGCCCGCTCCCGTCGGAGACCCCGTCGACCGAGCCGTCCCCGACCACGCCGGCCACCACCACGGGCGGCTCCACCACCGGCTCCACGACCGGCGGCGGCGACCTGGCCGAGACCGGTAGCTCCAACGCCACCCCGATGATCGCCGGCATCGCCGCGCTCCTCGTGGTCCTCGGCGGCGGCGCGGTCTTCTTCCTCCGTAAGAAGAAGACGGCCGGCCAGTAGTACCCGAAGCAGTACCCGCCTCACGGCACCCACCGGCCCCGGTGCGCGACTCGCGCGCCGGGGCCGGTGTCGTGCCGCCGCGACGGCCCGCAGGGGCGAGGGGCCCGGGGCCAAGGGGGAAGATCGCAAGATGACCGACCAACCGAGCAGTGGCGCAGTCCGGCGCAGCCCGGCCCTGTGGCTGCTTCTCACCGCGGCCTGCTGCTGCGGGCTGTTCCTCGTATTCGTCATGGGCGCGCTCGCAGGGGGCCTCGATGTCAGAGAATCCTGCGGCCTGGCAGGCCAGGACTACGACGAGGCGTACCGGGCCGAGCACTGGCAGGAGCCGAGCCGCCCGTTTCCGCTGCACAACAAGTGCAACGCCTCCTTCGACCTCGTTCCCGCCTGGATCAACCCGACCCTCGTGTGCCTGACCGTCGCTGCCGGGGCCTGTGCGATCACGGGCATGGTGACGGCCCGGGCCCGGACGAGCGCGCGGAAGGCAGCGGTGACCGGCGGCGACCGTCGGTGACAGGCCCAGGTCGTTCGTACAGTGGCGCGCTCCCTATCACCCGGCCCATGGCTCGACGACTGGAAGCGTGCCCCTCCCGTGCCCGATCGAGCAGGGAACCTCGGGGAATACCGGGACGATCACGGTGCGCGGACACGGAAGCGGCCCCCGACCAAGTTGGCTGGTCAGGGGCCGTTCACCTGCGGTGGGGGTGGGATTGAACCCGCGGCGACATCGCTGCCACGACGGTTTTCAAGACCACTCAGTCCCCGATGAACCAAAGGTAACGGTGTGTTCCACTCTGAACGACCTGGCACAACTCCCGAGCCTGGCCCACCCACTCACCGCCGTGTGCTTCGGGAAGTCGATCAAGCTCTGCCAGCAGCAACGGCACCTGCCGCTTATTGAAGATGGCATCCCCGTAGGGATCCAAGGCCCACAGCATCGGGAAGTTCACCGGGTCCAGAGCAGGAAAGAGGTCCGTCCACTCCAGTCCGACCTGGGCACGAGCTATGGGTTTTCCCAGGTCTCCACGCACGTTGATGTTGATCACGAGCCGACCGTACTGGCAGTTCGGCACGTCCGCAGCGAGGTTTCCCGCATAAGAAGACCAACCGCAGTGAGTGTCCGTCTGCGTGACAACGCAGACGAACACCGGCGAACGAGTGCGGACGCCTGCGGGCCATCAGCGCAGGTGAGTGGCACAGCAACCTAAGGAGGCGCCCCCACCCGAGTTGCTTCGGGACGAAGAGGCCGCCGTGCCATATCCGTGCCAGATCGTGCGGGGAGTCACGGGGAACGAGGGGCGTCTACGGAGTCTGCGCAGTGGGCCGACCAGCACCACAACCGTGCGGGTCGGGCGCGGGCAGGCCCTCCGTCTCTCCTAAGGCGGTGGCTTCCTGACCAGCGGCTTCGGCCAGCCGGCGCAGGCCACTAGTGCGCTGCCGTCCTCGGTGAGGAAGAGCAGGGTGGTCCATGTCCGATCGGCGGCATCGATCAGCCCTGTGCGCACGGGCTGGCCATGTTCGCGGATGAGCTGCACTGCTCGTTCCAGCCCAAGAGGTTCGAGTCCGTGCATCCGCATGCGCTGAAGTCGGCGGTTGAAGACTCCGGCATGCGCTCCTGCGGGTTGTGCCCGGTCTGCCACCGAGTAGGTGGCGCCGCTGCGGAGGGTGGCCAGAGCTATCAGGGACGCCTCGTCATCACCGGCCAACAGCGATTCCAGAACATGCCGTTCCATGGTCACCCCCGCCTGGATCCTGCAGTACAGCAGCCAGGTACGGCAATCCCAGCAACCGCCCGCGTCCGGTAGCGCTCCTCCGGGGCCTGGTAGCGGGGAATGACGTCGCTGACCGATCCGGCCGAAGCCACGGATAAGAAGGTAGTCGTGAACACTCCGTGCCCGACGGGTGGGGTGCCGGGCGCACTCAGGCACCTGCTTGTCATGGCTGCGCGGAAGGTTGGCGGCAGCCAGCCGCATGTCCAGTTCGAGTGGGCTGCTCTCCAAGGGCCAGTTGTACGGCTGCACGGCGTAGGCGATCCACGAGGCCACGTTGACGCTCCCGCTCATGCGGCTACCAAGGAGTATCCAAGGCCCCCGCGCGGCTAGTGCTCTGACCGGATAGGTACACCGGTCGCGGCTAGTGCTCTGACCGGATAGGTACACCGGCTTCCGGGTCGCCCTGCGATCATGTACGCATGGATGCGGGGGGATCTACTCATAGGCGGCGCATACCGGGCACCTCTCGGCAGCGTCGTGTCAGTGCCGCTCTTTCCGCGGTGGCGGCGTTGCTGGCCGTGCCCGCCGCGCTGGCCGTAGTGGTCGTGGTGCTGCCAGGGCTGGTAGTCGAGCGCGATCTCGGCGAGGCCAGGATCTCGGCCGCTGAGCGGCTCGCGGCTGTGAACAACGTACGCACGACGCTCGTGCAGGCGGTCGGTGGCGCTGTCGTCCTCTTCGGCGCGTACGCCACCTGGCGGCAGTTGAGGGTCAACCAGGAGGGGCTGAACGCCACCCGGGAGGGACACATCACCGACCGCTTCAGCCGGGCGGTCGACCAGCTCGGCAGCGAGAAGACGGACGTGCGGATCGGCGGCCTCTACGCACTGTGGCGGATCGCGGACCATTCGGCTCACGACCGGGAGGCGGTCATCTCGATCAAGGCCGCGTTCCTCCGGACTCACCTGCCATGGCCCCCGCAAGCGCAAGACTCGCCGGCGGCGGAAGCCTCGATCAACTCCGTGCCTCCGCTGGAGACACGTGCCCCGGATGCCCAGGTGGCGCTCACCGGCCTCGGAGTCCTGTGCCAGGAACGCCAGCCCGACTGGCTCAACGTCAGCTATACCGACCTGCGTCGGGCCGACTGCGACGGACTGTGGCTGCACCACATCAACTTCGACGGCGCCTGCCTGGAAGCTGCGAGCATCTACCAGGTCAACCTGACCAAGGCATCGCTGATCGCGGCCAACATGCGACACGTGGAGCTCGGGACGTCGATTCTCCACCAGAGCCGCTGTATCGAAGCCGACCTGCGCGGTGCTCGCATGGTCAGGGCCGACCTCCGCGAGGCTGACTTCTCGGGTGCCGACCTGCGGGAGGCGAATCTGCGCAAGGCGCGGGGCCATGGCGCCAAGTTCACCGGCGCGGATCTGAGACTGGCTGACCTCCGAGGAAGCGACCTCACCAGTGCCGACCTGACACGGGCGAAGCTGGAGGGTGCGCTGGCAAGCGACGTCACCATCTGGCCGACAGGCTTCGACATCCAGGCGGCAGGCGTCGTCATGGTCGAGGACCCCGGCGCCGAGCCGAGCATCCTGCTGCAAGCCGCCGCGCTCGCGAGGAACGTCCCACCCCTGCATTCGGACTGATGCTTCAACCGAGGTAGTCCGTCAGGCGGATGCACTGAGGGGTCGTCCGCCCCAGCGGATGCCTTTCTCGCTGCGGGCGCGTTCGCGTCGTGTGGTCGATGCCCTTGCGGCGGCGGTTGACGCCCCACATCTGGTCGTCGCCGACCGAGTAGCAGCCGTGGAAGTAGGTGATTCCGTGGGTGCGGCGATACGTGGCCGGCAGTCGGCGGGACGGGTTTCCTCGGCCTAGCAGGAACCGGCTTGGGCGGATGCCCAGCGGGCCGAATTCGTCGAAGGCGAACGTTCGGTCGGGCCGCTCGTTGATCGCGTACTCGATCCGCTCCAGCTGGGCATCGAATTCTGCATCCGGGGACTCTTTCCAGGTTTTCGTGCGCTGGAAGGAGATCCCCCGGCGGGCCAGTAGGCACCGCAGGGCCTCGCGGCCTATCCGGATCGGGCGGGCGATGTTGCGCCGTAGGTGATCGGCGAGCTTGCGGATCGACCAGTGCGTGAAAGGCCTGCCGACCTGGGGCGGCCGGGTGGTGGCCGTCTGGACGACGGAGTCCTCATCGTCACCACTGAGCAGGCGGTGGCGGCCTCCCGCCCACTGAGGGTTCAGGCATGCGAGTCCGATCTCGTTTCTCGTTGAAGCGGTGGATCGCGTCGCGGACTGTGTCCTCGTCCGCCTGGACCAGACGCGCGATGACGGGGACCGTGCTGCCGCCGGCCGAGGCCATCAGCATCATCGCCCGCCGAAACCGCACCGAGCTGGTACTGCCCCGCCGCACGATCCTCTGGAGCTTCTGCCCCTCCTGCTCGGTCAGCCTGCGAACCCTGACCGGTTGCGCCATCCCGCCTCCCCATGCTGGTTGGAAGCGCCGTCACTTCCAACCAGCGCAACGATCAACCCGGCAAAGGTTCGCGGTCACAGCACCAGCCGTCTCATTCACAGGACGTTCCGGGTGGTGCGCGTCTCCATGGGACAGGCGGCATCCCTGCGACGTCTAGTAGGTCCGAGTCGAGCCCTCCCGGGCCGTCTGTGGGCCGTGCGAAGGGGCTCAAGGGCGACCAGGGGCGACCAACAGTGACAGATCGGCTACCGGAGTGATCCGCTAACCCGCAGGTCAGCGGGTCCCTCGCCTACTGGTTCGCCCCCAGGGGTGGCGGTCAGGCAAGATGGGGTGTATCTGCCCACTCACTCTTTGCCGGACGGTTTCTCTTGGCTGAGTACATCTACACGATGCGCAAGACGCGCAAGGCGCACGGCGACAAGGTCATCCTCGATGACGTGACGCTGAGCTTCCTGCCCGGTGCGAAGATCGGTGTGGTCGGCCCGAACGGTGCCGGTAAGTCCACCGTCCTCAAGATCATGGCCGGTCTTGAGCAGCCGTCCAACGGTGACGCCTTCCTGTCGCCCGGCTACACCGTCGGCATGCTCCTCCAGGAGCCGCCGCTCGACGAGTCCAAGACGGTCCTCCAGAACGTCCAGGACGGCGCCGCCGAGATCATGGGGAAGCTTCACCGCTTCAACGAGGTCGCCGAGCTCATGGCGACCGACTACTCGGACGCGCTCATGGAGGAGATGGGCAAGCTCCAGGAGGACCTGGACCACGCCAACGCCTGGGACCTCGACGCGCAGCTCGAGCAGGCCATGGACGCGCTGGGCTGCCCGCCCGGCGACTGGCCCGTCACCAACCTCTCCGGTGGAGAGAAGCGCCGCGTCGCGCTCTGCAAGCTCCTCCTCGAGGCGCCCGACCTGCTCCTCCTCGACGAGCCCACCAACCACCTGGACGCCGAGTCCGTGCAGTGGCTGGAGCAGCACCTCGCCAAGTACCCCGGCACCGTCGTCGCCGTCACCCACGACCGGTACTTCCTCGACAACGTGGCCCAGTGGATCCTGGAGCTCGACCGTGGTCGCGCCCACCCCTACGAGGGCAACTACTCCACCTACCTGGAGAACAAGGCCACCCGCCTCAAGGTCGAGGGCCAGAAGGACGCCAAGCGTGCGAAGCGTCTGAAGGAAGAGCTCGAGTGGGTGCGGTCGAACGCCAAGGGGCGTCAGGCCAAGTCCAAGGCCCGTCTCGCTCGCTACGAGGAGATGGCCGCCGAGGCCGACAAGATGCGGAAGCTGGACTTCGAGGAGATCCAGATCCCGCCGGGCCCGCGCCTGGGCTCCATCGTCGTCGAGGTCAACAACCTCTCCAAGGCCTTCGGCGACAAGGTTCTCATCGACGACCTCAGCTTCACGCTGCCCCGTAACGGCATCGTCGGTGTCATCGGCCCGAACGGCGCCGGCAAGACCACGCTCTTCAAGATGATCCAGGGTCTGGAGACCCCGGACTCCGGCGACATCAAGGTCGGCGAGACCGTCAAGATCTCGTACGTCGACCAGAGCCGCGCCAACATCGACCCCAAGAAGACGCTGTGGGCCGTCGTCTCCGACGAGCTGGACTACATCAACGTCGGCCAGGTCGAGATGCCGTCCCGCGCCTACGTGTCCGCGTTCGGCTTCAAGGGCCCGGACCAGCAGAAGCCGGCCGGCGTGCTCTCCGGCGGTGAGCGCAACCGCCTCAACCTCGCGCTCACCCTCAAGCAGGGCGGCAACCTGCTGCTCCTCGACGAGCCGACCAACGACCTCGACGTCGAGACCCTCTCCTCGCTCGAGAACGCGCTCCTGGAGTTCCCGGGTGCGGCCGTGGTCGTCTCCCACGACCGCTGGTTCCTCGACCGAGTCGCGACGCACATCCTCGCGTACGAGGGTGAGTCGAAGTGGTACTGGTTCGAGGGCAACTTCGAGTCCTACGAGAAGAACAAGATCGAGCGTCTCGGTGCGGACGCGGCCCGTCCGCACCGCGCCACGTACAAGAAGCTGACCCGAGGCTGAGCGTGCGTCACATCTACAGCTGTCCCCTGCGCTGGTCGGACATGGACGCCTTCGGGCACGTCAACAACGTCGTCTTCCTGCGGTATCTGGAAGAGGCGCGGATCGACTTCATGTTCCGGCTGGCGCCGGGCGACGGTTCGCCGTCGTTCTCCGGCGGGTCCGTCGTGGCCCGGCACGAGATCGACTACGTACGGCCGTTGGTCCACCGGCACGCGCCGGTGACCATCGAGTCGTGGGTCACGAAGATAGGCGCGGCGTCCCTGACGATCGCGTACGAGATCAAGGACCCGGAAGTGACGTACGTGCGGGCCTCCACGATCGTCGTCCCCTTCGACCTGGAGGCCCAGCGGCCGCGTCGTATCTCCGCCGAGGAGCGCTCGTTCCTCGAGGAGTACATGGACGACGGGATGACTGCCGCCGCATGATCGCGCCGCTGCACTTCGCCGATGCCAGGGAGGCGGCGGACCTCGCCGCCTTCCTGGCCCGGCTGATCCATTACGACCGCGCCGCCGCCGTCCGCCTCCAGGCGGGAGGCGGGGCGCTCGCCGTGTTCGGTCGGCCGCCGTCGTTCGAGGTGCTGGCCATCCGCACGGCGCGGCTGGTCGACGAGGTGGAGCTGGACGTCACGGTGTCGGCCGGTGAACTCCTCGAAGGCATCGAGGAATCGGCCGGCAAGGCCGTCGTCCCCGACACCGTCACCGGACCGCCGTGGACCGGTGTTCTGCCGCCGAGGGGCGGCTGGGAACCGGTGACCGGAGTGCCCGGAGTCGTGGCACTGCGCGGCGCGGTGGCAGCCGCGGTCTCCGAATTCCGGGCGCGGGACGAGGAGTTGCCCGAGGAGCGCCGGACGCGGGCCGAGCGGGACCGGATCGGCCGCGAGATCTGGTCGCGGACGGTCGCGGACACCGGGCTTCCGCTGCGGGCCGTGCACGCGGCGCAGTCCCTCGGTTTCCTGCCCCCGCACGAGGCCCCGGTGGCGCTCCTCGCCTCGGGGCCCTGGCTGCGGCTGCGGACTCCGTACGGCTCGATAGCCCTGCGTACGGTCCCGATGTCGCTGACGGTCGCCCCTGCCCCACGGCACAGGCACTGACCTTCAGGCAAGCCGAGTGAGCCCTCCGGATGGTCGGCGCCGTACGGTCGCGACACCGACGGCCAGGGCCCAGTAGACGATCAGGGCCGCGGTCAGGGCGGTGTTCCCCCAGCCGACCGCGCTGTAGAAGTCGGCCGCGTCCGTCCCGAAGAACAGGGACGGTACGAACGCCACGTTGACCGCCGCGACGGCGTAGGCGCTCCACCCGGCCCAGCGCGGCAGGACGCCACTGCGCAGGATCGCGTACCCGGCGGCCACCAGCAGGACCGCCGTCAGAAGCCTGGCCACCGATCCGTGCAACAGCATGTTCGCGTGGGCCAGCGGCCCGTCGACGGTGGGGTCCAGCGTCCCGTCGGGACGCTGGAGAACGGTCCCCGCCTCGATCGACGCCGCGACCAGCGTGACGGTGACGTACGCCGTGCCCGCGCCGAAGACGAGGCTCGCCGGCCACTCGAAGGCCGGGCCCGCGCCGCGGATCAGATGGCGCAACCCCGTCAGGAAGACCAACAGGGCTCCGCACGTCAGGATGTTCAGCAGGATCCTGGCGAGGACGTTCGAGGCTGGCGGTGCTCCGGAGTACACGAAGTACAGTGGCACGCCGACAGCGGCCAGCAGGCCGGCGGCGATGCCGCAGGCACCCATCGTCCGTCGTATCCGTAGGTCGTCCATGGTGGTTCCTTCCTCGGTCGATCACTCGGTCGATCACTCGGTCGATCAGGGGTCAGGCGGGTCGGTGGGGTGCGGCCGCGGCCTCGATGCCGTCGAGCAGCCGCGCGATCCCGTGGCGGACGATCGGGGTGACGTCGCCGTCCTCGTCCTCGTCGAGCCCCTCCTCGCCAGCGAGCGAGCAGAGGAGGGGGAAGCGCTCCGGGTCGAGCCGTCGGGCCAGCACCTCGCCGTACGCGGCGGCGCTCTCGGGATCGAGCTCGGTGGCCACCCGCGCCAGGTCGCGTACGGCGCCGGAGACGAAGGTGGCGAGCGGGATCAGTTCCTCGCGTGGCAGGCCCGCGCGGTGGAGGGGCTTCAGGAGCGCCTCGAACCAGGCCAGTTCGTTCGGGCCGACCGGTGCGCTCGACGTCGGGACCCGCAGCATCCACGGGTGGCGCAGATAGAGGCCCCACAGTGACGCCACCCATGCCTCGATCTCGGCACGCCACCCGGCCGGGGGAGACGGGGGCGCCGGCGGACGGCCGGTCGCGAAGTCGTTCATCGCCGCGATCAGTTGATCCTTGCCGGGGATGTGCCGGTAGAGGGCCATGGCCGTGCAGCCGAGCTCCGTCGCGACGCGTTGCATCGAGAGCGCGGCCAGTCCCTCGGCGTCGGCGGCGACCACGGCGGCGTCCACGATCCTCCGGACGCTGAGCCGGGGGCGGTCCTCGGGCTGCTCCTCCGTGTCGGCGCGCCACAGGAGGTCCGCGACCGCGCTCAGGTCGTGGGGCGTGGCGGGACGGCCGCTCCGGTCTTCGCGCGTCATGGGCACTCCACTCCAGCCGCTCGTGTTTACGCGATAAACTTAGCGTACGTCATAAACGGAAGCGCATGCCAGTCATACGTGGCACAGCCGACCAGGGGCGAGCCCCCCCCCCGCGGACCAGGGAGGCGATGGCCCCCGCGCTCCAGGGGGGACGAGAGCCGCCCCCGCACACCAGGGCGGCGAGAGCCCCCGCGCTCCAGGGGGGGGACGAGAGCCGCCCCCCGCGGACCCCGTCAGCCCTCCGCGTCGTCCGGACCCGTTCCGTCCGTGTCGTCCGGGCCCTTGCCGTCCGGCCACACCCCGATGTGGTCCTGTTCCAGCTCCAGCATCACGCGGTGCTCCATGCCCAGCGTCTCCGTGTACTCCGCCGGCAGCTGCAGCCGCCCCGCGCGGTCGAGCATCGCGTACTCGCGCGCCACCAGGGATTCCTGGCCCTCCGCGTCGACCTCCGTACGGCGCAGGACCTCCGAGGAGGTGCGGCCGTCGCGGATGGCGACCGTGCGGCGGACCTCGGAGGCGACCGCCTGGTCGTGGGTGACGATCACGATCGTCGTGCCCAGCTCCTCGTTGGCGCGACGGAAGGCCGCGAAGACCTGCTCGCCCGTCGCCGAGTCCAGCTCGCCGGTCGGCTCGTCCGCCAGCAGCACCGAGGGGGAGTTGGCCAGCGCGACCGCGATCGCGACCCGCTGCTGCTGGCCGCCGGACATCTGGTGCGGGCGCCGGTCCCGGCAGTCCGCGATGTCCAGCATCGCGAGCAACTCCTCCGCCCGCTCGCCCTTCCGCCGCGACCGGCCGCCGCCGCGCAGCTGCATCGGCAGAGCCACGTTCTGCGCTGCCGTCAGATACGGGAGGAGGTTGCGCGCCGTCTGCTGCCAGACGAAGCCCACCACGTCCCGCCGGTACCGCAGCCGCGCCTTCGCGTCCATGGCCAGCAGATCGCAGCCCGCGACCTTCGCCGCCCCGGCCGTCGGCACGTCCAGGCCCGCCAGGATGTTCATCAGGGTCGACTTGCCGCTGCCGGACGCGCCGACCAGAGCCATCAACTCGCCCTCCTTCACCAGGAGATCGAGCCCCTGGAGCGCCTGCACCTCCACCCCGTCCGTGGTGAAGATCCGTACGAGCCGGTCGCAGGCGATCAGGGCGTCGTGCCCGTACGAGGGCCGGTCGCGGTGCGCGGTCGCCCGCTGTTCCAGCTCCGCAAGGCTGATGTCGGTCATCGTGCGTCTCCTGCCCTGAGTTCCTTGATCGAGCCTGTGCGCGCCGACCACCACGCCTGAAGGGCGGCCGCCACCCCTGTCAGGACCACCACTCCCAGCGCGGGCAGCCCCAGCGACCACGGGTCCGCCCGCAGGGTCGCGCCGTCGAGGACGGCGAACCCCGGCGCCGCCGCCAGGGAGAGCCGGACCAGATCCACACCAGGCCCCAGCAGCAGGATCGTCGCCCAGCCGACGAACGTGCCGCCGACCGCGGCGAGCAAGGCCTGCGGCAGCGCCTCGAGCCCGAGGAGCCGCCGGCCCTGCCGCCGGGTCAGTCCCATGGTCCGCAGCCGGGCCAGAAGCGTGGCCCGCTCCGGCGCGGACTGCATCAGCGACAGCAGAACGGCGAGCACCGCGTAGCCTGCGCCCGCGCCGATCGCCGCCAGATAGATCCGCTCGGCGCCCGACTGCATCGGCGAGTCCACATAGGTGGCCCGCCGTTCGGTCCTCAGCACCACCGAGAAGTTCGGGGACTTCGCCGCGACCGCGGCCCGCAGCGCCTTGCCGTCGACCGAAGGGCCGGACGCCAGCAGCGCGGTGTCCGCCCGGTTCGTCAGGTCGGCGGCGTTGACCAGCAGGAAGTCCCCGCCGGGCAGCGCCGGGGTGGCGGCCCGTACCGCCACGATCCGCACCTTGAACTCACCCGCCGCCGCCGTCACGCTCTGCGGCTCGCCACCGAGCCGCGCCGCGACCGCCGGGGAGGCGATCGCCGGCAGAACCCGGTCGTGGTCGATCCGGCCGCCCGTACCGGTGGACTTCAGCAGACCGGCGGGGAAGGGCCCGAAGCCGGTCTGCCGGGCCAGCCGGGTGTACGACTCGGGTTCCACGCCCACCAGGGGCGCGGACCGCGCCCCTGGTGGCCGGCCCGTCCCGGCCGGCAGCAGCAGGCCGTACTCGATCTGGACCGCGGCCACGTCCCGTACCCCCGCCGACCCACGCACCGCCGTCGCCAGTCCGGCCGGCAGCGGCATCCCGTCGGTGTTCCCCGAGACCCGTGCGTCCGCGCCCGTCTCCAGGAGCGCGGCCCGGTCGCGGGCGTCGGCGACCCCGGCGAGCACCGAGCCGCCGAACGCGGCCGTCGTCAGCGCCACCAGCAGCGCGAGCAGCGGCAGCGCGCCGGTCGCCGAGGAGCGCCCGGCCCGGGCGAGCGACAGATATCCGACCGCCCCGCGCAGCCTGCGCGCCGGGTGGGCCGCCCACCGCAGCGGCAAGGGATACAGCCGTACGAGCACCAGTGCGGCGATCAGCGCGACCAGCACCGGCGCCGAGCTGACGAGATAGTCCCCGGAATCGTCCGTACCGCGTCGGCGCAGCGCCACCACCGCGCCGACGGCCAGGACGAGCACGGTGAGTTCGGCGACCGTACGGCCCCGGGAGGGCCGGGCGTCCACCAGGTCCTGGCGGCTGCCGTGCGTGAGCGGCCTGCGGTGCAGGAACAGCGCGCGCAGCGGCAGCGCCAACGTGGCCAGGAGCGCGACCGCGCCCGCCGCGGCCAGGGCAGGCAGGAATCGGGCGTCGGGGAAGACGACCGTCGCGAGCAGCAGAGCGAGCCCGGCGGCGGGCAGGGCGAGGACGGCCGTCTCGCCGAGCAGCCGGACGCCGATACCCGCGAGCGAGCCGCCGCGCGAGCGCAGCAACGCCAGCTCGGCGGAGCGCCGGGCCGCGAACAGCCCCCCGGTCAGTGCGAGGACGACAGCCGCGACCGCGCCGATGCCGAACGTGGCGACGGCGACGACCGGGGCGATCGCCGTACGCATCCCGCGGTAGGCGCCGACGACCTCGTCGAGGTCGGTGCCGACCGCGCCGTTCCGGCCGATCGCCTCCCGGACCTGCACCAGGCCGGGACCGCCGGACATGGAGGCGACGGCCTCGCCGAGCCGGGGCGTGTCCTGCGCGGTGAGATGGCCGGAGGCGGGCGCGAGGCGCCAGTAGAGCTCCGGTTCACCGCTGCCCGAAAGGAGCACGGGGCCGGCGGCGGGCGGGAGCAGCAGCGCGGCCTGCCAGTAGAACTGTTTGCCGTCGCCGCGCGGGACGACGGCGTACACCGGGGACCGCAGCAGCGGTTCGACGGACCAGTAGGCGCCCCCGGGCCGGATGGGGTCCACGATGCCGGTGATGGTGACGGCGAGCGGGGTCGAGGAGAACTTGGCCGGCACGTGCACCACCGAACCGACCTTCAGTCGCAGCGACTTCGCCGTCGCCGTGGTGACGGCCGCCTCGCTCGTGCCCTTGGTCGCGTCGGCCTGCGCGGGCAGCCGGCCCTCCCGTACCGTCGCGTGCTCGGCGAGCCCGGACGGTGTGGCCATCGTGAGCTCGGGGGGTATCCCGAACGGCTGGGGAAGCCAGGGGTCGAGCCCGGTGACCCGCTTCGTGGTCCGTACCCCGTGCACCGACTCCCGGGGATCGGCGCGCAGCGGCTGCGGCAGCAGCTCCTCCAGCGCGGCGCGGTCCTTGGCCAGCCGATCGGGCTCGATGCCGCCTTCCGCGGGCACCCGAGGAAGGAGGGTCGTGATGTCGAGGACCGACGTGGCGGGCGCGGCCGTGGCGATGTGGTGCCGCAGGCCCTCGGTCTCGTACCTGTCGACGGTCCGGGGGAGGGCGGCGGCGAGGAAGGCGGTGACCAGGACGAGGAGCGCGAAGGCCCATGCCGTCCCCGGTGCGGTCCGCAGCCGGGTCCGCACCCAGGGAGCCACGGCGCGGGCGGGCTTGCGGGGCATGTCGGACGCCTTCCTTCCGGGTGCGGTACGCATCACTGGTCCCCCTGGTGGCGCAGGGTCACGGCCGGGTCGGTGCGGCGCAGCGCGATCGTGGCGACGATCAGCAGCGGCACCGCGGCGACCCCGACGAGCAGCAGGGCCATGTGTCCGGGCGGGAGTTCGACCAGGACGCGGGGGACGGGCCGGGCCGCCTGTCCGGTCAGGACGACCAGCGGGACGACGGCTCGGGTCAGGACGGCGCCGAGGGCGACGCCCACGAGCAGGCCGATGCCGACCAGCAGGCCCTGTTCGGCGGCGATCAGCCGGGCCAGCTGGCGACGCGGGGCGCCGAGCGCCCGCAACACCCCGAACTCGGCCGACCGTTCACGGGTCGAGCCGGCCGCGCTGACCGCGAACCCGACGGCCGCGAGCGCGGCGGCGGCCGCCGCCACCGCCATCAGCGCCGCATTGGGGCCCGCGCCGAGGGGGTCGCCGAGCAGCTCGGCGGCGGCCTCGTCCCGTACGAGCACCTGGCCGGGATCGGTGTCGGGGCGGGCCCGAAGCGCCCGGGCGACCTCGCCGGTCCGGCCGGGCGCCGCGGTCAGCCACCACTCGGTGGGCGGCAGGGTGGCGGTGCGGTCGGAGGCGAGGTACTGGTTGGCCGTGTGCAGGTCGACGAGGAGGCCGCCCCCGTCGTCGGGCGTGGCGGCCGGCGCGGTCGCGGACACGGCCCGGGCCCCGTTGCCGGTGGTGGGCAGCTCCCGGACACTGTCGACGATCGTCACCCGTAGACGCAGGCCGGCGAGCGACACCTCCACCTCGTCGCCCTTCTTCGCCCCCGCCGCCGCGAGGAAGGCGTCGCTCGCCACCCCGCGCAGCGTCTTCGGCGGGGCGGGCCGCGGGGCGGCGATCCGCACGGTGAAGTCCTCCGGACCGTCGAAGAGGTCCGTCCGGGACACGCCGTCGACGTCGTATCCGATCGAGAACGGCGCGCTGCCGCCCGAACTCCCGGTGAGCGCAAGCGGATCCTGCCACTCGCCGTTCGACGTCGTCCGGTACCCGGCGGTCCAGGAAGCGAAGGGACGGGCGATGTCGAGCGGGCGCTCGGCGCCGCGCTCGTGCAGGGAGACGATCCGTTCGACGGCGAGGGTCTGCCGCCCGCCCGGGCCGTCGGCGCTCTGCCCGTCCAGCTCCACGCCGGTCAGGTTCAGCACACCGCCGGCCGCCGGGCCGGTCCCGTCGGGGCCGAGGTCGAGGGCGAGCCGGTGCGGCTTCCCGTCGGCCGGCAGCGGCCCGAGGAGCTGACGGTACGGAACGCCGTGGCGGTCCTCGAGGACCACCGTCACCTGGATCGTCGCCGTGCCCGGCGGCGCCGTGCGCCTCAGGTCGAGGGCGAGGCCGCGGCTGCCGACGGGCAGCGCGAGCCCCGGGCGCGGGGCGTCCTTCGGGGCCAGGGACGTCAGCAGGGCGGAGCTGGGACGGTCGGCGAGATCGTCACGGAGCAGGAACCCGTCGGCGGCGTGCCGTGTGTCCAGGGCGAGGACGGTCGCGGTCCGGTTCTCCGCGAGGTCCGTGGTGGCGCGGTGCGCGGGGGCGGCCGAGCCGAGCCCGGGCAGCGCGGCGTACCGGCCGGCCCGGGTCGGGTCGGGGGCGCCGCCGGTGAGGACCCGTAGCGCCGCTCCCGTACGGAAGTCGGCCCGGTCCTCCTGCGAGCGGTCCCAGGAGGCGCTCTGCCCGATGGCGAGCATCCCCATCGCGACGGCGAGGACGAGCAGCAGCACCGGACCCGCGCCGCGCAGCGGCCGGCGGCTGAACTGCCAGCCCGCGAGCGCGGCCGGCAGTCCGCGCCCGCCCGCGGCGCGCCGCTCGGCGAGCCTGGCGGCGGGCGGCAGCAGCCGCAGGGTCAGGACGGTGCCGGCGAGCAGCGCGAGCGCGGGGGCGGACACGAGCAGGGGGTCGATGCCGAGGGAGCCGCCGCGGTCGCCGCTGAGCGCGCCGGTGCCCCCGTCCCCGGACGCACCGGTCTGCCGGTCGAGCTGCCAGTAGGCGACGGCCGCGACGAGGAGGAGGGCGATGTCGGCCCCCGCCCGTACGGGTCCGGGCAGCGCGGCCGTACGCCCCTTGCGGAGCTTCACCACCGCCCCGTCCCCGGTGCTCAGCGCGGGCGCCACGACGGCGGCGGCGCAGCAGACGGCGACCAGCGCCGCGACCAGGGACACCTGACCGAGAGGGGCGTCGTCGAGCCGTAGGCCCAGCGCGCCGAGCGAGGACCGTTCGGCCAGCAGCCGGGTCAGCGGACCGGCGAGGAGCGGGGCGATCACGGCGGCGGGCAGGGCGAGCAGCAGCGCCTCGACGGCGGCGAGCGAGGCGATCCGGCGCCGCGAACCGCCACGGGCCCGCAGCAGCGCCGTCTCGCCCGACCGCTCGGAGCTGAGCAGCCGGGCGACGAGCAGCAGGGCGTACGCGGCGAGCAGAACCAGCTGCACGGCGACGATCATCAGCGTGGACCGGGAGACCAGCAGGGCCCGGTCGGTCTGATCGAGGACGGTCGGCAGCGAGGTGTGCGCGGTGACGGTGGAGCCGAACCGGGAGGTGTCGGCGGCGAGCGCCTTCGGCTCCGCCGTGGCGGAGGCGTGCAGCGCGTCCATCCGGCCGGTGGTGACCCCGGTGAAGTCGGCCGTGGCCAGCCAGGACGTCTCTCCCGCGGTGACCCGGCCGGAGCCGAGGACGGCGGGATCGGCGACCAGCGGGCCGTACGTCGTGAACACGACGGTCCGCACCCCGCGCCCGCCCGCCGGATCGAGCTGCCAGTAGAGATCGGTGAGGTCGGCGGGCCGGTAGAGGCCGGTGATCCGGGTCTTGACCGGCTTGCCGCCGAGCCGGTCGGTGAGATCGAGTACGGTCCCCGGCCCGATCCGCAGCCGCTGGGCAGCCTCCTCGGGCACCGCGACATCGATCGTTCCCCCGGCCGCGCCGTCGCGGGGCCAGGCGCCCTTCACGAGCGTGAGGCGCGAACGGTCGAGAGCGGCGATGTCGGTGAGGTCGGGTTCGCCCAGGCGGGCGCCCGGATCCTGAAGGCTCCGGGGGAGTGCGTACGGTCCCGAGCGCTCCAGCTTCCGCACGTCGACCGGCAGCCCGTCGAAGGTCCGGCCGGCCGCCTCACGCGCCGCCGCGTCGGCGCCGTCCCGCTTGCCCGTCGGCACCTGCGCGGAGACGACCAGTGCGGCGGCGGGCGCGGCCCGGCCCCGCAGGGTGCCCTGGAGGGCGGCGTCGCCGATGGAGCCGGAGAAGGCCGCGAGCGTGGCGAGCACGGAGGTGGTCAGCAGGACGGCGAGAAGTGCCGCGGCGAGCAGCAACCGGTGTGCCCTGACACGCAGAAGTACGAACCCGGTCACCCATCCCCCTGAACCCCACCGAACGTTCGTCCGATGCTTTCAGAGGGCACGTGCCCCTGGAAACCGCTTGCACGGGGTCCTTGACCCGATCGTGACCGTTATTCGGGGCCACGACACCGGAATGCGTCAGTCCGCGGTGTTCACCATCGACGCCGCCGCATACGTCAGGTACTTCCACAGCTGGCTCTCGTGCTCGGGCTCCAGGCCCAGCTCGTCGACCGCGTCCCGCATGTGCCTCAGCCAGGCGTCGTGCGCCGCCTTGTCGACCGTGAACGGGGCGTGGCGCATCCGCAGCCGGGGGTGGCCGCGGTGGTCGCTGTAGGTGCGGGGGCCGCCCCAGTACTGGATCAGGAAGAGCACCAGGCGCTCCTCGGCAGGCCCGAGGTCCTCCTCCGGGTACATCGGGCGCAGCAGAGGGTCCTCCGCGACTCCCTGGTAGAAGCGGCGCACGAGACGCCGGAAGGTCTCCTCGCCACCCACCTGCTCGTAGAAGGTCTGCTCCTGAAGTGTGCCGCGCGGAATCTCCATCACCGCTCCATCGTCTCAGATGCCCCGACCGAGGACCGGAGGTCTAGGACCACCGGCCTCCGGACCGCTCGCCTCCCCACCGCCCGCGCAGGACAGTGGAGGCATGGGCGCTCAGCCGAACGGCTTCGCCGAGGACGGTGCGCGGGCGCGACAGGTTCTCGTACGGGAGATCGAGGCGTACGGCGCTCTGCGCGACCCCGCCTGGCACACGGCCTTCTCCGAGGTGCCCCGCCATCTCTTCGTCCCCTGCTACTACGTCTCCGGGACCGGCGGCTACGAGCGGTTCTGGTCCGGCGACCCCGACCCCGGCCGGCGCGCACGCTGGCTGCGGGGCGCCTACCAGGACGAGCCGCTGGGCACCCGGGTACGGGACGGGGAGCTGGTCACCTCCTCCAGCCAGCCCTCCCTGATGGCGCGGATGCTGGAGGCCCTGGAGGTGCGGGACGGGCTGGACGTCCTGGAGATCGGCGCCGGCACCGGCTACAACGCAGCCCTGCTCAGCCACCGACTCGGCGCCGAGCACGTCACCACCGTCGATCTGGACGAGGACATCACCGAGTCCGCCCGCACCCATCTCGCCGCCGCCGGATACCGGCCCGTCGTGATCACCGGCGACGGCGCCCGCGGCTGCCCGGAACGCGCCCCCTTCGACCGGATCGTCGCGACCTGCACCGTGCCGTCGATCCCGTACGCCTGGCTCGCCCAGTGCCGCCCCGAGGCGCTCGTCCTCGCCCCGCTCTCCACCGGGCTGATCCTGCTGCGGGTGCGCGACGCGTCCCATGCGGAGGGCCGTTTCCTGCCCACCTCCGCGTACTTCGTCGCGCTGCGCGGCGGCAACGCCCGCTTCCCCCGGCGGCGGCCGATGGGCCTGCCGCGGCAGGTGTACGACGACGAGCGCTTCCGGTTCCTGCGCACCCTGGCGGAGGACACCCTCGACGCGCGCGAAGCGCTCTCGCTCTGGCAGCGCGAGCGGCGGCCTGAGCGGGAGCGCTTCGGGGTGACGGTGCTCGGGGGCCGGCAGTGGGCCTGGCTGGACGACCCCGAGGGGCCGTACGCCTGGCCGCTGCCGAGCGGCTGATCCCGGGGTCGCCGGGATCCTGGCCGCTTATCCCCGGCGGACCGTGATCGTCGTCCAGGCGCCGACGTGCACCCGGTCGCCGTCCTGGAGCGGGACGGGCACGTAGGGCTGGATCGGTTCTTCTCCACCGTTGATCGTCGTGCCGTTGGTGGAGTTCTGGTCCACCACCGCCCACGAGCCGTCCGGCTGCTGCACCAGCACGGCGTGCTGGTGCGAGACGCCCGGGTCCTCCGGCGGCACGGAGAGGTCGATGTCGGGGGATTCGCCGGTGGAGTGGCGACGGCGGCCGATGCTGATCTGGTTGCCCTGGAGCGGCAGATGCTGCTCGGGGGAGTAGGCGGGCAGGTTCAGGCCCGTGGCCTCCGGTCCGCTGCGCTGCATCATCGCCATGAAGTAGTCGCGGTCCGGCCCGATGTACGCCGACCAGCCCGCGGCGGGCCGCTGCGGCTGGTACTGCTGCGGCGGCGGCGCATGCTGCTGCGGGGGCTGCGGGGCGTGCTGCTGGGGCGCGTGCTGCTGCATCGGGGGCGCCTGCGGCGGAGCCTGGGGCTGCGAGGGCGGCGGCAGCATCCAGTCGTCACCGCCTCCACCCCCACCGTGCTGCGGCGGGGCCTGCGGCGCGGGCTGCTGAGGCGCCTGCTGTCCGGGCGGCGGGCTCTGGAAGAACGACGGCGGGGGCTGCGGGGGACCCTGCTGGAACCCCTGCGGTGCCTGCGGCTGGGGAGCCTGCCCCTGGGGCGGCTGCTGCTGCATCGGCGGACGCTGCGGCGGCGCCTGGTGGTGCGTGGGGTCGGCGGACAGCGGCTCCGCCGGCCGGTTCATCTGCGAGGGCCGCGAGCTCTGGTACTCGTACGGGTCCGGCTGCTGCGGAGCCTGCGGCTGCGGCGGACGCGGCGGCGACTGGAAGCCCGGCGGCAGATTGAGGCCCGGCGGCGGGCTCTGCTGCGGGGTGGGCGGCGCCACCGGCGTGTACGAGGTCGCCGTGTTGGTCAGGAAGTTCCAGCGGCACTCCTCGCAGAACGGGGCCATGGCCTCGCGCGGGGTGCGGCACTGCGGGCAGAGCTCCGCCTGGGCGGTCGCGTTCGGGTCGTAGCCCCCGGGGCCGGGGCCAGGGCCACCGGGACCCTGTCCGGGTCCGGCCGGGCCCGGGTATCCGTACGCCGGCGGCGGGGGCGGGGGAGGCGGCGGTACGGCACCCGCCGGCGCACCCGCCCCGGCCATGCGGTGGCCGCAGACCTCGCACCAGTCGTCGGAAACCGACTGGTGTCCGTTCGGGCAGGTCGGCATGTCGGTGCTTCCCCCTCTCGTCGTCCGGCCCCCTGGCCGGGCTACTTCTTGACGCGAACCGTCTTGGTGGAGCGGGTCTCGAGTGTCATCTCGTCCGCTTCCGTGACCTTCGCCTTCAAACGCACAGTACCTGTCGCCGCGTCGACGACGTCCACCACCTTCGAAAGCAGTTTCGCAGTGTCCTCGTTGCCCGAGGCGGCCGCCAACTGCACCGCGCGCCCCAGCTTGGCCGTCGCGCCGTCGTGGTCACCGGACTTGCGCGCGTCCAGGCCCTGCTGGATGACCTGCGCCAATTCGGCCTGGCCCGTGTAGTGCGCGACCTGTGGATTGATGGACGTGGACATCACCATGTCGTCCGTCCACACCGCCCGGACCAGGCCCTGGCCCAGTGTCTGCGGAGTGCCGCCCGCCGGGTCGGGGGCGATCAGCGAGACCCGGGCGGCGAGCATCTCCTGGCCGATTTGGGCCTGTGGCACGCGGACGCAGACGTGGTAGTCCCGGGACTCGTCGCCCCAGGAACCGGTCGGGTAGTCACCGGCCCGCGGGGGCACCTCCGTACGGCGCGAGGTCAGGTCCTCGACCGTCGGCGCGACCTGCTTCACGAACGCGATCTCCACCCCGACCGGGGTCCACAGGCGCAGCGCGACATCCGCGACCTCCTTGCCCATGGCGTTCTCCATCATGGTGGTGAAGTCCGCGGAGAGGCCCGTCGGGTCGGCCACGATGTCGGCCGTGCCGAGCAGGGCGGAGGCGATGCCGGTGACCTCCTTGACCTCCCAGTCCGTACCGACGCCACGCGCGTCGCAGGTGAAGCGGCCGGCGCAGGCGTCCAGCGCGGCCCGCAGGTCCTCCGGCGTCTCGTGTTCGTTGCGTCCGTCGGTGAGCAGGATGCCGTGCCGGATCGACACCTCGGCGGAGGCCAGCAGCCGGTCCGCGAGGCTCAGCCAGGTGCCGATCGCCGTACCGCCGCCCGCGCTCAGCCGGCGCAGCGCGTCCTTGGCCTGGCCACGGGTCGCCGGCCCGGCGACGGCGAGGCCGCCGTTGCCGGGGAAGACCTCCGTCGCCACGTGCGTACCGGCGATCACGGCGAAGGAGGTGCCGTCGCGCAGGGCGTCGATCGCGGCGGCCGTCGCGTCCCGCGCGCCGCGCATCTTGGTCGGCGGGTAGTCCATCGAACCCGAGCAGTCGACCATGATCACCACGGCGGCGTCGGTGCCTGTGCCGCTGCCGCCGAGCGCCGTACCGCCACTGGTGCCGCCGCCGGTCGAGGTGACCGTGACGATGGCGCTGACCTCTCGGCCGCCCTCCGGCAGGAACTCGTTCTGGTACACGTCCACCGAGAACTGAGGCACGTTCGACTTGGAGAAGTTCGCCATGAGTTGAGGCTCCTCGACAACAAGCGTGAGACAAGCGTTGAGACAGGCGTGGGACAGGCGTGGTTCAGAGGCGAGAGGGACAGGGGCCGACGACCGCTCAGGCCGATCCTGCCCCTTGCGAGGAGAGGGCGAACGGCAGCAGCGCCACTGTTACGTTGTCGTGGCCCCCGCCGTCCAGGGCGTGGCCGACCAGCACCTGTGCGCCGTGCAGCAGCCGTCCGGCCGCGTCCGTCGGTACGACCCGGGCCATCTCCTCGGCGGCCTCCGCGTAGTTCCAGAGGCCGTCCGTGCAGACCACGACCACGCCGGGCCGGTCCGGCTTGAACGCGGCCGTGTGCGGCTCCAGTTCGTACGCGTCGGCGCCCAGCCAGCCGGTGATGGCGTGGGCGCGCTCGTCCGCGTACGCCTCCGCCTCGTTCATCAGGCCGGCGGCGACCATCTGGGCCGCCCAGGAGTCGTCCTGGGTCAGCCGGGCGGGCGGGGAGGTGCGGTCGTCCGGCACCCAGTAGGCCCGGCTGTCGCCGACCCAGCCGACGATCAGCAGCCCGTCGGCGACGACCGCGCCGACGATGGTGCAGGCGGGGGCGTTCTGGTGGCGGTGCGGATCGTGCTCCATGCCGCCCTGGCCGGGCTCCTCGGCCAGCGCGTTGACCGCCTCGGCGGCGGCGACGATCGCCTCGTGCATGGCCTGCTGGGGGTGGGTGCCGCGGGGTAGGGCGGCGAGCAGCGACTGACCGGCGGCGCTCGCGGCGGCGGCGGAGGCCTCGTCGGGACGGGTCGCCGAGGAGACGCCGTCGCAGACGATCGCCAGGGTGGCGGGGGAGCCGTCGGGGAGCGCGGTGGCGGAGACGCTGAACGCGTCCTCGTTGCGGTGGTGGCGCAGGCCGCGGTCGCTGACGGCGGCCACCGCGGAGAGCTCCTGCTCCATGTGGTCGCGCTCGCGGGGCTGGGCATGCCCGCAGTTCTCGCAGTACCCGTCGGGGTCCACATGTCCGGCGCGGCAGGCGACGCAGAGCCTGGTCCCGGCGGGCGGGGTCGGCGACGGCGGGGTCGTGCGGGGGTCGGGCGCGGCGAGCGTGAAGTCACCGTCGGGGCCGGGGGAGGCGGGCGCCTCCGCCGTCCCCGCAGCGCCCGCCGTCTCCGCGGCACCCGCCGTCTCCGCGGCGAGCGCGGCGAGGCCGCTGCCGGACGTCGCGGCGGCGTGCGGTCCGTCCGTACGGACGGGGACGGTCGGCAGGTCCCGTGCGGGCCGTGCCGCCGAAGCCTCCGCGCCCTCCGACGCCTCCGTGGCCGGAAGGTCGTGGCCGCCCGAGTCCGTGCCCGGCAGATCGCCCGGGTGCTGGGTCACCGTCGAGAGGGAGCCGGGCTCGCGGGCAGGAGCGTCGGGCCAGCTCACGGGCGTACCGATCGCCACCGTCGGACGGTCCGGCGCCGACGCCGGTACGGCCGACAGGTCGTATCCGCACGCCCCGCAGAACCGGTCACCCGTATCCAGCGGCTCCGCGCAGCCGGGGCAGGCCGAGAGATCGTGCTGGGGCTTCTGGGACATACTCACACCCACGTCCTGGGGCGGAAACGGTTGGCCCGCTCCACCAGTTCGATCCTCTCCTCGCCCCGCTGAGCGAGCCGGGCGAGCACCCGGTACGAGCGTTCGAGGCCGAAGCGCAGTCCGCGCTCGTCCAGTTCGCTGCCGAGCAGCAGCGCGCCGCCGGGTCCCGCGCCGGGACTTCCGGAGAGTACCCAGTCGAGCGCCGTGCCGAGGACCTCCGTCGACAACTGCTCCCGGCGTACCGCGTCCAGACCGAAGCCCTGGAGCGCGGAGACCTGCGCCGCCGCCGCCGTCAGATCCGCGCCGAGCGGCTCGTTCGGCGGCCGACGCCGCAGCCGGGCCCGTACGGCCGCGACCCGGGCCGCGGTGTAGTGGATCGACGCCTCCGGTACGGACTCCAGCGTGCGTACGGCCCCGGTGCGGTCACCGGCCGCCAGCTGCACCCGGGCGAGCCCGAACGCGGCGCTGACGAAACTCGGATCGGTCGCCCACACCAGGCGGTAGTACTCCGCCGCGTTGTCCAGCTGCCCGAGGACCTCCGCGCAGATGCCGAGGGCCAGCTTGGGCGCGGGCTCTCCGGGAAACGCGTCGTAGATCGCGTCGAAGGACAGCGCCGCGTTCTCGTGGTCGCCGGTCACCAGGGAGGTGAGGCCGCGGTACCAGACCACCCGCCAGTCGTCCGGGACCTGCTCCTCCAGCGTGGTCAGCGCCCGCCCGGCGGAGCCGAGGTCGCCCATCTCCAGACGGGCCCGCAGCTCGCGCAGCCGCAGCTCCAGGGAGGGCGCGGGCGCGTGGTGCAGGGCGCTGATCAGCTCGGCGGGCGCGGAGGCCATCAGTCCGGCGAGGAAGCCGGCGTTCGGGTCTCCCGGGTCCACCCGAGGGACGGGCAGCGCGAGCGACGTGGCCCGCCCGTCCAGAGGCGTGAGCAAGGGCCCGGCGCCGAATGACCCGACCGCCGATCCCGCCGCCGCCCCGACCGCCGATCCTGCCGCCGCCCCGGTGCCCGTGCCCGGAGGCAGGGCCTTGCGGCCGCGCCGCTTCTCCCGCGCGCCCAGGGCCGACACGTCCTCGGTCAGCTCCGCGAACAACTGTGTGTCCGTGACCCGCAGTTCGGTGCCGAACAGCGTCGAGAGCGCGGGGCGCGGGCGGCCGGACTGGAGGGCGACGACCTCCCGCAGCACTCCGGTCAGCTGCTCCGCCATCTCCTGCGCGGAGGAGAACCGGCGGGCCGGGTCGGGGTCCGTCGCCCGCACCAGGAGCCGGTAGAACGACTCGTACGTCCGGAAGACCTCGATGTGGTCCGGCTCGGGCAGCGAGTCGACGAAGACGTTGGTGTAGCCCTGGAAGTCGAAGGTCAGCACGGCCAGCGTGCGCGCCACCGTGTAGAGATCGCTGGCCACCGACGGGCCGACCTCGGCCACCTCCGGGGCCTGGTAGCCGACGGTGCCGTAGATCGCGGACTCGTCGTCGTCCATCCTGCGGACCGCGCCCATGTCGATCAGCTTGAGCTGGTCCTCGGACTGGATCGCGTTGTCGACCTTGAAGTCGCAGTACAGCAGGTTGCGGCTGTGCAGGTGTCCGAGCGCCTCCAGCGCCTCGATCCCGTACGCGCAGGCCTGCTCCACCGGCAGCGGATCGCGCCGGCCGTCCGCCGTCCTGCGGTCGTTGGCGATCTCCTTGAGCGACTTGCCGCCGACGTACTCCATGACGATGTAGCCGTCCATGGAGCCGGTTCGCTGGTCGAGGTGCTCGACGAAGTTGTAGATCCGGACGATGTTGGAGTGTTCGATCTCGGCGAGGAAGCGGCGCTCGGAGATCGCCGCGGCCATCGCGTCCTGGTCACCGGTGTCGAGCAGGCCCTTGAGCACCACCCAGCGGTCGGAGACCGCCCGGTCGACGGCCAGATAGATCCAGCCCAGCCCGCCGTGGGCGAGACAGCCCGCGACCTCGTACTGCCCGTGCACGATGTCGCCGCCGCGCAGCTTGGGCACGAAGGAGTACGGGTGGCCGCACTTGGTGCAGAAGCCCTCGGTGCGGCCCGGCCGGTCACCGCGCGAACGGCCCACCGGAGCGCCGCAGTCCGAGCGCGAGCAGAATCGCTTCCGCTCCGGAACCTCGGGGTTGTCCATCACCGCGGAGCGCGGGTCCGGGCGCGGCACCTCCGGAATCGAGACCAGACCGGCGCCCAGGCGGTTCCGCCCGGACTGCGCCGCCGACGCGCCCGAGCTGCGTACCGAGACCGAACGGCTGCTGCTCCCGCCCGACAGCGAGCGCGAGAGCCGCCCGGAGACCGAGCGGCGGGACGTGGACGAGCGGGAGGAGCGCGAGGAGGCGCGGGAGGACGCGCGCGAACTCGACCGGGACGAGGCCGACCCCTTGCCCGGCACGGCCATCCCGGTCGGGTTGGCCTGGAGCATTCCGCCCGCGGCGACGACCGGCGCGAGCCCGCAGGTGTCGCAGTACAGCTCGCCGCCGCCCATGTCCTCGTACGATCCCTCGCACGAGGGACGCTGACAGGTGCTCACCACTGACTCCCCCTGGCATCTCTGGGTCCGGACAGGACCTCCGCGGCGGCCTGCTGGTACCGCAGCACGGCCTGCTCGGCGACCCGCAGGTCGCACGGCGCGCTCCACAGCATCCGGCGGGCCGCGTCGTACCGCTCGATCAGCAGCGGATCCTCGGCGGCGCCGAGGCGGGCGACCTTCGCCTTGTAGGCGTCGAGCCGGCCGCGCAGCTCGGCACGGACCGCGAGCGGCGCGGTGACCGCGGTCAAGGACTCGCGAGCACGGAGCAGTTCGTCCTCGGCCTCCCGCTCCAGGGACTCCAGGAGCGGGGAGAGCCGGTGCCACTGGGCGTGCCTGCGGTACTCGGCGGCCGCCGAGAGCCGCTCCTGGAGGACCGTCGGCGGGCCGCTGACGGCCGGCACCTCGGAGGCCGCGATCTTGGCGAGGACCTCACCGCGCGCCACCCGTGCCTCGGCCAGCGTCCGGTCGGCCCGCGAGAGCACGTCCCGCAGCCGCAGCAGCCGCTCCTCGGAGTCCTGCCGGACCGCGAGGACCGCCTCGATCTCCCGCCGGATGTCCTCCAGGGCCCGCGCCGCCCGGTCGTACCGCTCGGTGTCGGGCCGCCCGCCGCCGGGCGCCGAACTGCCCGCCGCGGGGCGCCAGAAGGACAGCGGGTCGGTGACGACCTGGGTGCGCAGCGCGGTCAGCTCGGCCGTGATCGACTCCAGCTCGTCGCCGGCCGGGTGCTCCCCCGGCCGGACGCCGACGGAGTGCGCCAGCGAGCGCGTACGCCCCAGCTCCGCCGCGAGGAGATCTATCCGGGCGGGCAGCGCGGACCAGACGGCGTCGGAGGTCACCACCATGTCGAGCGAGGAGGCGTACAGCTCGTTCATCCGTCGTACGAGCCCCTCCAGTGTGAACCGCTCGGAGAGCTGGGCCTGCTGCTGCGCCCCGCCCGCGACGACGACGCTCTCGCCGCGCAGCCGCTCGGTCAGCTCCTCCAGGTCCTCGCGACTGGACCAGCGCCGTCGCGCCCGCAGCTCACGGGCTTCGCTCAGCGCGCCGGTGTAGGCGTCGAAGTACGTCCAGAGCAGGGTGATCGTCCGCTCGGTGGACTGCCAGCGGTCCCGGGTCGTGCCGGTCAGCTCGGCGCCTTCCAGCAGCCTGCGGCCCGCGTGGTCCTGGAGAGCGAGGAGCGAGTCCTCGACCGCCTTGTGCTCCGCGCCGAGCCGCGCCAGCGCACGGTCCACCTCGTCCCGGTCCATCACCGGCCCGGGGGTGCCCGCGACGCCCATCGATCACCTCTCGCTCTACTTGTACTTGGGTGCGGGTGGCCCGGCTATCCCGGGCAGGTCCGCCTTCAGCCACTTGTCGTACGCCGCCTTCCAGGGACCCTGGCGGTACTGCACGAGGACCTGGTTGACCCGGCGGACCAGGTCGTCGTTGCCCAGCTTGGCGGCGACTCCGTAGTACTCGGTGGTGAACGGCCTCCCCTTGAGCTCGACCGCCGGATCCTGGGCGGCCTGGCCGGCCGCCAGCGCGTTGTCCGTGAGGACGGCGTCGACCTCGCCCAGTTGGAGCCGTGCCAGGCAGTCCAGCTGATTGGGGACGGTCAGCAGGTCCTTGTCGGCTTTGGTGCCGTCCGCCTCGTCCTTGAACGTCGCGCCGAAGGAGTTCTTCTCCAGGGCCTCGTAGGCGGTGGAGCCCTCGGCCGTGCAGATCCGCTTGCCGCTGAGCGAGGAGTCGTACCCGGTGATCGTGGAGCCCTTGGGCGCGAGGATCTGCTGGCCGACCTGGAAGTAGGCGGTGGAGAACGCGACCTGCTCGATCCGCTTGCAGTTGATCGTCATCGTCCGCACGACGAGGTCGACCTTGCCGCTCTCCAGGGCCGCGATCCGCTGGTTGGTGGGGATGGCCCGGAAGATGATGTCGTTCTCGCTGCCGAGGACGTCCTTCGCGATCGCCTTCGCCAGGTCGATGTCGAAGCCCTCGAGCGTGCGCTCCTCCGCGTTGCGGTAGCCCCAGCGGAAGCTGTTCTGGTCGACGCCGACGACGAGCTTCCCCCGGGCCTTGATCGCCGCGATCGAGGGACCGTCGGCACTCGACGGGGTGAGGGAGGCCTCCGGGTTCTCGCAGGTGTCCGCCTTCACGGGCACACCGACGCCCACGCCCGGCCCGGTCACCTCGGTCGCCGCCGAGTCGCCGCGGGCACTGTGGGTGAGGGGCAGCAGGGTCAGCGAGGCGGTCAGACCGCACGCCACGGCCATGGCCGCCACCCCGCCCCAGCCGCGCAGCCGCCCGAGGGGGCGGCTGCCGAGGAGGCGCCCGCGGAGCCCGGCCGGGCCGCGCATCCTCGCGCCGTCGACGCCGTTCCGCATCCCGCCCCCTCTCACCGGTACTCCGACAGCCTGCGGTTGATGCCCACGACGGCACCGGCCGCGCCGAGCACACCGAGCACGGCGGCGCCCAGCGGAAGCCCGGTCAGCGCTCCCCGGCCGCCCTCGGCGGCGCCGGTGAACTCGGACTGCTCGTGGGCCAGCGCCTTCTTCAGGGCGGCGTCGACCTGGTCGAACGACTGCCCGGTGGTCTTGTCGGGGCCCACGACCCGGAGCCGCGCTCCCTCGAAGTCGCCCGCGTCGTCCTTCGCACGCGCGTCCTTGTGCCGGTCCTTCCACTCGGCGGTGCGCTCCGCCACGGTGGCCAGCGGGTCGCGCCCGGCGTCGTCGTCGGCCAGCTCCCGCGCCTGGGCGAGCGCGTCGGTCAGCGCGGTCATGCTGCTCGTGTAGTCCGTCTCGTACTTGTCGTTCTTGCCGTCCTCGGTGAGGACGGCGCCGCGCGCGACCAGCGTCAGGTTCTCGTTGGCCCGCGCCTTCAGGGAGCTGATCCGGGCGGCGTTGAGGACCTGGAGCGAGCTCTGGCCGTGCTCGCGGGCGTCGTCGAGACCGGCGCGGGCGACGGTGTGCGCCGCCGCCATCCAGAGCAGGACGACCACGGAGGCGGCGGTGGCGGCGAGCAGCCCGTGGTTGAACACCCGGTTCGTCAGGGCGTAGTTGCGCCGCTGGGCCAGGGCCAGGGCGGCGAGGGCGAGGAGCCCGAGGGCGAGGGAGAGGTACGGCCAGTCCCGGGCGTCCTCGTCGTCCTGATGGAGGCGCGCGGTCTCCGCCTCGTACAGGCGCTCGGCGGCGGGCAGCAGCTCGCTGGTCATCTGCTTGTTGGCGTAGCGCAGATAGGCGCCGCCGAGCGGCAGGCCCTGCCGGTTGGCGGCGCGGGCCCGCTCGATCAGGCCGGTGTAGCGGGGGAGCTGCTCGTTGAGGGCGGCGATCTCGCGGGCCGACTCGGTGGAACCCTCGGTGCTCGCCGCGGCCTTGACCAGGAGCCGGGAGGCGGTCCTGATGTCGTCGGCGTACCGCTTCTGGACGTCCGCGGGCTCCTGAGCGCCGGCCAGGAAGGCGCTGGCGGCGGCCGTGTCGGCGTCGGCGAGCGAGCGGTAGATGTCGGCGGCGTCGGCGCTCAGCGGCTGGCTGCGGCTCACCACGTCGTCGGCGGAGGAGGCCCGGTCGGCGACCTCGAAGGCGGTGACGCCCCCGAACGCGACCACCAGCAGGGCCAGTACGGCTCCGAGGATCTGGAGCCGTCCGGGCTCGGTCGTGGCGGCGCGGCGCAGTCGCTCCTTGACCTCGCCCCAGGCGCTCGGACCTGCGGGCGGCGGGGGAACGGGCGGCACGGACGGCTGCGCGGGCACACCCGGGCCCGGCTGTGCCGGTGCGATGCCCGGTGCCGAGGCGGCGGGCGCATTCGGCGGGTATGTCAACGTGGCCTCCCCCTCGGTCGATGACGACTCCCCGGAGGGCAGTATGGCCTCAGGGGCCCCACCCGCACACCAGGAATGACGCGATCTTGTTCCTATCGTGCCTCATGTCCGCGCCACCCCCGTAGGCGAACCCCCTGCTATGAATACGCCTCCCGTCCGAAATCGGTTCCACCACGCAGGGGTGAACGCGTCCGGCGGGGGCGCCCCGAAGGACGCCCCCGCCGGAGTGCGGCATCACGCGCCGTAGTGCGCCCGCAGCCGCGCGGCCGCCCGGGGACCGTCCCCCCACTCGTCGAGCGCGAACAGCGCCGCTCCCAGTACCGGTGGCGCGGTCACGACCCCGATCACGGCCTTCGGCGCCTTCAGGGCCAGCAGTTCGGTGATCCGGGAGTCCAACTCCGGGTGCCGCGCGGCCAGCACGCTGCCCCCCAGCATCACCGGCACCTCCTCGTCGAGCAGCCCGAGGCGCCCGAGGGCGACCGTCGACAGGGCGACGACCTCTTCCGCGAGCCGGTGCACCAGCGACCGGGCGACCGCGTCGCCCTCCGCGCCGGTACGGAACAGCACGGGTGTCAGCTCGTGCCGCCGCTCGAACGCGATACGGCCCAGGTGCAGCGCCTCGATCAGCGCGTACATGGACGGCAGCCCGAAGTGGGCGGGCAGCTCCCGTGCCAGGGCGGTCGGTTCACCCCGCCCGTCCTCCGCGCGGGCCGCGAACCAGAGCGCCTCCTCGGCGAGTCCGCCGCCGCCGCCCCAGTCGCCGGAGATCTTTCCGATGGCGGGGAAGCGGGCGGTGCGGCCGTCCGGCACCATGCCGACACAGTTGATGCCGGCCCCGCACACGACGGCGACGCCCCGGGGCTCGTCGATCCCGGCGCGCAGGATCGCGAAGGTGTCGTTGCGGACCTTGATCGAACGGCTCCACCGCCTCGCGTACAGGGCCTTCTCCAGTTCCCTTTCCTCCACCGCCAGATCGGCGTTGGCGAGGCAGGCGGAGACGTGTGCGAACGCGGGCGGGAGGTCGGCTCCGCCGGCCTCCGCCCAGGCCCGTCCGACCGCCTCCGCGAGAGTGTCCACGGCCGCCTCGACCCCGACGACCGGGGGCTGGAAGCCGCCGCCGCGCGCCGAGCCGAGCACCGTCCCGTCCGTCCCGACCACCGCGACGTCCGTCTTGCTGTTCCCGGCGTCGATCGCGAGGAGCGGCCCGTTCAGGTTCACGCCCACGCGAGGTGCTCCCGGTTGTGCGCGATCAGCCGGTCGGTGAGCCCGTCGGCGTACGCGTACTGCCCCACCAGGGGGTGCGCGAGCAGCGCCCGGAACACCCGCTCGCGGCCGCCGCGCAGCGCCGCCTCCAGGGCCAGGTCCTCGTACGCGGTCACGTTCGCGATCAGCCCGGCGTACAGCGGGTCGAGCGGGGAGACCGGCAGCGGCGAGGCACCCTGCGGCCCCACCGCCGCCTGCACCTCGATCACGGCGTCGTCCGGCAGGAAGGGCAGCGTGCCGTTGTTGTACGTGTTCACCACCTGGTACGGCGAACCACCGCCCGCCCGTCGCCCACCACCACCCTCAACGGATGGCCCTTCGGGCCCGCTGTTGTTTCCCAGGAGGGAGGCGGCGAGGTCCACGGCGGCCTCCGAGTAGAACGCGCCGCCGCGCTTGCCGAGCAGCGCCGGCTTCTCGTCGAGCGCCGGGTCCCCGTACATCTCCAGGAGTTCCTTCTCCATCGCGGCGACCTCGGCGGCCCGTGAGGGCTTGGAGCCGAGCTCACGTACGACCTCGTCGTGCGCGTAGAAGTACCGCAGGTAGTACGAGGGGACGACGCCGAGCCGGTCCACGATCGCGTGCGGCAGACGGAGGTCGTCGGCGATGGCCTCACCGTGCTCGGCGAGCAGCCGGGGCAGGACGTTCTCGCCCTCGGGCCCGCCGAGGCGGACGGCCGTCTCCCAGGTCAGGTGGTTGAGCCCGACATGGTCGAGATGGATGTCGGCGGGTGCCACGTCGAGCATCCCGGCGAACTTCCGCTGGAAGCCGATGGCCACGTTGCACAGTCCGACGGCCTTGTGGCCGGCCTGGAGCAGCGCGCGCGTGACGATGCCGACGGGGTTGGTGAAGTCGATGATCCAGGCGTTCGGGTTGGTCCGCCGGACCCGCTCGGCGATGTCCAGAACCACCGGCACGGTCCGCAGCGCCTTGGCGAGACCACCGGCGCCGGTGGTCTCCTGCCCGACACAGCCGCACTCCAGCGGCCAGGTCTCGTCCTGGTTCCGGGCGGCCTGCCCGCCGACCCGCAGCTGGAGCAGGACGGCGTCCGCGCCTTCCACTCCGGCGTCGATGTCGGAGGTGGTGACGATCTTCC
Organism: Streptomyces sp. NPDC039609; assembly: GCF_055596705.1. Lineage (NCBI taxonomy): Bacteria > Bacillati > Actinomycetota > Actinomycetes > Kitasatosporales > Streptomycetaceae > Streptomyces > Streptomyces sp. NPDC039609. The sequence goes on from NZ_JBVIUJ010000002.1 coordinate 417,012, forward strand.
CGTCGTGGCCCTGCCTGGCGAAGATCCGCCGGGCGAGCCCGCCGACCAGCTCCAGCCGGTCGGCGGCCGGGTCGATCAGGACGAGTTCTGTGATGGGCAGGGTGTCGCGCAACCGCGCGAATCCGTCGATCAGTTCGGGGGTGTAGGTGGAGCCGCCCCCCACGACAGCGAGCTTCATATCGTCAGCTAGCCCTTCACTCCGGTCAGTGTGACTCCCTCGACGAACGCCTTCTGGGCGAAGAAGAAGACGAGGATCACAGGGGCCATGACCAGTACGGTCGCGGCCATGGTCAGGTTCCAGTCGGTGTGGTGCGCGCCCTTGAACGACTCCAGGCCGTAACTCAGCGTCCAGGCCCCGGGGTTCTCGGAGGCGTAGATCTGCGGCCCGAAGTAGTCGTTCCAGCAGGAGAAGAACTGGAACAGCGCGACGGCGGCGATGCCGGGCCTGGCCATCGGGAGCACGATCTTGAGGAGCGTACGGAACTCGCCGCACCCGTCGATCCTCGCGGCCTCGATGTACTCGTTCGGGATCGTCAGCAGGAACTGGCGCAGCAGGAAGATCGCGAACGCGTCGCCGAACGCCATCGGGACGATCAGCGGCCACAACGTGCCGGAGAGATCCATCTGCTTGGCCCAGAACAGATACATCGGGATGATGATCACCTGCGGCGGCAGCATCATCATCGAGATGACGAGCAGCAGCGACAGATGCCGGCCGCGGAAGCGGAACTTGGCGAGGGCGTACGCCACCGGGATCGAGGACACCACCACGAGCACGGTGCCGAGCCCCGCGTACAGCAGGGAGTTGCGCCACCAGGTGAGGAAACCGGGGGTGTCCAGGACCCGGACGTAGTTGTCCCAGTGCCAGGAGTTCGGCGTGAGGTCCCGGGTCAGCGCCTGCTGGTCGCTCATCAGGGACGTCAGGAAGACGAAGACGAAGGGCAGCACGAAGAACAGGGCCGCCGCGATCCCGAGGGAGTGCACGGCGATCCAGTGCAGCGCCGCCTTGCGGCGGGCGTGCCTCTCGGCGGGGCCCACCACGGGACGGTCGAACGCGGATGCGGTGGTCATGGATCAGTCACCCGAGCCGATCAGGCCGCCGCGCCTGCGCATCAGCAGCGCGGTGCAGGCCATGGAGAGGGCGAACAGGACGAGCGCCACGACGCACGCGGCGCCGTAGTCGAAGCGGCCGAAGCCGAGGTTGTAGACCAGCTGCGGCAGGGTCAGCGTGGAGTCGTCCGGATAGCCCGGCTCGAAGGTCTCCCCCGAGCCGCCCATCTTCCCGGAGGCGACCTTCGCCGCCACGATCGGCTGGGTGTAGTACTGCATCGCGCCGATGATCCCGGTGACGACCGCGAAGAGCACGATCGGCGAGATGTTCGGCAGCGTCACGTAGCGGAACCGCTGCCAGGCCGAAGCCCCGTCCAGCTCCGCCGCCTCGTACTGCTCCTTCGGTACGTCGAGCAGCGCCGCCATGAAGATGACCATGAGGTCGCCGACCCCCCAGACCGCGAGGACGGTCAGTGCGGGCTTGGCCCAGGCCGCGTCGTTGAACCAGGACGGCGCCGGGATGCCCACCGCCTCCAGGAGCGAGTTGACCGGCCCCGTGCCGGGGTTGAGCAGGAAGACGAAGGCCAGCGTCGCGGCCACCGGCGGGGCCAGGTACGGCAGGTAGAACAGGGTGCGGAAGACGCCGGTGCCGGTCTTGATCCTGGTGATCAGCAGACCGACGCCGAGGCCGAAGACGACCCGGCAGGCGACCATGACGACGGCCAGCCAGAGGGTGTTCTGCATCGCCGGCCAGAACTTCGGCAGATCCGCGAAGACGTACGTCCAGTTGTCCAGACCCCGCCAGGTCGGCGGGTTGAGCCCGTCGTACTTCATGAACGAGAAGTACAGGGTCGAGACGAGGGGATAGGCGAAGAAGACGCCGAATCCGACCAGCCAGGGCGACATGAACGCCACGGTGCGAAGCGCGCTGCGCACGCGCTTCGACCGCAGCGTGTGACGCCCGTCCTGGGAGCCGGCGGCCGGACCGGCCGGTCGCTTCGTGGGCAGGGTGTCGGTGCTCATGAGGAGTGCGCCCCGACCGTCACTTCGCCTGGGCGATGTCGCGGTCGATCTGGGCCGCGGTCTCCTCGAGACCCTTCTTCAGGTCCGGGACCTGGCCCTTCTCGTACTTCTGGGCGAAGTCCTGGAAGGTGTCCTGGTACGTGGAGCCGTTCACCGCGCCGTCGGAGGTGGAGGACTCGGGGTGCTGGGCGATCTCCAGGAAGGTCCTGAAGCGCTCGTCGACCTTGAGGTTGGGGGACTTCAGCGCCTCCAGGGTGGAGGGGACGTTCCCGATGCCGTTGGCGAAGTTCACCACGGCCTCGGTGTCCATGGTCATGTACTTGACCAGCTCCCAGGCCGCGTTCTGCTTCCTGCTCTGCGGCGCGATGCCGATGATCGTGCCGGAGAGGTAGCCCTTGCCGTACTCGGCCACCTCGTCGTCCGCGACCGGCAGCGGCGCGACGCCGACCTCGAAGCCGACCTTGGCCTCCTTGATGAAGTTCAGCCGCCACTCGCCGTCGAGCTGCATGGCGACCTGGCCGGTGTGGAACGGGTGCGTGGCGCCCCACTCGTCGCCGAAGGTGGTGCGGTACCTGTCCAGCTTCGCGAACCCGCCCAGGCCGTCGACCAGCGACTTCTGGTAGGTCAGCATCTCGGCGAAGGCCGGGTCCTTGGCGAGGTTCGACGTGCCGTCCGCGTCGAAGTACGTGTGGTCCCACTGCGACATGTAGTGGCTCGGGACGGTCTCGTAGCCGAGGTAGTTCGGCATGAAGCCGAGCCGCTCGTAGCCGTCGCCCTTCTCCTTGGTCAGCTTCTTGGCGACCTTCCTGAACTCCGACCAGGTCTTCGGCGGCGCGGTGATGCCGGCGGCCTTGAAGGCGTCCTTGTTGTAGTAGAGCCCGTACGCGTCGGAGAGCAGCGGCAGGGAGCAGCGCTTGCCCTCGAACTGGGTGTAGTCCTGGAGGACCTTGGAGAACGTCCTGTCCAGGTCCACCTTGTCCTTCTCCAGGAAGGGCTTCAGGTCCGCGAGAGCGCCGGAGGCGCAGAACTTGCCGACGTTGGAGGTGGTGAAGGAGGCGGCCACGTCCGGGCCGTTCGAACCGCCCGCGCGCAGCGCCTGGTTGAGCTTGTCGTCGTTGATGTTGCCGACGACCTTCACCTTGATGTTCGGGTGGGCCTTCTCGAAGCGGGCGACGTTGTCCTGGATCGCCTTGACCTCGGTGGGTGCCGTCCAGCCGTGCCAGAAGGTGATCGTGGTCGGCGCGTTCGGGTCGTCGCTCGCCTTGTTCTCGGCGGAGCCGGTACAGGCCGAGGCGAGGAGGGCGATCGAGGCGGTGGCGGCGAGCGCGACGGCGGCTCTGCGCGGGCGTACGGGCATGGCGAAGTCTCCCTGTGGCGGAGGGTTACGGGGGAAGGGGGTACGACGAAGGGACGGCCGGACGGTGAGCCGAGTGGTGGGCCGGTGGTGCGTCGGGGTTCCGCGGTCCTAGCGGGACGTGTCGAAGACCTCGTCGCGGGTGGTGGCGAGGGCGCTTTCCAGGGCCCCGCGCAGGACGGGGTGCCGGTCCACGTCCCCGAGGACGAGCCGGGGCCGGGAGGCGGCGAGTTCGGCCAGCTCGGACTGGACGCGTTCGCGCAGGGGTTCCCCGCCGGCGACGGTCACCTCGCCGGACAGGACGAGGAGTTCGGGGTCGAGTACGGCGACGAGGGAGGCCAGACCGGTGGCGAGGCGCTCGGCGTACCGGTCGAGGAGCGCGGCGTACCGGGGGTCGTCGCCGTGGTGGGCGGCGGCATGGGTGAGCAGCCGGGTCGCGGTGGGCACGAAGGGATGTTCGGGGGTGTCGATGCCGAGCTCCCGGGCGATCCGGGGCACGGACTGGACTCCGGCGAGCTCCTGGAAGCCGCCGGAGTTGGCCTTGGTGACCTGCCGTACGAGCGGGGTGCCGGGCACGGGCAGGAAGCCGACCTCGCCGGCGCCGCCGGTGAAGCCGCGGTGGAGCCGGCCGCCGAGGACCAGGGCGGCGCCGAGGCCCTCCTGGTTCCACAGCAGCACGAAGTCCTCGTGGCCCCGGGCGGCACCCAGGCGCTGCTCGGCGACGGCGGCGAGGTTGACGTCGTTCTCGTACTCGAACGGCATCGGGAGCACCGCCGCCAGCTCCTCCAGGAGCGAGGGGGAGTGCCAGCCGGGCAGGTGGGAGGCGTACCGCAGCCGCCCGGTGGCCGGGTCGAAGGCGCCGGGGGTGCCGATGACGAGGCGGTGCACCTCGCCGCGGGTGATCCCGGCGTCCTTGGCGGCGCCGTCGAGGGCGGTGGTGACCTGCCGTACGACTCCCTCCGAGGCGCGCCCCGGGGTCCCGAGTTCGAACTCGCCGACGACCTCGCCGGTGATGTCGGCGACGGCGGCGCGGATCCGGTGCGGGTTCACATCGAGTCCGGCGGCGAAGGCGGCCCGGGGGTTGAGCTCGTACAGCTGGGCACTGGGTCCCGGCCGGCCCGCCGTGGTGCCGGTGGCGAGGACGAGCCCGGCGGCTTCGAGTCGGGCGAGAAGCTGGGAGGCGGTCGGCTTGGAGAGACCGGTGAGCTTGCCGATCCGGGTACGGGACAGGGTCCCGTGCTCCAGGAGCAGATCGAGGGCGGCGCGGTCGTTCATGGCCCGCAGGACGCGCGGGGTACCGGGGGTTCCCGGGGTCGTACCGGCCATGACGGTGCACCTGCCCTTCGGCTCTGGAGGGGCCATTCTGCTGCCCCGCCGCCCGCTCCCCCAACTGCACTGTTAGGAAAGTTTCCTATTTGGTGGGAGGAAGGTAGGACGGCCGTCCCCGGGGCGTCAATACCCGTGGACGTTCCTGTCGCCTGTCCGCCATCGGAAGCGCCGCCGGGCTCGGCCCCCTGCTAGCGTCTTCTGGCGCTCGCGGAGCGGAGACCGACAACCACAGGGGGATGTGTGTCGTTCGAAGACGAATGGGCCCAGCTGAAGAGCGAGGCGTCGACAGGTGGGCCTGCCGCCATGCGGCTCAATCAATTACCGGCGGACCCGGGCGGCGGCGCGCCCGCGAACGGAACGCTCGACTACAACACGGACTCCATCAACGGCAACGCGAACCTGTTGATCGAGATCGCCGGATTCCTCTACGAGGGGAGGCCGGACGGGGATCTGTGCACCATGGCCCGCGAACCCAGGGCGCACGGCGATGTCGCAGCACAGGTGGAACGTTTCGGCAGGTTCGCAGACGACCAGTTCCAGGACACAGTGGCGCTGCTCGCGGCGCTCGCCACACGGCTCAAGACCGCCGGATCCGACTTCGCCACGGTGGAAGACGCCAACGCTCGACGGTTCCTCGACAGCGTCCTGCGATACGGCCAGTACGTGGCCCCGGAGGCGAGGTGACTGTGCTCAGCCATCGCAAGGACGTCGAATTCCTCGAGGGCTGCAATCCGGCCCTCGTCGAGCGCAACGCCGATGAGTTCAAGCGCCTCCACGACACGTTGGCGGAAGTCGACGAGCCCGCCGAACGGGCGGAGAAGCGTACGCACTGGCGCGGTGAGGGGAGCCAGCACTACGAAGCGCGACTGTCCGAGGCGCGCAAACTGATGCAGAACATAGCCAAGGGCTACGGCAAGGCCGCAAGCATCCTGCGCAGCTATGCCTGGGCACTGGAGACAGCCAAGAGCCACTACTCCAACGGCAAGGTCAACGAGCGAGCCCTAGCCGAACTGATCGCCACCAAAGGCACCGCTGTCACCCGAGAGGCGCAGGACGCGGAACCCATGCGCCAGTGGGAGGACATGAGGGCCACCACGGGTGTCCTCGACTTCTTCGCCGAACTCACCATGGACGTGGACGACATCAGGGACGAAGCGAACCGGCTGCACGACGCTGCCGGAAGCAACTTTCACCTCGCCAAGACCACTGAGAAGGAGTCCCGCGAGATCTGCGTGCACGGACTGAAGCAGGCATACGAGCTGCTGCCCGACTTCCGCATGGGCTTCGTCGAGCGTGTGGACATCTTCTCCGCCATCGCGGCCATGAGGAGTGAGGCTCGGGAGGCGAGCGACAACCCCCTCACTCATCTGCCCGGGAGCGCCCCCAAGCAGGGCTACGGAGCACAGGTCGGAGACCGCGCCGTTTCTCCGGCACTTCTTGATATCCGGACGCAATTGGCCAATCTGCCCGGTGCGACGGACAGCTACTGGAGTCCACCGTCTTCGAGCCAGGACCGGAGAGAGTGGATCGCGGCCAACAAGGAGATCATCCAGGCAGCGGCGAGAAACTCTGGTCTGCCCGCGGACATGGTCGCCGGTATCGCGTGGCAGGAGATCGGCGGCCAGCCCGGCATCCTGGATGACATCACGGACACGATCCGCGAACAAGCCGACGCTCCCTGGGGGCTCAGCCCCGTGGCCCCGGAGAACCTGCCCTGGCGTCTCGGCGGCAGCCCTGACGAGACGTCCTTCGGCCCCATCGCCATCCAGGTACGAAGGGGCGCCGAGGTGCTCGGTTACGACCCGGACAACCTGACCGAGCAGCAACGCTCAGTGGTGGAAGAATCCCTCCAGGACCCGGGACAGAACATCTTCATCGCATCCGAATACCTGGCCCAGCTCAAGGCGGAGAGTGAGTTCGCCGACGTGCCTCCCGAGAGGATGACGCCCGCCCACTACCAGGAGCTCGCGGCGCGGTACAACGGTGGACCGTATTGGGAGGGAGAGGACGCCCAGGGGTACGGCCGGGGCTTCACCAACAACCTCGACGACGCAAGGGAAGCACTGCGCTGATGCTCGACAGCCCCGAGTCCACGACGACTGAGGACGACGGCTGCCTGCGCTGGGTCCTCGCCGTTCCGCTCGTGCTCCTGCACCTGATCGCGGCCTGGTTCCTGTACATGGCGATGACCATCCGGCCCTCGGGCAGCTGGGACGACGACGCTCGCGCCGGAATCGTCCTCTCGTGTGTGCTCACGATCGCGGCGAGCCTGCTCGCCCTCGTGATCACGGCGCTCCCCTCCGCCCGGCGGGTCATGGGGCCGTGGTGGGCGGCGCTGCCGCTGGTCCTCGGTGGGGTCGCGGCAATCCGGTGGGCTGTGGGGGGATGAGACCGTACGACGAGGGGCGCCCCGCCAGTGCTGCGGGGCGCCCCTCGTCGTACACGTGAAGCCGGCTACTTGTTGAGGTCCGGCCTCGGCAGCGGGCTTGCCGCCGCGCCCTGGGGGGACGTCGGCGAGGCGAAGGCCGAGGGGGCCGCCATGCCCGCCGTCGGATCCGCCGAGGACTCCTCCGCCTGAGCCGGGACGCCGCCGACGATACGGATGCCGGCCGCGTCCAGCGCCCGCTTGATCCGCCACCGCAGCTCGCGCTCGACCCCCAGGGCCTTGCCCGGCATCGTCTTCGCCGAGACCCGGATCGTCATGGACTCGAGGAGCACCTCGCTGAGACCCAGGATCTCCACCGGGCCCCACAGCCGCTCGTTCCAGGGCTCGTCCTTCGCCATGGACGCCGTGGCCTCGTTGATCACCGACTGCACCCGGTCCAGGTCCTCCGTCGGACGCACCGTGACATCCACCGCGGCCGTCGCCCAGCCCTGACTGAGGTTGCCGATCCGCTTGATCTCGCCGTTGCGGACATACCAGATCTCGCCGTTGTCGCCGCGCAGCTTCGTCACCCGCAGTCCGACCTCTATGACCTCGCCGGAGGCCACCCCGGCGTCGACCGAGTCACCGACCCCGTACTGGTCCTCCAGGATCATGAAGACACCGGAGAGGAAGTCCGTGACCAGGTTCCGGGCGCCGAAACCGATCGCCACACCCGCGACACCCGCGGAGGCCAGCAGCGGCGCCAGGTCGATCTTGAAGGCGCCCAGGATCATCAGGCCCGCAGTGCCGAGGATCACGAACGACGCCACCGAGCGCAGCACCGAGCCGATCGCCTCCGAGCGCTGTCTGCGCCGCTCGGCGTTGACCAGCAGACCGCCGAGCGCCGTGCCCTCCACGGCCTGAGCGGAGCGGTTCATCCGCTCTATCAGCTTCGTCAGGGCGCGGCGGATCGCCATCCGCAGCAGCAGGGCGACGATCAGGATGAGGAGGATGCGAAGACCGGTGTTCAGCCAGGTGGACCAGTTCTCCTCCACCCAGCCCGCGGCGTTCGTCGCCCTCTCCGCAGCCTCGTCGAGGGTGACGGGGACCTGTTGCGGATCGTCGGCGGTCAGCAGGGCGGACCAGGACACGTAGAACCTCCAGGCGTGTCGTACGCGGAACATCCACACTAACGGGGCATCGGATGTGCTCCTGTTGCCCTGTTCGAGGGAGAGACGGACCTCACGCGGGGAGGATCCGGGTGACGATGCCGATGTGGTCGAGAACACCTCAAGCCCGTTACGGGTACGTGGTGGCGCTCCGACCAGGCATGAGGAGAGACTGAGAGCAGTTCGTCCCGGCGCGAGCCACGCGCCGCCGGCGTATTAGGAGGCATCCGTGCCGCATGTCCTGGTCCTCAACGCGTCGTACGAGCCCCTCGGCGTCGTACCGCTCCGCCGCGCGCTCGTCCTCGTCCTCGAGAACAAGGCACTCTGCCTCGAGGAGTCCGGCGCCTTCCTGCACAGCGAGACCCGCGTCATCCCCGCACCCAGTGTGGTCAGGCTGAAGCGGTTCGTGCGGGTCCCCTACCGGGGGCCCGTTCCTCTGACCCGCAGAGCGCTCTTCGCCCGTGACGGCGGACGCTGTATGTACTGCGGTGGCGTCGCAACCAGCGTCGACCACGTGATTCCGCGCAGCCGCGGGGGTACGCACGCCTGGGAGAACGTCGTGGCGGCCTGCCGCCGCTGCAATCACGTCAAGGCCGACCGGCACCTGCGCGAGCTGGGCTGGCGGCTGCGGCACCAACCCGCCCCGCCCACCGGGCTGGCCTGGCGGATCATCGGGACCGGACACCGGGACCCACGCTGGCTGCCCTATCTGCAGCCGTACGGCGCGGACGATGTGATGGCCCGGATCGACGCCGTCTCCACCACCCCCGTGGGGGCCGTGAAGACGGGTTGAGCCGGGCCTTCGTCGTACGGGGCGCCTCCCGGGAGGCGCCCCTATTCCGGCTGCTCGGGCGGGCCGGCCCGCCCGGGCTCGGCCGGCGAGGCCACCGCGTACGTCTCCACCGACCACAGCGAGTATCCGTACTCCGTCGCCCGCGCGTCGCCCTGGACCCGCAGGAAGCGGGTGTCCGCCGCGTCCATGCGGACGCTCTCCCGGCCGCCACGCCCGTCGGCGACCGTCGCGGCCGTGCGCCAGGTGCGGCCGTCGGCGGAGACCTGGACGCGGTAGCGGGAGGGGTGAGCGTCCTGCCAGTGGAGGACCACCTGCCCTATCCGGGCCGGCCGCGGGAGTTCCAGCTGCCACCAGGCACCGTCGTCGACGGGTGAGGACCAGCGGGTGGCGGGATCGCCGTCCAGCGCCGAGGCGGCCGGGAAGTCGGGCGTCTCGTCGCCGGAGGAGGAGGCCCTCGCGGCACGCGCCAGGTCGGGGCCCGCGGTGCGGGGGAAGGCCCGGACCGTCAGGACCCGCTCCTCGCCCGCGAAGGACACCGGCACCCGGTACGAGCCCGCCGGCACGTCCGGCGCCACCGACACCTCCAGCGGGACGGTCGTGTGCGTGCCGCGCGGCACCCGGGTCTCCCGAGGCAGCCGCACCGTGATCCCCTTCGGTGCCCGCGCCGCCAGTTCCCCGCGCACCTCGTCGGCGCGCCGGCCCGCAAGTCGGACGTCCACCCGCTGCGCGGGGCCGCCGATCTCGGCGTCCGTCTCCTGCCGGGCCAGCTCGAGCTCGGCGCGCGGCTCGTCGGCGAACCACGGCACCAGGGAGCGCACCCGAGGATCCGCGCCGTCCCACACGACACGGACCGCGTCCGCGCGCAGCCCCTTCACGTCCGCCTGTGTCCAGCCGGACGGGGACACCGGGCCCAGCGTCCGCCAGCCCTCGCCGGGGACGTACGCCTCCACGCGCGCCGACTCGGCCGCGCCCGGCTCCGTCATCACCGTCACCGTCTCGACGGGCCGCGAACGCTCCAGTCGCACGGTGTACGCCGCGGGCTCGCGGTCCGCCACCCGCCCGGTGCCCCGCTCCCGGTCCGCGCCGGTCCAGGCCGCCGACTCCGTCGCGGCCCGCGCGAGGAAGGGATCCAGGACGCCGTCGCCGACGGTCACCCCGCTCGCCTTCAGCGCCTCCCGCAGCGGCTCCAGCCGCAACTGGGCCTGCCAGGCCGCCGCGCCGTCGCCGCCGGCCTGCGCGAGCAGCATGTCGACCGCCGTCTCCCCGGCGAGCCCGTGGCGGGACAGCTGCTCCAGCCAGGGCCGTACCTCGTCGTCCAGGGTGCCGTCGGCGGTCGCCGTCAGCCGCTCGGGCGCCTCGCGCATCACGGTGAACGCGGCCCGCAGTTCGCGTGCCGCCTTCTCCCGCGCCACCGGGTCGGGGCTCGTACGGCTCCGCCAGAACGCGGCCATCAGCGGCTTCAGGTACGCCGACTCGCCCGACGGGTCGAGGAGCGAGGAGGCGTCGTTGCCGGCCAGGGCCCGCAGCGCCTCGCGAGTCGCCGGGTTCGGCCCGGCCAGCTCGTCGACGGCCGCCTGCCAGGACTCCTGCGGCCGGTAACCCTTGGGGTTCCAGGCGTAGTCCGCCGCGGTGAAGAGCGGGATGCGGGAGATGGCCGCCTGCTCCATGGCGTTGGCGAGGAACGCGGCCGAACCGGCCGCCACGGCCGGCTCGCGGCCCATGGAGGGGCCGAGGAAGAGCCGGTCCCGGGCGTAGTCGTTGACCGGGTAGTTGTCCATGGTGACCAGCGGGTGGCGCAGCGCGTCGCGGGCGCCCGCCAGCTCCCGACCGGTGATCGTGCGGGGGACGGCCCCGACACCCGTCCAGGCGACCCGCACCCGGTCGTCGAGCGCGGCGGCGAGTGCCGTGCGGTACTTCGTCGCGCCGTCCTGGTAGTACTCCGTCGGCATCAGGGTGAGCGGTTCCGCGTCCGGGTGGCGGGCGGCCAGATGCCGGGCCACCACGCTCGCCACGCGCGCGTGGGCGGCGGCGGCCGCCTCGGGCCCCCGGCCGAAGGTGTCCGCGTCCCTGGAGCAGTGCCACTCGCTGTAGCTGACGTCCTGGAACTGGAGCTGGAACGAGCGCACCCCCAGCGCCCACATGGCGTCGAGCTTGCGGGTGAGCGCCTTCACGTCGTCGTCCGAGGCCAGACACATGGACTGGGCCGGCGCCACGGCCCAGGCGAGGGTCACATGGTTGGCGCGCGCCCGCGCGGCCAGCGCGCGGAAGTCGGCACGCTGGTCCGCCGGGTAGGGCTCGCGCCACTGGGTCTGGCGGTACGGGTCGGCGCCCGGCGCGTAGAGGTAGCGGTTCTGCTTGGTGCGGCCCATGAAGTCGAGCTGGGCGAGGCGCTGTTCCTGGCTCCAAGGACGGCCGTAGAACCCCTCGGTGAGGCCCCGTACCGCGGTGCCGGGCCAGTCGCGGACGACGACACCGGGGACGGTCCGCCCGCCGTCGGTGCCGTCGATCAGCTGACGCAGGGTCTGTACGGCGTGGAACAGGCCGTCCTCGCCGACGCCGTCCAGGGCGACCGTGTCCCGGCCCTGCACCCGGCCGGTGGCCAGCCGGTATCCGCCGCGCGGCAGGTCGGCACGCTCGGGCACACGCAGCGCCCGCAGGGCGTCCGAGGAGGCGGCGGAGCCCGCGCGGAGCACGGTCCCGGCACCCGGCAGGGACGTGTGGACGGTCCGTACCCCCGCCGCCCGCAGCACCTCGCGCAGTGCGGCGACCGCGTACGGATCGGCGTCGGCGTCCGTGAGCAGCGTCACCTCGTCGCCGAGCGGAACGGACGGACCCGTGGCCCGCTGGGACTGAGGGCGCGGCCAGACCGCCGTCCCGGGCGACAGCTGCGTGTCGGTGTCGGGCGTGGTGACGGGGGAGCCCGGGGGTGTCGGCGCCGCCGTGGCGAGGCTCGGCACGCTGCCGCCGAGGAATCCGCCGATCACCGCGGCGGCGACGGCCGAAGCGGTCCGCCGTCTGTGCCCGAGGTGCATGGGGGACTCCTCTTCTCCCGTGGGGCTCCCGTGGTCACGAGAGGGTTACGAGCCCACCACCCGCCCGGCTGGGGTGTCAATGCGCGTGGTCGATGTGTCGGGTTTGCCGGGCGGTCTTTCGGCGAGGTGGCGCCGCCACGACAAGTTCCGCCGGTAAAACGGGGTGCGATGGGTAGGGCTCTCGGAGCCCCACCTGTCGAGACGAACCGGGAGACCCCCGTGACCGCGACCATCCCCACCGCCATACGCGTACCGAAACAGGGCCCGCTCACGAGCGAACCGCCCCTCGCCGACGCCGCACCCCTCACCAGCGAGCCGCCCATGACCGAGGCGGCGCCCCTCACCAGCGAACCCACCGCCCGCGCCACCGCGGGCGGCACGGAGTCCCCCGGAGTGTGAAGTGACCCTGGCCCGTCTCGCCGAACTCCATGGCGTCGCCACCGCGTACGAGCCGTCCGAGGGCGTCACCGTCCAGGTGCCCGACGCCACGGTCGTGGCCGTCCTCGGCGCCCTCGACGTGGACGCCACCACGCCGGAGGCGGTCGTCGCCGCGCTCCACGCGGCACAGCGGGCCGACGAGGACCGGATGCTGCCGGCCACGCTGGTGCGCTGGCAGGACGGCCCGTTGCGCCCGCCGCAGGACCTTCCGCCGGGCACCCGGCTGCGCGTCACGACCGAGTCCGGCGAGGTGGTCGAGGGCGGGGGCTGGGACGGGCTGCCGCTCGGCGTCCACCGCGTCGAGGCCCTCGCCCCCGAGGGGCGCACCGACACGAGCACGCTGATCGTCGCCCCCGCGCGCGTGCCCCGGCCCGAGGGGCGCGTGTTCGGCCTGCTCGCCCAGGTGTACTCGGTGCTCTCCACCCGCTCCTGGGGCATGGGCGACCTCGGCGACCTGCGCGAGCTCGCGACCTGGGCCGGACGGACGCACGGTGCGGGGTTCGTCCAGGTCAACCCGCTGCACGCGGCGGTTCCCGGGGCGCCCACGGATCCCTCTCCGTACCGCCCCTCCTCGCGCCTCTTCCCCGACCCCGTCCATCTGCGGATCCAGGACGTCCCCGAGTTCGGCTTCGTCGCGCCCGAGTACGGCGCCGAAGTGGACGCGGTCCTCGCCGACGCCGCCGAGCTGCGCGAACGGGTCCTGCGCAAGGGCGCCTTGATCGACCGGGACGCGGTGTGGGAGGTCAAGCGGCGCGCCCTGGAGCTCGTACGGACGGTGGAACTCGGCCCCGGCAGACGGGCGGAGTACCTCGACTTCCTCGCCGAGCGCGGCTCCGCCCTGGAGGACCACGCCACCTATCAAGCGCTCGCCGAGCGGCACGGCCACCACTGGCGCAGCTGGCCCGAGGAGCTGCGCGACCCCCGCTCCGCCGCCGTGGCCGTCCGCTCCGACGACGAGCTGACCGCACGGATCGACTTCCACTGCCGGCTGGCCTGGCTGACGGACCGGCAGCTCGCCGCCGCCGCCGAGGCCGCCCGCGAGGCGGGCATGGGCGTCGGGATCGTCCACGACCTCGCCGTCGGCGTCCATCCCGACGGCTCCGACGCCTGGGCCCAGCAGGACGCCTTTGCCACCGGCATGTCGGTCGGCGCCCCGCCGGACGCCTTCAACGCCCGCGGCCAGGACTGGGGTCTGCCGCCCTGGCGCCCGGACGCGCTCGCCGCCTCGGGCTACGGCCCGTACCGCGGCCTCCTGAGGGAGCTGTTGCGGCACGCGGGTGCGCTGCGTATCGACCATGTGATGGGGCTGTTCCGGCTCTGGTGGGTCCCCGAGGGGCGCGAACCCACCGAAGGGACGTATGTCCGCTACGACGCCGAGGCGATGCTCGCGGTCCTCGCCCTGGAGGCCCACCGGGCGGGCGCGGTCGTCATCGGGGAGGACCTCGGCACCGTCGAGCCGGGCGTCCGCGAGCGGCTCGCGCAGCGCGGGGTGCTCGGCACCTCCGTGCTCTGGTTCGAGCGGGACTGGTCCGGCACGGGCCGCCCGCTCGCCCCCGAGGAGTGGCGCACCGACTGCGTGGCCACCGCCACCACGCACGACCTCCCGTCCACGGCGGCCAGGCTCTCCGGCGACCATGTCGCCCTGCGCCACCGGCTCGGGCTGCTCACCGGCGATCTCGGGCGTGAGCGCGCCCGGGACGCGGCCGAGGTCGCCGAGTGGTTGACGGAGCTGGAGCTGCTCGGGCTGCTCCCGGAGGGCACGGGCGACGAGGAGGCCGAGGTCCGGGCCTTCCACCGGTTCCTGCTGCGCACCCCGGCGACGATGGTCGGGGTGTGGCTGCCGGACGCGGTGGGGGACCGGCGGCCACAGAACCTGCCCGGTACCTGGGACCAGTACCCCAACTGGCGGCTCCCGGTGGCGGGCCCGGAGGGCCAGCCGCTCACCCTGGAGGAACTGGCCGCCTCGCCCCGCCTCCACCGTCTCCTCGCGGTGTTCGGTCCTCTTGGTGGTTCCCGTACGGCACCCCCGGACGCGCGGCCCGTTTAGGTGTTCGCTACGTTTGCACCGTGGACAAGAAGAACGCCCTGCGCGCCGGTGCTGTCGCGGCCGGTACGACGCTGATGATGCTGCTCATGTCGTCCCCCGCGCTCGCGCTCACCCGCGACGACGGTGACGACCCGGCCCCCAAGCTGAGTGTCGTCGAGACCCTCGGCCTGTTCGTGGCCGCGCCGATCGTGCTGTTCCTGGTGATCGCCGGTCTCGTGATGGTGCTCGACAAGTCCGACAGGCCCAAGAAGGCCTAGGTCCCAGCCTCTTCCGAGGGCGCTGCAGCGGTACGGACGTACCGCCGCAGCGCCCTTGTGTGCGTTCACACGACCGTGGTCGCCAGCAGCTTGCGCAGCAGGCCCGCCAGCTGCTCAGCCTCCTCGGGCGTGAGGGCGGCCTCCAGGGCCTCCCGCTGCTGGGCGAGCCCGGCGCCCACCGCCTGGTCCACCAGCTCGCGGCCCCGCTCGCTCAGCGTCACCCGCAGCCCGCGCCGGTCGTTGGGGTCGGGGCTGCGGCTGAGCAGCCCGGCCTTCTCCAGCTTGTCGAGCCGGCCCGTCATCCCGCCGGTGGTGATCATCAGCGTCGCGGTGAGCTCGCGCGGCGAGAGCGTGTAGGGCGCGCCCGAGCGGCGCAGGGTCGCCAGCACGTCGAACTCCCCGAGCGTCATCCCATAGGGCGAGTACGCCTTGTCGACGCGGCCGCGCATCGCGGCGGCCAGCCGGTAGACGCGCCCGAAGACGGCCATCGGCACCGTGTCCAGGTCGGGGCGGACGGCCGCCCACTGGTCGGTGATGGCGTCGACGGCGTCGTGGGCGGGGGTCTCGGTGCTGTCCATGGCGGCAGTCTCCTGATCGATCGACTCGGCGGCAAGTAAGTCACTGGGCGGTAAGTCGCTCACGAGAAAGAAGCTTATGTCGAAGTGACTTGCAAATAAGTAGCTTAGAGCTAAGCTACTTATCACCAAGTCACTCGGACCCACTCCGAACCAGGGGGACCTGCCATGTCCCGCAAGGCCGCCGTCATCGCCCTCACCGCGCTCGCCCCGATCTCCTGGGGCTCCACCTACTTCGTCACCACGGGGTTCCTGCCGCCCGACCGGCCGCTCTTCACCGGTCTGATGCGTGCGCTCCCGGCGGGGCTGCTGCTGCTCGCCGTCACCCGCAAGCTGCCGCAGGGCGCCTGGTGGTGGAAGTCCGCGGTCCTGGGGGCCCTCAACATCGGCGCCTTCTTCCCGCTGCTCTTCCTCGCCGCGTACCGGCTGCCCGGCGGCGTCGCGGCCGTCGTCGGCTCGGTCGGCCCGCTCTTCGTCGTCGGCCTGGCCGCCCTCTTCCTGGGGGATCGGCCCACCGTGCGGTCCCTGCTCGCCGCGATCGCCGCCGCCTTCGGTGTCAGCCTCGTCGTCCTGAAGGCGGGCGCGGCCCTGGACCTCGTCGGGGTGGTCGCCGGACTGCTCTCCGCCCTGTCGATGTCGGCCGGCACCGTCTTCACCAAGCGCTGGGGGAGGCCCGAGGGGGTGGGCGCGCTCGCCCTGACCGGCTGGCAGCTCACCGCCGGCGGCCTGATCATCCTGCCGATCGCCTTCCTGATCGAGGGCGCCCCGCCGGCCCTGGACTCCACCAACCTGCTCGGCTACGCCTACCTCGCCTTCGGCAACACCGCGATCTCGTACTTCCTCTGGTTCCGCGGGATCGGGCAGCTGAGCGCCTCCTCCGTGACCCTCCTCGGTCCGCTCTCGCCGATCAGCGCGGCCGTCATCGGCTGGGCGGCGCTCGGGCAGGTGCTGGGTCCGGTGCAGCTCGCCGGAATGGCGATCGCCTTCGGTGCCACCCTGGTCGGCCAGCTGAACCCGCGTACACCCGCCGCCAAGACGACCGAATCGTTCAGTTCAGCTGAAAGGAATGGTCAGGAACTTTCGATAGACCTGGAGGTTTCTTCGGTGCGACGGTAGAGCGTCACCGAACGAAAGGACCACCGTGACGCTGCTGGACCACGACCGCACCGAACCGAGAACGACCGACGAGCCGGCACCCGCGAAGAACCTCGCGCGGGGGGCCGGCCTCGGCGTTCTCCTCGCGCTCGTCGCCACGGTCGTCTGGTCCGGCAGCTTCGTCGCCACCCGGGACATGGCCGACTCCGTCCCGCCGGTCCAGGCCGTCTTCTGGCGCTGGGTCATCGCCCTCCTCGCCGTCGCCCCCCTCGCGGCCCGGCAGGCGTGGCGGCAACGGCACCTGATCCGCCGCCACTTCGGCTACGTCGCCCTGGCCTCGCTGTTCGGCGTCGCCCTCTACAACACCCTCGTGCACCAGGCCGGACTGACCACCTCCGCCTCCAACATGGGCATGATCATGGCCGCCTCCCCGGTGATCATGGCGCTCCACTCCCGCCTGGGCGGCGAACGCCTCGGCGCCCGCCGCACCTTCGGGATGCTCCTCGCCGCGCTCGGTGTGCTGCTCCTCGTCGGCAAGGGCTCCCTCGCCGTCGACTTCACCGCGGGCGACCTGTGGATGTTCGCGGCCGCCCTGTCCTTCGCCTCGTACAGCGCCCTGCTCAAGCGCAAGCCCACCGAGATCGGCGCCCTGGCCTTCCTCTTCACGACCTTCGTGCTCGGTGCCCTGATGCTGCTCCCCGCCTACGGCGTCAGCCTCGCCGTCCAGGGCGGCTTCGACCCCACCTTCGGCGCCGTCGGACCGCTGCTCTACGTCGGTGTCTTCTCCTCCGCCGTCGCCTTCTTCGCCTGGAACAAGGCCATCGCCCTGATCGGCGCCGCCCGCGCCGGAGTCGTCTACTACCTGCAGCCCGTGTGCGTGGCCCTGCTCTCGTACGCCCTGCTCGGCGAGGAACCGGGGCTCGTGGGCGGCGCGTGCATGGCACTCATCCTGGGCGGCGTGGCGCTGGCCAGTGCGCGGGTCCGTGCGTGAGCGGTTCGCCCGTGGCCCCCGGTAGGTTGCGCCCCATGACCGAGTGGGACATCAAGAAGCTTCAGATCCTTCGCACCCTCCGTGATCGCGGCACCGTCACCGCGACCGCGGAGGCGTTGCTCATGACCCCCTCGGCCGTCTCCCAGCAGCTCACCAACCTCGCCAGACAGCTGGGTGTGCCACTCCTCGAGGCGCAGGGGCGGCGGGTCAGGCTCACCGATGCCGCGCATCTGGTGCTTCGGCACGCCGAGGTGGTCTTCGCCCAACTGGAGCGCGCCGACGCCGAGCTGGACGGCTATCTGCGGGGCGAGGTCGGGCAGGTACGGCTTGCGGCGTTCTCGACGGCCGTACCGGCGCTCGTGGTCCCCGCCGTGCAGCAGCTGCGCACCGCGCACCCCGGACTCGACGTCCGCGTCCGCGAGGCCGAGGCCTCCGAGGCGTACGAACTCCTCGGCGCAGGCGAGGTCGACCTGGCACTTTCGCTCGCCGCGCACGCCCCCTCCGTCCGCGACCCCAAGTTCAGCCGCGTCCCGCTCCTCGCCGACCCCCTGGACGTCGCCCTGCCCGCCGGGCACCCGCTCGCGGACGCACCCGGGCTGCGGCTCGCCGACCTCTCGGCCGAGCCCTGGATCTTCGGCGGCTCGGGCCCCTGGTCCGAGATCACCACCGCCGCCTGCGAGGCCGCCGGATTCGTGCCCGAACAGGCCCACAGCGCCGCCGGCTGGACCGCGATCCTCGCCATGGTCGAGGCGGGCATGGGCGTCGCCCTGGTGCCCCGGATGGCATCCGCGGAGCGCCGTGCCGGACTCGTCATGCGGGTCCTCTCCGCAGACCAGCCGCGCCGCCATGTCGTCGCGGCCGTACGGCGCGGGGCCGAGGAGGGCGTCGCGGTGGCGCGGGTGCTCGGCGCGCTCCGCCAGGCGGCCGCCCAGCGCGAGACCGTTCAGCAGAACTGACTGCTCATTGTTCAGCAGAGCTGAAGATACCTGTCGAAAACATTCGATGGACCGACCAGGTCCTCGGGGCGCACAGTCGACGCATGACCTTCGAGACGAGCCAGGACCAGGACCCGCACGCCAACGACGCCGCCCCCTACGGAGGAGGCGACCCGTACGCCGACTACCGCACCGGTGACTTCCCCTTCACCGAGCTGGTCGACCTGGCCGACCGCCGTCTCGGAGCCGGCGTCGTCGCCGCCAACGACGAGTTCTTCGCCGAGCGCGAGAACCTCCTCGTCCGCGAGCGCGCCGTCTTCGACCCGGAGCACTTCGGCCACAAGGGCAAGATCATGGACGGCTGGGAGACCCGCCGCCGCCGTGGTGCCGACGCCGAGAACGTCTTCCCCGCGCCCGAGGACCACGACTGGGCGATCGTCCGCCTCGGTGCCCCCGGCGTCATCCGCGGCATCATCGTCGACACCGCCCACTTCCGCGGCAACTACCCGCAGCGGGTGTCCGTCCAGGCCACCGCCGTGGAGGGCTCGCCCAGCCCCGAGCAGCTCCTCGCCGACGACGTGAAGTGGGAGGAGATCGTCCCGCCCACGCCCGTCCGCGGCCACGCCGCCAACGGCTTCGAGATCGACGTCGAGCGGCGCTTCACCCATCTGCGCCTGCGCCAGCACCCCGACGGCGGAATCGCCCGGCTGCGTGTCCACGGCGAGGTCGTGCCCGACCCCGAGTGGCTGGAGCTCCTCGGCACCCTCGACCTCATCTCCGTACTCAACGGAGGCGTGTACGAGGACGCTTCGGACAAGTTCTACTCCTCGCCGACCCAGATCATCCTGCCCGGCACCTCCCGCAAGATGGACGACGGCTGGGAGAACCGCCGCCGCAGGGTCCGCGGCACCAACGACTGGGTCCGCTTCCGGCTCGCCGCCCAGGGCGTCGTACGCGCCGTCGAGATCGACACCGCCTACCTCAAGGGCAACTCCGCCGGCTGGATCGCGCTCCAGGGCCGCAACGGCGAGACGGGCGAGTGGTTCGAGATCATCCCCCGGACCAAGCTGCAGCCCGACACCCTGCACCGCTTCAAGCTCCCCGCTCAGGCCGTCGTCACCCACGTCCGCCTCGACGCCTTCCCCGACGGCGGCGTCGCCCGGATGCGGCTGCACGGGGCGCTCACCGAGCAGGGCGCGGCCGACCTGCGCACGCGATACGCGGCGCTCGGAGGCTGACACGCTTCCGCCCGGCGGGCGGCCGCGCGCCGACGCCCGCCCGCCGAGCGGACTCAAACAGACGAAGGGGCACCTCCGTGGGGGAGGGTGCCCCTTCGTCGTTCACACCATGACCGTTACGCGGCGGCCGCGTCCGCGGCCTGCGCCTTCAGGGCGCGCTCCACGCCCGCACGGCACTCCGTCACCAGCCGCCGCAGCGCCGGAGCCGGGTCGTTCGCCGCGATCCAGGCGTCGGTGGCGTCCAGCGTCTCCTGCGAGACCTGGATCGTCGGGTAGAGCCCGACCACGATCTGCTGGATGATCTCGTGGCTGCGGGTCTCGGAGATGCCCTTGATCGAGGCGAAGTACTTCGCCGTGTACGGAGCGAGCAGCTCACGCTGGTCGGTCTGCACGAAGCCGCCGATCACCGCCTCCTGCACGGCGTTCGCCAGCTTGTCGGACTCCACGACCGACGCCCAGGCCTCCGCCTTCGCCGCCTCCGTCGGACGCGCCGACCGCGCGGTCGCGGCGTGCCGCTCACCCGCGGCCGTCGGGTCGCGCTGCAGCTCGCCCGCGATCTCCGGCTCGTCGTAGACACCGGTCGCCGCCAGCCGCTGCACGAACGCCCAGCGCAGCTCGGTGTCGACGGCCAGACCCTCGATGGACTCGCCGCCCTCCAGGAGGGCCGCCAGCAGGTCCAGCTGCTGCGGGGTCCGGGCGGTGGCCGCGAAGGCCCGCGCCCAGGCGAGCTGGTGGTCGCTGCCGGCGTCGGCGGCGCGCAGATGCGCCAGCGTCGCGTCGGTCCAGCGGGTCAGCCCGGCCTCGCGCCACTCCGGCGCCGCGTACAGGTCGAGGGCCGCCTTCACCTGGCCCTGCAGCGACTGCACCATGCCGATGTCGCTCTCCTTGGCGATGCCGGAGAGGACGAGGTCCAGGTAGTCGCGGGTGGCCAGCTCGCCGTCCCGCGTCATGTCCCAGGCCGAGGCCCAGCACAGCGCGCGCGGCAGCGACTCGGCGAAGTCCCCGAGGTGCGCGGTCACGTTCTTCAGCGACACCTCGTCGAGACGGACCTTGGCGTACGACAGGTCGTCGTCGTTGAGCAGCACCACCGCCGGACGCGTCTTGCCCTCGAGCTGCGGCACGTTCGTCAGCTCGGTGGCGGTGATGTCCAGTTCGACACGGTCCGTGCGGACCAGCTTGCCGGCCGCGTCCAGGTCGTAGAAGCCGATCGCGATCCGGTGCGGACGCAGCGTCGACTCGCCCTTGGCGCCGGCGGGCAGCGCCGGGGCCTCCTGCTTGACGGCGAAGGAGGTGATGACACCGTTCTCGTCGGCCTCGATCTCCGGGCGCAGGATGTTGATGCCGGCCGTCTCCAGCCACAGCTTCGACCAGGCCTTCAGATCACGTCCGGAGGTCTCCTCCAGCGCGCCGAGCAGGTCCGACAGACGCGTGTTCCCGAAGGCGTGCGCCTTGAAGTACGCCTGCACGCCCTTGAAGAACTCGTCCTGGCCGACGTACGCCACCAGCTGCTTCAGGACCGAGGCGCCCTTGGCGTAGGTGATGCCGTCGAAGTTGACCAGCACGTCCTCGAGATCGTTGATCTCGGCCATGATCGGGTGCGTGGACGGCAGCTGGTCCTGGCGGTACGCCCAGGTCTTCTCCGCGTTGGCGAAGGTCGTCCAGGCGTTCGGCCAGCGGGTGCCCGCCACGGACGCCTGGCAGGCGACCGAGGTGAAGGTCGCGAACGACTCGTTCAGCCACAGGTCGTTCCACCACTCCATGGTGACCAGGTCGCCGAACCACATGTGCGCGAGCTCGTGCAGGATCGTCTCGGCCCGGCGCTCGTACGCCGCGTCCGTCACCTTCGAGCGGAAGACGTACTGGTCGCGGATGGTCACCGCGCCCGCGTTCTCCATCGCGCCCGCGTTGAACTCCGGCACGAAGAGCTGGTCGTACTTCGCGAACGGGTAGTCGTACGCGAACTTCTCCTGGAACCAGTCGAAGCCCTGGCGCGTGACGTCGAAGATGTGGTCCGCGTCGAGGAACTCGGCAAGCGACGGGCGGCAGTAGATGCCGAGCGGGACGGTCTGCCCGTCCTTCTCGTAGGAGGAGTGCACCGAGTGGTACGGGCCCGCGATCAGCGCGGTGATGTACGTCGAGATCCGCGGGGTGGGGTCGAAGACCCACACGTCGTCCTTGGGCTCCGGCGTCGGCGAGTTGGAGATCACCGTCCAGCCGCTCGGCGCCTTCACGGTGAACTGGAAGGTCGCCTTCAGGTCCGGCTGCTCGAAGGAGGCGAAGACGCGGCGGGCGTCCGGCACCTCGAACTGGGTGTAGAGATAAGCCTGGTCGTCGACCGGGTCGACGAACCGGTGCAGGCCCTCACCGGTGTTCGTGTACGCGCAGTCCGCGACGACCTTCAGCTCGTTCGGGCCCTGGCGCAGATGGGCCAGCGCGATCCGCGAGTCGCGGAACACGGCGGCGACATCCAGCGCGTGGCCGTTGAGGACGGCCTCGTGCACGGCGGGGGCGACGAGGTCGATGAAGGTCTCCGCACCGGCCTCGACGGAATTGAAGCGGACGGTGGTGACGGACCGGTAGGTGCCGCCCTCCTGCGCACCGGAGAGGTCGAGGTCGACCTCGTACGCGTCCACGGTCAGCAGCTTCGCCCGCTGCTGCGCCTCTTCACGGGTCAGGTTTGTGCCAGGCACCCGGTCAACTCCTCGGTTTCGTGACGTTTGGCTCATCCTTCCACGCCGTACCTCAGCGCCGCACCGCACATTTCCACGGTCCGTCCCCGCTGATCCGCAGCAGTCCGGGACCGGGCACGGGCGCGCTGACACGGACCTCGCCGATCTCGTTGACGAGGAGGTCCTGGTCCTCCGCGTCGTACTCCGGCTCGCTCGGCGGGGTGTGCTGATGGACGGTGAAGTTGGACTCGCCGTGATGGAAGAAGTCGAGGACACCGGGCGGCCCGTCGTAGACGACGAGGTCGTGGGCGTGGCCCTCGATCCCGCTGTCGAAGCGGCGCGCGTGGGTGAGGGGGAGGACCCGCAGTGTCCAGGGGGTGTCCGCCTCGACCCGCAGCGTCAGCGGCCGGCCGCGCGGGACGAGCGCGACGGTACGGGCGCGGACGTCGTCCTCGTACGCCATGAGCAGATAGTCCTCGGCGCGGCCGTACGCGTCGCAGGACTCGATGGTGGTGGAGATCGAGTGGTACGACTCGATCTCCAGGAGCGCCCAGCCCGGCGGCAGGGAGGGGTCGCAGTGCACGGTCTCCTTGCCGCGGCCCTGGTGGACGGAGGGGCGGAAGTCGGTGGAGAAAGGGTCGACGGCGACCGGGACCGGGGACTGGGCGGTGCCCATGGCCGGCACGGGGGCCGGGTACCCCGGACCGGGGACCGGCGGCGGGGCGGGCGTGACGTAGCCCGGGCCCGGGATCGGCGGCGGCGGGGCCTCCACCACGATGCCGAAGTCCGTCGCGAGGCCGGCGAGACCGGAGGCGTACCCCTGCCCCACGGCACGGAACCGCCAGCCGCCCTCCCGCCGGTAGAACTCGCCGAAGACGAACGCCGTCTCCGTCGTCGCGTCCCCGATCGCGAAGTACGCCACCGGTCCGCCCGCGAGATCCGTGACCCGCACGTCCAGGGACAGCATCTGCCCGAAGGTCCCGCCGTCCGCGGATGCGGCGACGACCACGCGCTCGATGGCGGGCTCCACGCGCGCCAGGTCCAGCCACAGCCAGTCCGCGGCCGCGCCGCCGGGTGTTCCCGGCGCCGACTTGCCCAGATGCCGCACCGTGCCCGAGGGGTGCTCGACATGGTTGTAGAAGACGAGATCCGCGTCCCCCCGCACCCGCCCACCCGCGTCGAGCAGCAGCGCCGAGACATCCACGTCGGGCGTCCCCGGCACGGCCTGCCAGGCGACGGCGACCTGGAGGACCTGGGCGGGCACCGCGATGTTGGCACCCTTGGGTATCTGGGTCATGCTGCGGATCCTGTCATCCCGGGGCCCGGCTTCGAACGCGTTGTCCGAATTCCGCCGGAGCGTGACCACGGGACGCCGAAGGGGCGACCGCCCTTCCGGACGGTCGCCCCTCGGGCACGTATCGGCGTCAGCCCTGGCTGAGCTCCGCGGCGACCAGCTCCGCGATCTGCACCGCGTTCAGCGCGGCGCCCTTGCGCAGGTTGTCGTTGGAGAGGAACAGCGCCAGACCGTTGTCGACGGTCTCGTCCACGCGGATGCGACCCACGTACGAGGCGTCCTTGCCGGCGGCCTGGAGCGGGGTCGGGATCTCGGAGAGCTCGACGCCCTCGGCGTCCTTGAGGAGCTCGTAGGCGCGCTCGACGCTGATGGGACGCTCGAAGCGGGCGTTGACCTGGAGCGAGTGGCCGGAGAAGACCGGGACGCGTACGCAGGTGCCGGAGACCTTCAGCTCCGGAATCTCCAGGATCTTGCGGGACTCGTTGCGGAGCTTCTGCTCCTCGTCGGTCTCGTGCGTGCCGTCGTCGACCAGGTTGCCGGCCAGCGGCACCACGTTGAAGGCGATGGGGCGCCGGTAGACGTTCGGCTCGGGGAAGGCGACGGCCTCGCCGTCGAAGGCCAGCTGGTCGGCGTTCTCGGCGACGGCGCACGCCTGGGTGCGCAGCTCGGCGACACCGGCCACGCCCGAGCCGGAGACGGCCTGGTAGGTGGTGGCGACCAGCGCGGTCAGGCCGGCCTCCTGGTGGAGCGGCCGGAGGACCGGCATGGCGGCCATCGTGGTGCAGTTCGGGTTGGCGATGATGCCCTTGGGGCGGTCCTTGATCGCGTGCGGGTTGACCTCGGAGACGACCAGCGGGACCTCGGGGTCGCGGCGCCAGGCGGAGGAGTTGTCGATCACGACGGCGCCCTGGGAGGCGACCTTCTCGGCCAGCGCCTTGGAGGTGGCGCCACCGGCCGAGAACAGGACGATGTCCAGTCCGGTGTAGTCGGCGGTGGAGGCGTCCTCGACCGTGACGCCGTCGACGACGGTGCCGGCGGAGCGGGCGGAGGCGAAGAGCCGCAGCTCGTCGACGGGGAACTTCCGCTCGGCCAGGATCTTGCGCATGACTGTGCCGACCTGACCGGTGGCTCCGACGATTCCGACCTTCACGGGGACTCCTCCGTACGTTTGTGCAGGCTGCTGCCGTCCATGATGCGTATGTCCCGGCCCGCCTTGTCCAATCCATTGTCCGAGGATCGGGACGGAAACGGCGACGGGAGCGCGAGGAAACGGCGACGGAAGCGGAGACGGGGAAGGGGCGGGCACCGGTTCCGGCGCCCGCCCCTCACTCGTACAGCGGTGTTACGGAGTGACCTTGCCGATCACCACGCTGCCGGCGCCCGCGACCGTGCCGCGCGCGTTCAGCAGCTGGACCTCGCCGAAGAACTGCCGGCCCTCGGGCGCGGCACCGGCGACGAGAACCTCGGCGCCGACCTTGGCGGTCGCGCCGTTGGCCAGCGCGTAGCTCTTGGACGCGTCGACCTGGACGCTACCGAGCGCCGCCGAGTAGTACACGTCCTTGTAGTCGAAGGTCGTGCCACCCTCGGCCTGCACCGAGTAGCCGTCGATCACCACGGTGTAGGTACCGGCGGCCGGCTTGACCAGCGAGACGGCCTCCTCCGAGTCGCCGTCCGCGGCCTGGCCCACCTGCACACCGTCGCGCAGGACCGTCAGGTCGAGGTCGGCGGCCTTGTCGGAGGTGTTGCCGATCGAGATGTCGAGCCGGTCGACACCCTCACCGATGGTGACGGTCTTCGTCTGCTGCTCGTGGTGCTTGATCGTCGGCGTCTCGGCCTTCAGGGAGCCCAGCGGGCCGCCCTTCAGCTTGCCGTCGAGGGCCGCGAACTTGTTCGTGACCGTCCACTCGACGGAGGCCGGTGTGCCGACCTTCGCCTCGGCGACGGTCTGCACCGCCGGGTCGAAGTCGGCGCCGAGGACCGAGACGTCCAGCTTGAACGGGTTGTCCAGGTCCGGCGACGTACGACGGGACTCGACCTCGATCTCCCACACGCCCGGCGTCGGGTTGGCGTACGAACGCAGGTCCGCACGGCAGCCGTTGCCCGGGTTGTAGTGCGGGTAGCACACGTTGGACGCGGTGGACTCGAAGGCCACGCCGTACGGGTGGATCGAGATGAACCGGGTCTGGCTCTTCTCCTTCAGACCACCGAGGGCGACCTCGAGGGTCTTCGCGCCCTGCGGCACGGTCACGAAGTACGACTTGTGGCTGTTGCGCTGGACCGAGCCGGACGCCGAGAAGGCGTAGCCGGGCGCGGCCAGGTCGCTCGCGACGACCGAGGTGGCGAGGATCTGCTTGTCCACGCCCTCGGTGCGGTCGTCGTCGGCCTCCAGGATCACGCTGTGCACACCGGCCGAGGTCGGCCGGGCCTGGATCTTGACGGTGACCGGCTTGTTCAGCGGCAGGTCGATCTCGTCGTCGCCGAGGATCCGGAAGGTGCCGTCGTTGTACTTCAGCTCCAGCTCGTGCTCGATGGCCCGGTTCGGGCCGGTCGTGCGCGTGATGGTGACGTCGTAGACCTTCTTCTGGCCGACCTTGAGGCCGCCCTCACGGTCGTACACACCGGTGCCGGTGTGCGGGGCCGGGAAGATGGCGGTGTCGACCGGGGCCTCGACCTTGTACTCGTGCGCCGTGGCGCCGTCCTTGATCGACTCCCAGGCGTCGTTGATGTCGATCAGACCCGAGCCCTGCTCGTGGGCCGCGACACCGGAGATCCGGTGGGCGGTCGAGGTGAGCGCGGTGCGCAGGCTGAGCGGCGAGAGCTCGATGCGCTTCTGCTTCGCGGCGGAGAGCAGCAGCGCGCTCGCGCCCGCGACCTGCGGGGAGGACATCGAGGTGCCGTTGAGCATCCCGTAACCGGCGGGCAGCGCGTAGCCGGACTCGGGCACGCCGGCGCCGGCCTGCCAGGTCGGGATGGTGTTCACGGCCGAGCCCGGACCGGTGATGGTCGGGGTGAAGCCGCCGTCCTCACGCGGACCGCGGGAGGAGAAGGGGAACATGGCGTACGACTTGGTGACGGCCGAGCCGTAGTTGGCGGCCCAGGTCGACTGGGAGATCGCCGCGCCGACCGAGACGACCTTGTCGGCCAGGCCGGGGTCGCCGATCGTGTTGATGCCCGGGCCGGAGTTGCCGGCCGAGATGATCAGCTGCACGCCGTACTGGTCGATCAGACGGGTGTAGAGGCGGGCGCGGACGTTGTCGCCGTCGTTCTGCGCGGGCAGGCCGCCGATCGACATGTTGACGATGTCGACGCCACGGTTGACGACGAGGTCCGTCATGCCCTCGGTGAGGGCGGTGTTGGTGCAGCCGCCGGTCCACGTGCAGGCGCGCGAGGAGACGATCTTCGCGCCGGGCGCGGCGCCGTTCATCTTGCCGCCGAAGAGGCTGTGGGCGGCGGTGATGCCGGCGACGTGCGTGCCGTGGGAGGACTCGACGACGCCGATGTTGACGAAGTCGGCCTTCTTGCCGACCCAGGTCCCGCCGAGCGGGTCCATCGCGACGTCCTTGCGGATCTCGACGACGAACGGCGTCTTCTCGACGACCTCGGTGGCCGGGTTGTCGGTACCGAAGTAGCCGATCTGGTACCCGTCCTTGTACGGCTTCATCGGCGCGTTGTCCGTGAAGTCGTTGTTCTGGTCGGTGTCGACGCGGACGGTGCCGGCGGCCGGGTCGTACAGCATGCCGAACAGGTCGGCCGTGTCGCCGTCGCGGTTGATGTCACCGGCCGGGTCGCCGCCCGCGGTGATCGCCTCGTTGAAGCGGCTGAACTGGTAGGAGCCCTCGGGCGCCTTCCAGGACTGCGCGGAGGCGGTGAAGACGGGGCCGGCGACCGGGGTGACCTGGGCGCGCCAGGTGGCATCGCCCTCGGTCAGCGGGTCGGTGGCGGTGACCCAGTCGACGATCTTGCGCTCGCCGGTGGTGGTCTTCTGCAGCGCCGGGTGGCCCAGGTCGACACCGGAGTCGAGGATTCCGATGGTCACGCCGCGGCCGTCGGCCTTGGGGTGCTCCTGGACGAAGTCGACCGCGCCCGTCTCGTGGGACGGGTTGTACGGGTTCTTCGCCGGGGTGCTCTTGCCCGGGGCCGGGTAGGTCCGGGTGACGGTCGTGCCGTCGACGGGGCCGGTGGCGCCCGCGTCCGGGGTCGGGTCGTCCAGCTTGATCTCGGCCTGGAGGTCGATCGACTGGACCGAGGAGAGCTTGGTGGCCGCCGTGATGGCGGCCTCCGCCTTGGCGGTCGGGATGGTGGCGCGGACGTAGCCGAGCTTGTCGTCCTGCCTGCCGACCGAGGCGCCCTGGACGGCGTCGAGCTGGCCGGCGACCTGCTCGGTGGCTCCGGGGGCGGTGGCGACGAGGATCGTGACGTTCTTCTCGCCGGCCGCCTCGGCCTCGGTGAGGCGCTGGGCGTCCGTCGGGCCGAGCTTGTCGGCGGAGTCGGCGGCCTTGACCGGGGGAGTGGTCGCCGGGTCGTCGGCGGCCAGAACCGGAGCAGCACCGGCCGCGATGAGCGCGGTCACAAGTCCGGCGGCGGCGGCGATACGAGCCGCGCGTCTGTGCCCGGGGGTCGAGCGCCCGGGTATGGAGCTCTGAGATTCGGGGGTGGTCATTTACATCCCTGTTTGTGAAAGAAGAGGGTCCGGATTTCGGTACCGGATGACCGCTCAGCCAATCGCAAGTGACAGGGGTTTGTGGAGAGTTGTCGATGGCGGTTTACGGCCTTGGCACACATCCGCCACCGCGCGAGACACGCCAGAGAGAGCGAATCGCCCTCAAGCGGGGCGATTCGACTCGTGCATACCGCCGGTTAGTTGTCCTTTGTACGGGCGTAGTGGCGCGAGGCCTTGGCCCGGTTGCCGCATGTCGTCATCGAGCACCAGCGTCGCGTGCCGTTCCGTGAGGTGTCGAAGAAGTGCAGGATGCACGCCTCGTGGGCGCACGCCCGGATGCGGTCCGGCGCGGTGCGCAGCAGGTCGAGGTAGTCGCGGGCGGCGGTCCAGGCCGGCCCCCACGCGGCGTCCGTGAACTCCGCCTCCTCGCCCGGCCCCTCGGGCGTGAGCGTGGCGCGGATGCGGCCGTGCCCGAGAACGGCGTCGACGCGCGCGATGGCGGCGGGGTCGCCCGGCGCGTCGGCGAGGGCGAGCAGCGCGTCGCGGGCGGCGAGTGTGTGGCGGAGGGTCGTCGCGTCGACGGCGAAGCGCTCGTCGAGCCCGTTCGAGGCGAGCCAGACGCCCAGGCCGCCGGTGTCCGCGAGCAGGTCCTGGCGCACCCCGTCCGACATCCAGCGGGTGTTGAGCAGGTCGAGCGAGACGGGTTCGCCGAGCAGGGGCCGCGGATCGGAAACGGTCATGGCGGACACCCTCCTCGAAGAACTAACCCCTCAAGGTTACGTGACCGGTTGCGCGTCGGGTGACTAACCTCTAAAGTCAAATTAAGAGGTTAGTCAATCGATCGAAGGGGAACCGCCATGTCGGCGATCGGAACGCTGAACACCGGCCACATCGGCCTCAACGTCACGGACCTGGAGCGCTCGCTCGGCTTCTACGCGGACGTCCTGGGCTTCGAGCTGCTCCGCGAGGGCAAGGAGGACGACCGTCGGTTCGCGCTCCTGGGTCAGGGCGGCCGGCTGGTCCTCACGCTCTGGCAGCAGGCGGAGAACGCGTACGACTCCGGCCGCGCGGGCCTGCACCACCTGGCCTTCGAGGCCGAGTCGATCGACCGGGTGAAGGCGGCGGAGACGGCACTGAAGGAGCGCGGCACCTCCTTCGCCTACGAGGGCGTCGTCCCCCACGCCGAGGGCGCCTCCTCCGGCGGCATCTTCTTCCACGACCCGGACGGCACCCGCCTGGAGATCTTCACCCCGACGGGCGCGGAGAACACGGAAGCCCCGGTGGGGACCGCCCCGACCTGCGGCTTCTTCTAGTCACCAGCCCAACTCGGCCCCGTTGTGGGCAATCGTTCCGCTCGGGGGTCCCCAGGACGAAGTCCGGGGGGAGGCACGGGTGGGCGCAACGCCACGGACGCGCTGCCCGCGCAAGGGCCCGGTACCTGGGCCCCGCACACGACGAGCCCGCACTCTCGGAGGACCCCATGGCCGCCTACAACGAAGGCTCCCTCGCCGTACAGACCCGCGTCGGCGTCCGCGACCTCGCCGCCCACGTAGGCAGATCCATCGGCACCGGGATCCGCCCCATCGCCGCCGCCTTCCTCGAGCTCCAGCCCATGCTGGTGCTCGGGGCGGCGGACGCCGACGGCCGGGTCTGGAGCTCCCTCCTGACCGGCACCCCCGGCTTCGTCCGGGCGACGGGCCCCCACACGATCTCGGTCGCGGCGGCCCTCCCCGCCGGCACTCCCGACGGCACCCCCGTCGGAACGATCGCCCTGGACCCCCGCACCCGCCGCCGTATGCGCCTCAACGGCCTCGCCCGCCCCAGCGCCCGCGGCTTCACCGTCGAAGCGGAACAGGTCTTCTCCAACTGCCCGAAGTACCTCCAGAAGCGCGAGCTGTACGCGCCCGACACCACCACGCCACCCGGCACCCCGCACCACGGCATCGCGCTCAGCCCCGACCAGGAGCGGTTCGTCCGCGGGGCCGACACCTTCTTCATCGCGACCGTCGCCCCCGACGGCGCGGACGCGAGCCACCGAGGAGGCCACCCCGGTTTCGTACGGGTCGACTCGCCCACCGAACTCAGCTGGCGGGACTATCCCGGCAACGCGATGTTCCTGACCCTCGGCAATCTGGAGACCGACGACCGCGCGGGCCTGCTCTTCCTCGACTGGCACACCGGCACCACGGTCCGCCTGACCGGCCGCGCCCACACCGCATACGGCCCCGACGGGGTCCGTACCACCCGGTTCCGTATCGAGCGGACCGTCGAGACCCCGTCCGCCAGCCCCCTGCGCTGGTCCCACCCCGAGTACTCGCCCGCCAACCCACCCCTGGACTCCTGAATGGCATCCGCCCCCGCCCGCCCCCATCCCCGTGCCATGGCCACGGCGACCTCCGTCAGCGTCGCGGCCCTGGTCGCCCTTGTCGCCCTCGGCACCGTGCTGCACCAGCCCCTGCTGATCCCACCCCTGGCCGCCAGCATGGCGCTCGTCGCCGGGGCGCCCGATCTGCCGCTCTCCCAGCCCCGCTCGGTCGTCGGCGGCCAGCTGCTCTCCGCGCTCACCGGCTTCGCCGTGCTGCTTGTCGTCGGACCCGGCCTCTGGGGCGCGGCGCTCGCGGGCGGTCTCGCGCTCGGCGTCATGATGGCGGCCCGTACCCCGCACTCGCCCGCAGCGGCGACGGCCGTGATCGTCGCCCTCCAGAATCCGCCGTTCTGGAGCTTCCTCGCCCTGCTCGCCCTCGCGAGCGTGCTGCTCGTCGCCGTCGGCCTCGCCGGAGCTCGGGCCGCCGGGCGGACGTACCCGGCGTACTGGTTCTAACCTCGGTTCATGAAACAGGAGTTGAGGGTGGCGGCCTACGCCGTGTGCGTCCGTGACGACGAGGTGCTCCTCGCCCGCTGGGTCGACAGAGCGGGGGCCAAGCGATGGACCCTGCCCGGCGGCGGGATGGACCACGGCGAGGAGCCGGTCGACACCGTCGTCCGCGAGGTCGAGGAGGAGACCGGATACGTCACCGAGCCGGTCGCCCTGCTCGGCATCGACTCGATCCGCCGCGGATGGCTGCGCCGGCTCGCCGGACCGGGCGACTTCCAGGGCCTGCGGATCATCTACGAGTCCCGGATCACCGGCGGCTCCCTGCGTCACGAGATCGGCGGCTCCACCGACCTTGCCGCCTGGCATCCCCTCGCCGCCGTGCCCGACCTCGAACGCGTCGAACTCGTCGACATCGGCCTCCAGCTGTGGAGCGAGCGCCCGCCGGTCGGACGCTCCCGCCTCGCCGATCCGGCGAACGGCTGAATCTCGCTCAACCCCCGAAGGGCCCTCAACCCGCCACCCGAGGGCGGGGTCCCCTCCCGTGACCGCAGTGACACGACAGGGGAGCTCGCACGATGTCAGCCGTACGTACCGCACGCACCGCCCGTACCGTCCTCGCCGCCACCGCCGTGGCAGCGCTCGCCGCCGGAGCGCTCGCCGCGCCCGCCGTCGCGGCCACCGCGCCGAAGAAGCCGGACCACACCGCCACCCAGCAGGCCCTTGACGCGGCGGTCGAGGCGGGCGTGCCCGGCGCCGTCGCTCAGGCCCGGTCCGGCCGCGCCGGCTGGACCGGGACGGCCGGTGAGCGCGGCGGCGAGGACCGCTACCGGGTCGGTTCCATCACCAAGACCTTTGTCGCCACGGTCCTTCTCCAGCTCCAGGCCGAGGGCCGCCTCGACCTCGACGACCCCGTCGAGAAGTGGCTGCCCGGCGTGGTGCGCGGCAACGGTCACGACGGCCGCGAGATCACCGTCCGGCAACTCCTCAACCACACCAGCGGGATCTACAGCTACACCGCGGACACCGGATTCCAGGAGCGGGTCTTCGGTCCCGGCTTCCTGGAGCACCGTTACGACACCTGGACCCCGCGGCAGCTCGTCGCGATCGCGATGACCCACAAGCCGGACTTCGCCCCCGGTACCGCCTGGACCTACTCCAACACCAACTACGTCCTGGCGGGCATGGTGATCGAGAAGGTCACGGGCCGTCCGTACGGCAAGGAGGTCGAGCGGCGGATCGTCAAGCCGCTGAAGCTGCGTGCCACCAGCGTGCCCGGGACGACCGTGACGATGCCGAAGCCGAGTTCACGGGCGTTCTCGAAGCTGGCGGTCGACGACAGCGCGACGACGATTCACGACGTCACCCGGCTGAACCCGAGCCTCGCGGGCGCGGCGGGCGAGATGATCTCCGACTCGAACGATCTGCAGACCTTCTACCGGGCCCTGCTCAAGGGCACGTTGCTGCCGAAGGCCGAGATGCGGGAGATGACGAAGGCCGTGCCCGTCAGCGCCGAGGCTCCGGAGTTCTTCTACGGCCTCGGGCTGATGCAGACGAAGTTGAGCTGCGGCAAGGAGGTGTGGGGCCACGGTGGTGGCATTCACGGTTCCTCGTCGCAGGCCGTCGTCACCAGGGACGGCGAGCACTCGCTCGCCATGAACTTCAACGCCGACTGGGCGGGCGACAGTCAGACCGTCGTCGAGGCCGAGTTCTGCGGCTGATCCCCGTCCCGGCGTGTCACCGGGGCAGGACGACGACATAGGCGGCGGGCTGTCGGTCCGACGCGGCCATCAGGGCCGTACGGACCACGGTGGCCTGCTGGTCCATCGCCTCGCGCAGCTTGCGCGGGGTGATGTGGACGACCGTGATGCCGAGCCGCTCCAGGTGTTCGCGCTTACGGGTGTACTCGGACCACAGCGCGTCGTCGTCCTGCCGCGGCGCCCGGGTGTCCAGCTCCACCGCCACCGCCTGGTCCGGCCAGTACGCGTCGAGACCGCCGAGGTGCGGCCCGCCGGGCAGCCGCAGATCCACGTTCCACAGCGGGTCGGGCAGCGCGAACTCCCGCACCATCTCGTACAGCCGCTCCTCGGCGATGCTCCGGCCCTCCGCGAGCAGCGAGTCCACGGCGTCCACCACATGCGGTCGGGTGAGCAGCCGTGCCCGGTTCAACTCCCTGACCACCGCACCCGGTTCGCAGTGCCCGCCGCGCACCGCCTCGGTGAGCAGCCGGCGCACCTCGCCCGCGTCGGTCAGGTGGGACACGGCGTCGGCGAGGGCCCGGGCGACCGGGGCGACCGGCACCCCGGTGAGCTCCAGCGGCTCGGGCATGTCCTGGGCGCGCTCCACCCGGACCCAGGCGGTGGACCGCAAGCGGCGGGTGCGCGGCACCAGGACGTCGATCCGGTCCAGCGAGAGCAGTGGGGGAGCGGACGAGAAGCGCTGCAGGGCGAGCGCGGCGAGCCCGGTGATCATCGCGTCGGGGCTCTGGGAGGGCACCATGCCGGAGCGGCGGGCATAGAGGAGCGCGGCCTGCAGCCGCTCCTCGCTGGTGGGCTGCCCCGGGTGCGGCAGGAAGACGCCGGGCAGGATCTGCTGCCATCCGCCGCCCGGCTTGCAGCGTGCGGCGACCTCGGCGCCGGACATCCCTCGGGCGCGCAACTGGGAGGCGGACAGGACGCGTTGGTGGTTCTCCGTGTGAGGGGGGAGGGGGAGCGGGCGGGGGCTGATGGGGGTGTTGTGGTTCATGACGGGGGTCTTCCGCTTCCCGGACCTCCGCTAACCGCTGTTACAAGCGCGTCACCAAACCGGGACAAGCTCGCCCTAAAGTACGCGCGTTCGAGTGCCGAAAAGGCGCCACCGCCGCCGCGCTCCCCCATCCCGTCATGGCAGACGTTCCGCAGGGGCTGACCTCACACCCCCGCGGAACGCCTGCCCTCAGGGTGCGTCAGTTCGCCCCGTCACACGCCTGCGCCCGCAGCGCCCTCGCCAGGTCGTCCCGCGACTCCAGGACCAGCCGGCGCAGCGCGGGCGCCGCGTCCTCGTGCGCGGACAGCCACGCGTCCGTCGCCGCGAGCGTGGACGCGTCGTCCTGCAGGCCGGGGAACAGCCCCCGGACCACGTCCATGCCGATCTGGATCGACCGCTCGGCCCACACCCGCTCGATCGCGGCGAAGTACTTCTCCGCGTACGGCGCGATCAGCTCCCGCTGCGAGGGCTGTGCGAAGCCCGCGATCGTCGCCTCCACCAGCGCGTTCGACAGCGTGTCCGACTCGACGACCTGAGCCCACGCCTGCGCCTTGACCGCCGCCGAGGGCCGGGCCGCCAGACAGCGCACCTGGTGGCGCTTGCCGGTCGCCGTGTCGTCGAGGGCCAGCTCCTCGCCGATCCGGGTCTCGTCCGCCCGGCCGTGCGTGGCCAGCGGCTCCAGGAACGACCAGCGCAGCTCCTGGTCGACCTCGAGGCCGTCGATCCTCGCCGTACCGTCGAGCAGACCCCCCAGGAGCTGGAAGTCCGCGTCGGAGGCGGCCGTCGCCGCGAAGAACCGCGCCCAGGTCAGCTGGTGCTCACTGCCCGGCTCGGCAACGCGCAGCTCGCGCAGCCCACCCTCGGCGAGCAGCCGGCCGCCCTCCGCACGCCACTCGGGCGCCGCGTAGTGCGTGACCGCCGAGCGCGCCCAGGCATGCACCATCTGGAGCACGCCGATGTCCGTCTCACGGCCGGCGAACTCCAGCGCCACCGCGACGAAGTCCCGGGCCGGCATCAGACCGTCCCGCGTCAGGTTCCACAGCGCCGACCAGCACAGGGCGCGGGCCAGGGGGTCGGTGATGTCGCCGAGGTGCGCCCGCAGCGTGGTCAGCGAGCCGTCGTCGAAACGGATCTTGCAGTAGGTCAGGTCGTCGTCGTTGACGAGCACGAGGTCGGGCCGCTCCTCGCCCGCCAGCTCGGCGACGGCCGTCCGCGCCCCGGTGATGTCCGCCTCCGCCCGCGCGTAGCGGACCAGCTCGCCCTCGGGCGACAGCCGGTACAGACCCACCGCCGCCCGGTGCGGGCGAAGCTCGTCGCCCTCCTGGACGACGGCCAGCTCCGTGACGCGTCCCTCCGCGTCGTACGTGACGACCGGCGTCAGGGTGTTGACGCCCGAGGTCTGCAGCCAGGCCCGCGACCACGCCCTCATGTCGCGCCCGGAGGTCTCCTCCAGGACCGACAGCAGATCGGCGAGACGGGTGTTCCCGTACGCGTGCCGCTTGAAGTAGCGGCGCGCGCCCTCGAGGAACGCGTCCCGGCCCGCGTACGCCACCAGCTGCTTCAGGACCGAGGCGCCCTTGGCGTACGTGATGCCGTCGAAGTTCAGCTTGGCGTCCTCCAGGTCATGGATGTCGGCCGTGATCGGGTGCGTGGACGGCAGCTGGTCGGCGCGGTACGCCCACGACTTGCGGTTGTTGGCGAAGGTCACCCAGCTGTTGGTGAAGCGGGTCGCCTCCGCGAGCGAGAACGAGCCCATGAAGTCGGCGAAGGACTCCTTCAGCCACAGGTCGTCCCACCACACCATGGTGACCAGGTCGCCGAACCACATGTGCGCCATCTCGTGCAGGATGACGTTCGCCCGGCGCTCGTACGCCGCCTGCGTCACCTTGCCGCGGTAGATGTACTCCTCGCGGAAGGTCACCATGCCCGGGTTCTCCATCGCGCCGAGGTTGTACTCGGGGACGAAGGCCTGGTCGTACTTCCCGAAGGGGTACGGATAGTCGAAGTTGTCGTGGAAGAAGTCGAAGCCCTGCTTGGTGATCAGGAAGACGTCGTCCGCGTCGAAGTGCTTGGCGAGCCCCTTGCGGCACATCGCGCCGAGCGGGATCTCGATGTCCCCGCGCTTGTACGTGTCCGTGACGTAGTGGTACGGCCCGGCCACGACGCAGGTGATGTACGTGGAGATCGCCGCCGTCTCGGCGAACCGCCACACCCCCTCGGCGTCCTGCTCGCCCACGCCGTTCGACCAGACCGTCCAGCCCTCCGGCGCGGTCACCTCGAAGCGGTACGGGGCCTTGAGGTCGGGCTGCTCGAAATTGGCGAAGACCCGGCGGGCGTCGGCCGGCTCGTACTGCGTGTAGAGGTAGACCTCGCCGTCCTCCGGGTCGACGAAGCGGTGCATGCCCTCGCCGGTCCGGCTGTAGGCGCACTGCGCGTCCACCACCAGAACGTTCTCGTCGGCGAGGCCGTCCAGCGCGATCCGCGCACCGTCGAAGACGACGGCCGGGTCGAGCGCGCGCCCGTTCAGCTCGACGGAGGTCACGGCCGGGGCGATCAGGTCCACGAAGGTGGCGGAGCCCGCGCCGGTACGGCGGAAGCGGATCGTCGTCACCGAGCGGAAGGTGCGCAGCTCTTCTCCGGACTCGCCGACCGCCGACCGCAGATCGAGGGCGACCTCGTACCCGTCGACGGACAGCAGCGCGGCCCGCTCGCGGGCCTCGTCGCGGGACAGATTCTCACCGGGCACGGTCACTCCTTCGTGGCGCCTTCGAAACAGCACCGATCCTCCCATGTGCCACTGACGGACGGCACTCGGGGAATGTCTCCGCCGACCGGTGGTGTTGCCCCGTCTGGCGCATAGACAGCCGTGACTGAGGAGTGACATGCCCGAGAACAGGACCACCGCCGACTTCTGGTTCGATCCGCTGTGCCCGTGGGCCTGGATGACCTCCCGCTGGATGCTGGAGGTCGAGAAGGTGCGCCCGGTCGACGTGCGCTGGAAGGTCATGAGCCTGGCCGTCCTCAACGAGAACAAGCTCGACGAGGTCTCCCCCGAGTACCGGGAGATGCTGGAGACCAAGGCCTGGGGCCCGGTCCGTGTGGTCGTGGCGGCCCAGCAGCTGCACGGCGACGAGGTCCTCGGCAAGCTCTACACCGCGCTCGGCACCCGCTTCCACAACAACGGCGAGGGCCCCACGCGCGAGGCGATCTCGGCGGCCCTCGCGGACGTCGGCCTGCCGGCCGAGCTGGTGGACTACGCGGACAAGGACACCTACGACACCGAGCTGCGCGCCTCCCACAAGGAGGGCATCGACAAGGTCGGCCAGGACGTCGGCACGCCGGTCATCTCCGTCCCGGACGCGGACGGCGAGCACGTCGCCTTCTTCGGCCCGGTCGTGACGCCGACCCCGCGCGGCGAGGCGGCGGCCCGGCTGTGGGACGGCACCCTGCTCGTGGCCTCGACGCCCGGCTTCTACGAGATCAAGCGCACCCGGACGGCGGCGCCGAGCTTCGAGTAGGACCCCGGCCCGGCCATGGAAGAACCCCCGTGATTCACGTCATCACGGGGGTTCTTCTTTCATCCGCCCGCAGGTGAAGGTTGAGAAGACGATCACGAGCAGGACGAGCGGGGCAGATCCTTCAGCGGGTCAGAAGGAGATCAGCGGGACGGAGGCCTTGGCGGCCTGGTAGCGCTTGTTCACGTCCTGCCAGTTGACGACCTGCCACATGGCCTCGATGAAGTCGACCTTCTGGTTCTTGTACTGCAGGTAGAAGGCGTGCTCCCAGGCGTCGAAGACGAGGACCGGGACGGAGCCCTGGCCGACGTTGCC
Source organism: Streptomyces sp. NPDC039609 (assembly GCF_055596705.1). Taxonomy (NCBI): domain Bacteria; kingdom Bacillati; phylum Actinomycetota; class Actinomycetes; order Kitasatosporales; family Streptomycetaceae; genus Streptomyces; species Streptomyces sp. NPDC039609. Next base: position 454,713 of record NZ_JBVIUJ010000002.1, read on the forward strand.
CTGGTGGTCGTAGACCTGCTCGACGATCAGCCGGCCGCTGATCGGCTCGTACGCGAGGACACCCCAGCCGGAGCCCTGGGTGGTCGCGGAGGCCTTGGTCAGCTGGGCCTTGAACTTGGCGAAGGAGCCGAAGGACTCGGTGATGGCGTCCGCGAGGTCGCCCACGCCGTCGGCCGCGAGCGGCTCGCCGCCGCCGCCGTCCTTCGGGCTGTCCATGTTGTTCCAGTAGATGCTGTGCAGGATGTGGCCGGAGAGGTGGAACGCGAGGTTCTTCTCCAGGCCGTTGATCGAGCCCCACTGGTCCTTCTCGCGGGCCTCTTCCAGCTGCTCGAGCGTGTCGTTCGCGCCCTTGACGTACGCGGCGTGGTGCTTGTCGTGGTGCAACTCGATGATCTGCGGATTGATCACCGGCTCCAGCGCCGCGTAGTCGTACGGCAGTTCCGGAAGGGTGTAGATCGCCATGTGCCGAGCCTCTCGCTGCTGGTCCTTATTGCAATCTATATGCAAGTGCAGGTTAACAGCAGGAGTGCCCCGAAGTTGATCAGCCCTTGGGCCTAGGACCCGTGGCGTGGCACCCGGAAAGCACGGAACCCCCGGACCGACAGGTCCGGGGGTTCTCGTACGTCCAAGCCGTGGTCAGGCGTCCTGCGACACCGGACCGCGGACCAACTGCAGGATGAAGCCGATCACCGCGAGCAGCACCGTGAGGGCGCCGGTCCAGTACAGCTGGACCCGAGTGCCCTCCTCGCGAGCCATCAGGAAGAAGATCGCGGCCATGCCGGCCAGCGCCACCCAGGTCAGCACCGGGAACGCCCACATCTTCACGACCAGCTTCTCGGGCGCCTCGCGCTCGGTCCTGCGGCGCAGCAGCAGCTGCGAGACGGCGATGAAGAACCAGACGACGAGGATGATGGCGCCGATGGTGTTCAGGAGCCAGATGAAGATGTCGTTCGGCCGCCAGTAGCTCAGCAGCACGCAGAGGAAGCCGAAGACGGAGGAGACGAGCACCGCGGGTCGCGGCACGCCGCCGAACGTACGGCCCAGCGCCTTCGGGCCCTGGCCGCGGGCGACCAGCGAGGTGGCCATCCGGGAGGCGCCGTAGATGTTGGCGTTCATGGCCGACAGCAGGGCGACCAGCACGACCACGTTCATGATCTGGCCGGCGGCCGGGATGCCCAGGTGGTCCAGGGTGGCGACGTACGGGCCCTTCTCGACGACGGCCTTGTCACCCCACGGGACCAGGGTCACGATGACGGCCATCGAGCCGATGTAGAAGAGCGCGATGCGCCACATCGCCGTACGGACGGCCTTGGCGACGCCCTGGACGGGGTGCTCGGACTCGGCGGCGGCGATGGTGACGGTCTCCAGACCGCCGTACGCGAACACCGAGGCGAGCAGTCCGACGATCAGCCCCTCGGAGCCGTTGGGGAAGAACCCGCCGTCACCGGTGAGGTTCGCGGTGCCGGGGGCGTCCGTGCCGGGCAGCACGCCGACGATGGCGAGCACACCGATGCCCAGGAAGAGGACGATCGCGCCGACCTTGAGCGCGGCGAACCAGAACTCGAACTCGCCGAAGTTCTTCACCGCCGCCAGGTTGGTGCCGCAGAACACCAGCATGAAGAGGGCCACCCAGGCCCACTCCGGGGTGCCCGGGAACCACCCGGTCATGATCTTCGCCGCGCCGATGCCCTCCAGGCCGACGGCCACGCAGAGCAGGAACCAGAAGGCCCAGCCCGCGGTGAAGCCTGCCCACGGACCGATCGCACGCTCGGCGTGGACGGAGAACGAACCGGACGCCGGGTTCGCCGCCGACATCTCGCCGAGCATCCGCATGACGAGCATGACGAGCAGTCCGGAGATGGCATAGGCGACCACGATCGAGGGACCGGCGGCGGCGATACCGGCTCCGGAGCCGACGAAGAGGCCGGCGCCGATGACGCCACCGAGGGCGATCATCGAGAGATGGCGCTGCTTGAGGCCGTGCGTGAGTCCCTGTGAGGGGGGTGCCTGATCGTCCTTGCGGTCGACGGGCTCGGGCGCGGTGGTCCGTGACATGGGCCGCCCTGTTCATTGGCTGAGACGGGGGAACGGCCCACAGTCTGGGCGGGTGCCCCGCTTACAGGGAACAGATGTCCGCTATACGGTCACGATCTTCACACAAAGTGAAGGATCATGACCGAGCCGTACGCAGCTCCCGCAGCCACGCCACCAGCAGGACGGCCCCGGTGGCCCCGGCCGACCACAGCACCTGCGGCCGGGCCGCGTCGTCGGTGAGCATCAGCATCAGGACCGCCGCCATCGCGGCCAGCGCCGTCCAGGTCAGCCACGGGAAGCCCCACATCTTCAGCATCAGGGTCTCCGGCGCCTCGCGCTCGATCCGGCGGCGCAGCTTCAGCTGGGAGACCGCGATCAGGGCCCAGACGAAGAGAAGCACGGCGCCGACCGCGTTGAGCATGTAGAGGAAGACCGAATCCGGCCACTTCAGATTCAGCAGTACGGAGACGAAGCCGAAGGCCACCGACGCGAGCACCGCCCGGCGCGGCACGCCTCCGCCCGAGACCTTCAGCAGGCCCTTCGGTGCTTCGCCGCGTTCGGCGAGCGAGAAGATCATTCGCGAGGAGCCGTAGAGGTTGGCGTTGAGGGCCGAGAGCAGCGCCACGAAGACCACGACGTTCATGATCTGGCCGGCCGACGGCACCCCGATGGAGTCGAGCACCGCGACGTACGGCGACTGGCCCGGGACCATGGAGTTCCAGGGCAGCAGCGTCACGACGACCAGCATCGAGCCGACGTAGAACAAGAGGATCCGCCACACGGCGCTCCGTACCGCCCGCGCCACGTTGCGCGCCGGGTCGTCCGACTCGGCGGCGGCGATCGTCACGACCTCCAGGCCGCCGAAGGCGAAGACGACGGCGAGGACACCGGAGACCACACCCTCCCAGCCGTTCGGCAGGAACCCGCCCTGGCCGGTCAGATGGGTCATCCCCACGGGATCCGTGTCCGGCAGCAGGCCGACGATCGCCAGGGTCCCCAGGATCAGGAAGAGGACGATCGCGCCGACCTTGAGCGCGGCGAACCAGAACTCGAACTCGCCGAAGTTCTTCACCGCCGCGAGGTTGGCGACGGTGAACACGATCATGAAGATCAGGACCCAGCCCCACTGCGGGACTCCCGGCACCCAGCCGTGGGCGATCCGCGCCGCGCCCGTCGCCTCCACCGCGAGGACGACGACCAGCAGGAACCAGTACAGCCAGCCCACCGAGAAGCCCGCCCAGCGGCCGAGCGCCCGCTCGGCGTGGACCGAGAAGGCGCCCGAGGCCGGCATGGCCGCCGACATCTCGCCGAGCATCCGCATGACCAGCATCGCGAGCGTGCCCGCGATCAGATACGACAGGACGATGCCGGGCCCGGCGACCGCGATGCCCGCGCCCGAGCCGACGAAGAGCCCGGCCCCGATCACTCCGCCGAGCCCGAGCATCGTCAGATGACGCTGCTTCAGGCCGTGGGAGAGCGGCTCCGGTTCGGGGGCGAGAGGGGCCGCGGCGGCAGGCGGTGCGTCGTGCATGAGGGGCTCGTGCCTTCGGGAAGCGTCTGTGGAGCGTTTATGGAGAACCCACAGTCTCGCTGGTGGGCGGCCCCTGGCGCAAAAAGGACCTATGTCCAGCTCTGCCACGTGACAAGCGTCACGTGGCGTCAGGCGGGGATCCCGTTCTTTGTCCGATCCCCACGAAGGGCTCAACCTCCCCTTTGTGGGCGACTGATGGTGATCGAGCGTTCACTCCTCGACTACGGTCGATCCGTCCCCGTACACCCTCACCCCGCGGAGTACCCGATGAGCACCGCCGTCGCCCCTGTCCGTTCCCTCCGCTCCGGGACGGTTCTCGCCGACCTGCTGCCGTCCAGCCGCGCCCGTGACATCGCGCTCGTCGTCGGCGGCGCCGCCCTCACCGGCATCGCCGCGCAGATCGCCCTCCCGGTCCCCGGCTCCCCGGTCCCCGTCTCCGGCCAGACCTTCGCGGCCCTCCTCGTCGGCACCGCGCTCGGCGCCCGCCGCGGCTTCCTCTCTCTGGCGCTGTACGCGCTCGTCGGCATGGCGGGTGTGCCGTGGTTCGCGCAGGCGTCCTCGGGCTGGGCGATGCCGTCCTTCGGCTACGTCCTCGGCATGCTGCTCGCCACCACCGTCGTCGGCGCCCTCGCGCGCCGCGGAGCCGACCGCTCCGTGCTCCGCACCGCGGGCACGATGGTGCTCGGCTCCGTGATCATCTACGCGGTCGGCGTGCCGTACCTGGCCCTCGCCACCGGCATGTCCTTCCCGCAGGCGGTCGCCGCCGGTCTGACCCCGTTCCTGATCGGCGACGCGCTCAAGGCCGCGCTGGCGATGGGCGTGCTGCCGGCCACGTGGAAGCTCGTCGGCCGGAAGGGCTGATACCGCTCAGTACCGCCTGAAGAGGTTCGCCGGGTCGAGGTTCGACTTCAGCCCGGCGAGCCTCTTCCGCGTTTCCGGGTCGCAGAGCCCTTCCCCCGCGCCCACCATCCCGAAAGGCGAAGCCGACCGCCCGGCCGACCGCCCGGGGCGCCAACGCCGCCTCCACGCGCGCGTGGAACGCGCGGACCGGCTCCGTGCCGTCGTCGTCCAGCGGGGCGAGGCCGTGCGGGGCGGCGACCTCGACGTCCTGCCCCCAGCGCCCCCCGTGCCCCGTGGCCCGGACGGCAACCGGAAGCCCGCGAGCTCCTCGGCGTACCCGGAACCGCCGGGACGGAAGACGTACCGCGCTGAGACGGACATGAGAAAGCTCTCCGTTCCACGGGGGTTTCCCTGGATACGGAGAGCTTCTCGGGTCTACCTGACAGAACCCGTCAGGTAGGGATTCAGTCCTTCGTGGCCGGCTCCGCGGGCGCCACGGGCTTCGCCCCGAAGCGGTCACGGACCAGCGAGATGGCGATCACGAGACCGGCCACCAGCAGCGACAGCAGGACCTGCTCACGGGCGGAGCCGCCGTTGTAGAGCATGTAGCCGAGGACGAAGACGATCATCGCGATCGTCGCCCAGGTGAGGTACGGGAAGAGCCACATCTTGACGAGCAGCTTCTCCGGGGCCTCCCGCAGGATGATCTTCCGCATCCGCAGCTGCGAGAAGCAGATGACCAGCCAGACGAAGAGCGCGATGGCGCCGGACGCGTTCAGCAGGAAGGCGAAGACCGTGTCGGGCCACTTGTAGTTGAAGAAGACGGCGACGAAGCCGAAGATCACCGATCCGATGATGGCGGCCGTCGGCACGCCCTTCGCGTTCGTCCGGCCGAAGGCCTTCGGAGCGTCACCGCGGCGGCCGAGCGAGTGGGCCATGCGGGAGGCGGTGTAGAGGCCCGAGTTCAGGCAGGAGAGCACCGCGGTCAGGATGATGACGTTCATGATCTGACCGGCGTGCGGGATGCCGATCGAGTCGAGCGCCGCGACGTAAGAGCCGTCCTTCTGCAGCGACGGGTCGTTCCACGGCAGCAGCGAGACGACCACCAGGATCGAACCGAGGTAGAAGATGCCGACCCGCCAGATCACGCTGTTGGTGGCCTTGGCGACCGCGCGGCGCGGGTCCGACGACTCGCCGGCGGCGAGGGTGACGATCTCGCTGCCCATGAAGGAGAAGACGACCATCAGGATGCCCGTGAGGATCGCGCCGTAGCCGTTGGGCAGGAAGCCGCCGTGCTCGGTGAGGTTGCTCAGCCCGGCGGACGAGGTGTCCGCGCCGGGCAGGACACCGAAGATCGCGAGCCCGCCGACCACGATGAAGGCGGCGATGGCGACGACCTTGATGCCCGCGAACCAGAACTCGAACTCGCCGTAGGAGGCGACCGAGCCGAGGTTGGTGACGGTCAGGACGACCATCACGATCAGCGCCCAGGCCCACTGCGGGACGGCCGGTATCCAGCCGTTGAGGATGTCCGCGCCCATGGTCGCCTCGACGGCGAGCACGACGACCCAGAAGAACCAGTACAGCCAGCCGATCGAGAAGCCGGCCCAGCGCCCGAGCGCCCGGTCGGCGTGGGCCGAGAAGGAGCCGGAGGTCGGGTTGGCCACGGACATCTCGCCGAGCATCCGCATGACGAAGACGACCATCGTGCCCACGAGCGCGTAGGAGAGCAGGATGCCGGGGCCTGCGGCCTTGATGCCGGCCGCGGAGCCGCCGAAGAGGCCGGCGCCGATGACGCCGCCGATGGCGATCATCGAGAGGTGGCGGTTCTTGAGACCGGCCTTGAGCCCGTCGGACTGCTGCGAATCACCGGTGTTTCCGATGGTCCCGCCTTCCTTCGTGAGGGTCGGCTGCGTGTTCATGAACGCTTTCCTTCGTGTGGGGGTCGCTCGGGTCGCGAGCCCGAGCATTGAACACCGGGGGGAGGGGGTATCGGAAGGGGTGATTCCGATTCGTTGCGTAAGGGGCGAAGGTCCATACCGACGCGGACCAAGGCCCCGACCCCGCTGACCGCTACCCAGGGTGGGCCGTGCCACACTCGGATCATGCGCGTGTACCTCGGCTCCGACCATGCCGGCTTCGAACTCAAGAACCACCTCGTCGAGTGGCTGAAGGCCCATGGCCACGAGCCCGTCGACTGCGGTCCCCACATCTACGACGCCCTGGACGACTACCCGCCGTTCTGCCTGCGCGCCGCCGAGAAGACGGCCGCGGACCCGGACAGCCTGGGCATCGTCATCGGCGGCTCCGGCAACGGCGAGCAGATCGCCGCGAACAAGGTGAAGGGGGTGCGCGCCGCCCTCGCCTGGAGCGAGCAGACCGCCGCCCTCGGCCGCGAGCACAACAACGCCAACGTCGTCTCCATCGGCGGCCGGATGCACACCCAGGAAGAGGCGACGAAGTTCGTCGAGATCTTCCTGAGTACCCCGTACTCCGGTGACGAGCGTCACACCCGCCGGATCGACATGCTCTCCGCGTACGAGACGACCGGCGAGCTCCCCGCGATCCCGGCCCACCACCCGCAGGAGCCGACCGCCTGATGCCCGAGGGGCACACGATCCACCGACTGGCCGCCGACTACCGGGAACGGTTCGGCGGCCGGTCCGTGCGGGTGACCAGCCCGCAGGGCAAGTTCAGCGACTCGGCGGCGCTGCTCGACGGCGCGGTCCTGGACTCCACCGAGGCCCACGGCAAGCACCTCTTCCTCGGCTTCCCCGGGGAGGAGTGGGTCCACATCCACCTGGGCCTGTTCGGCAAGGTGAACTTCGGTGACGCCCCGGCCCCGCCGCCCACGGACACCGTGCGGCTGCGGCTCGCCAACCCCGAGGCGTACGTCGACCTGCGCGGTCCCACCACGTGCGCCCTGATCACGGACGCCGAGAAGGGCGCGATACACGACCGCCTGGGCCCGGACCCGCTCCGGGAGGGCGACGACCCCGCCAAGGCGTGGAACCGGATCTCCAGGTCCCGCAACACGATCGCGGCCTTGCTCATGGACCAGAAGGTCATCGCGGGCGTCGGGAACGTGTACCGCGCGGAGGTCCTGTTCCGGCACGGCATCGACCCGTACCGGGCGGGCAGGGATCTGACGCGCCGTGAATGGAGCGCGATCTGGGCCGACCTGGTGGAACTGATGCGCGAGGGCGTCCGCCTGAACCGCATCGACACGGTCCGCCCCGAGCACACCCCCGAGGCGATGGGCCGCCCGCCCCGCGTGGACGACCACGGCGGCGAGGTCTACGTCTACCGCCGCGCCCTCCAGCCCTGCCACATCTGCGGCACGGAAATCCGCACGGCGGACCTGTCGGCCCGCAACCTCTTCTGGTGCCCGGGCTGCCAGACGCGCTGACGCGCGGAGGAACACCCACCGCACCACGAAGCACTGCTAGAACCCGTGCGGCAACCACGGCGCCACGGACGACCCGAAGGCGAGGGACGCCTCCACGAGGGCCCCGTCGCGAAGCTCCCGCACCCGCCCGGCCGCGGCCAGCGACGTCAACCTCACGCCCCCCAGATACGCCGCCCCCAACTCCCGTACGGACAACGCAAGATCCGCCGGATCCTCCGTCCGCACACACACCGCCCCCTCCGGGCCCCCGGTCAACCGCCACCGCCCCTCGTTCCAGGGACAGAACGCGTCGGCGACCTCGAACACCACATCCACCCCCACCTGATACGTCCGCGCGGCCAACGCCGCGCCCACGTCCACCAGACGCAGATGCAGCGAGTCCCGCGTCCGCGGCGCGCAGCGCCGGATGTCGCTCACCAGGTGCCGCCACGCGTCGTCCACCGGCCGGCTGTGGACCGTCACCGAGGACGTCAGGTCGATCGAGCAGAGGAACCGCCACAGCGCCGCCTCCGCCGCTGGATCCAGCGCCCCCAGATCCTTCAGCAGCACACTGCCGTCGGGCCCGCTCTGCGACCACTTCGGCTTGATCGCGTACAGCGCGTACCCGACGACCTCCCCGTCCCGCTCCGCCAGCACGCACTGCTTCGGCGAGGCCCCGCCCCGCTCGCTCTCCGGGTCGAGCAGCGGCAGCCGCTCCCACTCCGGCCTGCGGGCCAGCATTCCGGGCCGGCGCGGCACCAGCCGTGCGTAGACCGCCTCGCACGCCGCGGACGCCTTCGCCGGATCGGCCTGCCGCAGCACCACCTCGTCCGTACCCTCCGGCACGGTGAGCCGCACCCGGGTCGTATCGATCTCCGCTCGCGTCTGATAGGTGGCGATGCCGTAGCCGAAGCGCCCGTAGATCTCCGGCTCCGAGGCCGTCAGCGCGGCCAGCGGCTCTCCCCACGCCCGTACGTCGTCGAGCTGACGCCGCATCATCGAGCTGAGGATCCCGCGCCGCCGGTGCGTCGCGGCCACGCTCACCATCGTGACGCCCGCCGTCGGCACGAGCGCGCCACCGGGTACGGACATCCGGAACGTGAACGCGCCCGCCGTGCCGACACAGCTCTCGCCGTCCCAGACGCCGAGCGAGCGATCGAATTCGGTCACGTCCCGCCAGAGCTGCCGTTCCTCCGGAGCCTCCGCGACGCCCCCGAAGGCGAGCACCAGGCTCTCGTACCACTCGTCCCACTCGGCCGGGTCCAGCACGCGCAGTTCAGTCGTCATATGCCATCGATATCAGCGCCCACCGGCCCGACGCGACCCGATTTCACGTGCAATGTCTCAGGGGTCCCCCTGCGCGAGGTCCGACCGGGTGGATAGGGTCCAGGCCAATGGGAAGTCGCGTGGGTGTCGCCTCGTACTCGGCCCGGATGCGCAGGAGCGCACACCGGGTCCGCATCGCCCTGCGCAAGTCCGGCGTCGACTACTTCCGGGGCGAGGGCTCCGACTGGGTCGCGTTCGCCGGGCTGCTGCTGACCATCCCGGCCATCACCCTCGGCACCCTCGCCAATCCCGTGTGGTGCGCGCCCGCCGCGCTCGTCCTGCCGATCGTCGCGGGGGGACTGCTGCTGCGCCCCGCGAGCCTGCTCGCGCTGTACGCGGCGGCCGCCGGAGCCCTGATCGTCGAGTCGGTCGTACTCGGCCCGTACACGCAGGGCCCGGCGCGGGTCACGCCCGGAACCGTCCTCGTGGTCGCGGCCTGTGGACTCTTCGGGCTGCTCATCGCCCAGTTCAGGGCTCGGGTCGGCGTGCCCTGGCGCCGCGGCGGCACCATGCTCTTCGACCTGCGCGAACGCATCCGGGCCCAGAGCGCCCTCCCACGGCTCCCCAAGGGCTGGCACCGCGAGATGGCGCTGCGCCCGGCGGGCGGCCAGTCGTTCTCCGGAGACTTCGTCGTCGCGGCCCGCACGCACGGCGGACGGACCCTGGAGGTCCTGCTGACGGACGTCTCCGGCAAGGGCATGGACGCCGGATCGCGCGCCCTGCTGCTGTCCGGTGCCTTCGGCGGACTGCTCGGCTCGCTGCCGCCGCACGGCTTCCTGCCGGCCGCCAACGGCTATCTCCTGCGCCAGGACTGGGACGAGGGCTTCGCCACCTCGATCCACCTGGTACTCGACCTGGAGTCGGGGGACTACGAACTCCTCTCCGCCGGCCACCTTCCCGCGCTCCAGCTCCACGCGGGCACCGGACGCTGGGAGGAGAAGTCGGGCGAGGGCCCCCTCCTCGGCGTCTACGACGGCGCCGAGTTCCACCCGGTCAAGGGCTCGCTCCAGCCCGGCGACGTCCTGATGCTCTTCACCGACGGCCTCGTCGAGGCGGCCGACCGGGACATCGCCGAGGGCATCGACCGCCTCACCGGCGAGGCCGACCGCTACGTCGCCTCGGGTTTCGAGGGCGCGGCCTGGCACCTCATCGAGGCCTGCGCGAAGGACGTCAACGACGACCGCGCCCTGCTGCTCATCAGCCGCCAGACCTGAGATCCCCAGGAGCGGGGTGGGGCTTTCCCCACCCTCGATCGACCGGCAGCCGCCATAGCCCCTGACCTGCCCTGATCCGTACGTTCGAGACATCGTCACGAACCCACGGAGGAACGACCATGGCCCTGCGCCGCGGCAAGCGCCACGAGCACCCCACCCCGCCGAACGGCGCCGCCGTCGAGCTGTCCGGAGTGCGGCGCCAGTACGGCCGGGGCGCGGGCGCCGTCCACGCGCTGCGCGGCATCGACCTCGTGCTGCCACACGGGAGCTTCACCGCCGTCATGGGCCCCTCCGGCTCCGGCAAGTCCACGTTCCTGCAATGCGCGGCGGGCCTCGACCGCCCCACTGCCGGCTCGGTACGCCTCGGCGGCACCGAGATCGGCGGAATGAGCGAGAACCGGCTCACCGAACTGCGCCGCAGCCGACTCGGGTTCGTCTTCCAGGCGTTCAACCTGCTGCCCGCACTGACCGTCGAGCAGAACGTCCTGCTGCCGATGCGACTGGCCGGACAGCGTCCCGACCGGCACCGGGCGGCCGAGGTCCTCACCCAGGTCGGCCTCGGCGACAAGGGCGGACGCCGCCCCTCCGAACTCTCCGGCGGTCAGCAGCAGCGTGTGGCCATCGCCCGCGCCCTGGTCACCCGGCCCGACGTCGTCTTCGCCGACGAACCGACCGGCGCCCTCGACACCACGACCGCCGCCGAGGTCCTCGGCCTGCTCCGCGGCGCCGTCGACTCCTCCCCTCGCTTCGCCGGGGATACCCCCATGAGAGCGACGGTCGTCATGGTCACCCACGACCCGGTCGCCGCCGCCTACGCGGACCGCGTCCTCTTCCTCGCCGACGGGGCCATCGCCGACACCCTGCCCCGGTCGAGCCCCGAGCGGATCGCCGACCGCATGCGCGCCCTCACCGCCCCCGCGTACGCCGGGGCGGCAGCCTGATGAGCCTCCTCCGACCCAACGGCCTCGCCCGCGCCTCCGTCCGTTTCAAGCCTTCCTCTTTCGCCGGCACCTTCGTCGCGCTGCTCCTCGCCGCCGCCGTCGTCTCCGGCTGCGGTCTCCTCCTCCAGACCGGCCTGACCGCCACCGTCCCGCCCGACCGGTACGCCGGCGCGCCGGTCGTCGCCGCGGCCGACCAGGAGGTCCACCGGACGGTGACCGTCGGCGCCGAGAAGGAGGTGGAGTCGGCCGCCGTCCCGGACCGCGCCCGGCTCGACGCCTCCCTCGTCCGCGAGGCGGCCGAGGCCCCGGGCGCGGCCCGCGCCATCGGCGACGTCACCTTCCCCGTACGTACAGAGAAGGCGTCGCTCTCCGCCCACGGCTGGTCCTCCACCGCCTTCACCCCGGTGACGCTCACCTCGGGTACCGCCCCCGGCCCGGACGAGGCCGTCGTCGCCGCCGGGACCGCCCACGTCGGCGACCGGATCACCCTCCGGACCCCGGCGGGCGAGCGCGCGTTCACGGTCTCGGGCGTCACCGCGTCCCCAGGCGTCTGGCTCTCCGACGCGCAGGCCCTCGCCCTCTCCGGTCACCCCGGCAGGGTCGACGCCATCGCCGTACTGCCCACACCGGGCACCACACCCGACGCCCTGGCCGCGCAGGTCGGCCACCTCCTCGGCGACCGGGCCCAGGTCCACACCGGGAACGACCGGGCGCTCGCCGAAGGGGCCGCGCTCCCCGCCGCCAAGGAACTCCTCACCGCGCTCGGCGGCTCCTTCGGCGGCACCGCCACCCTCGTCGCGATCTTCACCGCCGCCGGAACCGTCGCGCTCTCCGTCGGGCAGCGCGCCCGCGAGTTCGCCCTGCTCCGGGCCATCGGCGCGACCCCGCGCCAGATCCGCCGCTCCATCGCCACCGAGGCACTCCTCGTGGCCCCCCTCGCGGGCGCTCTCGGCTGCCTGCCCGGCGCCGCCCTCGCCGTCTGGTGGCTCGGACAGCTGAAGGAGAAGGGCGCCGTCCCCGAGGCCGTCGCCCTCGACCTCGGTCCCATCCCGTTCGCCGCCGCGCTCCTCGCCGTCGTCGCCACCGCGCTCTTCGCCGGCCTTCTGGCTGCCCGCCGCCCCTCCCGGACCAAGCCGGGCCAGGCGCTCGCGGAGGCGGCCGTGGAGCGTCGTTCCTTCGGCCGGATCCGTACGCCGCTGGGTCTCGCGGCCCTCGCCGGGGGAGCCGCCCTCGCGGGCGTCGCCGCCTCCCTGTCCGGCGAGGACGCGGCCAACACGGCCCTCGGCGTCGTCATGCTCTTCATGCTGGCCGTGGCGCTGCTCGGACCGCTGCTCGCCCGGCTCTGCGCGAGCCTCGTCGGGCTGCCGCTGCGCGGCTCCGGCGCCTCCGGCTACCTCGCCGCCGCGAACTCCCGGACCAACGCGCGCAGGCTCGCCTCCGCCCTCACCCCGATCGTGCTCGCGATGGCCTTCTCCTCCACCCTCGTCTTCCTGCACACCAGCACCGACCGGGCAACCGCCGAACAGCAGCGTGCCGCCGTCGTCGCCGACCACGTCGTCACCGCGCCGGCCGGGCTGCCCGCCGACGCCGCCGAGCGAGCCGGGCGCGCCCCGGGCGTCACCGCCGCGGTCGCGGTCCAGCGGACCTCGGTCCTGCTGCCGGACGGCGCCCAGGGCTTCCGCACCGCATCGGCGCAGGCCGTCTCCGCCGACCCGTCCCGGGTCCTCGACCTCGGAGTCCGTACGGGATCACTGGCCGCGCTCGCTCCCGGCACGGTCGCCGTGGACAGCCGGCTCGCCGACGCCGCGGACGTGGCGACGGGGGAGCGCCTCGCACTCCTGCTGCCCGACGGCTCCACCGCCGAACCGCGCGTCGTCGCCACCTACACCCGGGGGCTCGGCCTGGCCGAGATCACCCTGCCCGCCTCCGCCCTCACCGGCCATGTCACCTCCCCGTACGCCACCGAGCTCTTCGTCCGCGGCGGCACGGCGGCCGGCCTGACCGGCCTGGGCACGGTCACCGGACCCGAGGGCTGGACCACCGCCCGGAGCACCGAGCGCGAGCTGAACGCCTGGGCCAACACCACGATGGCGGCCGTCCTCGGCGGCTTCGCCGCGATCGCCGCCGCCAACACCCTGGTGATGACCGTCCTCGACCGGCGCCGGGAGCTCGGCACCCTCCGTCTGATCGGCACCACCCGCCGCCAGGTCCTGCGCATGATCCGCTGGGAGGCGCTCCTGGTCACCCTGGCCGGCCTCGCCCTCGGCACCGGCATCGCCCTGGCCACCCTCGTCCCGATGACGAACGGCCTGACCGGCGAAGGCCCGTACATTCCACCGCTTCTCTACGGCACCTTCGCGGGCGCGGTCGTGGTCCTGGGCCTGATGTCCACGGCCCTCCCCGCCCGTGCCGTCCTGCGCAGCCGCTGACGCGGCCCGGCCCCGGCCCGTACAGTCGGCTCATGCCGCACCTCACCCTCACCCAGGTCGAGTCCCTCGCCGTGGCGGCCCACGAGGGCCAGACCGACAAGGCGGGACGCCCCTACGCCGAACACCTGCGGGCGGTGGCCGAGGGGGTACGGGCGCGGGGCGGGAGCTACGAACAGATCGCCGCCGCCTGGCTGCACGACTCCGTCGAGGACGACGCACTGTCGGCGGAGTGGCTGGATTCGGCCGAACTCCCGCGCGCGGTCAAGGACATGGTCCTCGCGCTCACCAAGCGACCGGGCGAGGAACCGGAGTCGTACACCCGCCGGATCCTCGCCGTCCCCGGCGCCCTCCTCGTCAAGGAAGCAGACCTCGCGCACAACGCGGACCCGGCCCGACTCGCGGTGCTCGACGAGCCGACGCGGGCCCGCCTGACCGTGAAGTACGCCACCGTACGAGGGCTGCTAGGGCTCACCGAGGGCTGACGAGATCGCGCGGGTTGGCTCGATTCCGGCGTCCACGATTCGTCACCCGGCGTCGGTGGGCAAGTAGTTGGTGGCACGATGGATGCAGCGGGGGTGTTCTGTGACGTGCGCTCCCGGGCGGCAAGGTGGGACCGACCGAGGGTGTGATCAGTTGTGGCCATTTCACTGTCTGTGGTGCTGCTGTTGGCGATCATCCTGGTGGTGCTGATCCGCGGCGGAAACCTCAAGGCCGGCCCGGCCGTGGTCGCGGTGCTCTTCGGCTTCTTCCTTGCCTCCACGGGCATGGCCGACGACATCCAGCGCTTCCTGGACTCGATAACGCAGACCGTGGGCTCCATCAAGTTCTGAAACGGACCAGAGGCCCCCGCCGACCCCGGCGGGGGCCTCTGGCGAACCCGTCCGGGCCCTGTGGCGTCCGGCATCGGGATCTCCGCACGTGGAAACGGCTCCGGCCCGGCCCCTCGAAAAGGGGGCCGGGCCGGAGCCGTATGGAGCGGGCGACGGGAATCGAACCCGCGTAGCTAGTTTGGAAGACTAGGGCTCTACCATTGAGCTACGCCCGCAAAGGACGCGCCGCAGGTCACGAGGGCCGCGGCACGGACAGCATCGTAGCGGGTTCCTGGCGGTCCCCGCACACCCCATTAAAGAGCGGGCGTCGCACTGTCTCCGTGCATGTACCCTACGTGTCGCACCGACGGGGTGTGGCGCAGCTTGGTAGCGCGTCCGCTTTGGGAGCGGAAGGCCGTGGGTTCAAATCCCGCCACCCCGACCACCAAGATCACGGATCACAAGATCGCGTTGTGGGCCTCATCCCGCTTGCGGTTACTATGCAAGCTGCGTGCCCGTGTGTCTCTCTGACCGGGCCGATCGGCCGGAACCGCCACCAAGCGGCATCGGCAGAATCCAAGAATCAGCCACCAAGGAGACCGAACCGTGAAGAGCGCCGTGGAGACCCTGAACCCGACCCGGGTTCGGCTCACTGTCGAGGTGCCCTTCGAGGAGCTCAAGGACAGCCTCGACGCGGCGTACAAGAAGATCAACCAGCAGGTCACGGTCAAGGGCTTCCGCAAGGGCAAGATCCCGGCTCGTGTGATCGACCAGCGGTTCGGGCGTGGTGCGGTGCTGGAGGAGGCCGTCAACGACGCCCTCCCGAAGTTCTACACCGAGGCCGTCAACGAGGCCGAGGTCAACCCGCTGGGTCAGCCCGAGGTCGACATCACCGAGCTGAAGGACGGCGAGCTGCTGGCCTTCACCGCCGAGGTCGACATCCGCCCGACGATCGAGATCCCGGACTACTCCGGCATCGAGGTCACCGTCGACGCGGTCGAGGTCACCGACGAGGACGTCGAGAAGTCCGTGGAGCAGCTGCGCGAGCGCTTCGCCTCCACGAACCCGGTCGAGCGCGCCGCCGCCGAGGGTGACGTCGTCACCATCGACCTCGAGGCCAAGGTCGACGGCGAGGTCCTGCCCGACGGTGTCGCCCAGGGCGTCTCGTACACCATTGGTTCCGGCGAGCTCCTCGACGGCATCGACGAGGCCGTCACCGGCCTCGAGGCCGGCGGCGAGGCCACCTTCACCTCGCAGCTGAAGGGCGGCTCCGCCGAGGGCAAGGACGCCGAGGTCACCGTCAAGGTCACCGCCGTCTCCGCCCGTGAGCTCCCCGAGCTGGACGACGACTTCGCGCAGCTCGCGTCGGAGTTCGACACCCTCGACGAGCTCAAGGCCGACAGCCGCAAGCGCCTCGAGAACATGAAGCAGTTCGACCAGGCCACCCAGGCCCAGGAGCGCGTCCTCGACGAGCTGCTGAAGCTGGCGGACGTCCCGATGCCCGAGAAGCTGCTCGAGGACGAGATCAACACCCGCAAGCACAACCTGGAGCACCACCAGCTCGGCCAGATGGGCCTGACCCTCGAGAAGTACCTGGAGATCCAGGGCAAGACCGAGGAAGAGTTCCTGGCGGAGACCAAGGAGCAGGCCGAGAAGGGCATCAAGACGCAGTTCATCCTCGATGAGCTCGTCAACAAGGAGAAGCTGAACGTCAGCCAGGAGGAGCTCACCGAGCACCTCATGCGCCGCGCCGCCTCCTCCGGCATGTCCCCCGACCAGTTCGCCCAGGCCGTCGTCGAGGGTGGCCAGGTGCCGATGCTCGTCGGCGAGGTCGCCCGCGGCAAGGCCCTCGCGGTCGTCGTCGAGGCCGCCAAGGTCGTCGACACCAACGGTGAGGTCGTGGACCTCGAGGACGACGAGGACGAGGCCGAGACCGCCGCCGAGGCCGTCGAGGCCGTCACCGGCGAGACCGAGGTCGCCGAGGAGAAGAACGAGGCCTGAGCCTCGCTTCGAACCGCAGGTCCACGGGCCCGGACGCACTGCTGTGCGCCGGGCCCGTGCCCGTATTCCGGCTCTCGCGGGAGCCCGACAACCTTGCGCTCCCAGCGAACAGTTAGAGAACCGGGATGGCGTTGTCCGACCTGCGCGTTAGGGTCCATGAATACGAGGGCACTGCCCTCAGAACGAGACGCTGAGACGGCCGTCGCCGTCGGAGACGAGCAGGTGGATACGTGACGAATCTGAAGCCTTACGCCGCGGGTGAGCCGTCCATCGGTGGTGGCCTCGGCGACCATGTCTACAACCGGCTGCTCGGCGAGCGCATCATCTTCCTCGGCCAGCAGGTCGACGACGAGATCGCCAACAAGATCACCGCGCAGATGCTCCTCCTCGCCGCCGAGCCGCAGAAGGACATCTTCCTGTACATCAACAGCCCCGGTGGCTCGGTGACCGCCGGCATGGCCGTCTACGACACCATGCAGTTCATCCCGAACGACGTCGTCACCATCGGTATGGGCATGGCGGCCTCCATGGGCCAGTTCCTGCTCACCGCCGGCACCCCCGGCAAGCGCTTCGCGCTGCCGAACACCGACATCCTGATGCACCAGGGCTCCGCCGGCATCGGCGGCACCGCCTCGGACATCAAGATCCAGGCCGAGTACCTCCTTCGCACGAAGAAGCGCATGGCCGAGATCACCGCGCACCACTCCGGCCAGACCGTCGAGACGATCATCCGCGACGGCGACCGCGACCGCTGGTTCACCGCGGACGAGGCCAAGAACTACGGCCTCATCGACGACATCATCACCCACGCCGCGGGCGTTCCCGGCGGCGGCGGCACGGGCGCCTGAGCCCGGCAGACCGCTGAAGAGCCCCAGCACCCGCCGAACGCCACCAGGACGGTGAACTTCCAGATGCAGAACAACCTCTCCCCGAGCGGCCTCTACACCGGCGCGCCGATGGACAACCGGTACGTCGTCCCGCGCTTCGTCGAGCGCACCTCGCAGGGCATCCGCGAGTACGACCCGTACGCGAAGCTCTTCGAAGAGCGTGTGATCTTCCTCGGCGTGCAGATCGACGACGCCTCCGCCAACGACGTCATGGCCCAGCTGCTGTGCCTGGAGTCGATGGACCCGGACCGCGACATCTCGATCTACATCAACAGCCCCGGTGGCTCCTTCACCGCGCTGACGGCCATCTACGACACGATGCAGTTCGTCAAGCCGGACATCCAGACGGTCTGCATGGGCCAGGCGGCCTCCGCCGCGGCCGTGCTGCTCGCCGCCGGTACGCCCGGCAAGCGGATGGCCCTGCCGAACGCCCGTGTGCTGATCCACCAGCCCTCCGGCGGCACCGGCCGTGAGCAGCTCTCCGACCTGGAGATCGCGGCCAACGAGATCCTGCGGATGCGGACCCAGCTCGAGGAGATGCTGGCCAAGCACTCCTCGACGCCGATCGAGAAGATCCGCGACGACATCGAGCGCGACAAGATCCTGACCGCCGAGGACGCCCTCGCGTACGGCCTGGTCGACCAGATCGTCTCGACCCGCAAGACCACGGCCGCCGCGGCAGCCTGACGCTCGGCCTTCCCCTGGCACGGCCCGTGTGGCCGAATCACGACCATGTGAACCGTGCCAAGGGGGGCCCGAACGGGGGGCCCGGCAAGGTACCGTCGAATATGAGGCACCAGGAGTCGCTGAACCAGGCGCTCCCAGGCGAAGGGGAAGCACCTCGTGGCACGCATCGGTGATGGCGGCGATCTGCTCAAGTGCTCGTTCTGCGGAAAGAGCCAGAAGCAGGTGAAGAAGCTCATCGCGGGACCCGGTGTGTACATCTGCGATGAGTGCATCGACCTCTGCAACGAGATCATCGAGGAAGAACTCGCGGAGACGAGCGAGGTGCGGTGGGAGGAGCTCCCCAAGCCTCGCGAGATCTACGAGTTCCTCGAGGGGTACGTCGTCGGGCAGGAGCCCGCGAAGAAGGCCCTCTCGGTCGCGGTGTACAACCACTACAAGCGCGTCCAGGCCGGCGAGAACGGCGGCGGCGCGGGACGTGACGACGCCATCGAGCTGGCGAAGTCCAACATTCTGCTGCTGGGCCCCACGGGCTCCGGCAAGACACTCCTGGCGCAGACGCTCGCCCGCATGCTCAATGTCCCGTTCGCCATCGCCGACGCGACGGCGCTGACGGAGGCCGGGTATGTCGGCGAGGACGTCGAGAACATCCTTCTCAAGCTGATCCAGGCGGCCGACTACGACGTCAAGAAGGCCGAGACCGGGATCATCTACATCGACGAGATCGACAAGGTCGCCCGGAAGAGCGAAAACCCGTCGATCACGCGTGACGTGAGCGGTGAGGGCGTGCAGCAGGCGCTCCTCAAGATCCTTGAGGGCACCACCGCGTCCGTACCGCCGCAGGGCGGCCGGAAGCACCCGCACCAGGAGTTCATCCAGATCGACACGACGAACGTGCTCTTCATCGTGGGCGGCGCCTTCGCCGGCCTGGAGAAGATCATCGAGTCGCGGGCGGGCGCCAAGGGCATCGGCTTCGGAGCGACGATCCGCTCCAAGCGCGAGATCGAGGCGAGCGACCAGTTCCAGGAGGTCATGCCGGAGGACCTGGTGAAGTTCGGGATGATCCCGGAGTTCATCGGCCGTCTCCCCGTCATCACCTCGGTCCACAACCTCGACCGCGAGGCCCTGCTCAAGATCCTCGTCGAGCCGCGCAACGCGCTGGTGAAGCAGTACCAGCGCCTCTTCGAACTCGACGGCGTGGAGCTGGACTTCGACCGCCCGGCCCTGGAGGCCATCGCCGACCAGGCGATCCTGCGCGGCACGGGCGCGCGTGGCCTGCGGGCCATCATGGAAGAGGTCCTGATGTCGGTGATGTACGAGGTCCCGTCCCGCAAGGACGTGGCCCGCGTGGTCATCACGGCGGACGTCGTGCGCAACAACGTGAACCCGACGCTGGTTCCGCGGATCGTGAAGAACGACGGGCGGCACGAGAAGTCGGCGTAGTACGAGAACACACAGGGGCGCCCG
Organism: Streptomyces sp. NPDC039609; assembly: GCF_055596705.1. Lineage (NCBI taxonomy): Bacteria > Bacillati > Actinomycetota > Actinomycetes > Kitasatosporales > Streptomycetaceae > Streptomyces > Streptomyces sp. NPDC039609. The sequence goes on from NZ_JBVIUJ010000002.1 coordinate 474,264, forward strand.
GCCGGTTGACGACAACCGGCCGGGCGCCCCTGTGTGCAGGGTGCCCCATTCCAGCCACATCGAATGTCTGTTCTTGTGATGGCGATTCGATCATGATCTGCTGGCTTTCGACCAGCTGTCAGTTCCACCTAGTTCTGGGGGAAACAGATGCTTCGATCGAAGGTCCAGCGCATGATCGCCACGCTGTGCGTGGCTGGTGCCGCGACCATTGTGCCCATGGTGACTGCCGCGCCTGCCCAGGCGTCGGTCACCGCGTGCCAGACGTACCTGCACGACGTGGGTTACAAGGTCGGCCCGAAGATAACGCAGGCGTGTAGCTATGCAGGAGACATGACCCACGGCGTACTCTGCCATCCGGTCCTGGTGAACATCGGCGTAAAGGATCGTCACGCGTCGACGGCATGCAGGCTTGCCATTTCGTAGGCAACGCCCTGTTGGGCAGCGTACGACCTCCCACGGTGTCCGGCCGATTCGCGGGTGGACGGACACCGTTGGCAGGCGCTGAGATCACGCCTTGACGCGGACTTCCTTGCGGAACTTGGCGGTGAGGGTGGCGGCGTCCTCGGCGGAGCCCGCCTTGCCGGTCATCATGGAGGCCATGTCGAGCGGCACCACGAAGCCGACCGTGCTGTGGTCGGCCCATACGCAGATCGTCATCGCGAATGCCGGAGTGCCCTCAGAGGCGTTGGCCTCCGCCTTGGCCTGCTGGCACTTGAGGACCGCGCCGTCGAGCTCCGCCGGCTCGTACTCCTGCGGGCTGCCTTCGAGCTGCGGCTCGCCGGACTTGCCCTTGTCCTTCTCCGCCTCCGTCTTCATGGTGGCGAAGACGCCGTCGACGACCTTCTCCGGGTCGTCGATCTCGCCGTAGAGACCGCTGAACGAGATCAGCTTGCCGGCAAGAGGGTTGGCCTTGTCCTCGACCTTGTACGAGGCGCTAACCTGCTTGGCATTCTTGACGCCGTTCTTCTCGGCCTCCTCCATGGACTCCTTGCCGGCCCCGCCGTCGTCCTTGGTGTCCTTCTTGTACTCGGTGAGCACGGTGTCCGGCGTGATCAGCTTGTGCGGGCCGTCGTTCGCCACCGAGGAGCCACCGCCACCGGCGGTGAAGTACCAGGCGCCGCCCGCCACCAGGGCGAGTGCCATGACCGTCGCGCCGACGATCAGGCCCGTCTTGGACTTCTTCGGGGCCGGCGGAGGCGGCATGTAGCCGCCGGGGCCCTGGGGGGCGCCGTACGGGGGCTGCTGAGGAGGCTGACCGTAGGGACCCGGCTGCTGAGGAGGCTGACCGTACGGGCCGGGCTGCTGCTGCGGGTAGCCGTAGGGCTGCTGCGGCGGCACGCCCTGAGGTGCCTGCTGCGGGTACCCATAGCCGGGCTGCGGCGCTTGCGGCGGCTGGCCGTACGGCCCGGGCTGGCCCGGCTGACCGTAAGGCCCGGGCTGCTGAGGCTGACCGCCGTACGGGCCCGGCTGGTTGTAGCTCATGGACAGGTTCCCCTCACAGGATGTTTATGCGTAGCGAACAACATCCTGGCGGAAGCCCGGCCCCGCAGGGGCGCCGGGGGGCACACCGTTACGGAACAATCGAGTTTCAGGACAACCGTGCCGCACCCCTAAACTGACCCCGTGACCGAGAACACTCAGCAGCAGCCAGCAGCCAACCCCGAACTGCCGACCCAGTACGCGCCGGCCGAAGTAGAGGGGAAGCTGTACGAGCGCTGGGTAGAGCGGGGCTACTTCGAAGCCGACGAGAACAGCGACAAGCCGCCGTACACCATCGTCATCCCGCCGCCGAACGTCACCGGTTCGCTCCACCTGGGCCACGCCTTCGAGCACACGCTCATCGACGCCCTCACCCGCCGCAAGCGGATGCAGGGGTACGAGACGCTGTGGCAGCCGGGCATGGACCACGCCGGTATCGCCACCCAGAACGTCGTCGAGCGCGAGCTCGCCAAGGAGGGCAAGTCCCGCCACGACCTGGGTCGAGAGGCGTTCGTCGAGCGAGTCTGGCAGTGGAAGGCCGAGTCCGGTGGTCAGATCTCCGGGCAGATGAAGCGCCTGGGTGACGGCGTCGCCTGGTCCCGTGAGCGCTTCACCATGGACGAGGGCCTCTCCCAGGCCGTCCAGACCATCTTCAAGAAGCTCTACGACGACGAGCTGATCTACCGCGCCGAGCGCATCATCAACTGGTGCCCGCGCTGTCTCACGGCCATCTCGGACATCGAGGTCGAGTACCAGGACGACGACGGCGAGCTCGTCTCCATCCGTTACGGCGAGGGTGACGCGTCCATCGTCGTCGCCACCACCCGCGCCGAGACGATGCTCGGCGACACGGCCGTCGCCGTCCACCCGGAGGACGAGCGCTACAAGCACCTGGTCGGCACCGAGATCGAGCTGCCGCTGACCGGCCGCCGGATCCCGGTCGTCGCCGACGAGCACGTCGACCCCGAGTTCGGCACCGGCGCCGTCAAGGTGACCCCCGCGCACGACCCGAACGACTTCGAGATCGGTCAGCGCCACGGCCTGCCGAACCTCGCCGTCATGGACGAGCGCGCGGTCATCACCGCCCACGGCCCCTTCCAGGGCCTGGACCGCCTCGAGGCCCGCTCCGCCATCGTCGCCGCGCTGCGCGCCGAGGGCCGGATCGTCGCCGAGAAGCGTCCCTACGTCCACTCCGTCGGCCACTGCTCGCGCTGCAAGACCACCATCGAGCCGCGCCTGTCGATGCAGTGGTGGGTCAAGGTCGGCCCGCTCGCCGAGGCCGCCGGTGACGCGGTCCGCGACGGCAAGGTCAAGATCCACCCGCAGGAGATGGAGAAGCGGTACTTCGACTGGGTCGACAACCTGCACGACTGGTGCATCTCGCGCCAGCTGTGGTGGGGGCACCGCATCCCGGTCTGGTACGGCCCGAACGGCGAGATCGTCTGCGTCGGACCGGACGAGCAGCCGCCGACGGGCGAGGGCTGGCACCAGGACACGGACGTCCTGGACACCTGGTTCTCCTCCGGCCTGTGGCCGTTCTCCACGCTCGGCTGGCCGGAGCGGACCGACAGCCTCGCGAAGTTCTACCCGAACTCGGTCCTGGTCACCGGCTACGACATCCTCTTCTTCTGGGTCGCCCGGATGATGATGTTCGGCCTGTACGCGATGGACGGCACCCCGCCGTTCCACACCATCGCCCTGCACGGCATGGTCCGTGACCAGTTCGGCAAGAAGATGTCGAAGTCCTTCGGCAATGCGGTCAACCCGCTGGACTGGATGGACGAGTACGGCTCCGACGCCGTCCGCTTCACCCTGGTCAACGGCGCCAACCCGGGCGTCGACGTCCCGATCGGCGAGGACTGGGTCAAGGCGTCCCGCAACTTCGCCAACAAGATCTGGAACGCCACCCGCTTCGCGCTGATGAACGGCGCGACCGTCGAGGGCCCGCTGCCGGACCCGTCGGAGATGTCGGCGACGGACCGCTGGATCCTCTCGCGGCTCAACAAGACGGTCGCCGAGGCCGACGCGTTCTACGACGACTACCAGTTCGCGAAGCTCGCCGACACGCTCTACCACTTCGCGTGGGACGAGGTCTTCGACTGGTACGTCGAGCTGTCGAAGACCACGTTCTTCGCCGGCGGCGAGGGTGCCAAGGTCTCCGGCCGGGTCCTCGGCGAGGTCCTGGACGTGATGCTGCGACTGCTCCACCCGATCGTCCCGTTCGTCACCGAGACGCTCTGGACCACGCTCACCGGCAAGGAGTCCGTCGTCATCGCCGACTGGCCCGCCGACTCCGGCTTCCGCGACGACGCCGCCGAGAAGGAGATCGAGCTCGTCCAGCGGGTCGTCACCGAGGTCCGTCGCTTCCGTTCCGACCAGGGTCTGCAGCCCGGTCAGAAGGTGCCGGCCCGTCTCGACCTGGCCGGCACCGCGCTCGCCCAGCACGAGGCGGCCATCCGTCAGCTGCTCCGTCTCCAGCCGGAGGGCGAGGGCTTCTCCGCCACCGCCTCCCTGCCGGTCGCCGGCGCCACGGTCGCGCTCGACCTCTCGGGCACGATCGACGTGGCGGCGGAGCGCAAGCGTCTCGCCAAGGACCTCGCGGCCGCGGAGAAGGAGAAGGCGCAGGCCAACGGGAAGCTCGGCAACGAGGCGTTCCTGGCGAAGGCGCCGGACAATGTGGTCGAGAAGATCCGCACGCGGCTCGCCAAGGCGGACGAGGACATCGCCCGTATCCAGGCGCAGCTGGAGCGGTTGCCGCAGGCGTAGGAGCTTGTAAGAGCTGATGAAGGGCCCGGGACCGACATGGTTCCGGGCCCTTCTCTTTTGTCCGGAGTGCGTGATATCACGCCACTTGTGAGCTAGGTCATGCCGTTCAGGTCCAGGGACCTTGGATGATGGAGGGCATGTCCGGTCTCCCCACCCTGCCCGCGCTGCGCCGCCGCGTGGACCGGTGGGCCGGTTCACCGCACGCCCTCGACGTCATCGCCGCCGTCAGCGCCTTCGCCCTGATGGTCCTGGACGTGCCGGGGCTCGCGCGCGCCGACAACTCGCTGACCGGCGTCACCGCGACCCTCGTCCTGGCGGCCGGCGCGGCCACGCTGGTGCTGCGGCGCCGGCTGCCCTGGATCCCGTACCTGGTGGCGCTCGCCCTGCTGGGCTGGCTGCACGAGCTGACGATGATTCAGTTCGCTCTGTACTCGCTGGGCCGCTTCCGGGGCCGCAGGATCGCCGTCGTCTCGACCGTGCTCTACGTGGGCGTGGCGTACGCGCTGTTCCAGACACCCGGCTGGCCCGCCCGGCACGGCGAGACGCTCAGTGACTTCCTCAGCCTCGTCGTCCCCATCGGCGTGCTCGCGGCGGGCGTCGGCATCGCCGCGTACCGGCAGGACCTGGTCCGCGCCCTGGAGTGCCAGCGTGCCGACGCCGCGGCACGGCAGGCGGTGCAGGAGGAGCGGATCTCGGTGGGCAGGGACGTCCACGACCTGGTGGGCCGGGAACTGACCGTGCTCGCCGTCCGGGCCGAGGTGCTCGCCCTCCGGGCCAGGGGCGAGGCGCACATGAAGGACTTCGAGGAGCTCGCGGACACCGCGCGGCGCGCCCACCACATGCTGAACGAGACGATCGTGCGCCGGGCCGACCACGGCACCGCCACGCCTGGTCTCGACGGGCTCTCCGAGCTCGCGGAGGAGAGCGAGCGGATGGGGAGCCCGGTCGAGCTCGCGGTCGCCGGGGAGGCGAAGGCGCTCTCCCCGTTGCGCCAGACGGCCGTCCACCGGGTCGTCCAGGAGTGTCTGACGAACGCGGCCAAGCACGCGCCGGGGCTGCCGGTGGCTGTGACGATCTCGGTGACCGGCCCCGACCTGCGCGTCGAGGTTCGCAACCCGCTCCCCACGACCCCGCCGGACCGCGCCCCGGTCTCGACGGGTACGGGGCTGTTCTCCATGGGGGAGCGCGTCACCAGCATGGGCGGCAGCCTCTCGGCCGGGCCGGATGGTGACACATACGCGGTGACCGCGCTGCTGCCGACGGGCTTCGGGGTGCACTGACGGGCCTCGGGGTGCGCCGGCGGGCCCTCGGGGTGCGCCCACGGCTTTCGGGGTGCACTGACGGGCCTCGGGGCGCATGCGGGAGGGCCGGGTGGGTCGGGAAAGTCCCGAAAGGGGTGCGTCCATCGGTCTGTCGGTCCCCCTCCGTAGACTGGGTCCGTGAGTGAGCCCCGCGACCAGTTCGACGCGTCCGACCCGTCCGACCCGTTCGACGAGATCGTCGACACAGAGACCAACCGGGACCCCGACCTGGCGGTGATCGAGGCCGGCAGCCGCACGCTGCGCGCGCAGGCCGGCCCGCCCCAGGGCGACCCCGTGCCCGCCCGGCCCGCCGACCCTGAGGTGGACAGGGCGCTGCGTGAGGTCGAGACCGAGCTGGCGACCCGCTGGGGCGAGACCAAGCTGGAGCCCTCGGTGACGCGGATCGCGGCGCTGATGGACGTGCTCGGCGAGCCCCAGCGCGCGTACCCTTCGATCCACATCACGGGTACGAACGGCAAGACGTCCACGGCCCGCATCGTCGAGGCCCTGCTGACCGCGTTCGACCTGCGCACCGGGCGGTACACCTCGCCGCACGTGCAGACGATCACCGAGCGGATCAGCCTGGACGGCGCCCCGATCTCCGCCGAGGGCTTCATCGAGACGTACCAGGACATCAAGCCGTACGTGGAGCTGGTGGACGCCCGCGAGGAGATCCGGCTCTCCTTCTTCGAGGTTCTCACCGGAATGGCGTACGCGGCCTTCGCCGACGCACCGGTGGACGTGGCGGTCGTCGAGGTCGGCATGGGCGGCACCTGGGACGCGACCAACGTCATCGACGCCTCGGTCGCCGTCGTTACTCCGATCGACCTCGACCACACCGACCGCCTCGGCGGGACGCCCGGCGAGATCGCCGGTGAGAAGTCCGGGATCATCAAGCAGGGCGCGACGGTGATCCTGGCCCAGCAGCCGGTGGACGCCGCCCAGGTCATGCTGAAGAAGGCCGTCGAGGTCGATGCGACGGTCGCCCGCGAGGGCATGGAGTTCGGCGTCGTCTCCCGCGAGATCGCGGTCGGCGGCCAGCTGCTCACCCTGCGCGGGCTCGGCGGCGAGTACGAAGAGGTCTTCCTGCCGCTGTACGGCGCGCACCAGGCGCACAACGCGGCGGTCGCCCTCGCGGCGGTCGAGGCGTTCTTCGGCATCGGCGCCGAGCACGCCCGCACCCTGGACCTCGACACCGTCCGCCGTGCCTTCGCCTCGGTGGCCTCCCCGGGCCGCCTCGAGGTCGTCCGCAGCTCCCCGACGGTGATCCTGGACGCCGCGCACAACCCGCACGGCGCGCGTGCGACGGCCGACGGCATCAGCGAGTCGTTCGGCTTCTCGCGGCTCATCGGCGTCGTCTCCACCAGCTCCGACAAGGACGCCAAGGGGTTGCTCGAAGCCTTCGAGCCGATCTTCGCGGAGATCGTCGTCACGGCGAACTCCAACCCCCGTGCGACGGACGTGGACACGCTCGCGGCGATCGCCGTGGAGGTCTTCGGCGACGACCGGGTGGTCGTCGAGCCGCGGCTGGACGACGCCATCGAGGCGGCGATCACCCTGGCGGAGGAAGAGGACGAGTACGCGGGAGCGGGCGTCCTGGTGACCGGTTCGATCTTCACGGTCGGGGACGCCCGACTGCTCCTCGGAAGGCGCTGAATCCGATGCGTACGCTCTGTGCCTCGACGCTGATCGGCGAGTTCTTCGTGATCGGGTTCGCCGGGCTCGTCGCCATGAAGGACGCGAGCCTGTCGATGGCCGCGGTCTGGTGGGTCTGCGGCATCGCGATGCTGGTGTCGGTGCTGCTGTGCGGGATGATCACGCGCCCGGGCGGGCTCCAGCTCGGCTGGGCGCTGCAGATCGCTCTTGTCGCGAGCGGCTTCGTGGTGCCGGTGATGTTCTTCCTGGGCGCGACCTTCGCGGTGCTGTGGTGGGCCTCGATCCACTACGGCCGCAAGATCGACGAGGCGAAGGCCCGCTGGGCCGCGCAGGCCGAGGCGGAGACGGCGTAGCAGCTGCGGAGACCCGGTGGCCCGCTCCCGGGACTGGGTGGCACCCAGGAAGCGGAGCAGCCCCCTCCTGAGGCTGACGCTGCGTAATCGGCGGCTGTGGTGGCCCTGTAGCCTCTGAGTCCCGCACACCGTTTTTGAAGGAGTCTCTACCGTGAGCCAGCGCACGCTCGTCCTGCTCAAGCCCGACGCCGTCCGCCGTGGCCTGATCGGCGAGATCATCGGCCGTATCGAGCGCAAGGCGGGCTGGACCATCTCCGCGCTCGAACTGCGTGAGCTGAGCCAGGACACGCTGGAGCAGCACTACGGCGAGCACAAGGGCAAGCCCTTCTACGAGCCGCTGATGGGCTTCATGCAGTCCGGCCCCGTCGTCGCCCTGGTCGTCGAGGGCGAGCGTGTCATCGAGGGCCTGCGGACCCTCGCCGGGCCGACCGACCCGATCGCCGCAGCCCCCGGCTCCATTCGCGGGGATTTCGGCACCATCGTCCGGGAGAACCTCATCCACGCCTCGGACTCGGAGGAGTCCGCCATTCGGGAAATGAAGCTTTTCTTCCCCGGTCTGGCGTGATCCGGGGCTGACCCGGTGTCAGCCATCCAACCCAACAACCTGGGGCGACCGAAGGAATTTCGGTCGCCCCCGGGCATATGAACCGTTGGGCCGGGAACGCATCGCAGCGTCCTACCGTCACCTATACAGAGGTGGACCACCGCGCGGTATCCGGGTGGGCGGCACTACGATGGAAAACTCCACGCCGCAGCACCCGAAAACCCACCACCTCGCCGACCTGAGAAGCCGTCAACGCTCCAATTGGGAAGGCCCGACGCATCCTCATGGGAAACAAGGGGAACTCAATGTCGTTCATCGGCCGTGACATGGCTGTCGACCTCGGGACCGCCAACACGCTGGTGTACGTCAGGGGTCGAGGCATCGTTCTGAACGAGCCGTCCGTCGTCGCGATCAACACCAACACCGGCGGAATCCTGGCGGTCGGCGCCGAGGCGAAGAAGATGATCGGCCGGACGCCCGGCAACATCGTCGCCGTCCGGCCCCTGAAGGACGGTGTGATCGCCGACTTCGAGATCACCGAGCGCATGCTCCGCTACTTCATCCTCAAGATCCACAAGCGCCGCTACCTGGCTCGTCCCCGGGTCGTCGTGTGCGTGCCCTCCGGTATCACCGGAGTGGAGCGCCGCGCCGTCATCGAGGCGTCCACCCAGGCCGGCGCCCGACAGGTGCACATCATCGAGGAGCCCATGGCCGCGGCCATCGGCTCGGGCCTCCCGGTCCACGAGGCCACCGGCAACATGGTCGTCGACATCGGCGGTGGCACCACCGAGGTCGCCGTGATCTCGCTGGGCGGAATCGTCACGGCACAGTCGATCCGGGTGGCCGGCGACGAGCTCGACAACGCGATCATTCAGCACATCAAGAAGGAGTACTCGCTCCTCCTCGGTGAGCGCACCGCCGAGCAGATCAAGATCACCATCGGCTCGGCGTACGACCTCGACAACGACGAACACACCGAGATCCGCGGCCGTGACCTCGTCTCCGGTCTGCCCAAGACCGTGGTCATCTCGGCCGCCGAGGTCCGCAAGGCCATCGAGGAGCCGGTCAACGCCATCGTCGACGCCGTGAAGACGACGCTCGACAAGTGCCCGCCCGAGCTCTCCGGTGACGTGATGGACCGCGGCATCGTTCTCACGGGTGGTGGCGCCCTGCTGCGCGGCCTGGACGAGCGGCTGCGCCGCGAGACCGGGATGCCGATCCACATCGCCGAGGATCCGCTGGACTCGGTGGCGCTCGGTTCCGGCAAGTGCGTGGAGGAGTTCGAGGCGCTCCAGCAGGTCCTGGACGCCCAGCCCCGCCGATAACGGATCGGCGACGATCCGCGACGATCGGCTGTACGGGTGGCAAGAACCCCCGTACGGCCGATCGTTGATATAGCGGTAAAACCGGCACGAACCGTACGGAACAACCGAACCAAGAGGAAAGGCACGGCCGCCGCACGTGAGGGACACACGAGAGAGCCGGCTGCTCCTGGTGCTGCTGATCGCCATCGCGTTCGCACTGATCACGGTGGACATCCGCGGCGGCGAGGAGTCACCGGTCGACGGCGCCCGGCAGGCAGCCGCCGCGGTCTTCGGACCGGTCGAGAACGGGGTCGCGTCAGCCGTCGACCCCATCGGCAACGCCATAGGAGCCGTACGCGACTCCGGTGAGCGCCACACCCGGATCGCCGCCCTCGAACGCGAGAACGCCGCTCTCAAGGCCAAGCTCGGCAGCGACGATCGCAACCGCAGCCGCGTCCGTGAGCTCGACACCCTTCTCAGGACCGCGGGCGCCGGGCAGTACGGCATCAAGGGTGCCGAGGTCATCGCCATAGGGGCGGCCCAGGGCTTCTCCTGGACCGTCACCATCGACGCCGGCGCCAACGACGGCATCGAGCGGGACATGACCGTGCTCAACGGCGCCGGCCTCGTCGGCCGCGTCACCACGGTCGGGCCCTCCACCGCGACCGTGCTCCTCGCCAACGACCCGGACTTCACCGTCGGCACCCGCATGGAGAACTCGGACGAGCTCGGCTTCGCCACCGGCCAGGGCAACGGCCCGCTCCTCGTGCAGCTCCTCAACGGCAAGGCGAAGGTGAAGCCCGGCGACCGGCTCGTCACCTTCGGCTCGCAGGCCAACAAGCCCTTCGTGCCCGGCGTGCCGGTCGGTGAGATCGTCCGCGTCGACCCGCTGGGCGGCGGCCTGACCCGCAACGTCTACGTCCGCCCGTACGTCGGCTTCTCCAAGCTCGACATCGTCGGCGTCGTCGTCCAGGCCCCGCGTACGAACCCCCGGGACATGGTCCTGCCGCCCAAGCCCAAGCCGGCCCCGACCGTCACCGTCACGGTCACGCCGCCGCCGCCACCGGAGGGGGAGCGGCAAGCCGGGACCGGGAACGGAGAGCAGCCGGTGCGAGACGCCACCCAGGACCAGGCCCGCAAGCCCGAGGACCAGCAGCAGGATCAACAGCAGAACCAGCAGCAGGAGCAGGGGGACTGAGGCCGTGAAGTTCAACCGCATTCTCCTCTCCGCCACCCTCGTGGTCGTCGCCCTGGTCATCCAGGTCTCCGTCCTCGGCCGCCTCCAGCTCCCCGGCGCGGTGCCCGACCTCGTCCTGTTGACCGTCCTCGGCCTCGCGCTCGTGTACGGGCCGGTCAGCGGCTCCCTCATCGGCTTCGGAGCCGGGCTCCTCTCCGACCTCGCCCCACCCGCCGACCACGCCGCGGGCCGCTACGCCCTGGTCCTCTGCGTCATCGGCTACCTCGCCGGACTCGCCCGCCCCGACAACGGCAAGCTGAAGTCCGCCACCGGCCCGATGGCCGTGGTCGTCGCCGCGGCGCTCGGCTCCACCCTTCTGTACGCGGGGGTCGGTGCCCTCGTCGGCGACACCGCCGCCCGCCATGTGGGCCTCGGCTTCCTGCTGTTCACCGCGGCGATCTACGACCTCCTCCTCGCGCCCTTCACCGTGCCGCTGATCATGGCGCTGGCCCGGCGCGCGGAGAACGACCCGCTAGCCGACACCTCCGGAGGCGGCACCGACGTCGCCTCCGGCTGGCTCTCCTCCGGCACCGGCCTGCGGATCGGGAGCCAACGCGGCGGCATGCTCGTCAAGGCAGCCCGCACCAGAGCCTCACGCGCCGGACGCATCAAGGGAGTCAAGCGACTGTGACCGAGGGGGTACCGGCAGTATGAGCAACATCCCGGAGACCGGGCGGACTCCCAGGGTCCAGATCCGTCTCGTCGTCATCCAGGTCCTCGTCTTCTCCCTCCTCCTCACCCTCGGCGGACGCCTCTGGTACCTCCAGATCCGCAACGGCAAGGAGTACACCGACGAGGCGAAGAGCAACCACGTCCAGCGGGTCGTCCAGCCCGCCGTCCGCGGATCGATCCTCGACGCCCGTGGCGTCCCGCTCGCCGACAACGAGACCCGGCTCGTGGTCTCCGCGTCCCGCACCGAGCTGATGAAGATGAAGGACGACGGCAAGGCCGTCCTCACCCGTCTCGCAGGCGTCCTGGGCATGAAGCCCAAGGAGGTCATGGACAAGGTCCGGCTCTGCGACTCCCAGACGCCGCAGCCGTGCTGGAACGGTTCCCCCTACCAGCCGATCCCGATCACCGACGAGGCCACCACGCAGCAGGCCCTGCGGATCCGGGAGAGCACCGAGGACTTCCCCGGCATCACTGCCGAACTCGCCGCCGTACGCCGCTACACGGCGCCCGGCAACGCCCGCACCGCGCAGGTGCTCGGTTACCTCTCGCCGGTCACCGACGAGGAGATCCAGAAGGCCAAGGACACCGACTCGCCGTACCTGCGCTCCGACCAGGTCGGCCGCTCCGGCATCGAACGCACCTACGACAAGGAGCTGCGCGGCAAGGCCGGTGTCACGTCGTACGAGGTCGACAAGATCGGCCGGGTCATGGGCCAGACCCAGTCCGATCCGGGCGTGCCCGGCTCCACTCTCGTCACCAGCATCGACGCCCGCGTCCAGTCGGTCGCCGAGTACGAGCTCCACCAGGCGATGAAGCTGGTCCGGGGCGAGACCGACAAGATCACCGGCCGTAAGTACGAGGCCGACGCGGGTGCCGTCGTCGTCATGGAGTCCAGGACCGGCCGCGTCGTCGCGATGGCGTCCCAGCCCGACTACGACCCCAACGCCTGGGTCGGCGGAATCTCCGGCAAGGACTACGCCCGGCTCACCAGCAAGGACTCCAACTACCCGCTGCTCAACCGGGCCATCCAGGGACAGGCGCCCGCCGGCTCCGTCTTCAAGGTGGTCTCGGCGAGCGCGGCCGTACGGGCCGGATACGACTTCAACGACAAGTACCTCTGCAGCAGCTCCTACAGCATGGGCAACCGGAGCTTCGCGAACTTCGAGTCGCAGGGGCACGGCCCCATCACCCTCGGGGACGCCCTCAAGTACTCCTGCAACACGGTCTTCTACCGTCTCGGCCACCAGGAGTGGAGCCGCGACGGCGGCCTCAAGCCCAAGAAGGACGCCCACGACTGGTTCTACCGGACCGCCCGTGACTACGGCTTCGGCTCCGAGACCGGCATCGACGTGCCGAACGAGGTCAAGGGCCGTATCCCGGACCGCCAGTGGAAGCAGAAGTTCTGGGAGGCCAACAAGGACGCCTGGTGCAAGCAGGGCAAGAAGGGGGGCACCTACGTCGAGCAGATCGCCTATGAGAGCTGCCTCGAGGGCAACCAGCTGAAGGCCTACGACAGCATCAACTTCTCCATCGGTCAGGGCGACGTCCTCATCACGCCCGTCCAGCTGGCCACCGCCTACGCGGCGATCAGCAACGGCGGCACCCTCTACAACCCGACCATCGGCAAGGCCGTGATCAGCCCCGACGGCAAGCAGATCCAGGAGATCAAGCCGAAGGCCCACGGCAAGCTGCCGGTCGACGCCCAGACCATTGCCGACCTCGACAAGGGCCTGCGCTCCGTCGTCGAGCCCGGCGGCACCGCCGCCTGGCGGTTCGGCGGCTGGCCCCAGGACAAGATCCCGATGCGGGCCAAGACCGGTACCGCCCAGGTCTACGGCAAGCAGACCACCTCCTGGTTCGCCACGTACACCGACGACTACACGATCGTCATGACGATCTCCCAGGGTGGTACGGGCTCCGGCGCCTCCGGCCCCGCCGTGCGCAACATCTACGACGCCCTCTACGGCCTCGACGACGAGGGCAACCAGGACCTCAAGCGCGCCCTGCTGCCCCAGCCCCAGAAGACGCTGCCGAAGGTCCACCCCGACGGCTCCATCGACGCGCCCGACATCAAGCCGTACGACCCCGCCTCGCAGCTCGTCAAGCCGGCCGGGCAGGGCGACGCGGCGGCTCTGGTCGATCCGGCGGGCCAGGGCGATCCGGCAGGTCAGGGCGATCCGGTCAAGCCGGACGACGGAAAGCCGCCGCTCGCGGGTACCCCGCACCTCTGGAGGGACTGACGCGATGACCGCCCGCCACGGATTCTCCGTCGCCCGGTACGCACCCGAGCGCGGGTCGCTCGCGAAACTCACCGCCCGCGACTCGGTGCTGCGCCGGCTCGACTGGCCGATCCTGCTGTCCTCGCTCGCCCTGTCCTTCCTCGGGGCGCTGCTCGTCTGGTCCGCCACCCGCGGCCGCACCGAGCTCAACAACGGCGACCCGTACTACTTCCTCTTCCGCCACGTCCTCAACACCGGCATCGGGCTCACCCTGATGATCGGCACCATCTGGCTCGGCCACCGCACCCTGCGCGGCGCGGTGCCGGTCCTCTACGGCATCTCGATCCTGCTGATCCTCGCCGTCCTCACCCCGCTCGGCGCCACCATCAACGGCGCCCACGCGTGGATCGTGATCGGCGGCGGCTTCTCGCTCCAGCCCAGCGAGTTCGTGAAGATCACGATCGTCCTGATCATGGCGATGCTGCTGGCCGCCAAGGTCGACGCCGGCGACCAGGTCCACCCCGACCACCGGACCGTCGCCAAGGCCCTGGCTCTCGCCGCGCTCCCCATGGGGATCGTCATGCTGATGCCGGACCTCGGCTCGGTGATGGTCATGGCGGTGATCGTGCTCGGCGTGCTCCTCGCCTCCGGCGCCTCCAACCGCTGGGTTCTCGGACTCATCGTCGCGGGCATCGGCGGTGCCGCACTCGTTGCCGCCCTCGGCGTGCTGGACGAGTACCAGATCAACCGCTTCGCCGCCTTCGCCAACCCCGAGCTCGACCCGGCGGGCGTCGGCTACAACACCAACCAGGCGCGCATCGCGATCGGCTCCGGCGGCCTGTACGGCGCGGGACTCTTCAACGGCCACCAGACCAGCGGCCAGTTCGTGCCCGAACAGCAGACCGACTTCATCTTCAGCGTCGCCGGCGAAGAGCTCGGCTTCCTCGGCGGCGGACTGATCATCGCGCTGCTCGGCGTGATCCTCTGGCGCGCCTGCCGGATCGCACGCGAAACGACCGAGCTGTACGGCACGATCGTCGCCGCGGGCATCATCGCCTGGTTCGCCTTCCAGTCCTTCGAGAACATCGGCATGGCCCTCGGGATCATGCCCGTGGCGGGTCTCCCACTCCCGTTCGTCTCCTACGGAGGTTCGTCCATGTTCGCCGTGTGGGTGGCGATCGGGCTGCTCCAGTCGATCCGCGTGCAGAGGCCGATAACCGCTTAGGCTCAAGAGGGTCTGCCCTTCCGTTCACTTCGCGTCTAGATTCGATTCATGGCGGAGACGAAGCGCGAGATCGAGCGGAAGTACGAAGCCACCGAGAAGACGGGGCTCCCGGACCTCACCAGGGCCCAGGGAGTCTCGGCCGTCCTCGACCGGGGCGTCGCCGAACTCGACGCCGTCTACTACGACACGGCCGATCTGCGGCTGGCCGCCGACTCCCTCACCCTGCGCCGCCGCACGGGGGGCGAGGACGCGGGCTGGCACCTCAAGTTCCCCGTCGCGTCCGGGATCCGCGACGAGATCAGAGCCCCGCTCGCCGACACCCTCCCGACGCCCCTCGCCCGACTCCTGCGCTCCCGCATCCGCTACGAGGACGTCGTCCCCGTCGTCCGCCTCCGCTCCTCCCGGAAGGTCCATCACCTCATGGACGAGTCCGGCGCCCTGCTGGCGGAGGTCTCGGTGGACACGGTCCACGCCGAGCGTCTCCCGAAGGGCCGGGACGCCTCCTGGACGGAGATCGAGGTCGAGCTCGCGGACGACGTGGACCCGGCGGTCCTCGACGCGGTCGAGATGCGCCTCAAGAAGGCGGGCATCCGTCCGTCGTCGGCGCCGTCGAAACTGGCGAGGGCGCTGGAGGAGACGGCGGAATCGGAGGCCGACGGATCCGACGGCTCCGAGGCGGCCGGATCCGATTCCGACGGATCCGCGTCGGACCCCCCCGGGGCCGACCGGCTGGACGGCGACACCGCCGGGGGCCGGGTCCTCGCCTACGTACGGGAGCAGGTCGACGCGATCATCGCCCTCGACCCCGCCGTCCGCCGCGACCTCCCCGACTCCGTCCACCAGATGCGGGTCGCCACCCGCCGCCTGCGCAGCGCGTTCAAGACGTTCCGCAAGGTCCTCGACCGCACCGTCACCGATCCCATCGGCGAGGAGCTCAAGTGGCTCGCAGGCGAGCTCGGCGTCGCCCGCGACCAGGAGGTGCTCCTCGACCGCCTGCGCGGCCGGATCGAGGGGCTGCCCCGCACCCTCCTCCTCGGCCCCGTCCCCTCCCGGCTCCGCATCTGGAACGCCGCACACGGCGGCGGCGCCCGGCGCACCGCGCTCGCCGCCCTCGACTCCGCCCGCCACCTCGCGCTCCTGTCCACCCTCGACGCGCTGCTCGCCGACCCGCCCCTGCTGAAGGGGGCCACGAAGGACGCGCCGCCGGTCCTCGCCAAGGCCGTCCTCAAGGACTACGACCGGCTCGCCCGCCGTGTCGACCACGCCCTCGCCCTCCCCGCGGGCCACGACCGCGACCTCGCGATGCACGAGGCCCGCAAGGCCGCCAAACGCGCCCGCTACGCCGCGGAGGCCGCCCGCCCCACGCTCGGTAAACCCGCCAAGCGCTTCGCCAAGCGCATGAAGTCCGTCCAGACCGTCCTCGGCGACCACCAGGACAGCGTCGTCGCCCGCGACGCCCTGCGCACCCTCGCCATCCAGGCGCACGCGGCCGGCGAGTCGGCCTTCACCTGGGGACTCCTGTACGGCCAGGAGGAGGCGGCCGGCGCCGACCGCGAGCGCGAGTTCCCGAAGGTCTGGAAGCGGGCATCGGCCCCGGAACCGAGGGCGGCACTGACCCACTGAGCACCGGGTACGCTTGAGAGTCGCCCCCTGCCAGCTCACGAAGGTTCGAGATGTCTGCTGCCGAGTCTGTCTTCCCGCAGCTCGAAGCTCTGCTCCCGCACGTGCAGAAGCCGATTCAGTACGTCGGTGGAGAGCTGAACTCCACGGTCAAGCCGTGGGAGTCCGCCGACGTCCGCTGGGCGCTCATGTACCCGGACGCGTACGAGGTCGGCCTGCCCAACCAGGGCGTCATGATCCTCTACGAGGTACTGAACGAGCGCGAGGGCGTCCTGGCCGAGCGCACGTACAGCGTGTGGCCGGACCTCGAAGAGCTGATGCGCGAGCACGGCGTCCCGCAGTTCACCGTGGACAGCCACCGCCCCGTGGGCGCCTTCGACGTCTTCGGCCTGAGCTTCTCCACCGAGCTCGGCTACACCAACATGCTCACTGCCCTCGACCTGGCGGGCATCCCGCTGGAGTCGAAGGACCGCACCGTCGACCACCCCATCGTGCTCGCCGGCGGCCACGCCGCCTTCAACCCCGAGCCGATCGCGGACTTCATCGACGCGGCGATCATCGGCGACGGCGAGCAGGCCGTCCTCGACATGACCGAGATCATCCGCGCCTGGAAGGCCGAGGGCCGCCCCGGCGGCCGCGAGGAGGTCCTCCTCCGGCTCGCCAGGACCGGCTCGGTCTACATCCCGGGCTTCTACGACGTCGAGTACCTGGCCGACGGCCGGATCTCCCGTGTCGTCCCGAACCGCTCGGGCGTTCCGTGGCGCGTGTCCAAGCACACCGTCATGGACCTCGACGAGTGGCCCTACCCGAAGCAGCCGCTGGTCCCGCTCGCCGAGACGGTCCACGAGCGGATGTCCGTCGAGATCTTCCGCGGCTGTACCCGCGGCTGCCGCTTCTGCCAGGCCGGCATGATCACGCGCCCCGTGCGGGAGCGAAGCATCACCGGCATCGGCGAGATGGTCGAGAAGGGTCTCAAGGCGACGGGCTTCGAGGAGGTCGGCCTTCTCTCGCTCTCCTCCGCGGACCACACCGAGATCGGTGACATCGCCAAGGGCCTCGCCGACCGGTACACCGAGGACAAGATCGGTCTCTCCCTCCCCTCGACCCGCGTCGACGCGTTCAACGTCGACCTGGCCAACGAGCTGACGAGGAACGGCCGTCGCTCCGGTCTCACCTTCGCCCCCGAAGGCGGCTCCGAGCGGATGCGCAAGGTCATCAACAAGATGGTCTCGGAGGAGGACCTGATCCGGACCGTCTCCACGGCGTACGGCAACGGCTGGCGCCAGGTGAAGCTGTACTTCATGTGCGGCCTGCCGACCGAGACGGACGAGGACGTCCTCCAGATCGGCGACATGGCGGTCAACGTCATCGCCGAGGGCCGCAAGGTCTCCGGCCAGAACGACATCCGCTGCACCGTCTCCATCGGCGGCTTCGTCCCGAAGCCCCACACCCCCTTCCAGTGGGCCCCGCAGCTCTCCGCGGAGGAGACGGACGCGCGCCTGGCGAAGCTCCGGGACAAGATCCGCGGCGACAAGAAGTACGGCCGCTCCATCGGCTTCCGCTACCACGACGGCAAGCCCGGCATCGTCGAGGGCCTGCTCTCCCGCGGTGACCGGCGGATCGGCGCCGTCATCCGCGCGGTCTACGAGGACGGCGGCCGCTTCGACGGCTGGCGCGAGCACTTCTCGTACGACCGCTGGATGCAGTGCGCGGAGAAGACGCTCCCCGAGATGGGCGTGGACGTCGACTGGTACACGACCCGCGAGCGTACCTACGAGGAGGTCCTGCCCTGGGACCACCTGGACTCCGGTCTGGACAAGGACTGGCTCTGGGAGGACTGGCAGGACGCGCTCGACGAGACCGAGGTCGACGACTGCCGCTGGACGCCGTGCTTCGACTGCGGCGTGTGCCCGGCGATGCAGACCGAGATCCAGGTCGGCCCGACGGGCAAGAAGCTGCTGCCGCTGAGCGTGGTCAAGTAGCCCATTCCGGTAACACTCCGGCGACGGCCCGGTGCGAGGGGAAACCCTCCGCCGGGCCGTCGCGTCATTTCCTGCATGAGCATGGAGAAGGCACAGCCCGGGGGAGAGCCGGAGGGCTGTCTGACGGCGTTCATCAGGATTCCGGTTCGGATCGTGGTGCTGGTGGTCGTCGTACCCGTCCGGCTGGTGTGGGACGTTCTCGTCGTCTGCGGGCGCGCCGTCGAGCTGCGGGTGCTGCGGCCGGTCGGGCGGGCGCTCGGCTGGGTGTTCCGGACGCTGGTGGCGAAGCCGGTCGTCTGGCTGGCCAAGGCCTTGTTCGTCTGGCCGTGGGTGGCGCTGTGGCGGTATCTGGTGGTGCCGGTGGCCCGGTACGGGTTCGTGGTGCCGGCCCGGTGGCTCCACCGGTCGGTGCTCACCCCGGTCGGGCACGGCCTCGCGTGGTTCCTCACCACGGTGGGCGGCGGACTGGCGTGGTTCTTCACCCGGCTGGGCGAGGGCCTCGGTGTCATCGGCCGCTGGGTGGGCAAGGCGCTGTTCGTCTGGCCCTGGGTCGCGCTGTGGCGGTACGTGCTCGTGCCGGTCGCCCGGTACGGGATCGGGATCCCCGCGGCCTGGATGTACCGCTGGATCCTCACCCCGCTCGGCAAGGCCGTCGCCTTCGTGGCCCGGTACGGGTTCGTGGTGCCGGCGCTCTGGCTCCACCGGTCGGTGCTCACCCCGCTCGGCCATGGGCTGACATGGCTGTTCACCGGTCTCGGCCGCGCTCTGGTGTGGCTGGCCGGGGCGCTGTTCGTCCGGCCGTGGGTCGCACTGTGGCGGTACGGGATCGTCCTGCCCCTCGGATGGCTGTGGCGGCGGGTCCTCGCACCGCTCGGGCGTGAGATCGCCGACGCCTTTCGGGTCTGCTGGCGCATCGCGGGGTTCATCTCCCGGGCGGTCGGTCGGGTACTCAAGTGGGTGGCCTGGAATCTCTTCGGGCGACCCGTGACCTGGTTCTACCGCTCCGTCTGCGCCCCCGTCGGGCACTGGGTCCGCGACCGGATCTGGGTGCCGGCCGAACGGGCGGCCGTCGAGGCCGGCCGGGCCGCCCGGGGAGCGCTCCGCTCGGCCCGCGCGACCGTGCGGCAGGCCCGCCGTGATGCCTGGCACGCGCTGGTCGGCGGAGCCCGGGCGACCGAGCCCGGGGAACCGGTGGTGGCCTCTGCGCGTACTCTGGGTAGTACAACAACCGCCTCCGGCGTGGCGCCCGCACCCGAGATCTCCCTGCGAAAGCAGGGGTGAGCCGGTCGGGCTCCCCAGAGGCCACCCGTATTTCGTGGGCGGCGCTCCACCGCGCCCGCCCCGCACCGAGGAGAAGAACCACTGGGCAAGCGACAGCCCGAAGGCCCGCCGCCCGCACCGGCGGTGCAGCGCATCCGACTGCGCTACACCAAGCGCGGCCGCCTCCGGTTCACCAGCCACCGTGACTTCCAGCGCGCCTTCGAGCGTGCGCTGCGCCGCGCCGAGGTGCCGATGGCGTACTCGGCCGGCTTCACCCCGCACCCCAAGGTGTCGTACGCCAACGCCGCCCCCACGGGTACGGGCTCCGAGGCCGAGTTCCTGGAGATCGCGCTCACCGAGACGCGTGACCCGGAGATCCTGCGAGTCCTGCTCGACGAATCGCTCCCGGACGGCCTCGACATCACCGATGCCGTCGAGGCCCGTACCTCGGGACTCGCCGACCGGCTCACCGCCTCCGTGTGGGAGCTGCGGCTCGACGGCGTCACCGTCGAGGACGCGGAGAAGGCCGTCGAGGCCTTCCTCGCGGCCGACACCGTGGAAGTACAGCGCAAGACCAAGAACGGCATCCGCACCTTCGACGCCCGCTCGGCCGTCGCCGACCTCGTCGCGGACCATCCACAGGCACGTCCCGAAGCTGATAGGCCCCTGGACAATGCCTGTGCGATACTGCGGCTGGTTGTTCGGCACGTGACACCTGCCGTACGACCCGACGACGTCCTGTCCGGTCTCCGAGCTGTGGCCGACCTGGCGCCGCCGGTCCCCGCAGCGGTGACCAGGCTGGCGCAGGGGCTCTTCGACGAGGAGTCCGGCACGGTGACCGACCCGCTCGCGCCCGACCGCGAGGCAGTCACGGCCGCTCCACCCACGGCCGCCGCGACCGCCTCAGCGACGGCGCAGGGTGCAGGTTCCGCGTAGGGAGCGGTCGTTGTAGCGCAGCCCTGGAACTCGGGAGCCACCTGGGTCGGGCAGCGCACTGACCCAGGAGACTTTCGCCAGGCCGTGCGTACAGAACGCGTACGGAACCGGCGAGCCAGACATCAGCTCCCGTGCGGCGCCCGCGCCCCGGACGGCGGCACCGCGCACCTCGCGCGACAGTGCCGCCGGACCGGAACAAGGCGCGGCGCCCGGGAGCGTGACGGGAGAACCGCCCGCATGCTCGAGCAGCACGAAGAAAACACCGACAACAACGCACCTGGTGACAAGCTGCCGCCGCGCCGTCGGCGCCGCGCCGCTTCCCGCCCCGCCGGTCCGCCGGTGACGGCGGAGGTCGCCGAGACCGAGGCCGAGGTCGTCGTGGAGACGCCGGCCGCCACGCCGGAGCCCACGGAGGAGCCGGCCGCCCCCGCACGTCCCCGCCGTCGGGCGACCCGTAAGGCCACGTCCGCGGAGCCGGTGGCCGAGGCCGCCGCAGAGGCCGCGCCGGCCGAGGCCCCCGTCGAGGAGCCTGCCGCGCCCGCGCGTACGCGTCGCCGTGCCACCCGTAAGGCCACGTCGCCGGAGCCGGTCGTCGCGGCCGAGACCGAGGCCGCCGCCGAGGTCGCGCCGGTGGCCGAGGAGGCCCCGGTCGAGGAGCCTGCCGCGCCCGCGCGTACGCGTCGCCGTGCCACCCGTAAGGCCACGTCGCCGGAGCCGGTCGTCGCGGCCGAGACCGAGGCCGCA
>NZ_JBVIUJ010000002.1:495659-820554 GCF_055596705.1 Streptomyces sp. NPDC039609
CCGCCGAGGTCGCGCCGGTGGCCGAGGAGGCCCCGGTCGAGGAGCCTGCCGCGCCCGCCCGTACGCGTCGCCGTGCCACCCGTAAGGCCACCTCCCCGGAGCCGGTCGCCGAGACCGCCGGAGAGAGCCTGCCGTCGGAGACCGTCGCGCAGATCACCGCCGAAGAGGCCGAGCCCGAGGTCGTCGCCGCCGAGAAGGCCGCCACCCGGGGCCGTACCCGCCGTCGCGCGTCCTCGCCGCAGTTCACCGCCGAGCCGGTCTCTGCCCCCAAGGCGGAGGAGGAGCCCCGCGGCCGCCGCGCCACGCGCCCCGCCGTCGCCGTCTTCCAGGCCCCGGTCTTCACCGAGCCCATGTTCCAGACCCCGGAGACCGCGGCCGCCGCCGCTGCCGCCGAGGCCGTGGAGCCGGAGGAGGACGAGGAGGAGACGGTCGAGGTCGAGGAGACCACTGCCGTCGTCGAGACGGCCGAGCGCCCCGAGCCCGCCGGCCGGCGCCGTCGCCGCCGCCGTGGCGAGCCCGCCGAGCCCGTCGCCGTCGAGCCGGTCCCCGCCACCGTCGCCGACGAGCCCGAGGTCGAGGCCGAGGAGCCCGAGGCCGAGGCCGAGGAGTCCGACGAGTACGAAGACCGTCCGTCCCGTCGTCGCCGCCGTGGCGGCCGTCGTCGTCGTCGTGGTGAGCTCGCCGAGGCTGAGGACACCGAGGAGAGCGAAGAGGCGGAGGAGGCCCGCGCCGAGGACGAGGAGTCCGAGGAGGAGGACGAGGAGTCCGACGAGTACGAGGGCGGCACCTCCACGGGCGGCAGCAGCAGCTCCCGTCGCCGTCGCCGCCGTCGCCGCCGCAGCGGTGACGCCTCCGGCGAGACCGAGGCGGGCGAGGAGGACGGCGTCCGTACGGTCGTCAAGGTCCGCGAGCCCCGCCCGGCCCGTGAGAAGGCCGAGCCGTCCGACGAGGTCCAGTCCATCAAGGGCTCGACCCGCCTGGAGGCGAAGAAGCAGCGTCGCCGCGAGGGCCGCGAGCAGGGCCGCCGCCGCGTCCCGATCATCACCGAGGCCGAGTTCCTGGCCCGCCGCGAGGCCGTCGAGCGTGTCATGGTCGTCCGCCAGAACGGCGACCGCACCCAGATCGGCGTCATGGAAGACAACGTGCTCGTCGAGCACTACGTCAACAAGGAGCAGGCCACCTCGTACGTCGGCAACGTCTACCTGGGCAAGGTCCAGAACGTCCTGCCGTCCATGGAGGCCGCCTTCGTCGACATCGGCAAGGGCCGCAACGCCGTCCTGTACGCCGGTGAGGTCAACTTCGAGTCGCTCGGCATGGCCAACGGGCCGCGCCGCATCGAGGCCGCCCTCAAGTCCGGCCAGTCGGTCCTCGTCCAGGTGACGAAGGACCCGATCGGCCACAAGGGCGCCCGCCTGACCAGCCAGGTCTCCCTGCCGGGCCGTTACCTCGTGTACGTCCCCGAGGGCTCGATGACCGGCATCAGCCGCAAGCTCCCGGACACCGAGCGCGCCCGGCTGAAGACCATCCTCAAGAAGATCGTCCCCGAGGACGCGGGCGTCATCGTGCGCACCGCCGCCGAGGGCGCGAGCGAGGACGAGCTGCGCCGTGACGTCGAGCGTCTGCAGGCCCAGTGGGAGGACATCCAGAAGAAGGCGAAGAACGGCAACGCTCCGACCCTTCTCTACGGTGAGCCGGACATGACCGTCCGTGTCGTCCGCGACATCTTCAACGAGGACTTCTCGAAGGTCATCGTCAGCGGCGACGACGCGTGGGAGACCATCCACGGCTACGTGAACCACGTCGCCCCGGACCTGACCGACCGCCTGTCCAAGTGGACGAGCGAGGTCGACGTCTTCGCGACGTACCGGATCGACGAGCAGCTGATGAAGGCGCTGGACCGCAAGGTCTGGCTGCCGAGCGGTGGCTCGCTGGTGATCGACAAGACCGAGGCGATGATCGTCGTCGACGTCAACACCGGCAAGTTCACCGGTCAGGGCGGCAACCTCGAAGAGACCGTGACGAGGAACAACCTCGAAGCGGCCGAGGAGATCGTGCGCCAGCTGCGCCTGCGCGACCTGGGCGGCATCGTCGTCATCGACTTCATCGACATGGTCCTGGAGTCCAACCGCGACCTGGTGCTGCGCCGCCTCCTGGAGTGCCTGGGCCGTGACCGGACCAAGCACCAGGTGGCCGAGGTCACCTCGCTGGGCCTGGTCCAGATGACCCGCAAGCGGGTCGGCCAGGGTCTGCTGGAGTCCTTCTCCGAGACCTGCGTCCACTGCAACGGGCGTGGCGTGATCGTGCACATGGAGCAGCCGACCGCCCCGGGCGGCGGTGGCGGCGGCAAGCGCTCGAAGAAGCGTGGCCGTGGCGGTGCCGAGCACCACGAGCACGAGCACGTCGAGGCCGTGGAGACGGACTCCGAGGCCGAGACGGTCGAGACCGAGGCCGAGGTGGCCGCGGAGATCGCCGCCCCGGTGGCCGTGGAGGAGCCCTTCCGCGCCGACGAGGAGCTGTACAGCAGCGCCGCCGAGGCCGAGGCCGCCGCCACGCGTGGTCGTGGCCGCCGTCGGGCGACCCGCAAGGTGTCCGCGCCGGCCGGTCCTCCGGTCGCCGCTGCCCCGGTCGTGGTCGAGGAGCCGCAGCCCGTCGCCGAGACGGTCGTCGAGGCCCCCGTCGCCGAGGCCGCCCCGGTCGTCGAGGAGGCTGCCCCGGCTCCCCGTGCCCGCCGCCGCGCCACCCGCAAGGCGACGGCCCCGGCCGGTTCCCCGGCCGCTGCGGAGCCGGTCGTCGAGACCGTCGTCGAGCCGGTCGCCGCCCCGGAGCCGGTCGTCGAGGCCGAGCCGGAGGTCGCGCCCGTCGTCGAGGAGGCCCCCGTGGCCGCCCCGCCGAGGGCCCGCCGCCGGGTCGTCCGCAAGGTGACCGCCCCCGCCGGCTCGCCCTCGGGCGCCGAGGAGGCCGCCGTCCTCGTGGTCGAGACCCCGACCGCCGCCCCGGCACCGGTCGAGGCGCCCGCCGCCGAGGCCGAGGCTCCCGCCCCGGCCAAGAAGACGGCCGCCCGCAAGACGGCCAAGAAGGCCACCGCGAAGAAGGCCGCCACCAAGAAGACGGCGGCGACCAAGAAGACCGCGGCGAAGAAGACGACTGCGAAGAAGGCGGCCACCAAGAAGACGGCCGCCCCCGCGCAGGACTGACACGGCCGGTGCGGGCCGTCCCATGGCGGACGGCCCGCACCGCCCCAGAGGTCGAAGTCACCGAATTTGACCCCTTGAGGCACCGGCCCGTAACCTTGACCGTCGGCGTGTCGTATGGCGCGCCACCCCCCTGAGCACCCTCCTCCCGGTCTGTCGGGAGAGGCCGCTCGTCCACTTCCGGATCATCACGGGCCTCGGCGCGTGTGAGCGGCTGGCATCAGGGGACCGTTCCCGAGTGAGAGAGAGATCCGCGTGTACGCCATCGTGCGCAGCGGTGGTCGCCAGCACAAGGTTGCTGTCGGCGACATCGTTGAGGTTGACAAGATTTCCACTGCCAAGGTTGGCGACACCGTAGAGCTCTCTACGCTGCTCGTTGTCGACGGCGACGCCGTGACCAGCGACCCGTGGGTGCTGGCCGGTATCAAGGTCACGGCCGAGGTCGTGGACCACCACAAGGGCGCGAAGATCGACATCCTTCGCTACAAGAACAAGACCGGTTACCGCCGTCGCCAGGGCCACCGCCAGCAGTACACGGCGATCAAGGTCACCGGCATCCCCGCGGCTGCGAAGTAAGGGACTGAGGAGAGATGGCACACAAGAAGGGCGCATCGTCCACCCGGAACGGTCGCGATTCCAATGCTCAGCGGCTCGGCGTGAAGCGCTTCGGCGGTCAGGTCGTCAGCGCCGGTGAGATCCTGATCCGCCAGCGCGGCACCCACTTCCACCCCGGCGCGGGCGTCGGCCGTGGCGGCGACGACACGCTGTTCGCCCTGCAGGCCGGTTCGGTGCAGTTCGGCACCCACCGTGGCCGCAAGGTCGTGAACATCGTTCCGGTCGCCTGATCGGTTCTTTTGCGGAGGCGGACCTCACTTCCCGGCAGGGAAGCGGGTCCGCCTTTCGCGTGTTACTAGATAGACATTCCACCTCGTAGTACCCCTTGTAATTGGAGGCACAACCATGACCACCTTCGTGGACCGCGTCGAGCTGCATGTCGCCGCGGGTAACGGAGGCCACGGCTGCGCCTCCGTACACCGGGAGAAGTTCAAGCCGCTCGGCGGCCCCGACGGCGGCAACGGCGGCCGTGGCGGCGATGTGATCCTGGTCGTCGACCAGGCGATCACCACGCTCCTCGAGTACCACCACTCGCCCCACCGCAAGGCGACCAACGGTCAGCCCGGCGCCGGCGACAACCGCTCCGGCAAGGACGGTCAGGACCTCGTCCTGACCGTGCCCGACGGCACCGTCGTCCTCGACAAGCAGGGCAACGTCCTCGCCGACCTGGTCGGCCAGGGCACCACCTTCGTCGCGGGCCAGGGCGGCCGCGGCGGCCTCGGCAACGCCGCGCTGTCCTCCGCCCGCCGCAAGGCCCCCGGCTTCGCGCTGCTCGGCGAGCCCGGCGAGGCGCGCGACATCGTCCTGGAGCTGAAGACCGTCGCGGACGTGGCGCTGGTCGGCTACCCGAGCGCCGGCAAGTCCTCGCTCATCTCCGTCCTGTCGGCCGCCAAGCCGAAGATCGCGGACTACCCCTTCACCACCCTGGTCCCGAACCTGGGCGTCGTCACCGCCGGCTCGACCGTCTACACGATCGCCGACGTGCCGGGTCTGATCCCGGGCGCCAGTCAGGGCCGCGGCCTGGGCCTGGAGTTCCTGCGCCATGTGGAGCGCTGCTCCGTCCTCGTACACGTCCTGGACACGGCGACGCTGGAGTCCGACCGCGACCCCGTCACCGACCTCGACATCATCGAGGAAGAGCTGAAGCAGTACGGCGGTCTCGAGGACCGCCCGCGCATCGTCGTCCTCAACAAGATCGACATCCCGGACGGCCAGGACCTGGCGGACATGATCCGCCCGGACCTGGAGGAGCGGGGCTACCAGGTCTACGAGGCCTCGGCCGTGGCCCGTACGGGTCTGAAGGAGCTCTCCTTCGCGCTGGCCGACATCGTCGCCAAGGCGCGCGCGGCCAAGCCGAAGGAGGAGTCGACGCGGATCGTCCTCCGTCCGAAGGCGGTCGACGACGCCGGCTTCACCGTCACGTACGACGAGGCCGAGGACGTGTACCGGGTGCGCGGCGAGAAGCCGGAGCGCTGGGTCCGCCAGACCGACTTCAACAACGACGAGGCCGTCGGCTACCTCGCCGACCGTCTCAACCGCCTGGGCGTCGAGGACGCGCTGATGAAGGCGGGCGCCCGCGCGGGCGACGGTGTCGCGATCGGCTCCGAGGACAACGCGGTCGTCTTCGACTGGGAGCCGACGATGATGGCCGGCGCCGAGATGCTCGGCCGTCGTGGCGAGGACCACCGCCTCGAGGCCCCGCGCCCCGCCGCGCAGCGCCGCCGCGACCGCGACGCGGAGCGGGACGACGCGCAGCGCGAGTTCGACGAGTTCAACCCGTTCTAGGACGGGCCCAGGGCCCCGGGAGCGGCCGGTCGGCGACGTCGGCCGCTCCCGTAGGATCCTCGGTGTGAGCAGCACCCCCCCACCCACGGTAGAAGGCACCCTCGGTGTCGTGGTCATCGCCTACAACGACGAGACGCTGGTCGGCGACGCCATCCGGTCCGCACTCGACCAGGGCCCCGTGGTCGCGGAGGTCGTCGCCGTCAACGACGCGTCGAGCGACGGCACCGCGAAGGTCCTGGACGAGCTGGCGGCGCTCCACCCTCGGGTGCGTGTCGTCCACCGTACGGAGAACAGCGGCGGCTGCGGCTCCCCCCGCAACGACGGCATCCAGGCGGCCACCGCGCCGTACGTGATGTTCCTCGACAGCGACGACATCCTGCCCGAGGGCGCGGCCGAGGCCCTGGTGACGGCGGCCGAGCGGCACCGGACCCCCGTCGCGGTCGGTGTCTGCGTACGGCGCGAACTGCCCGGCGGCCGGGAGGTGCGCTGGCAGCCCGGGCTCTACCGGGAGCCCGCCCTTCTGGATACCGCGGCGGACCTCGTCCCCCTGGTGCACGACACGCTCTGCGTCAACAAGGTCTACGCCCGGTCCTTCCTCCTCGACCACGGCATCCGGTTCCCCGACGGCCGTTTCATCTACGAGGACTTCCTCTTCACCGCCCGCGTCCTGGCCGCCGCGCCGCGTGTGGCGGTGATCCCCGACACGGTGTACGTGTGGCACGTCCGCCGCGCCGCCGCGCAGCTGTCGATCTCCCTGGACCGGGAGGGCGTCGGCAACTGGCAGGCCCGTATCGCCGCCCATCGCAAGGCCGTGGAGACCTTCACGGAGGCCGGCCGCACCGAACTCGCCGCCGCCTGCCGCACCAAGTTCATCGAACACGATCTGCGCCTGTACGCCCGTGAGTTGAGACTGCGCGACGAGACCTACCAGGCCGACTGGTGGGTGGCGACGCGCGACCACCTCGGGGCGTTCGAGGAGACCGAGATCGCCGCGGCCGTCGCGCCCGCCCGCTGGGCTGCCCGGTTCGTCCTGGCCTCCAAGGAGCCGCGGGACCTGCTCCGGCTGTCCCGGCTCGCCGCAGAGCCGGCCCGTCTGCTCCCGCCGTATGTGCGGAGCGAGGACGTCGCCGTCTGGTCCCTGGACCTTCCCGACGTGGAGCTGGACGGCGTGGAGACGCTGCCCCTCGACGAGCTCCCGGTCGTCGTCGACGCGGTCCTGCAGACGGGCGGGGGCGGCGAGCTGCGGCTCACGGTCCGCGATCTGTACGGCAGGCTGCGCGCGGCCGGACCCCGTACCGTCCAGGTCGCGTTCCTGCCCCGGGGCTCGGAGGAGCCCGCCCGCACCGCCGAGGGCGAGCTCGCCGAGGGCGAGGGCGGTTGGACCGCCCGGGTTCCTGCCGGGCTCACCGCTCTGGCCGGGGCGGGCCGCCGCCGCGGGAACCGGGGCACCCAGCTGTGGGACATCCGGATCACGGTGACATGCGCGGACGGCGACTCCTTCTCGACGGCGCTCCGGCTGCCGGACGGCCGCGAGCGGCGCTCGGTCGTGCCGAGCAGCCGGTACGGTGTATTGCTGGTGCAGCAGTACACGACGGCAAACGGCTCGCTCGCGGTGCGGCTCGCACCGGGCGCCCGTGACGGGCTCCGGGCGGTCAGGGCCAGGCTCCGTCGGTTCTCCCGCAGTTCTTAGCGAAAGGGATATGGGGCGATATGACTTTTCTGATCACCGGAGGCGCCGGCTACATCGGCTCGCACGTGGTCCGCGCCATGACGCAGGCGGGGGAGCGGGTCGTCGTCCTCGACGATCTGTCCACCGGGTACGCGGAGCGGCTCCCGGAGGGCGTGCCCCTGGTGGTCGGCTCGACCCTGGACCGTGAGGTACTGGACCGGACCATCGCCGAGCACGGTGTCACGGGCGTGGTCCACCTGGCGGCGAAGAAGCAGGTCGGCGAGTCCGTCGAGCAGCCGCTGCACTACTACCGCGAGAACGTCCAGGGCCTGACCGTGCTCCTGGAGGCCGTGGCCGCCGCGGGCGTGCGCAACTTCCTCTTCTCCTCCTCGGCCGCCGTCTACGGCATGCCGGACGTGGACCTCGTCACCGAGGACACGCCGTGCCTTCCCATGAGCCCCTACGGCGAGACGAAGCTCGCCGGCGAGTGGGTGGTCCGCGCCGCCGGCAAGGCCCACGGCATCTCCACGGCCTGCCTGCGCTACTTCAACGTGGCCGGCGCCGCCACCCCCGAGCTGGCCGACACCGGTGTCTTCAACCTGGTCCCGATGGTCTTCGAGCGGCTCGACGCCGACGAGGCCCCGCGGATCTTCGGTGACGACTACGACACCGCCGACGGCACCTGCGTCCGCGACTACATCCACGTCGAGGACCTCGCCGACGCCCACCTCGTCGCCGCACGCAAGCTCGCGGAGTGGGCGGCCGCCGGCGAGCCGCGCGATCTGACCGTCAACATCGGCCGCGGCGAGGGCGTCTCCGTCCGCGAGATGATCGACCTGATCAACGAGATCACCGGCCACTCGGTCGCCCCCGCCGTCACCCCGCGCCGCCCCGGCGACCCGGCGAGGGTCGTCGCCGCCGCGGACCGTATCGCGACGGAGCTGGGCTGGAAGGCCCGCCACGACGTCCGCGACATGATCAGCTCCGCGTGGGCCGGCTGGGTCGCCCGTCGAGGCGTGTCCGCCTGACCGCTTCCGCCCGAGCACACGAAAAGGGAGGACCGCCCGTGAGGGCGGTCCTCCCTTTCGCTTCTGCGAGCGTCCGTTTCCGCGCTAGCGGTCCAGCAGCGTGAAGAGGTTCTCCCAGCGGGCCACGATCTCGTCCGTCGAGTAGCGCTGGATGTCGACCCGGGCCGCCTCGCCCATGCGGTCGCGCAGCTCCTGGTCCGAGATCAGCCTGTCGAGCTTGCGGGCGAACTCGGCGGTGTTGCCGGGAGGCACGACCAGGCCGTTCTCGCCGTCCGTGATGATCTCGCGGACGCCGGGGGCGACATCGAAGGCGACACACGGCACGGCCGTGGCCATGGCCTCCATGAGGGCCAGCGGGAAGCCCTCGCCCCGCGACGACAGAGCGAAGAGCGAGCTGTCCTTCAGCGCGCCGGGGACGTCACTGGTACGCCCCATCCACTCGACCGAGGACGTCAGTCCCAGCTGCTCGCTCTGCTTCTTGAGTGCCGCCTCCTCCTCGCCGGAGCCGTAGAGACGCAGGGTCCAGTCGGGGTGCTTGGGCGCCACGTCGGACCAGGCTTCGAGGAGCAGGTCGACGCCCTTCTCCTCGTGCAGCCGACCGATGCTGACGACGACCTTGGCCGAGCGCGGCGACGGCTCGTCGGGGAAGAACGGAAGCGGGTTCGGCATGGCCCCGACATGGTCGAAGCGCTGCCGGATCCAGAGGTCCGCGTCCTCGCGGGTCAGCGCGAGCATCCGGTCGACGTCCTTGTAGTACTGCTTGACCCGCTGGAAGCGGGACGAGTTGCGGCACGTCTCGAAGGACTCGTGGCTCATGCCGACCACACGCAGCCCCGCGGTGTCCGCGAGGGCGACCCACTCCATGGCCCAGACCTGCGTCACGATGACGACGGCTCCCGGCCGGGCGGAGCGGAAGAGCGCGGTGAGCTTGGCCGCCTGCCGGCGCATACCGGCCGCACGCGAGGCCCTGCGCCGGCGCTCGACGAGGTCGAGCTTGCCCTTGATGCCGCGCAGCGGCTTCAGGGACGGCGGGTGGACGTCGTACAGCGTCGTGGTCCGGTAGGGCAGGTCGTCGCCGAGGTCGGCGCGCCGTCCTTCCGGGGCGGGAACGATGCCGACCACGTGCACCGCGTGACCCTGCTCACTGAAGAGCCGGGCCATCTGGTGCGACCAGCTGGTGATTCCGCCGAGCTCGTCGACGCTGTTGGAGACGAGGATGATGTCGCGCGACCCGGTGGTCTGCTGCTCGGTCATCGTCGTGGTCATCACTTCGGTCATCAACGGCTCCACCGGGAGAAGAACTGCTGGACGATGGAGCGCGCGGCGTTGCCCTGGTCGAACTCGCCGAACTCGGCGACGAAACGCTTGCGGGCGTCGCAGTACTCGCGGCCCTCCGATTCGAGGTTCCGCACGGCGGCGTACAGCTCGTCCTCCGTCCGGAAGACCGGGCCGGGTGCGTGCTCCAGCAGGTCGAAGTACGTGCCCCGGTCCTCGTGGACGTAGGCCTCGTAGTCGTACGTGAAGAACAGCATCGGCCGGTCGAGCAGCGCGTAGTCGAACATCACGGAGGAGTAGTCCGTGATCAGCGCGTCGGCGAGCTCCATCAGCGGCATCACGTCGTGCTCCGAAGAGACGTCGATGATCTTGCCCGCCACGTTGGGCGGGAGCACCACGTGGTTGAAGTAGTGCGCGCGCACCAGCAGGACGAAGCGGTCGCCGAACTCCTCGGCGAAGCGCTCCACGTCGAAGGGCAGGGCGAACTGGCTCTCCTTGCCCGACGTGCGGAACGTCGGCGCGTAGAGCAGCACGGTCTTGTCCGCCGGGATCCCGAGGCGCTCGGCGAGCGGTCCGCGCACGCGCGAGCCCGCCGCCTCCTCACGCTGCCTGGCCTCCACCAGCACGTCGTTGCGCGGGTAGCCGGACCGCAGCAGCGTCCGGTCCTTCAGCCGGAAGGCCTTGGCCAGCGTCCGTACGTCGTGCTCCGAACGCACCAGGAAGTGGTCGAAGCGGTCGAGGTGCTTCTGCTGGGCCTCCTGCTGCTGCCGCGTCTTCGCCTTGAGGTTGGGCTGGTCGAAGCCCATCCTCTTGAGCGCGGAGCCGTGCCAGGTCTGGATGTACGTCGTCTCGGGACGCTTGGCCAGACGCAGCGGATAGCTCTGGTTGTCCACCCAGAACTCGGCGCGCGCCAGGGCCTTCAGATACGGCAGTGACCAACGGCGCACCAGAGTGGCGTCCTTGGGGAAGTCCTTCGGGCTCCCCGCGTACGACCAGACGGCCTGGAAGTCCAGACCCTGCCTGCGCATCTCCTCGTAGATCGCACGCGGGCTGTCGCTGTACTGCTTGCCCAGCTGGCTCTCGAAGACGACCGTCCGCTTCTTGACGGGCAGCCGGCTGTAGACGTCGTGGTAGAGCCGCAGCTTGGTCTCGCCGGAGGTGAGCGTCTTGCGCAGCTCCTTGGCGCGGCGGTACCCGGACTTCACGAGCTGCCCGGGCTTGCCCTGCAGCCCCTTCTGGAGCAGCTCCTCGATCCGGTCGCCGTCGTCCTTGCCGGAGACGAGACGGAAGGCGAGGTGGCCCTTGGCGGTGGGGTGAGGCTCTATGCGGTCGCCCACCAGACGCGTCAGCCGAGGCTTGACGGGGAGCGCACCGCTGCCCAGCTCGTTCTGGTCGACGGTGAGGCGGGTCTGGGTGCGTACGCCGTTCGCCTTGAGGTTGAGGCGGACGTCCCACACCGAGTCGATGATGCCGAGGGGCCGCAGCTTGGAGCTGATGTCGGCGTCGGTCTCCCAGTGGATCGTCTCGCCGTCGTGGCGCAGCGACCTGACGGGGAAGCGGAACGTCTGCAGGCTGCGGCGGCGCGCCTGGAACTCCAGCTCGGCCGTGAGGGTGTCCTCCGCCGTGACCAGCCCCAGCGGGTTGGTGATCCGGCCGGCGAGCTTGGCGGTGCCGTCCGACTCCGCGTACGTGGTGAGCTCGTTGCGCAGGAACAGCTTGTTGAGCGGCTTCTGGTGGTAGCCGAGGTCCGTGACGTCGAGCACCTCGCGGCCGAACGCGTCGTCCAGGTGCTCGTCGCACCAGTAGATGCGGCCGTCGCGCTGCGTGAGCGGAGAGGAGAGCTTGTCGCGGTGGGTCAGGCTGTCGACGGCGGGCAGCAGGTTGTCCCAGTCGCCCTTCTCCAGGAGGTAGGCGCAGATCGCCTGGATCTTGGCGGCCTTGCCGTACGCCTCACGGTCCAGCCCCTGGAGGTAGGAGAGGGAGAGCTCGGCGAACTCGCGGCGGTACTCCTCGTCCCGGAAGGGAAGATCACGCAGATGGAGGACAAGGTCGTGCTTGAGGAACTTGACGTCCTTGGCCGCCCGCATCTCCTCCATACCGTGCTGGTCGAGGAGCGCGTCGATACGGCGGTGGATCTCCAGCCGGTGCTGGTAGTTCCGCATCTCGTGCCGGCTGTTGGTGACCGACTTGACCTTGGCCTGCTCGTAGACGTGCCAGAAGTAGACCTGGTTGGGGATGAGGGTGATCTTCTTCGCCGCGAGATACGCCTCGGCGATGAACATCAGGTCCTCGTAGAACATCCCCTTGGGAAAGCGGAGAGCGTTGTCGACGAGGAAGTCGCGGCGGTAGCACTTGTTCGTGGAGAGCGTGTCCCAGACGAACAGGTCGGGCAGCTCGGCGACCGAGTCCAGCGTGCGGGTCGTCGAGTAGAGCCACGGGTACCACTCGTTGCGCTTCTCGTTGCGGCTGTCCTTGGTGAGGCGCACGCAGAGGCCCGACACCAGGTCGGCCTGGGTCTCCTCGGCGGCCGAGACCATGTTGCGGCAGGCGTTGAGCTCCAGGACGTCGTCACTGTCGAGGAACATGACGTACCGGCCCCGCGCGTGGCCGATGCCGACGTTACGGGGCTCGCCGCCCGCGCCGCTGTTCTCGGGCAGCTGGTAGGCCCGGATCTGCTCCGGGTTCGCGGCTGCCAGTTCCTGGGCGACTTCGAAGGTGCGGTCCTTGCTGCAGTCGTCGACGATCACGACTTCGACGCTCTGCAGTGTCTGGTCCAACACCGATCGCACGGCCGTGGGAAGACGCTCTGCGTCGTTGTAGGCGATGACGATCACTGAGACGTCAGGCACTGGCACCTCGATCCACTTGTCTTGCACAGGCTGCCTCAACGGTACCTCGCGTTCACTTTCCGACGGTCCGATGGTCTGGGAGGCGTCCGGGCGGGAAGCCCGGGCCTGGGCGATCGGGAACACACTCTCCTCGATCGGATTCGTCGATTTTAAGGGCAACCCGTTCGGCTCCGTCCCCGTCTAGCAGATGCGTGCAGATAAGGCCTTAGCCTCATTCTGTAGTCATTTACGGACAGAGGGTGACGGAAAGAGCATAT
Organism: Streptomyces sp. NPDC039609; assembly: GCF_055596705.1. NCBI lineage: Bacteria > Bacillati > Actinomycetota > Actinomycetes > Kitasatosporales > Streptomycetaceae > Streptomyces > Streptomyces sp. NPDC039609. Next base: position 508,329 of record NZ_JBVIUJ010000002.1, read on the forward strand.
GGGAATCAAGTGGGACATCCGGGGTGCGGGGGGCGCCCAGGAGCAAGGAACCCATGGAAGGCCCCCATGCTGATTCCCCCGCCTCCGAAAGTCGCTCGACGTCAGGAGACCGACCCCTCCTCGCCGGCGACGCCGGCAGCCCCGGAACCCCGGCGGAACCGAAGATCCCAGCTCGTCGCGTCGTGGTTCGCCGCCCTGGTGTCCATGGGCGCGTACTGCCTGGCCATGGCCCTGCAGGGCACCTACCCCTTCGGTGGCCGCTCGCGCGCGGTGAACGACCTCGGGAATCAGTTCGTGCCGTTCCACGCCCGCCTTCGTGACCTGATGCACGGGGACACCAGCGGGGATCTCTTCTTCAACTGGGCGAGCGGGTTCGGCACACCGTTTCTTGCGGACTTCTTCACCTATTTGATGAACCCGTTCTCGTGGCTGGTCGGGGTCTTCCCTCGGGACAGCGTCGAGTTCCCCGTGTTTCTGGTCACCCTCTTCAGCGTCGGGCTGGCCGCCGGGTTGATGACCGTCTTCCTGGGACGCCTCCACCCGGGCAGCCCCTGGCTGCGTGCGCTGCTCTCCGTCGGCTTCGGGCTGAGCGCCTGGATGATCTCGGACGGCTTCTCCGACCCCATGTGGATGTGGGGCCTGGTCGCCTTCCCCCTCCTGGGCATCGCCTACGACTGGTGCCTGGGCCGCCGCCGCTGGGTGCTCGGCGCCCTGGTCGTGACCGTCTGCTGGGCCGGCAACTTCTACACCGCCGCCATGGCCACCATCGGCATGGCGCTGGTGCTGCTGGTCCGGGTGCTGCTGGACCAGCGGTCCACCGCGGACCGCGTCCGCGTCCTCGCGCGGGGCGCCTCCATGACCGTCACCGGAGTGCTGCTGGCCGCCCCCGTGCTCACGGTGAGCCTCAAGGCGAGCAAGCTGTCCCAGCCCGCCCCCGGGGTCGCCTACAAGGGGTGGCCGACCGTCGCCGACTACACGGCGCACCTGTTCCCCGGCGGGCTGGCGGCCGGAGCGCCCCGTGTCTCCGTAGGGATGCTCGCGCTGCTCCTGGTCGCCACCTACCCGTTCATCGGCCGGGTGCCGCTCAAGGAGCGGTTCGTGTGGCTGGGCCTGACCGTGGCCGTGGCCACCTCGCTGGTCTGGCAGCCCACGATCCTGCTCTGGCACGGACTGGCCATGCCCAACGGCAACCCCTACCGCGCCTCGATCGCCCTCACCGCCGTTTTCGTGTGCGTCGCCTGGCTGGCCCTCGCCCGCCGGCCCCGCCCCAAGGAGCTGCTCCGCGGCGCCGCCGTGGTCCTGATCCTGGCCGCCTGCGCGAGCACCGCGAAGTACATGACCAGCGGACCCTGGATCCTCGCCGTCGCCGGCGGACTCGTCTTCCTCGCCCTGCTCATCGCGCTGCACCGATACCGGGCGGACCGCCGGGTACGCGCGTGGCTGACCGCCGCCCTGGCCGGGGCCGTCTTCCTCTCCTCGACGTACACCGTCCTGTCGACGACCCGGATCCGCGACGCCGACAACTGGTGGAAGCCCAAGCGCACCTACGACGCCGCCACGCGCGCCGCGTACGACCAGCTGAAGGCCGCCGACGCGTGGCCCTCGAGCCGGACCGAGCCGGGCCCGAACGGGTTCGCCGCCAACGACCCCATGCTGCTGGCCGGCCAGGGCGGCCGCTACTACAGCAGCTATCTGCCGGCGATCACCGCCGAAACCCTGCAAGGGCTCGGCGCCGGCTGGTTCATCCGGGGCCGCCACACGAACAGCTTCAACGACCCGGTCGGCCGCGCGATCATGGGCGTGAGCAGCTACCTCGAACGGACGCCCGGGCCGAACGGATTCGTCCAGCGGACCGCCGACGCGCCGCCCGTCGTCACCGTGCGTCCGCCCGGTACTCCTCTGGACGGGGCCACCCGCGACGCCACCGTCTTCGCCCGTCAGGAGCGGGTGCTGGGTGCCAAGGTCTACGAGGTGCCCGCGTTCGTCCGGGCCGGCGCCATAGCGTCGGGCGGCCCGGACACCGGGTTCGTTCCCGGCCGCGGCTGGCCGCTCAAGGCCGACCGTCCGCGCGGCGCCGGCTCGACGTTCACCGCGACCTGCACCCCGGGCACGGAGGCCTACCTGCACGTGCCATGGCTGGCCGGACGGGTCCAGGCGTTCGGGAGGACCGTCAAGACCGGCGGCAAGTACCCGATGACCAGCGTCCAGCTGTTCCCCCTCGGGGCCGTGCCGGCCGACGGCAGGGTCACCGTCACGATCCACTCGAGCCGGGGACAGTTCATCCCGAGGAACCCCCTCGGCTGCCTCGACCGGGCCGCCCTCGACCGGGCCGTTCGGCATCTGCGCGCCACCGGGCCCGAGCGCGTCGAGGCCTCCGGGCACGGCATCAGTGCCACGTTCACGCCCGGGACCAGGGGCGCCGCGATCGTCTCCGTGCCGGCCACCACCGGCTGGCTCTGTTCAGTCGACGGCGGCCAGGCCCGCGCGCCCCGGACGCTCGGCGGACTGATGGCCGTGGATCTGGGAGACGGCGCCTCGCGGCTGTCGTGTTCCTTCCACACCCCCGGGCTGCGGCTCGGACTCGCTGCGAGCGGAGCCGCCGCCGCGCTGCTGCTCGCCGTCGCCGTGGGGCACGCCCTGCGGACCCGTACCTCTCGCTCACCGTCCAGGAGCCGACGCTCATGACCAAGATCTCCGTGGTTGTGCCCTGCTTCAACGAAGAAGCGGTGATCGACCGGTTCGACACCCGGATCCGTGAGGTCCTCGCCGACCTGCGCGTCGAGTACGAGCTCTGCTACGTCGACGACGGCAGCAGCGACGGCACGGCCCTCCGGCTGCGCGCCATCGCCGCCGAGTTCACCAAGGAGACCCGATACGTCTCCTTCAGCCGGAACTTCGGCAAGGAGGCCGCGATGCTCGCCGGGCTGCGCGAGGCCTCCGGCGACGCCGTCGTGATCATGGACGCGGATCTCCAGCACCCGCCGGAGCTCATCGCGCGGATGCTCGATCTGTACGAGCGCGGCCACGACCAGATCATCGCCCGCCGCACCCGCGAGGGCGACAAGAAGGTCCGCAGCGCGCTCAGCAGGCTCTACTACCGCGCGGTCAACAAGTGGGTCGACGTGGAACTCGCCGACGGCGTGGGAGACTTCCGTATGCTCTCGCGCCCGGCCGTCGACGCGCTGCTGTCGCTGCCCGAGTACAACCGCTTCTCCAAGGGCCTCTTCTCCTGGATCGGCTTCGACACCGCCACCTTCGACTACCAGAACGCCGCACGCGAGGCGGGCGAGACGAAGTGGAAGCTCGGCTCCCTGCTCAACTACGGCATGGACGGGCTGATCTCCTTCAACAACAGGCCGCTGCGCATCGCGATCTGGCTCGGCCTCACGCTCGTCGGGGTGGCCGCGCTGTACGCGGTCTGGATCACCGTGACCGCCCTCACCCAGGGCGTCAGCGCCCCCGGATATGTGACTCTCGTGGCGATCATCGTGGGCCTCGGGGGCGTCCAGATGGTCATGCTGGGCCTCATCGGCGAGTACATCGGCCGTATCTACTACGAGACCAAGCGCCGGCCGCACTTCCTCGTGAGGGAGACCCACCGCTCCTTCACAGGCGGTGACCGCGACCGTCGCGCGGCAGGCCGCGATCGCGTCCGCCTCGTCTCGACCGACCGGGAGATGTGATGCGTGGTCAGCTCGGCCAGATCGTCCGATTCGGCCTGGTGGGCGGGATAAACACCGGCACGTTCTACGGCTGCTATCTGCTGCTGCACCCGTGGATGCCGTACTTCGCCGCCTACTCCATCGCCTTCGTGCTCAGCATGATCGGCTCGTTCTTCCTGAACACCTACTTCACCTACCGCACCCGGCCCACCTGGAAGAAGTTCGCGCTCTTCCCGCTCACCAACGTCACCAACTACCTGGTGCAGAGCGTCGGCCTCTACGCCCTGGTGACCTGGGCCGGGATGGACGACCGGATCGCGCCGCTCGTCGCGGCGGTCGTGGCCATCCCGTTCACCTATCTGCTGTCGCGGAAGATCCTCGTGACGGGCGGGAAGCAGGGGAAGAAGGACGGGGAGGCCGGTGCGGATGGCGGAGTGACCGCCGATGCGGGTGGCGGTACGGCTGCCGGTGCGGAGGGCGGTACGGCTGCCGGTGCGGACGTCGGTGCGGACGCTCGGGGGACCGGTCCGGCCGACGGGACCGGGGCCGCGTCGAAGCCCGTCAGGACGCGCTGACCGGAGACGTACACCGGCGCGCCTCCCGGCACCGCCCGCTCGTTCCATCCACCGGAATGGACGGGCGGCGGCCGCCCTGCCTCGCGTAGATTGCCTGGCAGTCGCGGCGGGGAGAGCGCGGCGCGTGACATCCGAGTGAGGCGACGCAGGTGACGGCGGTACAGGTGACAGTGGCAAGGCAGTACGTGACGGAAGCCCGCAGGATCGTCGTCAAGGTCGGCTCGTCCTCACTGACCACCGCCTCCGGGGGCCTCGACGCCGACCGGGTCGACGCCCTCGTCGACGTTCTCGCCAAGGTCCGCAGCGGCGGGGAGAAGGAGATCGTCCTGGTCTCCTCCGGGGCCATCGCCGCCGGACTCGCCCCGCTCGGCCTCACCCGACGCCCCAAGGACCTCGCCCGCCAGCAGGCCGCCGCCAGCGTCGGCCAGGGCCTCCTGGTCGCCCGCTACACCGCCTCCTTCGCGCGGTACGGCGTACGCGTCGGGCAGGTTCTCCTCACCACCGACGACACCAGCCGCCGCGCGCACTACCGCAACGCCTACCGGACCCTCGACCAGCTCCTCGCCATGGGCGCGCTGCCGGTCGTCAACGAGAACGACACGGTCGCCACGGACGAGATCCGCTTCGGCGACAACGACCGGCTCGCCGCCCTCGTCGCCCATCTCGTCCGCGCCGACCTGCTGGTGCTGCTCTCGGACGTCGACGGACTCTACGACGGGGACCCGTCCAAGCCGGGCACCTCGCGGATCGCGGAGGTTGCGGGCCCCGAGGACATCGCCCATGTCGAGATCGGCTCCGCGGGCAAGGCCGGGGTCGGCACCGGCGGCATGGTCACCAAGGTCGAGGCCGCCCGGATCGCCGCCGCCGCGGGGACCCCCGTGGTCCTCACCTCCGCCAGCCGCGCCGCCGACGCCCTGGCCGGTCGCGACACCGGCACGTACTTCCACCGCACCGGCCGCCGCTCCGCCGACCGACTGCTCTGGCTCGCCCACGCCTCGACCCCGCAGGGCTCGCTGACGCTCGACGAAGGGGCCGTACGGGCCGTCGTCGAGGGCAAGAAGTCGCTGCTCGCGGCCGGGATCGCCGCGGTCGAGGGGGAGTTCGTGGCCGGTGACCCGGTCGAACTCCGTGACACGCAGGGCCGGGCCGTCGCCCGCGGCCTCGTCAACTTCGACGCCAAGGAGATCCCCCGGATGCTCGGCCGCTCCACGCCCGAGCTCGCCAAGGCGCTGGGCCCGGAGTACGAGCGGGAGGTCGTCCACCGGGACGACCTGGTGGTCGTCCGGGGCTGATCCGGGCCGTCCGGCTCGTCACTGAACCCCGTCCGATCGTCGGACTTCGGCGGGGTGGCGGTGGGGTGGCGTAAGGGGCGTGTGCCGGGGTGGGGTCCGGGGTGTGGGGAAACGGCTGAAAGTCCGGCCATCCGGTAGAGACCTTTACCAAAACCGCCCCACGTGCCCGCTCGGGCTGGTCAACTTTGTCTCGGGGGCAAGACAAGGCGGGGTACAGCACCACACGCATCAAACAGGAGGCCGCCGGTGAGACGAGCGCGCCCAGGGGCACCGCCCCGCGGGACTGCCGAACGCGCCCTGACCAGTGTCGAGGCCGGAGCCGACTTCGACGAGGGGCAGGACACCGAGACAGCTGAGGCACGCGTCGAGGAGCGGGCGGTGGTCGCCTCGAAGCTCTGGCACATCACCCTCAGCGTCTCGGGGGCCGAGGCCCCACTGAAGGAGGTCAGGCGCGCCCTGGAGCAACTGGCCCACGACCATCCCTTCCTGCTGACCAGTCGCTACGCCAATGATCACGCGGAGATCCGCTACTGGGAAGAGGCCCGTGACCTGCACGATGCCGCGGCGGTCGCGCTGCGGCTGTGGGGCGAGCACCGGCAGACCGCCAAGCTGCCGCCCTGGGAGATCGTCGGCCTGGAGGTCATCGACCGCGAGACCTACCACCAGCGCATCGCCGAGGGCTACGGCCCGCCGCCGGCCGCCCCGGTGGGGGTCCACCCGTACTGACGGGCCGAAACGGGCAGAGCCGACGGGCTGACGGCTGACCTGACGGGCTCACGGGCTGAGCCGACGGGCTGACGGCTGACCTGACGGGCTCACGGGCCGGGACGGGCTGACGGGCGCCTCGCCCCCGGAGGCGTCTCGCCCCCCGGGAGGCGTCTCGCAGTGCGGGATACGTACGGGATACGTGCGGGATGTCCGCAGGGGTGCCAGTACCCTGCGGACATGACCTCGCTCACGCCCCTCGACAACCTGTCCCCGGTCACCCGGGCCGCCTACCAGGCCCGCGGGGCCGCCGCCGAAATCGCGCCACTTCCGCGCGCGGCGAAGGACGACGCCCTGCTCGCCATCGCGGACGCCCTTGAGGTTCGTGCCGCCGAGATCGTCGAGGCCAACGCCGAGGACGTCGCCCGCGCCCGCGAGGCCGGCACCAGCGAGTCGATCATCGACCGGCTCACCCTCACCCCGGAGCGGGTACGGGCCATCGCCGCCGACGTCCGTGACGTGGCCGCACTGCCCGACCCGGTGGGCGAGGTCGTCCGTGGCTCGACCCTCCCGAACGGCATCGACCTCCGCCAGGTCCGCGTCCCGCTCGGCGTCGTCGGCATCATCTACGAGGCCCGGCCGAACGTGACCGTGGACGCGGCCGCCCTCTGCCTCAAGTCCGGCAACGCCGTCCTGCTGCGCGGCTCGTCCTCCGCGTACGCCTCCAACACCGCCCTGGTGAAGGTCCTGCGCGACGCCATCGGCGGCGCCGGCCTGCCCGCCGACGCCATCCAGCTCGTCCCCGGCGAGTCCCGCGAGTCGGTACGCGAGCTGATGCGCGCCCGCGGCCTGGTCGACGTCCTCATCCCGCGCGGCGGCGCCTCCCTCATCCGCACGGTCGTCGAGGAGTCGACCGTCCCGGTCATCGAGACCGGCACGGGCAACTGCCACGTCTACGTCGACGCCCAGGCCGACCTCGACATGGCCGTCGACATCCTGATCAACTCCAAGGCGCAGCGGCCCAGCGTCTGCAACGCCGCCGAGACCCTCCTTGTCCACAAGGACATCGCCGAGGCCTTCCTGCCCCGCGCGCTCGTGGCCCTCGCCGACGCCGGCGTCACCGTCCACGCCGACGAGCGGATCCTCGCCCACGCCGAGGGCTCCAAGGCAACCGTCGTCCCCGCGACCCCGGAGGACTGGGAGACCGAGTACCTCTCCTACGACATCGCCGCCGCCGTCGTCGACTCGCTCGACAAGGCCGTCGAGCACATCCGGCTCTGGTCCTCCGGCCACACCGAGGCGATCGTCACCACCTCGCAGGCCGCCGCCCGCCGCTTCACCCAGCTGGTCGACTCCACGACGGTCGCCGTCAACGCGTCCACCCGTTTCACCGACGGCGGCCAGTTCGGCTTCGGCGCCGAGATCGGCATCTCGACGCAGAAACTGCATGCCCGCGGGCCCATGGGCCTGCCCGAGCTGACCTCCACGAAGTACATCGTCACCGGCGACGGTCACACGCGGTAACTCCCGATTTCCCTCGTTCGGCCCCGCTCCCGCGGGGCCGCGGGGGAGCCGGACGGGCAGGGATAGTTCGCACTCTCCCTGCCCAAAACCACCTCCCCGGTCTACTCTGAATTCGTGCCGGACGACGTGGGGGGCGGGCCGTTCCAGGACGGCAGGGACCCTGAGGACTCTGACGACCGCGGGGGCGCGGACGAAGACTTCGCCACCGTGGTGTTCGACGAGGACTTCGTACGGGCAGCCGAGGTCCATGAGCCGACCGCCGTGGAGCGACTGCTGGCGGCCGCACAGGCTCGCGCGGAGGCCGAGGCCGCCCGCGCCAGGGCCGGTGGGGGAGCCGGCGACGACGAGCTCTACGAGGACGGCTACGACCCCTCGGATCCCTTCAGCAGCCGCTACGCAGACGCCTACGACCCGTACGACCCCGACGACGACTCCGGGCCGTACGGACGCCACGGCGGCGCCCTGCGCCCTTACCGGGGCAGCGCCCGCTGGCACCGGCCGGTCGCCTGGGTGCTGGCCCTCGTGATGGGCGTCGGCATGGTCGCCCTCGCCTTCACCGCGGTCTACCGCGGCGCCTCCGCCAACCGCCAGGACCAGGTCCCGGCCCCCGCCACCACCGGCATCGACAAGCCACGCGCCGTCCCTCCCGCGGTCACCGCACCCTCGGCCTCCGCCGAGTACTCCGCACCCCCCGTCTCCGCCGTTCCCCGCACTCCCTGAGGCCTCCGGGCCCGAGGCGAGCGCCACGCGTCGGAAATCTTCCGAACTTGTCGTGTACCTGGGCGTTTACCAGGGCTTCCGCAGACCTACCCTGAAGGTATGGCAGGGCGTGGCGACCCGCCTGAGGGGCCGGCACCCGACCCCGGCGGTGGTGAGGACGAGTACCGATCCGTCGTCTTCGACGAGTCGTTCGTCCGCGCTGCCCGGCTTCAGGAGTTCTCCGCCGAGGAGCGGATGGGGGAGCACTCCCAGGCCGTGCGCTCCCGCCCCCACTGGGAGGCCAGAAGCGGCTCCCGCCAGGCCGTGATGCTGGTCCTGCTGATCCTCCTCGCCTTCGGTACGGCCATCTATCTCGGCGTCCGCAACCCCTACCAGCCCCCGCTGGACCAGCGCGCCGAACCGCTGCGGATCACCCTGGTCCCGCTGGCCCCCCAGGGCCCCGTGGCCGGCGGTCAGCCCGCCCAGCTGTTCGCCCACAGCCCCGTGGCCGAGTACCGCACCGGAGCCGCCGGCATCAACCTCCCGGTCGCCGGACGAACCACCCACTTCGCGGAGAGCCAGGTGGTGGCCGCCCTGACGATCGCCAAGGACTACCTCGTGGCCTCTTCCCTGGATCCCGATGTGCTGGCCGGCGTGACCGCCCGTCCCCCGCGGTTGCTGCTCGACCCGGACCAGCTGGCGCAGTTCGACCGGAGCGTCGAGTCCTCGCTCGACGACGGCCGCCACGCGGTGTCCGGCTGGCTGGTGCGGTTCGACCCGGCCAAGGTCGTCCTGGCCGACCCCGCCATCCGGGTCCAGGGCACCCTCCGCTTCGCGGAGACGGGCACCGACATGCTGGAGGTCACCGCCGACCACACGTTCACCTACGCCCTGCGTCCCGCGACCTCGGGCGCCGGCCCGGTGGGCCAGGCATCGCTCTTCACCGTCCACCGCGAGATGCATTTCCGCTTCGACCGTGAGGACCTGCGGATGCACCGCGCCGAGCTGGTGACCAGCACCGTCCAGGCAGGCCCGCAGGCCTGCGGCGCCGACACCAGCGGCTCCCTCCGCCCCCTCCTGGCGGGCGAGCGGACCTCGGCCTCCGGCGACCCGGCGGTCACCGACCCGTATGCCACGGGCCGGCCCGCCGTCTCCTCGCTCTGCGGAACCCTGGACCCGAGCGCTCAGCCCTCGCTCTGAGCGCTGCCGGTCTCAGCCGCTCCGCCGGCGTCGCCCCGCGAGGCCCCGCCGCCGAACCGGTCCCGCAGCTTTCCGCTCAGGTCGCCCGCGAGATCGCCCGCGCCACCGGCTATGTCGCCGACGAGCTTCATCAGCGGATCCTTGCTGGTGCGCACCGATTCGGCGTAATGCCCGGCGGATTCCCGGAAGGAGTCGGTAACCGAGGTGTCCTTGTCCTCCGATCGCCGCGGGTAGTGCCCGTCCATGATCCGCTGGTAGTCGCGGGTCTCGGACCACTTCTTCAGCTCGGCCGCCCGGACGGTGGTGAACGGGTGCGTGCGCGGCAGCACATTGAGGATCTTCAGGACGGAGTCCCGCAGGTCGCCGCCCTTCTCGTACTCGTCGGCCTGCGCGAGGAACGCGTCCACGTTCATCTCGTGCAGATGGTTGCCGCCGGCGATCTTCATCAGACCGCGCATCGAGGCCTGGACGTCCTGGCCGACGAGGAGTCCCGCCCGGTCCGCCGAGAGCTCGGACTTGCGGAACCACTCCCGCAGCGCCGTCACGATCGCCATGATCGCGACGTTGCCCAGCGGGATCCAGGCGATCTTCACCGCCAGGCTGGTGAGGAACAGCAGGATCGTGCGGTACACGGAGTGACCCGAGAGGGCGTGGCCCACCTCGTGGCCGACGACCGCCCGCATCTCCTCCTCGTCGAGCAGTTCCACGAGGCCGGTGGTGACCACGATGATCGGCTCGTCCAGGCCGATGCACATCGCGTTCGGCTTCGGGTCCTGGGTGACGTACATCGGCGGGACCTTCTCCAGGTCCAGGATGTAACACGCGTCCCTCAGCATGTCGTTGAGGTGCGTGAACTGCGCGTCGCTCACCCGCACGGAGTCGGAGAGGAACAGCAGTCGAAGACTGCGCTCGGGCAACAGCCCGCTGAGCGCCTTGAAGACCGTGTCGAAACCGGTGAGCTTGCGCAGCGCGACGAGCGCGGAGCGGTCGGCCGGATGTTCGTAGGCCCGTGAGGAAATGCCGGGGAAGCGCTTGCGCTGCCTGCTCGGCACGTTCCCGTTGCCGTTGTCGGTCTTCTCGGTCATGGATGCCCCCTGTTCGTACGAGACCTTGCTCGTCCCCCTGACGAATCCCAGACTAGGTGCTGGGGCCCACCGGGCGCCGGAGCCTGTGGATAACTCGGGCACAGCGGACAACCGCGGAGTACGACCGCCCTGACAACGACTGAGTCGGCGTGAGCGTGCCCGGACCGCCCGCATACGATGTGCGCGAAGTCTCCGCTCCCATCCCCGATCGATAGGTCCTGCTGACGATGAGCCTCCACAGCACCGCCGCCAACCTGGTCTCGCTCGCCGAGGGTGCCGCCGAGCACGGTGGCAACCACGACAGCCTCAACCCGTACCTCACCGGTTTCGGCGCGCTCGGTGCGCTGCTTCTGCTGCTGTGGATCACCACCCGCTTCAACCGCGACCGCTGAGCCGGCGACCGCGGATCGGACGTTCGAAGCGGTGCCAGTAGGCTCTGCACGCATGGGAGAGCAGGAAGTGCCTACTGGCGGCCGCGCCAAGCGCAGACTCGGCGTGATGGGCGGAACGTTCGACCCGATCCACCACGGACACCTGGTGGCCGCCAGTGAGGTGGCCGCCCTGTTCCACCTCGACGAGGTGGTGTTCGTGCCGACCGGGCAGCCGTGGCAGAAGAGCCACAAGGCCGTGTCGGCGGCCGAGGACCGCTATCTGATGACGGTCATCGCCACCGCGTCCAACCCGCAGTTCTCGGTCAGCCGCATCGACATCGACCGCGGCGGGGCGACGTACACCATCGACACCCTGCGGGACCTGCGCTCCCTCAACAGCGACTCGGACCTCTTCTTCATCACCGGGGCCGACGCGCTGTCGCAGATCCTCACGTGGCGCGACGCGGAGGAGCTTTTCTCGCTCGCCCACTTCATCGGCGTCACCCGACCGGGCCATGACCTCACGGACGACGGACTGCCCAAGGGCGGGGTCTCGCTCGTGGAGGTTCCCGCGCTGGCGATCTCCTCCACCGATTGCCGGGCTAGGGTCGCCCAGGGCGACCCCGTCTGGTACCTGGTGCCGGACGGCGTGGTGCGCTACATCGACAAGCGCCAGTTGTACCGCGGCGAGTGAGCCTCGGAGAGGGGCACCGGTGAACGAACAGAACCCGTACGACCCGTACTACCCGCAGCCGCAGATCATCGGCTACGACGAGTACGGGCAGCCGGTGTACCAGCAGGTCCCACCGCAGGCACAGCAGCACTACGACCCGTACGCGCAGCAGCAGCATGTCCAGCAGCCCACGCAGCAGCAGCCCGTGCAGCAGCAGGGCTACGGCTACGACCCCTACGGGCAGCCCGTCCAGCCGCAACATCCCCAGCAGCAGCAGCAGCCGCAGCCTCAGTACGACTCGTACGGGCACCAGCGCGGATACGACCCGTACGCCTCGTACGACACCGGGCAGCAGTGGGCCGTGCAGGGCCAAGCGACCCAGGCCTCTGCTCCCGCACCCGCCCCAGCGGCCCCGCCGCGCGCCCCGGTGGCCGCTCCCGCGGGCGTGCCCGGACAGCGCCCCGCGCCGGACGACAGCGGGGAGGACCGGGCCTACCGAACCGAGCAGTTCTCGTTCATCGAGGAGCCCGACGAGGACTCCGAAGACGTCATCGACTGGCTGAAGTTCACCGAGAGCCGCTCCGAGCGGCGCGAGGAGGCCAGGCGGCGCGGCCGTAACCGGGTCGTCGCACTGGTCGTGGCCCTGGTCGTCGCCGCTGTCGGCAGCGTCGGCTACCTCTGGAACGCGGGCCTCATCCCCGGCATGTCCGGCGAGGAGCAGAAGCAGAACACCGCGACCGGGCCCCAGAAGCGGGACACGATCGTCGTCCATCTCCACGACACCAAGGGCGGCGGCACCAGCACCGCCCTGCTCGTGGACAACACCACGACCAAGCAGGGCACCACCGTCCTGCTCCCCAACGCGCTCTCCGTCGCCAACGACGAGGGCTCCGCGACCACGCTCGCCAAGTCCGTCGAGGACGACGGCTCCGCCGGCACCCGCGAGGCCATCGGCAACCTCCTCGGTACGAAGATCACCGGCACCTGGCGGCTGGACACCCCGTACCTGGAGAACCTGGTCGAGCTGGTCAGCAACATCGACATCACCACCGACACCGAGGTACCGAGCGACAAGAAGGGCGAGGACCCGCTCGTCGCCAAGGGCGAGAACCAGACGCTCAACGGCCGGGCGGCCGTCGCCTACGCCACCTACCGAGGGCCCGGCGAGGCAGAGGCCAAGCAGCTCCAGCGCTTCGGCCAGGTCGTCTACGGGGTGCTGCGGAAGATGTCCGACGACCCCAAGGCCGCCACGATCACCGTCGAGACCCTCGCCCAGATCCTCGACCCGTCCCTGCCGGAGAAGGATCTCGGAGCCTCGCTCGCCAAGCTCGCCGAGCACGCCAAGGGCGGCGACTACAAGACGGCGGTGCTCCCGGTGGAGCAGGACGGCTCGCTGGGCCGGAGCGCGGCCGACAGTGTGGTCAAGGACATCCTCGGCGGCAAGGTCAGCGCCCCGGACCAGGGCAGCGCGGTCCGTGTCGCGATCCGGGACGCCACCGGCAAGGACGCGACCGAGGCCGCCAGGGTCGTCCTGATCAACGGAGGCTTCGCCTTCGTGGGCGGTGCCAAGGCGGAGACCCAGGAGAAGTCGCAGGTCCTCTACGGTGACGACGCCCAGAAGGCGACGGCGGGCGAGGTGGCCAAGACACTGGGGCTGCCGGAGGGCGCGGTCAAGAAGGGCGAGACCGCCGGGAACGGTGCTGTCACGGTGGTCCTGGGCGAGGATTACAAGATCCCTGGGAGCAAGAAGTGACCTGCTCGTAATGGTTTGCGGGGCGGTCGGCGGTACGTGAGACCCTTGATGTGTCTCTGACCGCCGACGAAAGCCTGCTTGTGACCGCCACGGATCGCTCCATCGAGCTCGTCAACGCCGCCGCCCAGGCGGCGGCCGACCGGCTCGCGCACGACATCATCGCGTACGACGTCAGCGATGTGCTGTCGATCACCGACGCATTCCTGCTCGCCTCCGCGCCCAACGACCGCCAGGTCAAGTCGATCGTCGACGAGATCGAGGAGAAGCTCAACAAGGAGCTCGGCGCCAAGCCGGTGCGCCGCGAGGGCGACCGCGACGCCCGCTGGATCCTCCTGGACTACGTCGACATCGTCGTCCACGTCCAGCACAGTGAGGAGCGGGTCTTCTACGCCCTGGAGCGGCTCTGGAAGGACTGCCCCGAGCTGCCGCTGCCCGACGACGCCCTGAAGACCCGCGGCAAGGCCGCCGAGCACGCCGCGCTGACGGGTGCCGCCGACGAGACGGACGGTGAGCTGCGCTGAGCACCACCAAGGGCGGCAGCGGCCGCCGTATCGTCCTGTGGCGTCACGGTCAGACCTCGTGGAACCTGGAGCGCCGTTTCCAGGGCTCCACGGACATCGAGCTGACCGAGACCGGCGTGGCCCAGGCCCGCCGGTCCGCCCGGCTGCTCGCCTCGCTGAAGCCGGACGCGATCATCGCCTCCGACCTGAAGCGGGCGGCGGCCACCGCCAGCGAGCTCGCCGCGCTCACCGGCCACACCGTCGCGCACGACTCCGCCCTGCGCGAGACGTACGCGGGGGAGTGGCAGGGGCTGACCCACGACGAGATCGTGGCGCGCTACGGCGAGCAGTACGCCGCCTGGAAGCGCGGCGAGCCCGTGCGCAGGGGTGGCGGCGAACTGGAGACCGAGGTCGCGGACCGGGCCGCTCCGGTGGTCCTGGAGCACGCCGACAAGCTGCCCGAGGACGGCACGCTCGTCGTGGTGAGCCACGGCGGCACGATTCGCACCACCATCGGCCGACTGCTCGGTATGGAGGCGCACCACTGGGAGAGCCTCGGCGGGCTCTCCAACTGCTGCTGGTCCGTCCTCGGTGAGGGCGCACGAGGCTGGCGGCTCCTGGAGCACAACGCCGGCACGCTGCCCGAGCCGGTCCTCGGCGACGACGACTGAGTCGCCCGCAGACCCGGATTTCACTTTCCGGCTGGTCACAAGCTAGAGTTCTTCTTGTTCGCAGCGCGGAGCGCGAAGAACACGAGGGGCTATAGCTCAGTTGGTAGAGCGCCTGCATGGCATGCAGGAGGTCAGGAGTTCAATTCTCCTTAGCTCCACAGTCACCGAATCCCGTCCCCACCAGGGGGCGGGATTCGTCGTTTCCGTCACTGCCAGTCGTCCACCCCGTCGGCGTGCAGCGTCGCCATCGCGCGACTGCTCTCCTCGTCGTTCGGCGTGTAGGTCACTATTCGGCACTCCGGCATCCCGTTGATGGAGAGCGACAGCGACGTCATCCGCAGCTCTCCCACGGTGTCGTGACGGAAGGTCTTGACGTGGCTTCCCGGCGGTACGACATCGCCGCTCCGCCACAGCCGGGAGAACCGTGGGCTGGCCTCCGAGAGCCGCCGCACGAACGACTCCCAGGCCGGCTCGCCCACGTGCCGGCCGTACGCGCCCCGCATCTGGGCGACCATCAGCGGAAGCTCCCGCTCCTTGTCGACGAGCGGACAGCGGTCCTCGTCCATCGTGAAGAGCGTCCACAGCACGTTGCGGAAGCCGAAGGGTGTGTTCTGCGGATCCGAGAACAGCGTCCGGTACATCGAGTTGGTCGCCAGTACGTCGTACCGGCTGTTGTAGACCACCGCCGGACGTGGGACCAGGGCGTCCAGAATCCCCTGGAGCTCCGGACCGACCGTCTCGACGGCCTCTGCGCCCCGGTCCGGCGCGAACGGCACCTCCGCCAGGTGGTACAGGTGCTCGCGCTCGGGCCGGTCCAGCCGCAGTGTGCGGGCGACCGCATCGAGCACCTGGGCGGAGGCATTGATCGGGCGGCCCTGCTCCAGCCAGGTGTACCAGGTGACGCCGACGCCGGAGAGCTGGGCGACCTCCTCGCGGCGCAGGCCGGGCGTACGGCGGCGCAGGCCAGGCGGCATACCCACGTCCTCCGGAGTCACCCGCGCCCGGCGGCTGCGCAGGAACGCCGCCAGCTCCGGTCGGCGGCGCCGCTGTGTCAGTGCTGCCATCGTCGTCACACCCCCATGGTCGAGTCCCCGTGCCGCCGTTGCCAGGTGCTGTCAGTACCAGCATCGGCGGGCTCTCGTTACCCGTATCGAATCCTCGTCACGCTGCCTCGTATGACGACGACCACAACACGGCCCCTACTCAGTAAAGACGGTGGCACCGACAACCGGCCCGGTCTGCTGCTCGGAGTGGTACTCGCGGCCCAGTTCATGGCGCTGCTCGACGTCTTCATCGTCAATGTCGCCGCCCCCACCATCCGCACCGAACTGTCCGCCTCCGGGGCGGGACTTCAGCTCGTCATCGCCGGATACACCATCGCCTACGCGGTCCTGCTGATCACCGGCGCACGGCTCGGCGACCGGCTCGGGCACCGACGGACGTACCTCGTCGGACTCGCCGTCTTCACGGCGGCCTCGCTCGCCTGCGGGCTGGCCGCGGGAACGGGCCCGCTCATCGCCTTCCGGCTCGTCCAGGGCGCCGGCGCGGCCCTGATGATCCCTCAGGTGCTCAGCCTCATCCAGCGGAACTTCACCGGGGAGGGCCGCGTCCGCGCACTCGGCGCGTACTCCGCAGTGCTCGCCACCGGCGCCGCGGCCGGCCAGGTCGTCGGCGGCATCCTCGTCAGCGCGGACCTGTTCGGCAGCAGCTGGCGGCCGGTCTTCCTCGTCAACGTGCCCATCGGTCTGGTGCTGCTGGCCCTGGGCGCCCGAGTGCTGCCGCGTGACGCGCGCACCGAGCCCGAACGCGACCGCTCCCTCGACCTGCCCGGACTCGTCCTGCTCGCCGTCGCCGTCTCGCTGCTCACGGTCCCCCTCGTCCTCGGGCAGGAGCAGGACTGGCCGGCGTGGGCCTGGATCTCGCTCGCGTGCTCCGCGGTGGTGTTCGTGGCCTTCGGCACGTACGAGTCCCGGCTCGCGCGCCGCGGCGGCGCTCCGCTCATCGCCCCACGAGTCCTGCGCATCCCCGGCATCGGTCGGGCCGCGTTCCAGATCGCCGTGGCGATGGCCGTCAACGCCGGTTTCCTCTTCACCATCACCCTGCATCTGCAGGGAGGGCTCGGGCACAGCGCCCTGCGCGCCGGGCTGACCTTCGCGCCGGCCGCCGCGTTCTTCGGCGTGGTCGGCCTGACCTGGCGGCGCTGGCCCGCGCGCCTTCAGCGCCTTCTGATCCCCGGTGGCTTCCTGCTGGCCGCGATCGCCGCGGCGACCATGGGTGGCCTGCTCAGGGACGGCGACGCGGGCGGCTGGGGGCTCTACCCGGCACTCGCGGCCATGGGCGTGGGGCTCGCGCTGGCCTTCAGCCCGGCACTGACCGGGGCGCTGTCCCGCGTACGACCCGAGGAGGCCGCCGACGCCAGTGGTCTGCTCGCCACCGTCACCCAGCTCGGCCAGCTGATCGGTGTCGCGAGTTTCGGCACACTCTTCCTTGCCCGACTGCATACGCCGGGGGCGCATGACTCCGCGGACGCGCTGTGGGCGTGCGCCCTCGCGCTGGCCGCCGCATCGATCTTGGGCGCGTCGGCCGCCCTGGCACACAGAGCTCGCTGACCCTCTTGCGGGGCCATGGCAGAATCGGACGGCCGGAGGGGAACGAGGGTCCGGACGGGAGGGAGTGTGCGATGGCCGCGAGCGGTGCCGAGGGTGCCGGGACCGATGCCGTCGCCGAGCCCGTCGAGGACCGCGCCGCGGTCCAGGGGGCAGGAGCCCCGCTCGACTGCCCCTCGTGCGGTTCCGTCCGGGTTGTCCAAGTGCTCGGCGACAACGGCGGAGTGTCCTTTGTGTGCACGTCCTGCGGCCACAGCTGGAGCTGATTGATGGGTGCACACAGGCGGAAGTGCGACTGGTGCGGCAGCGGTACGCCCATTGTCCGGGACATGGACCCGGTCAACACCGAGTACCAGTACTGGTGCGAGGAGTGCGCGCGGGCGCTGATCATAAAGGGCGACCCGATCGAGACCTACCGCGAGCTCGAGGGGGAGCCGATCTACGGACGGCTGCTCGACGAGCACTGCACTCTCAAACGCTTCTACTCCTTCGCCACGGCCTGACGCCACCGGGTGAGGCCGTACCCCAGGAACAGGGCGGTCGCGGTCAGCGGATAGATCGCCGAGAGCAGCATCTGACCCGGGTTCTGGTCGAGTTCCGGACGCCCCGGGTCGTGAGGCACCCACCACAGCGCGAACGACGCGAAGGCCAGGGCCACCGCGGCCACCGCCCACCCGGGCCGCACGCGGTCGCGGCGGTCCACCAGCAGGACGAGCAGCGGGACGCACCACACCCAGTGGTGAGACCAGGAGATCGGGCTGATCATCAGCGCCGTCACCGCACAGACGATCACGGCCAGGGCCCTGTCCCCGCGCAACGCGGCCCGCACCGCGAGGACCATGGCCGCACCACCGAACACGGCAGCGACCAACGCCCACCACATGCCCGGGTCGTCGGTGTGCATCAGCCGCGCGAGAACCCCGCGCAGCGACTGGTTCGCGGTCTCCTCGGCGAAGCCGACCCGGCCGGTCTCGAAGAGTGTCCCGGTCCAGAAGCGCTTGGAGTCGTACGGCAGGATCAGCGCGCTCATCAGGGTCGCCCCGAGGAACACCGCGGTCGCCGTGGCCGCCGTGCGCAGCCACTGGTTCCAGCCCTTCTCGCGCCGCCACAGGAGCAGGCCGGCGGCCAGCAGGAACACGACGAACAGGCCGGGTGTGAGCTTCACCGCAGTCGCGAGACCGATGCCGAGGCCCGCCCAGCGGTTGCCCTCACGCCGTGTGAAGTCCCACAGCACCGCCACCGCGACGAGCAGATTGATCTGCCCGTACCGCAGCGTCGTCCACACCGGCTCGCACCAGACCACGACCGCCGCCACCAGGAAAGTGGCGCGCCAGAGCCGCTCCCGGGAGAGGGACGGGCGGACGAGCTGGAGGGAGAGCTGGACCAGCGCGACCACGAGCAGCAGGTTCCCGGCCGTCGCGAGCGTCCGCATCAGCGGAACACCGACGAACGTCAAGGGGACGAACAGCAGCCCCGCGAAGGGCGGATAGGTCATGGCGAGGTTCGCCGAGGTGGCGCGCATCGCGTAGAGATCGCCGCCGGCCCGGACGGTCTCCCCCTCCGCCCGGTAGACCATCACGTCGAGCATGTTCACGTGGGCGACCCGTTGGGCCACCCAGAAGGCTATGAACGACACGAGACAGGCTGCCGCGGCGGTGGCGAGGGGCCACCGGTCGGCACGGGTTCTGGCGAGCACGGACACGGTCACAGAGGGGGACCTTACCCGTCACGCCCGGACCACCAGGGAAATCGATTTGGTGATCCCCAGGGGGGCCGGTTAATGTTCTGTCTGTCGCCGCGGGGGAAACCCGGAACGGGGCGGACAGTAAGGGGCTATAGCTCAGTTGGTAGAGCGCCTGCATGGCATGCAGGAGGTCAGGAGTTCAATTCTCCTTAGCTCCACAGAAAGAAGAAGCGGATCATCCGAATCGGATGATCCGCTTCTTCGTGTTCAAGGGGCGGGGCGTCAACCCCGGCCGCTGCCCAGTGCCTTACGGCCGCCGCCCGGCGGCAGGGCCGGCCGCTCCTGGGGGCCCTGCTCGATCCGGAGTGCCAGCGCGGGGCAGCGACGTACGGCCCGCTGCGCCCGTCCCCGGAGGTGCATCGGCACGGAGGCGTCGGCGAGCGCCGGGTAGCCGTCCGGGCCCAGTCTGATGAGCTCCGGGACGATGTCCGCGCAGAGCCCGTGTCCCTGGCACAGCGTCCAGTCCACGGCCAGCTTCTCGCCGCTCGGGATCGACTCCTCCGCGTCCTGGTAGCCGGCGGCGGGGAGCGGCAGCACCCCGACGGTCGGACGACCGCAGCCGCCGTCGAGGACGTGGGCCGCGAGATCGTCCGTGAAGGCCGAGAGCGTCGAGGAGAAGAAGCGGGCCGAGCCGTCGGGGTGCTTGCACGCACCGCGGCCCTTCACCGCCTGGGTGACCTCGCGCAGCGCCTCCAGCGCGGCGGGACCGCCGCCGTTGAGCACGTCGGAGAGGCCGCCGGCCGCCGCGGGCAGACCGAGCCGGCACGGCCCGCACTGGCCTGCGGTCTCGGCGGCGAGCCAGTTCGCGACCCGTAGCGATTCGCCGATCGGGCAGGTCTCGGGGCCGATCGGCAGGATCGCCCCGGCGCCGAGCGAGCCGCCGACGGCCGACAGGGATGCCCGTGAGACGACCGCGTTGTCGACCGCCATGGAGTCGATCCAGTTGCCGTGGTACCCGCCCGTGAGGACGCCCTGGGGGAGCAGCGGGGCCCCGGCCAGCTGGAGCACGTACCGCAGCGGGACGCCCGTCGGCACCTCGACCACCATGGGGCGAGCGACAGCCCCGGAGATCGTCAGCATGACTGTGCCGGGCTCCGCTTCCAGACCGGTGTGGCCGTAGCGGCGCGGACCGATCCGGGCGGCCACGGCCAGCTGCGCGAACGTCTCGGCGTTGGAGAGCAGCGTGGGTGCTCCCCCCACGCCGGACTCAGCCGCGCGCTCCCGGCGTCCGGGGGGCAGCGCCGGGCCACCGCCGATCGCGCGGATCACGGCCGATGCCTCCCCGGAGACCATGCGTTCGGGAGTTCGGACGACACGCGCGCGTAGAGCCTGTCCACGGCGGTCGGAGAGGCCTCGTTCGGCGAGTGCCGAGCGGATGGAGATCTCCGTGGAGTTACGGGTCACGGCCACGATCAGCGTCCGGGCGCCGAGCGCCTCGGCCGCCAGCAGGGCCCCGTCCAGAATCAGGTGCGGGGCACGGTTGAGCAGCACCGTGTCCTTCCGGCAGGCAGGCTCGCCCTCACTGCCGTTCACCACCACCACAGGGCGTATCCCACGGCGGATGGCCGCCTTGCCGACCGCCCTCAGCTTGCGGCCGAAGGGAAAGCCGGCGCCACCGCGCCCGTGGAGGGATATCTCGTCCGCGAGCTGGGCGAGCCGTTCGCCGCTCATCGGATCCAGCGGCCCGTGCACCTTCAGATGCATCTCCAGACCGAGCCGCTCCACCAGGTCGAAGCCCTGGGTGAGCTGAGGCAGACCGACCACGCGGACCTCGGGGACGTCGGGGAGCGGGGCGTTCACGGGCGGTCTCCTGCGGGTGCGGTCCAGGGCTCACCCGCGGGGGGCGGGCTGGAGTAGGTCGGCATCGGGGGCGAGGGCGTGGGCCAGAAGCCGGGTCGGAGGGAGGGATCGGGGACGACGGGGAGCTCCTCGGTCATGGGTATGCGCTCGGCGAGCGGGGCGTCGCCGGAGGTGTACGGGGTGGGGTCGGGCGCCGGCGCGGCACGGGACACCGCGCGGTAGGCGGCCGAGAAACCGGCGGAGGTGCCGGGGCCGACGGTCGGGGCCGAGGTCGGGATCGGGGGAGCCGTCTCGTAGAGCGAGGGAGGGGACTCGTACAGCGGTGAGGTCGGCTCGTAGACCGGGGGAGGCGTCTCGTAGAGCGGTGAGGTGGACTCGTAGAGCGGGGGAGGGGACTCGTACAGCCGGCTGCTCGGTACGGGGGGTGCGAGCGGCTCGGGCGAGGACGGCAGGGAGGGGCGGCCGGTGGGCCGGTCCAGCCACTCGGCGGACATGGTGGGCGGCGGCTCGTAGCCGCCGCGCTCGCCCTCGTCATCGGCTCCGGTGGGTCCCTCGGCCGGGTCGGGCGCCCGGTTGGCCGCCTCGGGCCTGGCGCGGCCTTCCAGCGACGCCAGGAGCCCGACGAACCGTTCGGCGAGCTCCCGCTGCGTCGGAGCGGGGAGCATCCGGAGCGAGACCGTCGCGGCGACGAAGGTCAGGGCCAGGCAGTACATGACGACGACCCACGTGGCGGCGGGCCGGCCGGTGTACAGACCGTGGACCAGGGCGAAGCACCAGGCCGGATACGCCAGCATGTGCAGGGGTCGCCAGCGGGCGGCGAAACGGCTGCGGCCCGCCAGAGTGCTGCGCAGGGCGCCCGTGGAGGCGGCGACGACCATCAGCAGCCCGGCGAGCGAACCGAAGCCGATGAGGGCCGACGTGCCCGTGACGCCGAGGCCGAAGGGAATCAGGGCGCCGATCGGCGCGACATGGCCGAGGGACACCTTGACCGTGGCGTGCAGCAGCAGAAAGCCGAGCGAGGCGACCGCGGTGCCCCGGTGGATGCCCTGGGCGAGCAACCGGTGGCGTGGGGAGAGCAGCAGTCGGTCGGTGGCGATCAGGCCCCAGGCGACCGATGCGGTGAGGGACACCAGCGACAGCACGCCGGTGGTGAAGTCGAGCGCGGCCCGGAAGCTGTCGCTGCCTCCGACGGCGAGCAGCGGAATGATCACCAGCGCCGCGACCGAAAGCCCGCCCTGAACCGGCCGGCTCATACCGGTTCGCTCGGCGGGGGTGGAGCGTTTCTTGCGATGAGGGTTCATAGGGGCGACTCCGAATGGTGCGGATAAGCAGTCCCGTTGGGCCGCATGTTAGGTCGCCCCATACCGGCCGGTAGGTGGTTTGCGTGTTTACGGGACTCTCAACGGCCTACTGACTTTGGGGTTGCCCCGGATAGGGGCGATACGCGGAGTAACCTGGGCGCCTCGGGCGGCTGGGTAGCGTGACGCGCTCACGGCGCCTCAATCACCCGAAGGTCGTTCGGCCACCGGTCGGAACGTCGGTGCGGCCCCCTCGGGCCCTGCGGTACCCTGGCGCCATGCGTGCCGTACGCCTTCTGCTTAGCGAGCCGCGCTGATCAGTCCCGACGGATGAAAGATCCGGTCGGAATCGGCGCGGCGTCCCCTCCTGTGCGAGGGGATTTTTCATTTCGTGGCAGTGCAGTTCGCGGGCAGTGGGCAGAGACGATCGATGGAGCTTCAAGGATCATGAGCGAGATGAATTCGGCTGCCGAGACGGCGGCCCCGCATCGTTATACGGCGGCCATGGCCGCCGACATCGAGGCACGCTGGCAGGATTTCTGGGACGCCGAGGGCACCTACGAGGCGCCGAACCCGACCGGTGACCTGGCGGGCGATCCGGCGATCGCCGCCCGGCCCAAGAAGTTCATCATGGACATGTTCCCGTACCCCTCGGGCGCGGGTCTGCACGTCGGCCACCCGCTGGGCTACATCGCCACGGATGTCTTCGCCCGTCACCAGCGCATGACCGGCCACAACGTGCTGCACACCCTGGGCTTCGACGCATTCGGCCTGCCGGCCGAGCAGTACGCCGTGCAGACGGGCACGCATCCGCGCGTGTCCACCGAGGCCAACATGGAGAACATGAAGGTCCAGCTGCGCCGGCTGGGCCTGGGCCACGACAAGCGCCGGTCGTTCGCCACGATCGACCCGGACTACTACAAGTGGACCCAGTGGATCTTCCTGCAGATCTACAACTCCTGGTACGACGACGAGGCCAAGAAGGCCCGTCCGATCGCCGAACTGGTCGAGCAGTTCGAGAACGGCACCCGTGACGTTCCGGGCTCCACGCGCGCGTGGAGCGAGCTGACCGCGGCCGAGCGCGCCGACGTCCTCGGCGAGTACCGCCTGGCGTACGCCTCCGACGCGCCGGTCAACTGGTGCCCCGGTCTGGGCACCGTCCTGGCCAACGAGGAGGTCACCGCCGACGGCCGTTCCGAGCGCGGCAACTTCCCCGTCTTCAAGTCCAAGCTGCGCCAGTGGAACATGCGCATCACCGCCTACGCGGACCGCCTGCTGGACGACCTGGACGCGCTGGACTGGCCCGAGGCCATCAAGCTGCAGCAGCGGAACTGGATCGGCCGCTCCGAGGGCGCCCGCGTCGACTTCCAGGTCGGCGAGGCCGGCGCGATCACCGTCTTCACCACCCGCCAGGACACCCTGTTCGGCGCCACCTACATGGTGCTGGCCCCGGAGCACGACCTGGTCGAGAACATCGTCCCGGACGCCTGGCCCGCCGGTACCCACGACGTGTGGACGGGCGGACACGCCACCCCGGCCGACGCCGTCGCCGCGTACCGCAAGCAGGCTGCCTCCAAGTCCGACGTCGAGCGGCAGGCCGAGGCCAAGGACAAGACCGGCGTCTTCACCGGCGCGTACGCGACCAACCCGGTCAGCGGCGAGCAGGTCCCGGTCTTCATCGCCGACTACGTCCTGATGGGCTACGGCACCGGCGCGATCATGGCCGTCCCCGCCCACGACACCCGCGACTTCGCCTTCGCGCGCGCCTTCGAGCTGCCGATGCGCTGCGTCGTCGAGCCGAGCGACGACCGCGGCACCGACCCGTCCACGTGGGACGACGCCTTCGCCTCGTACGAGGCGAAGCTCGTCAACTCCGCCAACGACGAGATCTCCCTGGACGGCCTGGGCGTCGTCGACGCCAAGGCGAAGATCACCGTCTGGCTGGCCGACCGCGGCATCGGCGAGGGCACCGTCAACTTCCGTCTGCGCGACTGGCTGTTCAGCCGTCAGCGCTACTGGGGCGAACCCTTCCCGATCGTCTACGACGAGGACGGCGTCGCACACGCGCTGCCCGAGTCGATGCTGCCGCTGGAACTGCCGGAGGTCGACGACTACTCGCCGCGCACCTTCGACCCGGACGACGCCGACACCCAGCCCGAGACGCCTCTGTCCCGCAACGAGGACTGGGTCGATGTCACCCTGGACCTGGGCGACGGCCCGAAGAAGTACCGCCGCGAGACCAACACCATGCCCAACTGGGCCGGTTCCTGCTGGTACGAGCTGCGCTACCTGGACCCGAACAACTCCGAGAAGCTGGTCGACCCCGCGATCGAGCAGTACTGGATGGGCCCGCGCGAAGGCATGCCCACCGGCGGCGTCGACCTGTACGTGGGCGGTGCCGAGCACGCCGTACTGCACCTGCTGTACGCGCGGTTCTGGTCCAAGGTGCTGTTCGACCTGGGCCACGTCTCCTCGGCCGAGCCGTTCCACAAGCTGTACAACCAGGGCATGATCCAGGCCTTCGTCTACCGCGACGCGCGCGGCATCGCCGTGCCGGCGACCGAGGTCGAGGAGCGGGACGGCGGCTACTGGTACCAGGGCGAGAAGGTCAGCCGCGTCCTGGGCAAGATGGGCAAGTCCCTGAAGAACGCGGTCACCCCGGACGAGATCTGCGCCGAGTTCGGTGCCGACACCCTGCGCCTGTACGAGATGGCGATGGGCCCGCTGGACGTCTCCCGCCCGTGGGACACGCGCGCGGTCGTCGGCCAGTACCGACTGCTGCAGCGCCTGTGGCGCAACATCGTCGACGAGTCGACGGGCGAGGTCACCGTCGTGGACACCGAGCCCGACGAGGACGCCCTGCGCGCCCTGCACAAGGCGATCGACGGTGTCTCGCAGGACATGGCGGCCATGCGCTTCAACACCGCCATCGCCAAGGTGACCGAGCTGAACAACCACCTGACCAAGGTGGGCGGCCCGGTCTCCCGCTCGGTCGCCGAGCGGCTGGTGCTGCTGGTCGCCCCGCTGGCCCCGCACATCGCGGAGGAGCTGTGGCGCAAGCTGGGCCACACCGACTCGGTCGTCCACCAGGACTTCCCGGTCGCCGACCCCGCGTACGTCGTGGACGAGACCGTGACCTGCGTCGTGCAGATCAAGGGCAAGGTCAAGGCGCGTCTGGAGGTCTCCCCGTCCATCACGGACGCGGATCTGGAGGCGCTGGCGCTCGGCGACGCGAACGTGGTTGCGGCGCTGGGCGGCGCGGAGATCCGCAAGGTGATCGTGCGCGCCCCGAAGCTGGTCAACATCGTCGCCTGACGGTTGCCTGACGTCGCCGCCGGTCCCGGCGGCGACGGAGGTATAGGGGGCATCCCCTACGGGCAGGTTGAGGGTTCCGATGGAACCCTCGGCCTGCCCGTTCCGTTTACCGTGGAAGAACGACAACCGAGGAAACTCGACCCACGCCGGAGGGGCGGACATGGAAGCCGCGATTGTGATCATGGCGCTGCTCTTCTTCGCCTTCGTGGCGCTGGGGGTCTACGCGACCGTGAAGGTGGTCA
Source organism: Streptomyces sp. NPDC039609 (assembly GCF_055596705.1). Taxonomy (NCBI): domain Bacteria; kingdom Bacillati; phylum Actinomycetota; class Actinomycetes; order Kitasatosporales; family Streptomycetaceae; genus Streptomyces; species Streptomyces sp. NPDC039609. The sequence goes on from NZ_JBVIUJ010000002.1 coordinate 534,044, forward strand.
AGGCCGCCAAGCGTGGGGTCGACCGCACCATCAACCAGGCCCGGCGCACGGTCGAGGACACGACGCTGCGCGCCAAGAGCTACGGTCAGGGCGGGGTCGCCGGTGAGCTGGCCCAGCTGCGGCTCTCGCTGCGCACGTCGATGCGCGCGACCCAGGACGCCCTGCAGGCGGGCGTCGCCGAGGACGCCTCGCTGAAGGAGTCACTCGACCTCTTCCGCCGGCTGAGCGCCCACGGCCAGGAGCTGGACGAGGACCTCAAGCGCCTGGAGCGGGAGCCGGACCGCTCGCGCGTGGCCGGACAGCTCTCTGACCTGCGGGCACGGACCGAGCAGATCACGCAGTCCGCGGACTCGCTACGCTGGGCGGCCAGGGACCGGGCGCGGAAGTTCGCGGAGGACGACCTGTCCTCGTTGAGCCAGCAGATCGACATGGAGGCGGGCGCGCTGCGGCACTGGTCGGAGCCTGCCGCACAGGGCCCCGCGTCGGGCGACTTCTCGTGGCCCGCCGCCGGCGCCGCCGCCGCGGGAGCGGAGCGTGAGCAGGTGTGGCCCGCGGAGGCGGAAGCCGGCCCGCGCCCGGATGCGCAGGCCGCCGGTGCCCAGGCGCAGGGGCAGCAGGAACCGCCGCCGGCGATCACGGCGCGCGATCCGCGCCAGGCCGCCTATCCGTGGGAGAAGTCGGCACGGCCCGAGACCACCAACTGACACCGCCGATCCGACCCGACGGCCCGGTTGGCCGCCCTGACGGCTCCGGTCGGCCTGGCCGGCCGGCCGCGGGTGGTGTGGGGTGTCTGTGTGGCGGGGCGGGGCGGACGTGGCACCGGCGAGGGCGGCGCGGACGCTCGCTGAGCGAGGGCCGGGCTGCCATGCGGCGGCCTCGGCGGGTAACCTCCCGCTCATGTCCCGGCATGTCGCGATCGTCACCGATTCCACGGCCTACCTGCCACCCCAGGCGATGGAGCGGCACAGCATCACCGCGGTCCCGCTCACCGTCGTCATCGGCGACCAGGCCCTTGAGGAGGGGACCGAGATCTCGGCCCGCTCACTGGCCCAGGCGCTCCAGAAACGGCGGCCGGTGACCACCTCACGGCCGAGCCCCGATGTCTTCGCGGAGACCTATCGCGCGGCCGCCGAGGCCGGGGCGCGGGGCGTCGTCTCGCTCCATCTCTCCGCCGAGTTCTCCGGTACGTACGATGCCGCCGTGCTGGCGGCCAAGGACGCCCCCGTACCGGTCCGGGTGGTCGACACCCGGATGGTGGGGATGGCGCTCGGCTTCTGCGCGCTCGCGGCCGCCGAGGCCGTGGACGCGGGCGGCTCCCTCGACGAGGCCGTCGCCGCCACGGAGAAGCGGGCGGCCGGAACCTCCGCGTTCTTCTACGTCGACACCCTGGACTACCTCCGCAGGGGCGGGCGGATCGGGGCCGCCCAGGCGCTGCTCGGCTCCGCGCTCGCGGTGAAGCCGCTGCTCCAGCTCGACGGGGGTCGGATCGAGCTGCGCGAGAAGGTGCGGACGGCGTCGAAGGCGATCGCCCGCCTCGAGGAGATCGCCGTGGAGCGGGCGGGTTCCGGCGACGTGGACATCGCGGTGCACCATCTCTCCGCGCCCGAGCGAGCCGCCGTCCTGGCCGACCGGCTGCGGGAACGGGTGCCTGGCATTGCGGAGTTGCAGGTCAGCGAGGTGGGTGCGGTGATCGGAGCGCACACGGGCCCAGGGCTGCTGGCCGTCGTGGTCTCGCCCCGCTGACCCGCGCGATCCCTCGTGTGAGTGACGGGTTTTTCCACAACTGGGCTCTCATCCACGGAAATCGATCCATCTCAGCGGGTTCGGACAGATGTGCCTACCGTCCTGTCCATGGCTCTTCACACAGACACCGCAGCAAGCGACACCACATGTACGGATGAGGCGGCACGGAGCGCGGCGACGGCGGCCACGTCCTCGGTGAGGAGGGCGGGTGCGTCCAGCGGTCCCGGCCGTGGGCCCGGTTCGGACGGGCGGACTCGTGTCGGCGGGCGGGGTTCGCCTCCCGGGCGGGTGCGAGGGCGGGCGCGCGGGAGACATGCGGTCGCGGCGAGCCGTGCCGCCGTACGACGACGAGGGGAAGCGCTCTTCCCCTCCGCGGCGCCGCCCGTCGAGCCCGCACCGACCGTGGGGTGGGGCGCGCCGGAGGTCGTGGTCCCGCCCGGGGTGCGGGAGGAGGATGCCCCACCCGGGGTGCGGGAGGAGGTTGCCGCGCCCGGGGTGCGGGAGGAGGTTGCCGCGCCCGGGGTGCGGGAGGAGGTTGCCGCGCCCGGGGTGCGGGAGGAGGTTGCCGCGCCCGGGGTGCGGGAGGAGGTTGCCGCGCCCGGGAGGTGGGAACGGCTGCGGCTCGCACTGAGCGATCGGCTGCCGATGTGGGTGCGGTCCAGGTGTGGCCTCGAACCGAGGACGCTGGCGGCGCTGGCCGTGGTCCTGGTCGTGGCCGCGGGGTTCGCCGGACGCTACTTCTGGGCAGGGCGGCCGGAAGCCGTTCGGGCGCCGGAGATCGTGCGCGCGGCGCCGCTGCCGGAGAGCGGGGCGTCTCCGGTGGTGTCGGCGGAGCCGACGGCCGGGGCGCCGTCACCGCCGGCGGTCGTGGTCGATGTGAGCGGCAAGGTACGACGGCCCGGGGTGCTGACCCTGCCCGGCGGGTCGAGGGTCGCGGACGCGCTGCGCGCGGCCGGAGGTGTCAAGCCGGGCACGGACGTCACCGGACTCAACCGGGCCCGGGTTCTGATGGACGGTGAGCAGGTCGTGGTCGGCCTGCCTGCGATGCCGAACGCCGCGGGCGTGGGCGCCGGTGGCGGGGGCACGACTGGTGTCCGGGCGGGGCCGCTGAGTCTGAACGCCGCGACCGTGGAGCAGTTGGATACCCTGCCCGGGGTCGGGCCCGTACTCGCGCAGCACATCGTCGACCACCGTCTGGAGCACGGTGGATTCCGGTCGGTCGCCGAGCTGCGCGAGGTCACCGGGATCGGTGAGCGGCGGTTCGCCGAACTCGCTCCTCTGGTTCGGCCATGAGCGAGGACCCCGCACCGCGCGGTGCGGGTGGGGAGGGCCCTGCGGATCTTCGGCTCGTGCCACCGGCGTTGGCGGCCTGGGGAGCGGCCGCGCTGGCGGTGGGCGCCACGGGGTGGTGGGTGGTCACGGGAGTGCTCGCCTGCCTGGCGGGGGCGGCGATGCTGCGGGCGGCGGTTCGAGGACGGCCCGGTGGGCGGCTGAGGGCCACCGCGGTCGCGGCGGTGCTGCTCTGTGCCGCGGCCGGTGCCGCGTCGGGCGGGCTTCATGCGGCTGACCTGAGGCGCGGTCCACTGCCGGGCCTCGCGGGGGAGTACGCCCGGGTGGGCGTGGAGGTGACGGTCACCTCCGATCCGAGACTGACCGGGCCCCGCGTCCGCGGAGATCGGGCGGCGCCGGTCTCCGTCGTTCTGAACGGCGAGGTGAACCGGGTCGAGGCGCCCGGCGGAGCGGTCCACCGGACCCGGACACCGATCCTGGTGATCGTGCCCGCCGGCGACGCCCAGCGGGAGTGGCTGCGGCTGCTGCCGTCGACCGGGCTGCGGCTGACGGGACGGCTCGCGCCCCCGGCGCGGCCGGGAGACCGGTTCGCGGCGGTGCTGCGCGTCGCCGGGGCCGGGCCGCCCCGGATCACGGGGGCGCCGAGCGCCGTGCAACGCACGGCCGGTGAGCTGCGGGCGGGGCTGCGGCGCGCCACGGACCACCTCGATCCGGACGCCCGGGCGCTGCTGCCCGGACTGGTCGTCGGAGACACGTCCCGGATCGATCCGGAGCTGAGCGACGCCTTCGAGGCGACCGACCTCACGCACCTTCTGGCAGTGTCCGGTTCCAATCTCACAGTCGTGCTGCTGCTTCTGGTCGGTCGGCCGGGTGCCGCGATGCGGGTCGAGCGCGGCGGGCTCGCGCCACGGCTCGGCATTCCACTGCGGTCCACCGCCCTGATCGGCGGAGGGCTCACACTCGCCTTCGTCGTCGTCTGCCGACCGGACCCGAGCGTGCTGCGGGCCGCGGCCTGTGGCCTGGTCGCCCTGCTCGCCATCGGTACGGGGCGCCGCAGATCGCTGATCCCCGCTCTGGCGGCGGCGGTGTTGATGCTCGTGCTCTACGACCCGTGGCTGGCGCGGAGCTTTGGCTTCCTGCTCTCGGTCCTTGCCACCGGGGCGCTGCTCACCATCGCGCCGGGGTGGAGCGAGGCGCTTCAGCGGCGCGGGGTGCCGGGCAGGCTCGCCGAGGCGCTGGCCGCCGCCCTGGCGGCGCAGGTCGTGTGCGCGCCCGTCGTGGCGGTCTTCGCCGCGCGGGTCAGCCTGGTCGCGATCCCCAGCAACCTGTTGGCGGAGCCGGCGGTCGCCCCGGCGACGGTGCTGGGGTTCGCCGCGCTCGCACTCGCCCCTGTCTGGCTGCCGGCGGCGGAGCTGGTCGCTGAGGTCGCGGGCTGGCCGGCGGGGTGGATCGCGGGTGTGGCCCGCGCCGGTGCGGCGCTGCCGGGTGCGGAGACGGAGTGGCCGGGCGGCTGGTGGGGCGGGCTGATGCTGGCCGCTCTCTTCGGGCTGGTGGTGCTGGGGGCGTGGGGGCTGCCGTACCGACGCAGAATCGCCGTGGGCTGCGCGGTACTGCTGCTCCTCGCTGTGGTCAGGCCGCCGCCGCTGACCCGGGTGGTCACCGGATGGCCGCCGCCGGGCTGGGTGTTCGCGATGTGCCAAGTGGGGCAGGGCGACGCGACCGTGCTCGCGGCGGGCGGGGACGCGGCCGTCGTCGTGGATGCCGGGCCGGAGCCGGCTCTGGTGGACCGCTGCCTCCGTGATCTCGGTGTCCGCCGGATCCCGCTGGTGGTGCTCACGCACTTTCACGCGGACCATGTCGCGGGGCTTCCAGGGGTGTTGCGCGGGCGGTCGGTGGGGGCGATCCAGACGACGTGGCTCGAAGAGCCGCAGGGCCAGGCGGCGTTCGTGCGGCGGACCGCAGCGGCGGCCAGGGTTCCGATGGTTCTGGCCGGGCCGGGGGAGCGGCGACGTCTCGGCGCGCTGGAGTGGCAGGTGCTGTGGCCGCGCGGGGCCCCCGGGGCGGTGGAGCCGGAGGCGTCCGAGCCGAACGACGCGAGCGTCACCCTGCTCGTCCGGACGGCGGGCGGGCTGAGCCTGCTGCTGCTCGGTGACCTCGAACCGCCTGCCCAGCAGCGCCTGTTGAGGGCGTATCCCCGGCTGGCTCCGGTGGACGTGCTCAAGGTCGCCCACCACGGCTCCGCGCATCAGGACCCCGGGCTGATACGTGCGGTCCGGCCCCGGCTGGCGCTGGTGTCGACCGGGAGCGGGAACCCGTACGGGCACCCCTCGCCCCGGACGGTCGAGGCGCTGCGGGACGGGGGAGCGGAGGTGCTTCGGACGGACCGGGACGGAGCGATCGCGGTGACCGGGTCGGGCCGGGATCTTGTGGCCGTGCCGACTGGGAGACGCTTGTAAAGAAGTCTTTCTAAAGCTAGCTTTACATCATGGAGGAGTCGATGAAGCAAGGCGACGACGAGCAGCCCCGGAGCATCAGCCTCACGGACCCCCGCGCGCTGCGGGCCTACGCCCACCCGACACGGATGACGCTGGTCGGCCTGCTGCGGCGGAGCGGCCCCTTCACCGCCACCCGGGCCGCCGAGCTCACCGGGGAATCGGTCGCCAGCTGCTCGTACCACCTGCGGATACTCGCGAAGTACGGGCTGGTGGAGGTGGCGCCCGGCGGGCGGGGGCGGGAGAAGCCCTGGAGGGCCACGGCCCGGTACACCGACTGGCCGGGGGACAGTGAGGACGCCACGGTCGCGGAGGCGGCGGACGCGCTGAGCAGCGCGGTGGCCGAGCGGTACTTCGAGCGGGTCCTGCGTGCCATGGAGGACCGGCATCGGCTGCCGAAGGAGTGGCGGGAGGCCGAGATGTTCGGCGACTCCCTGCTCTACCTCACGCCGGACGAGCTGGCCGCCTTCGGGCGACGGATCGACGAGTTGCTGCTGCCGTACGAGGGCCGCGAGTCCGACCCGTCGCTGCGGCCGGAGGAGGCCAGGCCGGTCAGCGTGCTGCGGATCGCGTACCTGGACCGCGAGATCCCCGGCGAGATTCCTGAGCTCCTTGACGACGAGAACGGGGAGTGAAGGATGCGAGTGGCGGAACGCGTACCCGCGCTCCTGCGTGAGCGGTCCTTTCGGCGCTACTGGGCCGGCCAGACCATCTCGCTCGTCGGGGACCAGATCTCCCTGATCGCGATCCCGCTCGCCGCTGTGCTCGTGCTCGGTGCCGGCGCCGCGGAGATGGGCTGGCTCAAGACGGCCGAGCTGCTGCCTGCGCTGCTGCTCAACCTTCCGCTGGGAGCCTGGGCCGACCGGCAGGCCCGCCGCCGGCGCGCCATGATCGCCGCCGACCTCGGGCGGGCGGCCCTGCTCCTGACGCTCCCGGTCGCGTACCTGCTCGACATGCTCACTCTGGGCCAGCTCTACGCGGTCGCCTTCGGGGTGGGCGCCCTGACGGTGCTCTTCGAGGCGTGCAACGTCACGCTGTTGGTGGCGCTGGTCCCGACCGAGCGCTATGTACAGGCCAACTCACTGGTCAACGGCAGCCGTTCGATGTCGTGGCTGGCGGGACCAGGGGCGGGCGGCCTGCTCGTGCAGTTCCTCACCGCGCCCTTCGCCCTGCTCGCCGACGCCCTCACGTACCTGGTCTCGGCGGGCTATCTGGCCCGGATCAAGCCCGTGGAACCGCCACCCGCGCCGGTCGGCAAGGGCCACTTCACCGAGGGCCTGCGCTGGGTCGTCCGCAACGCGTCCATGCGGGCACTGTTCGCCGCCTCCGGGACGATCCAGTTCTTCAACTACATGTTCCACACCCTGTTCGTGCTGTACGCCACGACCGAACTCGGCCTGAGCGCGGGCGTGCTCGGCGCCGTCCTCGGCGCGGGAGCCGTCGGCGGGCTGATCGGGGCCGCGGGCAGCGGGGCGGTCGTACGCCGCTTCGGGATCGGCGCGTCCATCGTCGTCGGCTCCCTCGGCTTCACCGTGCCCCTGCTGCTGATACCGCTCGCGGAGGGTCCGACACCCCTGGTCGTGGGCCTGCTGTTCGCGGCCGAGTTCCTCTCGTGCGCGGCCGTCATGGTCGTCGACATCGCGGCGGGGTCGTTCCAGATGGCGCTGATACCCGACGCCGTCCGGGCGCGGGTGATGGGTGCTTTTCGCACCCTCAACCACGGGTTCCGTCCCGTCGGTGCGCTCGTCGGGGGCCTCCTCGGCACGGCCGTCGGTCTGCGGCCGACGCTGTGGATCGCCACCGCCGGAGCCGTACTCGCCGTGCTGTGGCTGCTGCCCTCGCCGCTGCCGCGGACGCGTGAACTGCCCGCGCCGGCCGAGGAGCCGGTGCCTGCTGCCCGAGGGTGAGGTGGGAGGAGAGCAGGTCAGACGAGCCACTCGCCGTCGTGCATCAGCTCCCGTTCGGGCAGTTCGTTCACCTCGCGCCAGGCCTTCACCGACCTGAGGGTGATCCGGAGGTAGATCCAGGCGGATCGGTCGCGGGGATCCCAGGCCAGCTTGGTCGCGAAGGCGTCGGCGGAGGCCTTCGGCAGGTCGGAGCCCTCCACCTTCTCGGCCGTTCCCTCGATCAGCACCACGTCACGGGTATGGCCGAGGCTGATCCGGACCTCACCGTTCGGGGTGAGGTTGCGGGCCGTGGGGTTGTTCCGCTTCGTGCAGAGCAACAGCGTTCCCTCGTCGATCCGGCCGTCCTGGACGTCCCAGACGAAGGACAGCGGCACCAGACACGGTTCGTCCTGGGCGGACGCGGTCGCGACCCAGAGGTCCACATCGTGCCGGAGCCGGGTGAGGACGTCCTGCTTGCGCTCGGCGCGGGGGCGGGGCGGTTCAAGATCACTCATGGCTCGCACGGTAGCGGCGCGGACCGGACGAGCGCCTCGGGCAACGGGCCTAGGACCAGAGCCTCATGGGGTATCGGGCGGCGGCCCGGCACACTCTCGGCATGAGTACTGACACCCAGCCGGTCCCGGGCGCGATCGTCGACGCCTATCTGCACCGCATCGGAGCCGCGCGCCCGGAACGCCCCGACGTGGCGGCCCTGCGCGATCTGCATCTGCGGCACTTGAGAACGGTCCCCTTCGAGAACCTGTCGATCCACCTCGGCGAGGACATCGTCCTGGAGGAGAAGGCGCTGCTCGACAAGGTGGTCGGCGCCCGCAGAGGAGGGTTCTGCTACGAGATCAACGCCACCTTCGCCGTCCTCCTGCGCGAACTCGGCTTCACCGTCTCGCTTCTCCAGGGGCGCGGCTTCGGCCCGGGCGGCCGACTGGGCATCCCGTACGACCACATGGCAGTGGTGGTGGAGGTGGACGGAGAACGATGGCTCGCGGACGTCGGGTTCGGTGACCACAGCCACTTCCCGCTGGCGCTGGACGAGCGGGGCGATCAGACGGATCCGGGCGGTACGTTCCGCGTCGTCGAGACCGAGGAGGGCGATCTGGACGTGCTGCGGAACGGCAAAACGCAATGCCGTCTGGAGACGCGGCCGCGCGTGCTCGGTGACTTCACGGCGGGCGCCTGGTACCACCGCACCTCCCCGGACTCGCACTTCACCCGCTCCCTCATCTGCTCCCGGCTCACCGAGGAGGGCCGGATCACCCTCAGCGGCCTGAAGCTGGTCACGCACGCGAACGGCGAGCGGACCGAGAGGATGCTCGAGCGCGAGGAGGAGGTGCGGGCGGTGTACCGCGACCGGTTCGGCATCGAGCTCCGCGAGCTGCCCGTGCCTCCGGCACGGTCCGCGCGGAGCGCTGAAGCCGAGGGCGCCTCGCAGGCATAACCCCGGTCACGGAGACTCCAGCCAGCCTTCGTACTCGGCGGCCAGCGCGTCCAGTGCCGCCGAGTCCAGCCGGCCCTGCGGGTCCTCGACGACCACCAGCCACTGCGCGTCCTCGGCGTCGTCCTCGCCTGCCAGCGCGTCGCGTACGAGCTGAGGCTCCTCGGCGACGCCGAAGCGGGCGGGCAGTTCTTCGGCGACCTCCTCGGCGGCATCGCGGTCGGGCAGTACCAGTACGTGTCGTTCGCTCACCCCGCCATTCTCGGGCATGGCTGTCAGTGGCCCGTGGGATGCTGTGAAGCGATGGCCACCAGGAAGAATTCGACCGACGACCTCCTCGCCCCCGTCACGCTCGCCGTGGGCCAGGAGGACCTGCTCCTCGACCGCGCCGTCCAGGAGGTGGTGGCGGCCGCCCGGGCCGTCGACGCCGACACGGACGTCCGGGACCTCACGTCCGACCAGCTTCAGCCCGGGACGCTGGCGGAGCTGACGAGCCCCTCGCTCTTCGCCGAGCGCAAGGTCCTGGTCGTGCGGAACGCGCAGGATCTGTCCGCGGACACGATCAAGGACGTCAAGGCGTACCTCGACGCGCCCTTCGAGGAGATCACCCTCGTGCTGCTCCACGCGGGCGGCGCCAAGGGCAAGGGGCTCCTGGACGCGGCGCGGAAGGCGGGCGCGCGGGAGGTGGCCTGCCCGAAGACGACGAAGCCGGCGGAGCGGCTGACGTTCGTACGGCAGGAGTTCCGGACGCTGGGGCGTTCGGCCACGCCCGAGGCGTGCCAGGCGCTGGTCGACTCGATCGGCAGCGACCTGCGGGAGCTGGCGTCGGCGGTGTCGCAGCTGACGGCGGACGTCGAGGGCACGATCGACGAAGCGATCGTCGGGCGGTACTACACGGGGCGGGCCGAGGCGTCGTCGTTCAACGTCGCGGACCGCGCGGTGGAGGGGCGGGCGGCGGAGGCCCTGGAGGCGCTGCGCTGGTCGCTCTCGACCGGCGTCCCGCCGGTCCTGATCACCAGCGCGCTGGCGCAGGGCGTCCGGGCGATCGGCAAGCTGTCGGCGGCGCGGGGCGGGCGGTCGGCCGATCTCGCACGGGAGCTCGGGATGCCGCCGTGGAAGATCGACCGTGTGCGGCAGCAGATGCGGGGCTGGACGCCGGACGGGGTCTCGCTGGCGCTGCGGGCTGTGGCGGAGGCGGACGCGGGTGTGAAGGGCGGGGGGGACGACCCGGAGTACGCGCTGGAGAAGGCGGTCGTGGCGGTGGCGCGGGCGGCGCGGATGCGGCGGTAGCCGCGGGGCGGTGCCGGGACGGTTGATTCCCCCACCCCACCCCACCCCACCCCTTCCCGAAACCCTGCCGGGGCTGGTGGGGAACGACCCCTTCCCGGGGCTTCGCCCCGGCCCTCATGGGAAGCAGCGGCTTCGCGCTGCGCCGGCAGCGCCCGGCCCCGCCGGAGTCCTGGAGGCTTCGCCGCCGCGTCGGCGGGGCCTGTCTCCCCGCGGGTTGCGGTGGCCTCCCGCCCGCGGTGTGCCCGCTCTCGTCGGAGGCGAGGTGGCTTCGGGCGGTACCGACAGGACCCACCCTGTAGGAGACGTGGCGGCTTCGCGCCGCTGGGGTGTCCGGGCGCCGTGCATGCGCGGCAACCTCGCGCCGTGCGGCCCTCCTGCTCCCGTCGGAGACTCGACTGTGCGAGGTGCAAACGCGCCCGGGCCGTAGGTCTGGGGCGGCTTCGCGTCGTGAGGTGCGCACCGCACCCGTCGGGAGCGCGGCTTCGTATGCGCCGGCAGCGCCCAGCTTCGCGTCGTGCGGTGTGCACCGCACCTGTCGGGAGCGCGGCTTCGTATGCGCCGGCAGCGCCCGGGTCGTGGGTCGTGGCAGTTCGCGCCGCGCGACAAATCCCAACCCTGTCGGAGACGCGGCGGCTTCGCGGCGCCGGCAGCGCCCGGCTTCGCGTCGTGCCGTGCGTACCGCACCCGTCGGGAGCGCGGCTTTCGGTACCTCCCGGACCGGGAACTGGGGCCCTGCCCGGCCGCTGAGCCGCGTACGACGAAGGCCCCGCGTTCTCCTGGGGAAGGAGGGCGCGGGGCCTTGTCGTACGGCTGGTGGGCTCGTACACGCGTGGCGAACGCGTGTCGCGTACGAGTCCGGGGTGCCGGTTGGGAGCGGGAGAGAGGGCCCGCTGGGTCCCGTCCGGCGTTACATCAGAGAAGCTCAGCCCTGCAGAGCGGCAACCTTGGTGGCCAGCGCCGACTTCTTGTTGGCGGCGGCGTTCTTGTGGATGACGCCCTTCGAGACAGCCTTGTCGAGCGCGCGGGAGGCGGCGCGAGAAGCCACGACGGCCTTCTCGACGTCACCCGCGGCGACGGCCTCGCGGGCCTTGCGGATCGCGGTCTTGAGCGAGGACTTGACGGCCTTGTTGCGCAGGCGCGCCTTCTCGTTCGTCTTGTTCCGCTTGATCTGGGACTTGATGTTCGCCACGAAAAGAGCCTTTTCAGGTTCGGTGTTGTTTCTGAGGTGTGCCTCATCGCTGAGAGGGCGTACGAGACACAGCTGTCCACGATATCAGGGGGCATAACCTCCGCCCAAACCGAGCGGAGGTCCCCAGTCATGGGACGATGGAGCCTACGTATCGATCCGACCATCGCCCCGAGACGAGACCTTGCGTGCCCGCGACTCCTACCCACGTGCCTGAGCCGAGCCGTACCGACCCGGCGTTGATCCGCAATTTCTGCATCATCGCGCACATCGACCACGGCAAGTCCACGCTTGCCGACCGGATGCTCCAGCTGACCGGGGTGGTCGACCAGCGGCAGATGCGCGCCCAGTACCTCGACCGGATGGACATCGAGCGCGAGCGCGGCATCACGATCAAGTCCCAGGCGGTCCGTCTTCCCTGGGCGCCCACCGAGGGTGCGGGTCAGGGGAAGACCCACATCCTCAACATGATCGACACCCCCGGGCACGTCGACTTCACCTACGAGGTCTCGCGCTCGCTGGCGGCCTGCGAGGGCACGATCCTGCTCGTCGACGCGGCCCAGGGCATCGAGGCGCAGACCCTCGCGAACCTGTACCTCGCGATGGAGAACGACCTCACGATCGTTCCCGTGCTGAACAAGATCGACCTGCCCGCCGCGCAGCCGGAGAAGTTCTCCGAGGAGCTCGCCAACCTCATCGGCTGCCAGCCCGAGGACGTGCTCAAGGTCTCCGCCAAGACGGGTCTCGGTGTCGAGGCGCTGCTGGACCGGGTCGTCGAGAACGTGCCGGCCCCCGTCGGTGTCGCCGACGCCCCCGCCCGCGCGATGATCTTCGACTCCGTCTACGACTCCTACCGCGGTGTCGTGACGTACGTCCGAGTCGTCGACGGCCAGCTCAACAAGCGCGAGCGCATCAAGATGATGTCGACCGGCGCCACCCACGAGCTGCTCGAGATCGGCGTCTCGTCCCCGGAGATGACGGCGTCCGACGGTCTCGGCGTCGGCGAGGTCGGCTACCTCATCACCGGTGTGAAGGACGTCCGTCAGTCCAAGGTCGGTGACACGATCACCTCCCTGAGCAAGGGCGCCACCGAGGCGCTCGGCGGCTACAAGGACCCCAAGCCGATGGTGTTCTCGGGCCTCTACCCGCTGGACGGCTCGGAGTACCCGGACCTCCGTGAGGCCCTCGACAAGCTGCAGCTCAACGACGCCGCGCTGGTCTACGAGCCGGAGACCTCCGCCGCCCTCGGCTTCGGCTTCCGCGTCGGCTTCCTCGGCCTGCTGCACCTGGACGTGATCCGGGAGCGGCTCGAGCGCGAGTTCGGTCTCGACCTGATCGCCACCGCCCCCAACGTGGTCTACCGCGTGGTGATGGAGGACGGCAGCGAGCACACGGTCACGAACCCGAGCGAGTTCCCCGAGGGCAAGATCAACGACGTGTACGAGCCCGTCGTGCGCGCCACGATCCTCGCCCCGAGCGAGTTCATCGGCGCGATCATGGAGCTCTGCCAGACCCGTCGCGGCACCCTCCTCGGTATGGACTACCTCTCCGAGGACCGCGTCGAGATCCGCTACACCCTGCCCCTCGCCGAGATCGTCTTCGACTTCTTCGACCAGCTGAAGTCCAAGACGCGCGGTTACGCCTCCCTCGACTACGAGCCCACCGGCGAGCAGGCGTCCAGCCTGGTCAAGGTCGACATCCTGCTGCACGGCGACAAGGTCGACGCCTTCTCCGCCGTCACCCACAAGGACGCCGCGTACGCGTACGGCGTGCGGCTCGTCGCCAAGCTGCGCGAGCTCATCCCGCGGCAGGCCTTCGAGGTCCCGATCCAGGCCGCGATCGGCTCCCGGGTGATCGCCCGTGAGACCATCCGCGCCATCCGCAAGGACGTCCTCGCCAAGTGCTACGGCGGTGACATCTCCCGTAAGCGGAAGCTGCTGGAGAAGCAGAAGGAAGGCAAGAAGCGGATGAAGATGGTCGGCTCCGTGGAGGTCCCGCAGGAGGCCTTCATCGCCGTACTGTCGAGCGACGACTCCGCGGGCGGCAAGTCCAAGAAGTGATCGGCAGTAATCAGCCAATCAGCTGACAGATACATCGAACGGGCTCACGTGCGCACAGCGCGGGGCCCGTTCGTTATGAACCGGGTATGAAGAGGCGGCCCGCAGCCTCTTACGCGCCGGACCTCGGCGCCTTACTCTGATCGCGGCTCGTAGGTTACTCGCCAGTTAGTACGCAGGAACGCACCGCCAGAACGCACCGCCGCCGCCCGGAGGACGTCGTGAGCGACACACAGACCCTGATCGAGAACCGGCCGCCCTCCGTGGCGACCCTCTTCCTTGAACGCGTCGCGCGGACTCCGGACGCGGAGGCATATCGCTATCCGGTCCCGTCCGCTTCCGGCCAGGGCCCGGACGACTGGAAGTCGCTGAGCTGGGAGCAGGCCGCCGAGCGCGTCTACGCCATCGCGGCCGGTCTGATCGACCTGGGCGTCCAGGCGGAGGAGCGGGTCGCGCTGGCCTCCTCCACCCGGGTGGAGTGGATCCTCGCCGATCTCGGTGTGATGTGCGCGGGTGCCGCCGTCACCACCGTCTACCCGCAGACGAACGCCGAGGAGTCGGCGTTCATCCTCTCGGACTCCGAGTCCGTGGTGCTGATCGCGGAGGACGCGGCCCAGGTCGCCAAGGCCGTCGAGCGCCGCGCCGACCTGCCGAACCTCCACCACGTCGTGGTCGTCGACCCCACCGGCGTCGAGACCGACGACTGGGTCCTGACCCTCGCCGACCTCGAGACGCGCGGCAAGGCGTACCTGGAGAAGCACGCCGAGGCCGTCAAGGAGCGGGTCGCCGCGATCACCGCGGAGCAGCTCGCCACCGTCATCTACACCTCGGGCACCACCGGTCGCCCCAAGGGCGTCCGTCTCCCGCACGACAACTGGTCGTACATGGCCAAGGCCATCGCGGCGACCGGCCTGGTCACCAAGGACGACGTCCAGTACCTCTGGCTGCCGCTCGCGCACGTCTTCGGCAAGGTGCTGACCTCCGGCCAGATCGAGGTCGGGCACGTCACGGCCGTCGACGGCCGCGTCGACAAGATCATCGAGAACCTGCCGGTCGTCCAGCCGACCTACATGGCCGCCGTTCCGCGCATCTTCGAGAAGGTCTACAACGGAGTCGCCGCCAAGGCCCGGGCCGGTGGCGGCGCCAAGTACAAGATCTTCCAGTGGGCGGCCGGCGTGGCCCGCGAGTACGCCAAGGTCAGCCAGGACAACTTCCGGCGCACCGGCACCGCCACCGTCCCCTTCGGGCTCACGGCCAAGCACAAGGTCGCCGACGTGCTCGTCTACTCCAAGCTCCGCGAGGCCTTCGGCGGCCGCCTCCGCGCCGCCGTCTCCGGCTCGGCCGCCCTCTCGCCCGAGATCGGCTACTTCTTCGCCGGCGCCGGCATCCACATCCTGGAGGGCTACGGCCTGACGGAGACCAGCGCGGCCTCCTTCGTCAACCCGGGCGAGGCCTACCGCACGGGCACCGTCGGCAAGCCGCTCCCCGGCTGCGAGGTCCGTATCGCCGACGACGGTGAGATCCTGCTGCGCGGCCCCGGTGTCATGGAGGGCTACCACGGCCTGCCCGAGAAGACGGCGGAGGTCCTGGAGTCCGACGGCTGGTTCCACACCGGCGACATCGGCGAGCTGTCGGCCGACGGCTACCTCCGCATCACCGACCGCAAGAAGGACCTGATCAAGACGTCCGGCGGCAAGTACATCGCCCCGGCCGAGGTCGAGGGCCAGTTCAAGGCCGTCTGCCCGTTCGTCTCCAACATCCTGGTCCACGGCGCCGACCGGAACTACTGCACGGCGCTGATCGCCCTCGACGAGCCCACGATCATCGGCTGGGCCGCCGAGAACGGCCTCGGCGGCAAGTCCTACGCCGAGATCGTCGCCGCCCCGCAGACCGAGGCGATGGTGCAGGGCTACGTCGACCGCCTCAACGAGGGTCTCCAGCGCTGGCAGACGATCAAGAAGTTCCGTCTGCTGCCGCGCGACCTCGACATCGAGCACGGCGAGCTGACGCCGTCGCTGAAGCTGAAGCGGCCGGTGGTGGAGCGGACGTACAAGGAGCTGATCGAGGAGATGTACGCGGGGTCGCGGGAGGCCTGACACGGCCTGCGCCGACAAGGATGACAAGGCCTGACAAGGCCTTCGGCCCCCTGGTGGTCGGTCGCCGGGGGTGACCCGGGTCGCCCCGTGCGGCCGGGTTGTCCACAGGTCGGAAGGGTTACCTCGGGCAGTACGGGACAATGGGCTCATGCCTTCCGTACTGCCCGATGGTGAGCCCATGCCCGAGGACGGGGCGCTGCCCGCCCACGCCCTGGAAGGGGCCGGGGATCGGCCCCTCGGGTTCTATCTGCACGTGCCGTACTGCGCCACGCGGTGCGGCTACTGCGACTTCAACACGTACACCGCGAGCGAGCTGCGCGGTGCCGGTGGCGTGCTCGCCTCCCGGGACAACTACGCCGGGCAGGTCGTGGAGGAGATACGCCTCGCCCGGAAGGTGCTGGGCGACGACCCACGACCGGTGCGGACGGTCTTCGTGGGCGGCGGTACGCCCACGCTGCTCGCGGCCGGCGATCTCGTACGGATGCTGGGGGCCATCCGGGACGAGTTCGGGCTCGCGGACGACGCCGAGGTGACGACCGAGGCGAACCCGGAGTCGGTGGATCCGGCGTATCTGGCCGAGCTGAGGGCCGGGGGCTTCAACCGGATCTCGTTCGGTATGCAGAGCGCCCGGCAGCACGTCCTGAAGGTCCTGGACCGTACACACACGCCCGGGCGGCCCGAGGCGTGTGTCGCGGAGGCGCGGGCGGCGGGCTTCGACCACGTCAACCTGGATCTGATCTACGGCACGCCAGGGGAGTCCGACGACGACTGGCGTGCGTCGCTGGACGCGGCGATCGGCGCCGGACCCGACCACGTCAGCGCGTACGCGCTGATCGTCGAGGAGGGGACGCAGCTGGCGCGGCGGATTCGGCGCGGCGAGGTGCCGATGACCGACGACGACGTGCACGCGGACCGGTATCTCATCGCGGACTCCGTCTTCGCGGAGGCCGGGTTCGAGTGGTACGAGGTGTCGAACTGGGCGACCTCGGAGGCCGGGCGGTGTCTGCACAACGAGCTGTACTGGCGCGGCGCCGACTGGTGGGGCGCGGGGCCGGGGGCGCACTCGCACGTCGGGGGCGTGCGGTGGTGGAACGTGAAGCACCCGGGTGCGTATGCGGCGGCGCTGACCTCCGGAAGGTCTCCTGGTGCGGGCCGCGAGGTCCTCTCCGAGGAGGACCGGCGCGTCGAGCGTGTGCTGCTCGAGCTTCGGCTGCGGGAGGGCGTGGAGCTGGAGCTCCTGCGTCCGGCCGGACTGGCCGCGGCTCGCAAGGCGCTGGCGGACGGGCTGCTGGCGGAGGAGCCGTACGCGGCCGGGCGGGCCGTCTTGACGCTGCGGGGGCGGCTGCTGGCCGACGCGGTCGTTCGTGACCTGGTGGATTAGGCGTCCGCGCCCGTGCGGGGGGCGGCGCCGCCCCCCGGGCGAGGGGGTGTGAAGGCGTGCCGCCCTCCGGCAAGGGGCCTGTAAGGGCGCCGCCCCCGGGCGAGGGGGGGGGTGAATGGGTGCCGCCCTCCTACGAGGGGCCTGCAAGGGCGCCGCCCCCGTGGGTTGTGCCCACCCGTTCCGCCCCAGCGGAACAGTTGCCCACAACGGGTTCGGGTGGGTGGCGGGCCGATGGATCAGTTGCCCACAACGGGTTCGGGTGGGTGGGAGGCCGATGGATCAGTTGCCCACAACGGGTTCGGGTGGGTGGGAGGCCGATGGATCAGTTGCCCACTCCGGGTTCGGGTGGGTGGGGGCGTTCGGGGGTTTCCGGGGCTCGCTCTACGGTGCCGTCACGAAGTCGATCAGTTCTTCCACTCGGCCCAGCAGCGACGGTTCCAGGTCCTTGTACGAGTGGACCTTCGACAGGATGTGCTGCCAGGCCGCCCCCGTGTTGGCCGGCCAGCCCAGGGCTTGGCAGACGCCCGTTTTCCAGTCCTGGCCCCGGGGGATCGTCGGCCACGCCGGGATGCCCACCGACGACGGCTTCACCGCCTCCCAGACGTCGATGTACGGGTGGCCGACGATCAGGACGTCCGGGGACGAGACCTGCGCCGCGATGCGGGACTCCTTCGAGCCCGGCACCAGGTGGTCGACCAGGATCCCCAGGCGCGCGCCCGCCGCCGGGGCGAAGTCCGCGACGATGGCCGGGAGGTCGTCGATGCCCTCCAGGTACTCCACCACCACGCCCTCGATGCGCAGGTCGTCGCCCCAGACCCGTTCCACCAGCTCGGCGTCGTGGCGGCCCTCCACGTAGATCCGGCCCGCACGCGCGACCCGGGCCCGTGCGCCCGGGACCGCGATCGAGCCCGAGGCCGTGCGACTCGGGCGCGCCGGAGCGGCTGAAGGGCGGGTCAGCGTCACCACCCTGCCCTCCAGAAGGAAGCCCCGCGGCTCCATCGGGAAGACCCGGTGCTTGCCGAACCGGTCCTCCAGGGTCACCGTGCCCGCCTCACAGCGGATCACCGCCCCACAGAAGCCCGTCGAGACCTCCTCGACGACGAGGTCCGGTTCTGCCGGTACTTCCGGCACGGGCGCGGAACGCTTCCAAGGGGGCGTCAGGTCCGGGTTGTAGCTGCGCATTTGGGCGACGTTATGCGACGGAGAAGCGTCGTGCCAGCTCATCCCGCTGGCGCCGCACGAACGCAGCGTCCACCACCGCCCCGTGCCCCGGCACGTACACCGCGGCCTCCCCGCCCAGCGCGAGCAGCCGGTCCAGGGCCGCCGGCCAGCGGGAGCCGATCGCGTCCCGGCCCGCCTGCGGCTCGCCCGACTCCTCGACCAGGTCGCCGCAGAAGACGACCTCCGCCCCGTTCGTGTCGGGGACCAGGAGCGCCAGGTCGTGGCCCGAGTGACCGGGCCCGACATTGGCCAGCAGCACCTGCCGACCGCCCAGGTCCAGCGTCCACTCGCCCGACACCGTGTGGCGCGGGAGGACGAGGACGTCCACGGCCTCCGTCGCCGCCGGCTCCTCGACCCCGTGACGCACCGCGGACACCCGCAGCGACTCCCGCTCCCGCAGCAGCAGCTCGTCCAGGCCGACCGCCCCGTACACCTCCGCCCCCGCGAAGACCGCCGTGCCCAGCACATGATCGAAGTGGGGGTGGCTCAGTGCGATGTGCGTCACTCTCCTGCCGCCCGTGAGGGCCTCCACCTGAGCCCGCAGCTCGGCCCCCTCCCGGAGCGTGGAGCCCGTGTCGTACAGCAGCACGGCCTTCTCGCCGAGCACCAGGCCCACCGTGGCGTCCCAGACGGGCAGCCGCCGCCTGCCCACCCCGTCCCCGAGCCGTTCCCAGCCGTACTCTTCCCAATCGACATCCATACGGCGACGCTATCCGCTACGACCCGGCGACCCGGCCTCCTTGCCAGGAGCGATGCCCGCCGCCGTACACTGGCCAGGGGATTCCTGGCACTCGAGCAGGGCGAGTGCCAAAAGCGGAGCAAACCGATACGACAGCTGGAGGTGTGCGCGATGCTCAGCGAACGCAGACTCGAGGTGCTGCGCGCCATCGTCCAGGACTATGTCGGGACGGAGGAGCCGGTCGGCTCCAAGGCGCTCACGGAGCGCCACAAGCTCGGCGTCTCGCCCGCCACCGTGCGCAACGACATGGCCGTCCTGGAGGACGAGGGCTACATCGCCCAGCCTCACACCAGTGCCGGACGCATCCCGACCGACAAGGGCTACCGCCTCTTCGTCGACAAGCTCGCCGGCGTGAAGCCGCTGTCGACGCCAGAGCGGCGCGCCATCCACAACTTCCTCGACGGCGCGGTCGACCTCGACGACGTCGTCGGACGCACGGTCCGGCTCCTCGCGCAGCTGACGCGCCAGGTCGCCGTCGTGCAGTACCCGTCGCTGACCCGTTCGACGGTCCGGCACGTGGAGCTGCTCTCGCTCGCCCCTGCCCGACTGATGCTCGTGCTGATCACGGACACCGGCCGGGTCGAGCAGCGGATGATCGACTGCCCCGCGCCGTTCGGCGAGACCTCGCTCGCGGACCTGCGGGCCCGGCTCAACAGCCGGGTCGTCGGCCGCCGTTTCGCGGACGTGCCGCAGCTGGTGCAGGATCTTCCGGAGTCGTTCGAGGAGACGGAGGACCGCGGCACGGTGTCGGCGGTGCTCGCGACCCTCCTCGAAACCCTGGTGGAGGAGCACGAGGAGCGGCTGATGATCGGCGGCACCGCCAATCTCACCCGCTTCGGCCATGACTTCCCCCTCACGATCAGGCCTGTGCTCGAGGCGCTGGAGGAGCAGGTCGTGCTCCTCAAGCTGCTCGGCGAGGCCAAGGACTCGGGCATGACCGTACGGATCGGGCACGAGAACGCCCATCAGGGGCTCACCTCCACGTCCGTCGTCGCGGTCGGCTACGGTTCGGGCGACGAGGCAGTCGCCAAACTCGGCGTGGTCGGACCGACCCGCATGGACTACCCCGGAACGATGGGAGCGGTACGCGCAGTGGCACGTTACGTCGGACAGATCCTGGCGGAGTCGTAAGTGGCCACGGACTACTACGCCGTACTCGGCGTACGCCGCGACGCGTCCCAGGACGAGATCAAGAAGGCATTCCGGCGGCTCGCGCGCGAGCTGCACCCGGATGTGAATCCCGATCCGAAGACGCAGGAGCGCTTCAAGGAGATCAACGCCGCCTACGAGGTGTTGTCGGACCCGCAGAAGAAGCAGGTCTACGACCTCGGCGGTGACCCGCTGTCCGCGTCCGGCGGCGGTGGGGCCGGTGGCTTCGGCCAGGGCGGCTTCGGGAACTTCTCGGACATCATGGACGCGTTCTTCGGGACGGCGTCGCAGCGCGGGCCACGCTCGCGCACGCGCCGCGGCCAGGACGCCATGATCCGGCTGGAGATCGACCTCAACGAGGCCGCCTTCGGCACGACCAAGGACATCCAGGTCGACACGGCCGTCGTCTGTACGACGTGTTCCGGTGAGGGCGCCGCGCCCGGCACCTCCGCCCAGACCTGTGACATGTGTCGCGGTCGCGGCGAGGTCTCGCAGGTGACGCGGTCCTTCCTGGGCCAGGTCATGACCTCCCGCCCCTGCCCCCAGTGCCAGGGCTTCGGCACCGTCGTCCCGACCCCGTGCCCCGAGTGCGCGGGCGACGGGCGGGTCCGCTCGCGCCGGACGCTGACCGTGAAGATCCCGGCCGGTGTCGACAACGGCACGCGCATCCAGCTCGCGGGCGAGGGCGAGGTCGGTCCGGGCGGCGGTCCGGCCGGTGACCTGTATGTCGAGATCCACGAGATCCCGCACGAGGTCTTCCAGCGTCGGGGCGACGACCTGCACTGCACGGTCACCATCCCGATGACGGCGGGCGCGCTCGGTACGAAGGTGCCGCTGCAGACGCTCGACGGCCTCGAGGAGGTCGACATCCGCCCGGGCACACAGTCCGGCCAGTCGATCCCGCTGCACGGGCGCGGCATCACGCACCTGCGCGGTGGCGGTCGCGGCGACCTGATCGTGCACGTCGAGGTGCTGACGCCGTCGAAGCTCGACCCCGAGCAGGAACGGCTGCTGCGCGAACTGGCGAAGCTGCGTGGCGAGGAGCGGCCCACGGGTCAGTTCCAGCCGGGGCAGCAGGGTCTGTTCTCGCGGCTGAAGGATGCGTTCAACGGTCGGTAGGTGGCGTGATTGCCGGGGGTCCGGGGGTTGCCCCCGGGCCGGTGCAGTCAGCCGGGGCAGCAGGGTCCGTTCTCGCGTTTGAAGACCACGTCCAACCGCCGGTGGGCCGGACGTCGTGCCTGGAAGGGCGGCATCCGCGGGGAGCGGGTGCCGCCCTTCCGTATGGCACGATGCCTGCATGTCCACCGCACTGAACGATCTTTCCCGTTACCCGATCGTGCAGGCCCCCATGGCGGGTGGCGCCTCCAGTCCCCAGCTCGTCGGGGCCGTGTGCGAGGCCGGCGGGCTCGGGTTCCTCGCCGGGGGGTACAAGACCGCCGGCGGGCTGTACCAGGAGATCAAGCAGGTGCGCGGGCTGACCGGGCAGCCCTTCGGCGTCAACCTCTTCATGCCGCAGAGCGGACAGCCCGGGGACACCGCCGCCATCGAGGTGTACCGGCACCAGCTCTCGGGCGAGGCCACCTGGTACGAGACACAGCTCGGCGACCCGGACAGCGGGCGGGACGACGCGTACGACGCGAAGCTCGCGATCCTCCTGGAGGACCCGGTCCCCGTCGTCTCGTTCACCTTCGGCTGCCCCGGTCGGGACACGATCGACGCCTTCGCCCGTGCCGGTACGTACACGATCGTCACCGTCACCTCGCCCGAGGAGGCCCAGGCCGCTCAGTGGGCCGGGGCGGACGCGGTCTGTGTGCAGGGCGTCGAGGCCGGCGGGCACCAGGGGACGCACCGCGACGACCCGGACGCCGCCGTCGCGGGCACCGGGCTCCTCACCCTCGTCACGCAGGTCCGGGAGACCGTCCAGCTGCCGATCGTCGCGACCGGCGGGATCATGCGCGGGGCGCAGATCGCCGCCGTCCTCGCCGCGGGGGCCGACGCCGCCCAGCTCGGCACCGCGTTCCTCGTGTGCCCCGAATCCGGCGCGCACGCCCTGCACAAGCAGGCCATGACGAACCCCCTCTTCGTGCGCACCGAGCTCACCCGCGCCTTCTCCGGGCGGCCGGCGCGCGGGCTCGTCAACCGCTTCATGCGTGAGCACGGGCCGTACGCCCCCGCCGCCTACCCCGAGATCCACCACCTCACCGCCCCCCTGCGCAAGGCCGCGGCCACCGCCGGCGACGCCCAGGGCATGGCCCTGTGGGCCGGCCAGGGCCACCGGCTGGCCCGTGAACTCCCGGCGGGGCAGCTGGTCGAGGTGCTGGCCGCCGAACTCGACACCGCACTGACCGCGCAGGCCCACAGGAGCGCTTCATGACCGCACCCGTCTTCGTCGTCGAGGCCGTTCCAGGCCCCGGCTCCTTCCTCCTCGACGGCCCCGAGGGCCGGCACGCCGTCTCCGTGAAGCGGATGCGCGCGGGGGAGGAGCTCGTCCTGACGGACGGGCGGGGCGCGTCGGCCGACTGTGTCGTCGTCGCCGCGGAGGGCAAGGACCAGCTGACCGTCCAGGTCTCGGCGACCGTGGTCGAGCCGGAGCCCGTTCCCCGGATCACCGTCGTCCAGGCGCTGCCCAAGGGCGACCGGGGCGAACTGGCCGTCGAGATCATGACGGAGACGGGTGTCGACGCGATCGTGCCGTGGGCCGCGTCCCGCTGCATCACCCAATGGAAGGGCGAGCGCGGGCTGAAGGCGCTCGCCAAGTGGCGGGCGACCGCGCGCGAGGCCGGTAAGCAGTCGCGCCGCACCCGTTTCCCCGAGGTCGCCGACGCGATGACCACCAAGCAGGTGGCGGTGCTCCTCGCCGGTGCCGATTTCGCCGCCGTTCTGCACGAGGACCGGGACCACCCCAGCGGCGCGCTCGCGGACGCCCCGCTCCCCGCCGAGGGCGAGATCGTGCTGATCGTCGGGCCCGAAGGGGGCGTGTCGCCCGAGGAGTTGACGGTTTTCGAGGCGGCGGGCGCGAAGCCGTACCGGCTGGGCCGCAGCGTGCTCCGTACCTCCACGGCCGGCACGGCGGCCACCGCGCTCCTCCTCGGCCGTACGGGCCGCTGGAGCTAGTCCGCCGGCTTCTCCTTCGCCACCAGCGTGTCGAACAGCGGCCAGCCGTCCGTCTCGTGCAGGCCGTGGGCCGTCGGAAGGAGGTCGCGGGCCGTGGCCTCGTCGAGGAACCGGCGCACCACGCCGGGCTCGTTGAGGTTGAGGTAGCCGTCCTTGGTGTCCGCGACCTGGCCCGCGCCCATGTACGCGCCCTGCGTCACACGGGCCGGGCCTTCCTGGAAGACCAGGCGCAGTTGGGCGTGGGGGGCGTCGGCGCGGCGCAGTGTCAGCAGCTCCCGGCAGGGGGGATGCAGATGCCCGACCGACCAGAGCCAGACCGTGCCGTCCACCGTCAGCCTGCGCGGTACGCGTTCTCGTCGTCCCATGGGCCCA
The DNA here is from genome assembly GCF_055596705.1 of Streptomyces sp. NPDC039609. Classification (NCBI taxonomy): domain Bacteria; kingdom Bacillati; phylum Actinomycetota; class Actinomycetes; order Kitasatosporales; family Streptomycetaceae; genus Streptomyces; species Streptomyces sp. NPDC039609. The sequence continues at coordinate 557,510 of NZ_JBVIUJ010000002.1, forward strand.
CGGTATGCCGGGAACCCGGTGGTCCGGCAACCAGGATTTCGGGAACCCGGTGGGCGCGGGTGGCGGGTCGGTTCATAGGCTGGCCGCATGTCCGACGAGTCTCCCCTGATCCGTAGTCTGCGCGCAGCGGTCGCCGCCGCGCCCGAAGACGTGCCCCTGCGGCTCCACTTCGCCGAACTGCTCCTCGCCGAGGGCCGAGGCGACGAGGCCGTCACCGAGGCTGCCGTCGCGCTCCAGCACGCGCCGGGTGACGAGGCGGCACGTGCGCTGATGGTCCGCGCGATGGGACTGCCCGCCGTCGCCCCGGCAGCCCCACAGGCTCCCGAAGCCCCGCAGGCTCCCGCTGCCCCGCAGGCTCCCGCGGCGCCCGAGGCGCCCGCGGCCCCGGCAGCCCCGGCAGCCCCTGAGACCCCCAGCCGGCCCTCACCCTTCGACTGGGACAAGGCCGAGCAGGAGGTCGGAGACCTCGTCGGGCCCCGTTTCGTCGAGAGCGGCAGCGGCGCCGGTGGCGACCTGGAGCAGCCGCTGACCGCCGACGGCAGCGGCGACCCCGGGGACGCCTCCGCCTGGGACATCGACGCCCCCGGCTCCGTACGCCTCGCCGACGTCGGCGGGATGCAGGAGGTCAAGGACCGCCTGGAGGCCGCCTTCCTCGCCCCCATGCGCAACCCCGAACTCCGCAAGCTGTACGGCAAGTCGCTCCGCGGCGGCCTGCTGCTCTACGGCCCGCCCGGCTGCGGCAAGACGTTCATCGCCCGCGCCGTCGCCGGTGAGCTCGGCGCGAGCTTCATGTCGATCTCGCTCGCGGACATCCTGGACATGTACATCGGCTCGTCCGAGAAGAACGTCCATGACATCTTCGAGACCGCCCGCGCCCAGGCCCCCTGCGTCGTCTTCCTCGACGAGCTCGACGCCCTCGGCGCGAAGCGCTCCCGTACCCACCACAGCGGATTGCGCAACGTCGTCAACCAGCTCCTCACCGAGCTCGACGGCGTCGACGGTGCCGAGAACGAAGGCGTCTTCGTGCTCGCCGCCACCAACGTCCCCTGGGACGTGGACCTCGCACTTCGCCGCCCCGGCCGCCTCGACCGCACCCTGCTCGTGCTGCCGCCCGACGCCCCGGCCCGCGAGGCGATCCTCCGCTACCACCTGCGCGAGCGCCCCATCGAGTCCGTCGACCTCGGCAAGCTCGTCAAGGCCACCGAGGACTTCTCCGGCGCCGACCTCGCCCATCTCTGCGAGACGGCCGCCGAGTCCGCGCTCCTCGACTCCGCCCGCACCGGCACCGTACGCATGATCAACATGAAGGACCTGCTGGGCGCGGCGAAGCAGATCAGGCCGTCGAGCGAGTCCTGGTTCGCCTCCGCCCGCAACGTGGCGATGTTCGCCAACGACGGCGGTATGTACGACGATCTCGTCGCCTATCTGAAGAAGAAGCGGAAGCTGTGAGCCCCCATCCGCAGGTCCAACGGGCCAGTCTCCTCTACGAGATGTCGCGCGACGAGGAGGCCCACGAGCTGATCGGCCGCCGCCTCGCCGAGGCCCCCGACGACCACCACGCCTGGTCCGTGCTGGGCCAGTGCCTGATCGGTCTCGGGCGGCCCTCCGAGGCTCTCGCCGCCGCCATCGCGTCGCTGCGGCTCGAACCGCAGTACCTCGAAGCCCACTTCGTGCGGGGTGTGGCGCTGCGCCACCTCGGCCGTCTGGAGGAGGCCGCGGCGGCACAGCGCGAGGCGATCCGCATCGACCCGTACGCCTGGGGCCCGCGCCGTCATCTCGCCGAACTGCTCCTCGAACTGGCCCCGGACCGCCCGGAGGAGGCGCTGGAGCAGGCCCACGCGGCGGTGCGGGTGGGGCCGGACGCCACCTACACCTGGCAGACCATGCACAAGGTCGCCTCGTTCCACGAGCGCACCGAGCTGGCCGACGAGGCCATCCGGGAGCTCATCCGCATCGACCCGACGCACACCCTCGCCGTCACCGTGAGCACCGAGCGCGAGGCCACCAAGCCCGGCACCTCCGTCGCCAGGGCCGCCGACGTGTACGCGAGCGGACTCGCCGCCGCCCCCGACTCCGCCTCGCTCCGCTCCGATCTCGACAAGGCCGTCTACCGGATGTTGCGCGGCACCCGCTGGCTCGCGCTCATCTGCCTGGTCATGGCGGGTGTCACCCTCGACGTCTTCCCCACCGACGGCGAGGAGCCGAAGGAACTCCCCATCCACCTCGGCACCCGGCTCTGGGCGCTCGCCCTGATGGCGGCCGTGTGGGGCTTCGGCGCCCTGCGCCGCTATCTGCGGATGCGCACCGGCGCGAAGCTGACCGTACGCGACCTCGTGCGGCGGCTGTTCTGGCCCCGTGTGGTTCTCGGCCAGGCCGTCCTCGCCACGCTCTGCGCCCTGTTGATCGTCCTCGTGCCGTGGACCGACCGGACGATCCCCCAGGTCCTGTTCTGGCTCGGACTCGTACCGAACCTGCTCAGCATCACCCACGACCGGAACAAGGTCTGATGAGCCACACCCTGGACAAGGCCGACGCGCTCTTCGACGTCGGGCGGTACGAGCAGGCCGCAGCCCTCGCCGCCCAGCATCTGGCGACCGACCCGCAGGACGCCACCGCACTGGTCCTGCTGGCCCGCTGCCGGCACCGCCTGGGCCGTGAGGAGGAGGCGTTCGAGTCGATCGAATCGGCCTTGCACGCCGAACCCGACTCGCTGCCGGCCTGGCTGATGCGCACGCACATCCTGCTCGCGCTGACGAGGTACGAGGAGGCGGAGCAGGCCGCCCGCCACTCCGTCGAACTCGCCCCGCAGTACTGGGGCAGCCACTACGCCCTCGGTACCGTCCTCGACCGGTCCGTCCGCACGGAGCGCCGGCGTGAGGCGTACGAGGCGGCCCGGACCGCCGTCGCTCTCGCACCGGAGCAGAGCGACGCGCACTTCCTCGTCGGACTCACCGCCCAGCGCACCGGCAACCACGCCGTCGCCAAGCAGGCCTACGAGACGGCGCTGCGGCTCGACCCGCAGAGCAGCGAGGCACACAACAACCTCTCCCTGCTACACCTGCGCCGGCGCTGGCTCCGGCCCGGGGCGTGGACGAAGGCCGCCGAGGGCTTCGTCGAGTCCGCCGCCCTCGACATGAACGACCGGCAGGCCCGCTACAACCTGGAGACCATGGCCTGGGGCACCGCCGCCGGAGCCCGCTGGGTGGCCCTGCTCGGTTTCGTCGCCGCCGCCATCGGCTCGGCGTCGCTGCGGACCGGTTCGTCGGGCGCCGAGGCCCTCGTCCCGTACGCGATCGGGGCGCTCGTCCTCGTCGGCGGCTGGGCCGGCTGGGCGGTGTGGATCACCCGGCGCGTACCGCAGCGGCTGCGCCGCCCCATGCTCCTCGTCGCACGCAACTGCCGGCCCGTGCTCGCCATGGCGATCTCCGTCGGACTGCTGGGTCTGCACTCGATGGTCTCGATGGCGCTGTGGACGCTGGACGCCTCCGTCGTCGGGGCGCTCGGCTATCCGCTCTTCTGGATCGTGATCATCACCTACTGGGTGAGCCGCTCCGCCCTGCAGCGCCGCGCCCCCACGGCCGAGCGCGGCCGGTGACACGGCCGATACGATGCCCGGGTACTGATCACCAAGGCGAGGAGGCCCGGGCCATGGCCGGAGAGCCGCAGAGCGACTGCCTGTTCTGCAAGATCGCGGACGGGGAGGTCCCGGCGACGATCGTGCGCGAGACCGAGACGACCGTCGCCTTCCGGGACATCAACCCGCAGGCGCCCACGCACGTGCTCGTCATCCCGCGCGTCCACTACCCCGACGCCGCGACGCTCGCCACCGCCGCGCCGACCATCGCCGCGGACGTGCTGCGCGAGGCCGGCGAGATCGCCGCCCAGGAGAAGGTCGACGGCAGCGGCTTCCGGATCGTCTTCAACACCGGAGCCGGCGCGGGCCAGACCGTCTTCCACGCCCACGCGCACGTCCTCGGCGGCCGTGGCCTCAACTGGCCCCCCGGATAAGACGTGTCCGTACGTGAACTCGTCGTGCTCGGGACCGCCAGCCAGGTCCCGACCCGGCACCGCAACCACAACGGCTATCTGTTGCGCTGGGACGGGCAGGGCATCCTCTTCGACCCGGGCGAGGGCACCCAGCGCCAGATGCTGCGCGCCGGGGTGGCCGCCCACGACATCGACCGGATCTGCGTCACGCACTTCCACGGCGACCACTCCCTCGGTCTGGCGGGCGTGATCCAGCGGATCAACCTCGACCAGGTCCCGCACCCGGTGACCGCGCACTACCCGGCGAGCGGGCAGCGCTTCTTCGAGCGGCTGCGGTACGCGACGGCCTACCGCGAGACGGTGAAGCTGACGGAGGCCCCGGTGGCCGCCGACGGGCCCCTCGCCGTCACCGAGCCGTACACCCTCGACGCGTACAAGCTGTCGCACCCGGTGGAGTCGTACGGCTACCGGGTCACCGAGCCCGACGGGCGCCGCATCCTGCCCGAACGGCTCGCCGCGCACGGCATCAAGGGCCCGGACGTCGGCCTGATCCAGCGCGAGGGCGTCCTGAACGGCGTGACGCTGGAGGAGGTCAGCGAGGTCCGGCGCGGGCAGCGGTTCGCGTTCGTCATGGACACCCGGCTCTGCGACGGTGTGCACGCGCTCGCCGAGGGCGCCGACATGCTCGTCATCGAGTCGACCTTCCTCGACGAGGACGTCCGGCTCGCCGCCGACCACGGCCATCTGACGGCCGGACAGGCCGCTGCCGTCGCCCGCGACGCGGGAGTGCGGCACCTGGTCCTGACCCACTTCTCGCAGCGGTACAGCGATCCCGCCGAGTTCGAACGGCAGGCGCGGGCGGCCGGGTTCGACGGCGAACTGAGCATTGCCCAGGACCTCATGCGGGTCCCCCTACCGAAAAGATAGATCGATGCCCCTCCCCAAGGCCGAACTCCACCTCCACATCGAAGGCACCCTCGAACCCGAGCTGGCGTTCGCGCTGGCCGCGCGCAACGGCGTCACCCTGCCGTACGCGGACACCGAGGAGTTGCGCAAGGCGTACCTCTTCAGCGATCTGCAGTCCTTCCTGGACCTGTACTACGGGCTGATGGCCGTCCTGCACACGGCCGAGGACTTCACCGAGCTCGCCGACGCGTACCTGGCGCGGGCGGCGGCGCAGGGCGTGCGGCACGCGGAGATCTTCTTCGACCCGCAGGCGCACACGGCCCGTGGCGTGCCGATCGGGACGGTGATCGAGGGCCTGGGGCGTGCGCTCGACGGGGCCGAGGAGAAGCACGGCGTCTCGACGCGGCTGATCATGTGCTTCCTGCGCGACGAGTCCGCCGAGTCGGCGATGGCGACGCTGGAGGCCGCGAGGCCGTATCTGCACCGGATCACCGGTGTCGGTCTGGACTCGGCGGAGGTCGGCCACCCGCCGTCGAAGTTCCGTGAGGTGTACGCGGCTGCCGAGGCGCTCGGACTGCGGAAGGTCGCCCACGCGGGCGAGGAGGGTCCGCCGGCGTACATCCGCGAGGCCCTGGACGTCCTCGGCGTGGAGCGGGTCGACCACGGGCTGCGCTGCATGGAGGACCCCGAGTTGGTGTCACGCCTGGTGCGCGAGCGGGTGCCGCTCACCCTCTGCCCGCTGTCGAACGTGCGCCTGCGGGCGATCGACATCCTGGAGGACCACCCGCTGGCGTCGATGCTGGCCGCCGGTCTGATGGCGACGGTCAACTCCGACGACCCGGCGTACTTCGGCGGATACGTGGGCGACACCTTCGACGCGGTGCGGGGTGCGCTGGGTCTTGACCGGGAGCAGCTGAGGACGCTGGCCCGCAACTCCTTCGAGGCGTCGTTCCTCGACGACGAGGAGGAGCGCAGGGCGCGGTATCTCGCCGAGGTCGAGGCGTACGACTTCGACGCGGAGTAGGGGGCGGGCGAGGCGCCTGCGGCGGGCGCTTTCCCCACCCCGCACCTTCCCGAACCGGGGCTCCGCCCCAGACCCCGCGCCTCGAACTCCCCCTACGCCCTAAGGGCGTAGGGGGTCCCCAGCGCAGCTGCATCTTCCGCCCCGCGGGCGAAGAACCAGCCCTTCCGGCGTTCGAGGACACGGCCGCGGGCCGTACGGGGGTCCAGGGCGGAGCCCCGGTTCGGGAAGGGGCGGGGTCGGGAAGGAACAGCTACCCGCGGTCGCTCGGGCGGGCCAGGCGGAAGGCGCGGCGGTCGGCGCGGCGGCGGGACGGGACCGGGATCTCGGTGACCTCCTGCTCCGGCGCGCCCATCTGCGGGACGAGGCCCGTGGCGGCGGTCGTCGTGCCCGCGAGCACGGCGGCCGGGGCGCCGCCGCGGCGCCGGACGGAGCCCGGGACCAGCGGGCGGCCCGAGGTGTGCAGGGCGACCGCGGTCATCGGGCCCGCGACCAGCAGGAGCAGGACGCACAGGACCACGCCCATGCCCGGGTACCCCGCCCGCGCGGACAGGACGCTGCCGACGACCGGGCCGCAGGCCACGCCCAGGGAGGACGCCGAGCCGACGAGCACGGCCCAGCGGCCGCGCGGGTCCAGGGAGGCGGCGAGGCCCAGCAGGTAGGACAGGACGACCGGATAGAAGAGGTTCCAGAGGATCTCGCCGGTCGCGAAGGCGGGCAGGCTCCCGGCGCTCGAACTGACCAGGACACAGGCGGCGATGATCGCCGTACCGGCGCCGATCGGTACCGCGCGGCCCAGCCGCGAGCCGAGCGCCCCGGCCGCCGTGACACCCGCGAGCCCGGCCCCCAGCGCCACGGCGAAGACCGCACCGACGGTGACCTCGCCGAGCCCGGCCTGGGTGAGGCCGATCCGGCCGCTCACGCCCCACAGGGCGTTCTGCGCCATGGACCAGAGCAGGATCGCGGCGGCGAGCACGAGGCCCGAACGCCGGTGGGGGAGCGGCGACCCCCTGCCCGGCGTTTCGACGAGGCGGTCGGCATCCGCCCGCCTCGTCCCGCCCGCCAGGCCGCCCGTCAGTGGCCATACCAGCGCCGCCGCCAGCGCGATCGACGCGAACGGCAGCGCGTGGCCGCCGCCGAGGTGCGGCAGCGTGAGGTAGAGCGCGCCGGCCGTCGCCGAGACCGAGAGCAGACCGAGCGTCGAGGCCCGGTGCGGATCCTGCTGCGCGGCGATGCCCGCCGCGGCCACCGCCAGCGTCGTACCCGAGCCGAAGCCACCGACGACCGCGCCGCCGATCACCGGCGGAACACTCGCGGTGAGCGCCGCCGCGCCGTAACCGACGCACATGGCGAGCAGCCCGGCCCGCGCCGTCCGGCGCGGCCCGAACCGCTCCACGCGCGAGGCGAGGGTGAAGCCCGCGGAGGCGGAGGCGAGGAGGAGGACCGATCCGACGAGGCCCGCCTGGGCCGGGGTGAGACCGAGTCCGGCGGAGAGCCGGCCGACGACGGTCGGCAGCAGGTACGGGGCGAGATAACCGGCCGTGAACAGGGCGACAAGGGGCCCCAGGGCACGCGGGCGCGACAACATGGGCGTTCCAGGGAACAAAGGAGAGGGGGAGGAGCGCCCGGTGTTGCACGGGATCGCGGGACATATGTATCAAGCAACCGACGGTCCGGAGAAGCCCGGACAGGGCGAATTTCACCCCTTCTTCCTGTGATCTGGGTCACTATGGGTTTGGGGTCGGATTCTCCGGGTAGATGCGGCCGCTTTCCTGACTGCGTCACCCCCGTCACCGGACCCCCATCAGGCACACTGACCTGATCCGCACCACGTTCGGGGAGGTCGCCGTGACCACAGCAAGGGGAGACCAGCAACACGACGCAGGGGTCGACCCGTTGGTGTGCCTGCGCGAGCCCACCGACCCCGACTGCGACGTCTTCCTCACCGGCACGGTCTTCCTCGACATCATCTTCACCGGCCTCGACAGCGCCCCCGTGCGCGGCACCGAGTCCTGGGCGCGAGGCATGGGCTCCAGCCCCGGCGGTGTCGCCAACATGGCCACCGCGCTCGCCCGCCTCGGCCTGCGCACCTCGCTCGCCGCCGCCTTCGGCGACGACCACTACGGCGAGTACTGCTGGGACGCCCTGGAGCAGGGCGAGGGCATCGACCTCTCGCTCTCCCGGACCGTGCCCGGCTGGCACTCCCCGGTCACCGTCTCCATGGCGTACGAGGGCGAGCGCACGATGGTCTCCCACGGCCACGAGGCCCCGCCGCTGGACGGCGCCCTGCCCGCCTACCCGCCGCACGCCCGCGCCGCGGTCGCCTCGCTCGTGCCGGGGCGCGCCGAGGAGTGGGTCGCCCAGGCCGCACGCGGCGGCGCGCAGGTCTTCGCCGACGTCGGCTGGGACGACACCGGCCGCTGGGACCTGAACGGCCTGAGCGACCTGGAGCACTGCGAGGCGTTCCTGCCCAACGCGCAGGAGGCGATGCGGTACACCCGTACCGACTGCCCGCGGGCCGCCGCCCGCGCGCTCGCGGACAAGGTCCGTTACGCCGTGGTCACCCTGGGTTCCGAGGGTGCCTACGCCGTCGACGGGGCCACCGGGGAGACCGCCGAGGTGCCGGCCATCGAGGTCTCCGCCCTCGACCCGACCGGCGCCGGTGACGTCTTCGTGGCCGGGTTCGTCACCGGGACGCTCGCGGGCTGGCCGCTCGCCGACCGTTTGGCCTTCGCCGGACTCATCGCGGCACTGTCGGTGCAGGAGTTCGGCGGCTCGCTCTCCGCGCCCGGCTGGGGCGAGGTCGCCGCCTGGTGGGAGCACGTCCAGGACCACGTCTGCCAGGACCCGGAGGCCCTGCGCGGCCGCTACGCCTTCCTGGAACCCCTCCTCCCCGCGGGCTCCCGCCCCTGGCCCCTGCGCCGTGCGGTCCCGACCATCGGGTTCAGAGCAGCGCACTCGTAAAAGCCTTCGGCCTTGTCAGTGACAAGTCGTAGGCTTGGTAGCCCAGAGGTTGTCGAGCAGCGAGAACCCTGCAACGGGAGGTATGTGCAGGCCACAGTGCCGGCCCATGACTCAGACACCCACAGCCCCCAATGGTGCGCAGGGCGAGACCCGCGCCCACTTCACCGTCCCCGCCAAGCATCCGATGGTGACCGTTCTCGGCTCCGGTGACGCCCTGTTGCGCGTGATCGAGAAGGCGTTCCCGAAGGCCGACATCCATGTCCGGGGCAACCAGGTCAGCGCGGTGGGCGAGGCGGCGGAAGTCGCTCTGATCCAGCGCCTGTTCGACGAGATGATGCTGGTGCTCCGCACCGGACAGCCGATGACGGAGGACGCAGTGGAACGCTCGATCGCCATGCTCAGGGCGAGCGAGAACGGCAAGGCGGAGGCAGGCCAGGAGACTCCGGCCGAGGTGCTCACGCAGAACATCCTCTCCAGCCGCGGCCGCACCATCCGCCCCAAGACCCTCAACCAGAAGCGGTACGTCGACGCGATCGACAAGCACACGATCGTCTTCGGCATCGGCCCCGCGGGCACCGGCAAGACATATCTGGCCATGGCCAAGGCGGTCCAGGCCCTGCAGTCCAAGCAGGTCACCCGGATCATCCTGACCCGGCCGGCCGTCGAGGCGGGCGAGCGGCTCGGCTTCCTGCCCGGCACGCTCTACGAGAAGATCGACCCGTATCTGCGGCCGCTGTACGACGCGCTGCACGACATGCTCGACCCCGACTCGATCCCGAAGCTGATGGCCTCGGGCACGATCGAGGTGGCGCCGCTGGCGTACATGCGTGGCAGGACCCTCAATGACGCCTTCATCATCCTCGACGAGGCGCAGAACACGAACCCCGAGCAGATGAAGATGTTCCTCACCCGCCTCGGCTTCGAATCCAAGATCGTCATCACCGGTGACATCACGCAGGTCGACCTCCCCGGCGGTACGAAGAGCGGTCTGCGTCAGGTCCGGGACATCCTCGACGGAGTCCAGGACGTCCACTTCTCGATGCTCACGTCGCAGGATGTCGTCCGGCACAAGCTCGTCGGCCGTATCGTCGACGCGTACGAGCAGTACGACAGCCGCAACGGGAAGTAGCGCAGAAGCACCATGTCGATCGACGTCAACAACGAGTCCGGAACCGAGGTCGACGAGCAGTCGATCCTCGACATCGCTCGCTACGCCCTCGCGCGGATGCGCATCCACCCGCTCTCCGAGCTCTCGGTGATCGTCGTGGACGCGGAGGCGATGGAGCAGCTCCACATCCAGTGGATGGACCTGCCGGGCCCGACGGACGTCATGTCCTTCCCGATGGACGAACTGCGCCCGCCGGCGAAGGACGACGAGGAGCCCCCGCAGGGGCTCCTCGGCGACATCGTGCTCTGCCCCGAGGTAGCCACCCAGCAGGGCAAGGACGCGCCGACGCAGCACTCCATGGACGAGGAGCTCCAGCTCCTCACCGTCCACGGAGTGCTGCACCTGCTCGGCTACGACCACGAGGAGCCCGACGAGAAGGCCGAGATGTTCGGCCTCCAGGCGGCCATCGTCGACGGCTGGCGCGCGGAGAAGGGCCTGACCGGCCCGTCCCCGGCGCCGACCGTCTCCTGAGCCTCCGATGAACGCATCGCTCATCCTCGGCGCGGTCGGCCTGGTCATCGTCGCCTGGCTGGCCGCCTGTGCCGAGGCCGGAATCGCCCGTGTCTCCAGCTTCCGTGCCGCCGAGGCCGTACGGTCGGGGCGGCGCGGCGCCGAGAAGCTCGCCCAGGTCGCCGCCGACCCCACCCGCTACCTCAACGTGGCGCTGCTCGTGCGGGTCTCCTGCGAGATGGCGGCCGGCGTCCTCGTCACGTACGCCTGCCTGGAGGAGTTCGCCGAGACCTGGGAGGCGCTGCTCGTCGCCATCGCGGTGATGGTGCTGGTCTCGTACGTGGCCGTCGGCGTCTCGCCGCGCACCATCGGCCGGCAGCACCCGCTGAACACGGCGACGGCCTCCGCGTACGTCCTCCTGCCGCTGGCCAGGATCATGGGCCCGATCCCGCAGCTGCTGATCCTCATCGGTAACGCGCTCACCCCCGGGAAGGGCTTCCGCAAGGGCCCCTTCGCCTCCGAGGCCGAGTTGCGGGCGATGGTCGACCTGGCCGAGCAGGAGTCGCTGATCGAGGACGACGAGCGCCGGATGGTGCACTCCGTCTTCGAGCTCGGCGACACGCTCGTACGGGAGGTCATGGTGCCCCGCACCGACCTGATCTGCATCGAGCGGTTCAAGACCGTCCGTCAGGCGCTCACGCTCGCGCTGCGCTCCGGCTTCTCGCGGATCCCCGTCACGGGTGAGAACGAGGACGACATAGTCGGCATCGTGTATCTGAAGGACCTGGTCCGCAAGACGCACATCAACCGCGACGCCGAGGCCGACCTCGTGTCCACGGCGATGCGTGCCGCCGCCTTCGTGCCGGACACCAAGAACGCCGGCGACCTGCTGCGTGAGATGCAGCAGGAGCGCAACCATGTCGCCGTCGTCATCGACGAGTACGGAGGCACGGCCGGGATCGTCACGATCGAGGACATCCTGGAGGAGATCGTCGGCGAGATCACCGACGAGTACGACCGCGAGCTCCCGCCGGTCCAGGAGCTGGGCGACGACCGCTACCGCGTCACCGCCCGCCTCGACATCGGGGACCTCGGCGAGCTGTACGGCTTCGGCCCGGACGAGTACGACGACGAGGACGTGGAGACCGTCGGCGGACTCCTCGCCAAGGCGCTGGGCCGGGTGCCGATCGCGGGTGCGAAGGCGAAGGTGCAACTGCCGGACGGCCGCACGCTGCGGCTGACGGCCGAGTCCCCGGCAGGCCGGCGGAACAAGATCGTCACCGTCCTCGTGGAACCGGAGGAGAAGCCGGAATGACCCCCGACCAGCTGCGCGCCTTCTGCCTGGACTTCAACGACGCGACGGAGGAGTTCCCCTTCGGGCCGGACACCTCCGTCTTCAAGGTCGCCGGGAAGATGTTCGCGCTGTCCTCGCTGGACGGCCGGCCCCTGAGCATCAACCTCAAGTGCGAGCCGGAGGAGGCCGTACGGCTCCGCGAGGAGTATCCGGCCGTCGCCCCCGGCTATCACATGAACAAGCGCCACTGGAACACCGTGGTGGTCGGCGGGCTCCCGGACCGGATGGTCCGGGAGCTCATCGAGGACTCCTACGACCTGGTGGTCGCCGGTCTGCCGAAGACGGTACGGCTCCGCCTCGACCGGCCTTAGAGTCCGGGTTCAGGCCTTCCGCCGCAGACCCAGGCCGATCAGCACCGCCGTACCGAGCACGATCGCCGCGTCCAGGGCGAGGACCGTGCGGACCCCTCCGTACAGGTCCCCGCCCGTGGTGGCGAGCACCCCGAGCAGCGGGATCCCGACGGTGAGGCCGACCTGCTGCGTGGTGGTGACCAGGCCGGTCGCCAGGCCCTGCTCCTCGTCCGGGACGCCGGAGGTGACGGTCACCCCGTACGAGATGATCGCGCCCAGGTGGCACATGGACGCCAGCGAGACGCCGACCCCCGCGAGGATCGCGCCCGACTCGGTGCCGATGGCGAGCAGCGTCGACACGAACAGCCCCTGCCCCATGAGCGAGAAGACCAGGACGCGACGGGCGCCGAACCGGCCGATGACCTTCGGGACGATCGTCCCGGCGAACACGGACACGGCGCCCTGCACACCGAAGACCAGGCCGGTGGCGAAGGCCGAGAGCCCCAGCGTCTCCTGTAGGTACAGGGTCAGCACGAAGATGACGACGGACATCATCGAGAAGGTGATCAGACCGCCCAGATTGCCGAACGCCACGGTCCGCCGGCGCAGCATCGGCAGCGAGACCAGCGGGGCCGCGTGCCGCGACTCGACGAGCACGAACGCGCCCAGCAGCGCCACCCCGGCCACCAGCGTCACCAGGACGTCCGCGCCGCCGAAGCCGCGCTCGGCCGCCGTCGACAGGGCGTAGATCACGGCGAGCAGCCCACCCGTCACGGTCACCGCGCCCGGCACGTCGAGCCGGGGCCGGTCGGGGGTCCGCGACTCGGGCAGCAGGCCCGGTGCCAGCGGCAGCACGATCAGTGTGAACAGGGCGAGCAGACCCATCGTCGAGCGCCAGCCGAGGGTGTCGGTCATGACACCGCCGAGGACCATACCGATCGTGAAGCCGAGCGACAGCAGAGTGCCCGAGATGCCGAGGGCCCGGTCGCGCTGCGGACCCTCCGGGAACGTCGTGGTCAGCAGGGACATGCCGGTCGGCACGATCGCGGCCGCGCCCAGGCCCTGCAGGGCGCGCCCGGCGAGGAACGAGGCCGGGTCCCAGGCGAAGGTGGCGAGCAGCGAGGCCGCTCCGAAGAGCGCGAGTCCCGCGAGGAACAGCTTCTTGCGCCCGTACAGGTCGCCGATGCGGCCGAAGAGGAGCAGGAACCCGCCGGACGGCAGGGCGAAGGCGGTCACCGCCCACTGCAGCGCGGACGCGTCGAGACCGAGATCGGCGCCGAGGACGGGCAGTGCCACGTTCAGTACGGAGAAGTCCAGGGCCACCATGAACTGGGCCGCGCACAGCACGAAGAGGATGAGCCGGGAGCGGCCGGTCAGGGCCGGCTGGGTCGGGGGCGGGGGTGCGAGGGTGGTTGCCATGGCAACCACCCTCGGCGCGCGGGAACAAGCGTGGGGAGCGGGAACTTATCCTGTTGGTCGCACCACCAGGCATCCCGGGGGAGGAAGCAGACGTGGCCACAGCGGTCGAGAGCACGGACGCCAAGGGGCACCGACTGGCCCAACTGCGCGAGTTCCTGATGAGCCGTCGGGCCCGGGTCACGCCGACCGAGGCCGGTCTGCCGGACGGCGGCGCCCGTCGCCGTACGCCCGGCCTGCGCCGCGAGGAGGTCGCCGTCCTCGCGGGCGTCGGGGTCTCCTGGTACCAGTGGCTGGAGCAGGGCAGGGACATCACGGTCTCGCCTCAGGTGCTCGACTCGGTGGCGCGCGTGCTGCGGCTCACCGGGGCGGAGCGGCGCCATCTGTACGTCCTCGCCGGGCTCAATCCGCCCGCGCCGGAGGTCGATCCGGAGGCGCGGGACATGTGCGCGGGGCTGCGTCGGCTGATCGACGCCTGGATGCCGTTCCCGGCGCACATCATGGACGCGTACTGGAACACGATCATGTACAACGAGTCGGCGTCCGTCGTCCTCGGGATGCGCCCCGAGATCTCGCAGAACTGCCTCGTCTCGTTCTTCACCGACCCGATCTACCGTTCCCGTTCGACCGACTGGCGGCGGCTCGCCCCGCAGGTCGTCGCCCAGTTCAGGGCCGCGTGCTCGGAGTGCCCCGACGACGAGGGTTTCCGCGCGGTGGTGGAGGAGGCGAAGGCGGCGAGCGAGGAGTTCGCCGAGCTGTGGGAGCGACAGGACATCTCCCCGGGCGGCCAGATCCGCAAGGAGATCGAGCACCCGCTCGTCGGCGTCCTGCACGTGGAATCCACGCAGTTGCGGGTGCCCGCACGGCCCGACCTGACGATCATCATGCACACCCCGCTGCCGCAGGACGACACGGCGGCGAAGCTGGAGTGGCTGGTCTCCCCGGAGGGGCGGCGGGGGGCGATGTTCCCGATCGCGGGCTGAGACGGGGGCCTGCACACAGGAATGTCACACCTCACCTATATCCTCCACACGATCCGATCATCGCGATGCGGTGGTACGGGACATTCCGCTCACCCTCGTACCCCCAAGGGGCACTTCCTCATGCGCACTCGCATACGTCACGGCCTGGCCGCGGCCCTCACCGTCTCCGCGCTCTCCCTCACCGCCGCGTGCGGTGGCGGTGACGCCAAGGACGACACCAAGAAGGCAGCCGACAAGCCGGCCGCGGGGCAGACCTCGTCCGCGCCGGCCGCCAAGCCGGCCACGCCGCTGACGGCGGCTCAGATGAAGGCCGCCAGCCTTGAGGTGAAGGACCTGCCGTCGGGGTGGAAGAGCGGCTCGTCCGACACCGACCAGATCCAGCCGAAGGCGGACAAGGCGGAGTGCCAGCCTCTCGCCGGCCTGATGGCCGACACCATCGCAGGGGCGACGATGGGCCCGTCCGGTACCTTCGAGCGGGTCAGCGACACGACCGGCCTCGACAGCCAGGTCTTCACCTTCCCGGCTGCCGGCGCCACGGACTTCGTCAAGGCGCTCGGCACCTCGCTGGACACCTGCAAGGGCTTCGCCGCCGACCTCCAGGGCATGAAGATGACCGTCACCGCCGAGAAGCTCGCCGGCCCGAAGGCCGGTGAGGAGTCGCACGCCTTCCGGCTGAAGATGAAGATCGCCGACCTCGCCATGAATGTCGAGTCGAACATGTTCGTCGTGCGGCAGGGCACCGGCGTCGCCCGCATCTCCCACGTGCCGCCCAACGCCTCTGGCCACAAGGACTTCGACGCCCTCGCCAAGCTCGCCACCGACAAGTTCGTCAAGGGCGCGCAGAGCTGAGTCCGTGCCCCGACCTATGCTCGGGGCATGACACTCAACCCCGACCACGGCGATCTCGGCGCCGAGGACCTCAAGATCATCACGCTGGCGCGCAGCGCCCGGGCCCGCAACGGTGTACCCGAGGGCGCGGCGGTACGGGACGAGACCGGCCGCACGTACGTGGCAGGGACCGTGGCCCTGGAGTCGCTCAAGCTGAGCGCTCTCCGGACCGCGGTCGCGATGGCCGTGGCCAGCGGAGCCCAGTCCCTGGAGGCCGCGGCCGTCGTGTCGACCGCCGACGCCGCCTCCGACGAGGACCGCGCGGCGGTGCGCGACCTCGGTGGCCCCGAGACCCCGGTACTGCTCGCCGGCCCCGACGGGCAGCTGCGCGCGGCGGTCACGGCGGGCTGAGGTCCGACGGGAGATTCCGAGGGGGTCCGGCGATGTGCCGGGCCCCCTTTGCGTGTTTGTGAAGAATCAACGAACCTTCTCTTGTCTTCCCCGGTCCGTTGCGCGTCAATGACAGCGGTCCGCCCGACGGGCCGTCAGATCTACGCCTTCACGCAGCGTCCGCACCCCTGCGTGCTTCATCGGGAAGGGGTACGACCTCATGAGAGGCAGCAACTTAGGAATCGGTGCGGTCCTCGCGGGCGCGCTCGCCGTGACCGGACTCGCCTTCGCCCCGGCGGCCGCCGCCGTCGCTCCGGGGACCGCCACGGCCACGTACGACTGCGGGATCTGGGGCGGCGGTCTCGCCACCCTCCAGGCCACGCAGAGCGGCACGGCCGCGACGATCACCCTCACCTCGGCCGTCAAGACGCCCGTCGCGGTCGGCGCCGACACCATCAACGCCCAGCTGACGATGGCCAAGGGCGGTGGCGGCACCCGAGTGTTCAGCGGTCAGAAGAACCCGGCGCTCGCCGCGAACCAGTCCGTCACCATCGGTCCGCTCAGTGGGACCGTGGCCGTCGGCGACAGTCTCGATTCGTACTTCGCGGGCACCGCCCTCACCATGACGATCTTCGGGGTGACCGTGAACTGCGACGCGGTCACCTCGCAGTCGCCGGGGCCGTTCGTCTTCTGACGGGCCCCTGTTCCACCCCTCACCGGCGTCGCCTCAGGCGGCGCCGGTGCCTGTGTTGCGCAAGCGTCTGACCAGGTAAAACGTCGATCTTGACATTACCTGATGGGCCATCAGTCGGTGCATTTCGATTCCATTGACTTCTCCTCGCGCGCGGCCGTCAATGGCGCCCTCTCATCCCTCAGGAGGGGGCACACATGGCTCTGAGAACACCGACCCGAAGACGGCGTTGGACCGCCGCCCTCGGCGTCGCCGCACTCGCGGTCGCAAGCGGCGCGCTGGCCGCTCCGGCCGGCGCCCTGGCGGCCGCGTCCCAGGCGGTGGACTTCCCCACGCACTGCGTCCCGCCGCCGATCGCCGGCATCCCGCCCATCGACGGCACCACGACCGCCGAGATCACCGTGGACAAGCCCACGCCCAAGGTCGGCGACACGGTCACGGTCACCTACAAGGTCACCAAACCGGCCGCGTCCAACCCGGTCGACCTGGCCCTTCCGGCCGACATCATGACCCCGAGCGGCAAGGTCGTCCTCGGTGGCGCCCAGTCCGGCGCGGTCACCGTCACCGGACCCAAGAAGAACGACCCCGTCCCCGGCAAGGGAGCGTTCCCGCCGTTCTCGATGACCGGCACCTTCACGGTCACCGCGCCCGGCTCGATCACCCTCTCGCCCGGCGACTACAACATCCACACCAGCTACATCATGGAGCTGGACACCCCCTGTACGGTCACCAACCCGCCCGCCCCCGTCTCCGAGACGATCACGGCGAGCGCGCAGCCGGGTGCCAACGAGCGCAACATCTCGCTCGCCACGCCCTCCGGCGCACCGGGCGTCCGGGTCACCGTGACCGGCGCCAAGTTCACCCCGCTCGCCGAGGTCACCGTCGTCGGCCGCTCCGGCGCGGCGGAGACCGCCGACCGGATGACCGTCACGACCGACAGCCAGGGCGGGTTCACCGCCCGACTGATGGTCAACGACAAGGCGACCACCGGGGTCGTGGCGTACGAGGGGGCGGCCTGGGATCCGGAGAAGGGCGCCGGACCTGCCGCGTACACCGTCATCGACGACACCCCGCAACCGCCGAACAGCCAGAAGCTCACTGCGGCCGTCACGGCGGGCGAACTGTCGATGACCCAGGCCGGTGACACGGTCCAGCTGTCGTCCGTCGACTTCGGTCAGGGCGGCGCGGCGACCGGCGATCTGAAGACGGTGACGGTCAAGGACTTCCGCGGCGGCCCCGCGGGCTGGTCCCTGACCGGCAAGGTCACCGACTTCACCGGACCCGGCGGCTCCATCGGCGCCGGAAAGCTCAGCTGGACCCCTGCCTGCACCACCAAGGCCGGCAGCCCCAGCACCTGCGTCCCCGGCTCCGCGGGCACGGTCGGGAGTGGCGGGGCGACCCTCGCCTCGACCCCGAACGGCACGGTCACCGGCGGTGAGTTCACCGTCGACGCCAAGGTCTCCCTCGACGTCCCGGCGTTCACCGCGCCCGGCTCGTACGCGGGCGTCCTGACGCTCACGCTCAGCTGACCGCAGAAACGCTCACAGCGGGCCGGGCGCGCACCCGGTCGGCCCGCTCCGACCCCGGGGGGTTCCGCACCGTGCGCACCAAGCTGTACGTCCTCCTCGTCGCGGCGGCGCTCGTGCTGCTCGGCGCGCCCGCCGCTCCGGCCGCCGAGAACGGCGAGTGGGCGGTCTACCCGGCCGCCTCCCAGCTGGGCAGCCGGCCGTACTTCTATCTCGCGGCCGACCCCGGCACGACCCTGACCGACCGGGTCACCGTCACCAACAAGACGGGCGCGCCGCTCACCTTCCGCATCTACGGGGCCGACGCCTACAACACCGAGCGCGACGGCGGCTTCGCCGTCCGCACCAGCCAGGAGAAGCAGACCGGCGCCGGCGCCTGGATCACGCCCGAACGGACCCGTGTCACGGTCCCGCCCCGCTCCTCCGTCACCGTGCCCTACACCCTCGCCGTCCCCGAGGACGCCGAGCCCGGTGACCACCCCGGCGCCGTCGTGGCTCTCGACGAGCGCGTGGAGGCCGGCGGCAAGGGCTCCGTCGCGGTCGGCGTACAGCGCGCCGTCGGGGCGAGGGTCTACCTCCGGGTCAACGGCCCCACCGTCCCGGCCCTCGCCGTCGAGGACGTCACCCTCGACCAGGACCGGCCGCTCGTCCCCGGCGCGGGCGCGAGCACCGCCCTCATCTCGTACACCCTGCACAACCGCGGCAACGTGACCCTCAACCCCAAGGTGGCCCTGCGTGCCGAGGGCGTCTTCGGTCGCACCCTGCTCGCCCGGGATCTGGCGAAGATCCCCTCCGAGCTGCTGCCCCGCCAGAAGATCCGGCTCACCGAGCGCTGGACGGGATCCCCGCAGTTCGACTGGGGCGAGGTGACCCTCACGGCCACCGCGAAGGACGTACGGGAGTCCGGGCGCGCGTCCTTTCTCGCCCTGCCCTGGCTCGCCGCCGCGGCCGTCCTCGCAGGGGGAGCGGCGGCGCTGATCGTGCTGCGGGTCCGGCGTCGCAGGGCCCCCGGCGGGCACTGAGTACGTGACGACGTCCCGCATCGGGGAGAATGGCCCCCATGAGCGCTCGTAATCAAGAATCCGAAGCCGTCCACCGGGCCGGCTTCGCCTGCTTCGTCGGCCGCCCCAACGCGGGCAAGTCCACCCTCACGAACGCTCTGGTCGGCCAGAAGGTGGCGATCACCTCCAACCGGCCACAGACCACCCGGCACACCGTCCGCGGCATCGTGCACCGCCCGGAAGCGCAGCTGATCCTGGTGGACACGCCAGGCCTCCACAAGCCGCGCACCCTCCTGGGCGAACGCCTCAACGACGTCGTACGGACGACGTGGGCCGAGGTCGACGTGATCGGCTTCTGCCTGCCCGCCGACCAGAAGCTCGGCCCCGGCGACCGCTTCATCGCCAAGGAGCTCGCGGGGATCAAGAAGACCCCGAAGGTCGCGATCGTCACCAAGACCGACCTGGTCGACTCCAAGACGCTCGCCGAGCAGCTCATCGCCATCGACCAGCTCGGCAAGGAGCTGGGCTTCGAGTGGCAGCAGATCGTCCCCGTCTCCGCGGTGGGCGACAAGCAGGTCCAGCTGGTCGCCGACCTGCTGATCCCGCTCCTGCCGGAGTCCCCGCCGCTCTACCCGGAGGGCGACCTCACGGACGAGCCGGAGCAGGTGATGGTCGCGGAGCTGATCCGCGAGGCCGCGCTGGAAGGCGTACGGGACGAGCTGCCGCACTCGATCGCCGTCGTGGTCGAGGAGATGATCCCGCGCGAGGACCGTCCGGCGGACAAGCCGCTGCTCGACATCCACGCGAACGTCTACATCGAGCGCCCCAGCCAGAAGGGGATCATCATCGGCCCGAAGGGCAGCCGCCTGAAGGAGGTCGGGATGAAGTCCCGCAAGCACATCGAGGCACTGCTGGGGACCCCGGTCTTCCTGGACCTCCACGTCAAGGTCGCGAAGGACTGGCAGCGGGACCCGAAGCAGCTCCGCAAGCTCGGCTTCTAGCGGCAGCACCGCTGCCGGCAACGCCGTTCGTCGGGAACGGCGTTGACTTCCGGCGCGACGCAGGCGGTCGCATGGTGTTGTTTGTTGTTTCCTCTTGTGCGGCTACGCGATCAATGCGCAGACTTTCCCCCACATTCACCCGTCGTTCGGTGTGGGCGTCCAGGCTTCGTGCCGTCCGTGTCACGGCGGTGCGCGGGCGGGAACGCGCGGCGTTCCCGTCCGCGATGCCGAGGCGACACGGGCAAGACACCCCCTACGCCCCTTCCTTCAGGACCTTCGCGATCAGGGCGCGCTGCGACTCCGTCAGGCGGGGGTCGCCGCAGCGGATCGTCTCGCCGTCGACCGTGATCTCGTACGAGAAGCCGTCCGGCACGCCCCGGACGTCGCCGTCGCCCTCCCGGAGGACGGCGACGGCCAGGGTGTGCCAGTCCCCGGCGTCCGGCCGGCCGGAGGTGTCCACCTCGGCCGACCGCTCGATGCCCGCGAAACCGCCGGTGCGCCGCACTCGAATACGCATGCCGCAGGTCTATCAGTCCGTCGGTACGCCGACGGCCGCCCACGCCTTCAGCACGGCCTGGATCTCCTCCCCGTCCCCGTACCGCGCCTTCGCCGCCGCCACCGTGGCCGCCGCGAACTCGGAGAACCGGGTCTCGGGGGTGAGCACCCCACCCGTCATCACGTCGTACCAGACCTGGCCGGCCCGCTCCCACGCCTTGCCGCCCAGCTCGGTCGCCGCCAGGTAGAACGCGTGGTTCGGG
Source organism: Streptomyces sp. NPDC039609 (assembly GCF_055596705.1). Taxonomy (NCBI): domain Bacteria; kingdom Bacillati; phylum Actinomycetota; class Actinomycetes; order Kitasatosporales; family Streptomycetaceae; genus Streptomyces; species Streptomyces sp. NPDC039609. The sequence continues at coordinate 578,244 of NZ_JBVIUJ010000002.1, forward strand.
ATGCCCGAGTTGATGTGCACCCCGCCGTTGTCCCGGCTCGTGCGGACGTAGTCGTCCATGTGACCCGGCTGCGGGTCCTTGCCGAGTACGTCGTCGTCGTACGCCGTACCCGGCGCCTTCATCGAGCGCAGCGCCGTCCCCTCCACGTTCGGGTGGAAGAGGCCCTCGCCGATCAGCCAGTCGGCTCCCTGCGCGCTCTGGCCCAGCGTGTACTGCTTCACCAGGGAGCCGAAGACGTCCGAGACCGACTCGTTGAGCGCGCCCGACTGGCTGAAGTACTCCAGATTCGCCGTGTACTGCGTGAAGCCGTGGGCGAGCTCGTGGCCGATCACGTCCACGGGAAGGGTGAAGTCGAGGAAGATCTCGTCGTCGCCGTCGCCGAACACCATCTGCTCGCCGTTCCAGAACGCGTTGCCGTAGTTCCGGTCGTAGTGGACGGTCGCCAGGAGCGGCAGCCCCGCGCCGTCGATCGAGTCCCGCTCGAAGGCCTTGAGGAAGAGGTCGAAGGTGGCGCCGAGGCCGGCGTACGCGCGGTTGACCGTGGCGTCCCCGGTGGCCTCCTGGCCCTCGGCGCGAACCTCGACACCCGGCAGCTCCGTGCCGCCCTGGGCGTCGTACACCGTGCGCCGCGGGCGGGCCGGCTCCGTGGGCGCCACGGCCGTGGCCGCGCCGGGCAGCGCGTGGACACGGCTGGTCCGGTTCATGGCGTCGGCGACCAGCGTCCGCCGGGCGACCGCCGCCACGGCCGGGTTCGTGGAGGTGGCGAGGTGCTCCAGAAGGTGGGGCGGCACGATCGTGCAGAAGACCGGGTGGGTGGGTACGTACGCGTGGGAGGTCATGCCAGCAATGTGGCACTGGGTCACGCCACTGTCACTAGAGGCGACCATGATCCGCGAAATGGAGTGATTCATCACCCTTTCGCATTGACGCACCAGTCGTCCCGCATACTGAAACGGACGTCCGCCCTCGGCGGACCTGAGCTAGGCTGCGGCACATCATGCGTTTCGGGCTGCTTCTCCTTAGCTGCCGCGGCGAGGGCCTGTAGTCGTAGGCCGACCCCCTCCCCGCGGGACCTGGTGTTGCGTTCGACCAGTCGGCCTCCCCCAAGCTCTCGACTTCGCTCGAGCAGGGGGACCCCCACTCCCGCTGGATCCGAGGAGCCCTACGCAATGTCTCAGCCCGTTGGCCGTCCGACGCCCATCACCAACGCCACCCAGATGCAGAAGCCGTCCGGGATGCCGATCCACAAGTACGGCCGCTACGAGGCCGTGCAGATTCCCGATCGCACCTGGCCCGAGCAGCGCATCACCCAGGCTCCCCGCTGGCTGTCGACCGACCTGCGCGACGGCAACCAGGCGCTGATCGACCCGATGAGCCCCGCCCGCAAGCGCGAGATGTTCGACCTGCTGGTGCGCATGGGCTACAAGGAGATCGAGGTCGGCTTCCCGTCCTCCGGTGACACCGACTTCAACTTCGTGCGCTCCATCATCGAAGAGGGCGCGATCCCGGACGACGTCACGATCTCCGTACTGACCCAGGCCCGCGAGGACCTGATCGAGCGGACCGTGGAGTCCCTGGTCGGCGCCAAGCGCGCCACCGTCCACCTGTACAACGCCACCGCGCCCACCTTCCGCCGGGTCGTCTTCCGCGGCTCGAAGGAGGACATCAAGCAGATCGCCGTCGACGGCACGCGGCTGGTCATGGAGTACGCGGACAAGCTGCTGGGCGACGAGACGATCTTCGGCTACCAGTACAGCCCGGAGATCTTCACCGACACCGAGCTGGACTTCGCCCTGGAGGTCTGCGAGGCGGTCTGTGACGTCTGGCAGCCCGAGGAGGGTCGCGAGATCATCCTCAACCTGCCCGCCACCGTGGAGCGTTCGACGCCGTCCACGCACGCCGACCGGTTCGAGTGGATGTCCCGGAACCTGAGCCGCCGCGCGTACGTCTGCCTGTCCGTCCACCCGCACAACGACCGCGGTACGGCGGTGGCGGCGGCCGAGCTGGCCATCATGGCCGGCGCCGACCGTATCGAGGGCTGTCTGTTCGGCCAGGGCGAGCGCACCGGCAACGTCGACCTGGTGACGCTGGGCATGAACCTGTTCTCGCAGGGCGTCGACCCGCAGATCGACTTCTCGCAGATCGACGAGATCCGTCGCACCTCCGAGTACTGCAACCAGATGGAGGTCCACCCGCGCCACCCCTACGCGGGCGACCTGGTCTACACCGCCTTCTCCGGCTCCCACCAGGACGCCATCAAGAAGGGCTTCGACGCCATGGAGGCCGACGCGGCCGCCGCAGGCAAGACCGTGGACGACATCGAGTGGGCGGTGCCGTACCTGCCCATCGACCCGAAGGACGTCGGCCGCTCCTACGAGGCCGTGATCCGGGTCAACTCGCAGTCCGGCAAGGGCGGCATCGCGTACGTCCTGAAGAACGACCACAAGCTGGACCTGCCGCGCCGCATGCAGATCGAGTTCTCGAAGATCATCCAGCAGAAGACGGACACCGAGGGCGGCGAGGTCACCCCGGCCGCGATCTGGTCCGTCTTCCAGGACGAGTACCTGCCGAACCCGGACAACGCCTGGGGCCGTATCCAGCTGCGTTCCGGCCAGACCACCTCCGACACGGACGGCACGGACACCCTGACCGTCGAGGCGGTCGTGGACGGCGTCGACACCGTCCTGAGCGGCTCCGGGAACGGTCCGATCTCGGCCTTCTTCGCCGCCCTGCAGGCGATCGGCGTGGACGCCCGCCTGCTGGACTACCAGGAGCACACGATGAGCGAGGGCGCCTCCGCGCAGGCCGCCTCGTACATCGAGTGCGCGATCGACGGCAAGGTCCTGTGGGGTATCGGCATCGACGCCAACACCACCCGCGCCTCGCTGAAGGCCGTCATCTCGGCGGTCAACCGCGCCGCGCGCTGACCGGCCGCTTTCGTCCCCGTCACCCTTTCAGGTCGACTTGAGAGGTAGTGCCGGAAGGGGGCTCGTCCGTTCGGGCGAGCCCCCTTCCGCCGCTCCTGGTGGGTGTCGCGTCTCGGCCATGTCCGTGGCGTTCTGTGGACGAGGTGCTGACGCCGCATCACGGATGTGGTTAACATCACGCCCACGTCGGCAATGTTGCCGGTTCGTTAAGGGAGGTGCGGGATGCGGTCTGCCCGGGAGTCACGTAGTCGAAAAGTGGGCATCTGCGGCATTCGCACTTCTTGGAACACCGTAGGAGACGGTGAGTTCTTCTGCGAGGAGTGCGGCGGCGACCGTAATTACCGCCGCCGGACCGGCCGTCGGCGCTTCGCCGTCCTGGGCGTCCCGGTGCTGCCCCGCGGCCACGCGGGACCCGTCGTCGAATGCGCCGCCTGCCACACCCACTTCGGCACCGACGTCCTCGACCACCCGACGACGAGCCGTTTCTCCGCGATGCTGCGGGACGCCGTCCACACCGTCGCCCTCGCCGTCCTCGCGGCCGGCGGGACCTCCTCGCGTACGGCCGTGGACACCGCGGTCGGGGCGGTCCGCGCCGCCGGCTTCGACGAGTGCACCGCCATCCAGCTCACCGACCTCGTCGAGGCGCTGGCGGCCGACACCGGCCGCTTCCTGCCCGACGAGGGCAGCGGGGGCGCGGCCCTGGCCATCGAGCTCCACGAAGCCCTGGAGCCGCTCGCCCCGCACCTCGCCGCATCCGGCCGCGAGTCGATCCTGCTCCAGGGAGCCAGGATCGCCCTCGCGGACGGGGCGTACAGCCCGGCGGAGCGGGACGTGCTCAACACGGTCGGCAACGCCCTGGCGCTCTGCGCCGACGACACCGCCCGGCTGCTCGCCACCGCGAGGACGCTGCTGTAGGGGCTCGAAGGGCTCGTACAGCGCCCCCTCGCGGTGCTCACGGCGCTCACGGCGCGATGTTGTGGTTCAGGCGGAACAGATTGCCGGGGTCGTAGCGGCGCTTCACCGCCCGCAGGCGGTCGTAGTTCTGCCGGTAGTTGGCGCGCACTCGGTCCTGGTCGTCGGTGTCCATGAAGTTGATGTAGCCGGCCTCCTCCGTGTGCGGTCGCAGGTCGCGGTCGTACTCCCGCGTCCAGGCGATGTTCGCCTCGTTGTCGGCGGGGTCCGTGTGCGTGGTGCCGAACGCGGCCGAGAAGGAGGCGTCGCGGTAGGCGAACGCGGTGTCCTCGGGGCCGACGCGGTGGCATGCGCCGTCGATCGGGAAGATGGCCGTGTCGCTCTCCATCGAGGGAAGCGTCGTTCCGTAGCGCATGTGGACATCGATGGCGCCGTCGCTGAGATCGCGGCTGAAGTTCCCCTTCCAGTAGTGGTACAGCCCCGGCGGCAACTCCTCGTCGAAGAGCGTGTTGACCACCGGGTACGGCATCCGCTCCAGGAATCTGCCGACGACGGGGCCCAGCTCGTCGAGGAGGCCGAGCACCTTCTCGTCCTCGTTCGTGGGGCCGCTGAAGCAGGTCACCAGGCCGCAGATCGGACGGCCGTGCCAGCGCTCCGGCAGGAACGGCATGTCCGGGCCCAGCATCATGACGAAGATCGTGTTGAGCTCCTCGGGCGCGCCGGTGATCATGTCGCGCCAGCGCCGGGCCACCTCCGCGTCGAGCGGGAAGCAGACCACGCCGCCCAGGACGTCGGAGACCGGGTGCAGGCGGTAGACGAGCGAGGTGACCACGCCGAAGTTGCCTCCGCCGCCGCGCAGCGCCCAGAACAGGTCGGGATGGCGCTCGGCGTCGCAGGTGACGAGGGTGCCCTCGGCGGTGACGACATCGGCCTGCACGAGGTTGTCGCAGCTCAATCCGTAGCGCCGGGCCAGGTTGCCCATCCCGCCGCCGAGGGTGAGACCGGCGATGCCGGTGGTGGAGACGACCCCGCCGGTCGTGGCCAGGCCGAAGGCGTGCGTGGCGTGGTTGAAGTCGCCCCAGGTGCAGCCGCCCTCGGCGCGGGCGGTACGGGTCACGGGGTCCACGCGGACCGAACGCATCCGGGACAGGTCGACGACGAGACCGTCGTCGACGGTGCCGTACCCGGCGACGGCGTGGCTGCCGCCGCGGACCGCGAGCGGCAGCCCGTTGTCACGGGCGAACAGGACACCGGCGATCACGTCGCCGGTGTCCTCGGCGCGGACCACGACGGCCGGGTGGCGGTCGTGGATGGCGTTGTAGACACGGCGGGCCTCGTCGTACGACGGGTCGCCGGGGACGACGACATCGCCGCGGACGGCGCCGCGCAGGATGTCCAGGGAAGCCTCTGTGCTGAGTGTCGTGGTGTTCATGAACCCGTTCTAGGCCGCGGGCGCACGCACGGGCATCGCCCGAACCACCCACATCGGGGCGCCTGCCCGGCATGGGTCGAACGGCCTATGCCAGGCGGTGGGAGAGCGCCCGCGCCAGGCGGTGGGGGAACGGCCTATGCCAGGCGGTGGGAGTAGGCGTAGGCCGTGGCGGCGGTACGGGAGGTCACGCCCAGCTTGGCGAAGATGTTGTTCAGGTGGCGGGCGACCGTGTGCTCGCTGATCACCAGGGCGTGCGCGATGTCCCGGTTGGTGCCGCCCTCCGCGACCAGTCGCAGCACCTCCGCCTCGCGGCCGGTCAGACCGCCGGGCAGCGGGCGGTGCCGCCCCGACAGCAGGGCAGCGGCGCGCCGCGCGTCGGGCACGGCTCCGAGCCGCTCGAACGCCGCCCGGGCGGCCGTCAGCTCCAGCCGGGCCGCCTCCTCGTCTCCCGCGGCCCGGTCGGCGGCCGCGAGCAGCATCCGTACCTGCCCGGCCTCGTACGGGACGCGCAGCTCCAGCCAGCCGGCCAGCGCCCGGCGCAGCGGACGCAGCGCCGGCTCGTTCCGGGCCAGCGCGAGAGCGCCGCGGGCGGTGTCGGCCATGGCACCGAGGAGCGGCGCCTCGGCGGCGAGCGCCTCCAGTTCCGCCACGGCCTCCGCGGCGGTGTCCGGGTCCCCGACGGCCAGCGCGACCTCCGTCTGCGCCGCGAGCAGCCTGGCCTTGCCGAGGAGATCGTGACTCGGGTCGCTCTGACAGGCCAGGGCCAGCTTCAGGCCCGTCACGGCGGCATCGGCCTTGCCCTGGGCGAGCCGCAGCAGAGCGAGACCCGGCTGCGGGATCCGGCCGAGCTCGTGGGCGTGCCCGTACGCGACGGCCGCGGCGTCGAGCCGCCCCTGCCGGCGCCTGATCTCCCCGGCCGCGTAGTACGCCCCGGCGGCGACGTCGAGACTGTCCACCGCCACCTCGGAACACACCCGCTCGGCCTCGGCCTCGGCGAGCGTCCAGGCACCAAGCAGATCGAGCACCTCGACGTGATGGATCCGGCACAGTCCGCGGAACGGGTTGTCGGGGGCCGCCTGCGGGCCGGCGGCCGGCTCGGGGGCGGCGGGCTCGACGGCGCCCGGGCCCGGGCCCGCCGGGCGGACGTGCTGGGACCAGGGGACCTCGCACCAGTCCATCGCCGCGTCCGTCCACTCCACGGCGCGGCCGAGGTCCGCCGCCTCCATGCACTGCGTCAGCGCCAGACAGAAGAGCCAGCCCGTGAACATGCCGCTCAACTCGCCCGCCGTGACCGAACACATCGCGTCGTCGAGGAGGGCCAGACCCTCCGCCCGGTGGCCGTTCGCCAGGAGAATCGCTGCGTGGGCCTGGCGGCTCAGGGCGATCAGGTCCGGACTGCCGGAGTCGCGGGCGAGGAGTTCCATGCGCCGCGCCGCGGCGAGCGCCGCGGCCGGGTCGCGGTGCTCCTGGGCCTCCTCCGCGTCCGTCCAGGCGAGGAAGCACTGCTCGGGACAGTCCGGTACGTCCTCCAGGTGGTGCCGGGACCGGTGCAGCCAGCCCGCGGCTGCCGCGGGTCGCCCCAGGCAGCGGTACTCGAAGTGCAGCCACCAGGCCACCTGGCCCGCCCCGCGGTGGTCGCCCGCCGCCACGTACCCGGCATGGGCCCGCAGTCGCGCCGCGACAGACTCGTCCACGTGCCCCGCCCACCAGGCGGCGTCCGCGAGGAGGTCCAGGTCGTCCGGGCCCAGCGCGACGGAGGGGTGCAGGTCGGCCTCGCGCAGCAGGACGTACGCCTCGGCCCACGACTCCCGGGCCGCCGCGTCCCGCGCCCGCTCGACGACCGGGGCCTCTTCGACGGGGACGGCCATCGCCGCTCACTTCCCTTCCCGGCCCTGCCGGTCCTTCCAGGGTATGAGCGGGTGGCGCGTACGGCACATGAGCGCGTGGCGCGTACGGCCTCCCGTACTCCCGCGGGAGTAACCGGGCCGCCGTACCGCCCCCGGCAGTAGCTCCCAACTCGGCCTTCGGCGCGACGAATCCGCGTTCGGGCGGCGGGAATCTGGGATCGACCCGAACGGCCCGATCCGACCGACTCGGTCCGATCGGCCCAGATGACCGCACCGACCGGAGGGAGCCCCCGCCATGGAGGGCCGTAAGAGGACCATCGGCTGGGGGGTGCTGGCCCTGTGGGTGATCCTGATCGCCCTCGCCGCACCCCTCGCCGGAAAGCTCGGCGACGTACAGCGCGACCGCGCCGTCGACTACCTGCCCGCGAGCGCCGACTCGACCCAGGTCGCGAAGATCACCGAGCAGATGCCCGGCGGAGACTCCACCGACCTCGTCCTCGTCTACCACCGCGACGGCGGACTGACCCCCGCCGACAAGGCCACCGCCGCCCGGGAAGTGGCGCAGGTCGCCACCGAGCACCCGCTCACCTCGCCCCCGCAGCCCGTCCCCTCCGAGGACGGCACCACCCTTTTGTACGCCGTGTCCAGTACCGAGCCCGGTACGGACGAAACGGCCAGGGACGCCTTCGTCCTCGACATCCGCGAGACGGTCAGCGGCGAGGTCGGCGGACCCGGCGCCCTCGCCACCGACGCGAGCGAGGTCTACAACTCCCTCGACGGCCCGCTGCTCTACACGACCGTCGCCGTCGTCGCCGTCCTCCTGATCGTGATCTACCGCAGCCCCTTCCTCTGGCTCGTCCCCCTGGTCGTCGCCGGCGTCGCCGACTACCTCTCCATGGCCGTCACCTACCTTCTCCACCAGGGCTTCGACATCAGCGTCTCCGGTCAGAGCACCGGCGTCATGACGATCCTGGTCTTCGGAGCGGGCACCGACTACGCCCTCCTCCTCGTCTCCCGCTACCGCGAGGAACTCCGTCGCACCCCGCGCCCGTACGACGCCATGGTCACCGCCCTGCGCGGCTGCGGCCCCGCCGTCCTCGCCTCCTCCGGCACCGTCGCCCTCGGGATGCTCTGCCTGCTGGCCGCGGACATGAACAGCAGCCGGGGCATGGGCCCCACGGCCGCCGTCGGAGTGCTGTGCGCCCTCGTCGCGATGATGACGCTGCTCCCCGCTCTGCTCGTGGTCCTCGGCCGGCGGGTGTTCTGGCCGCTGATCCCGGCGTACGGGAGCGAGCCGAAGGCCGCGCGCCGTTCCCTCTTCGCGGCCATGGGCTCCTCGGCCGGCCGCCGTCCGCTCGCCGTCCTCGTCATGGGCGGTGCCGCCCTGGCCGCGCTCGCGCTGGGTGCGCTGAACCTGCCCGGGGCCCTCAAGCAGGAGGACTCCTTCACCTCCACCCCGGAGGCGGTCGCCGCGTTGAAGACGCTCGCCACCGCGTATCCGGAGATGGGAACCCAGCCCATCACCGTCGTCGCCCCGACCGCCTCGGCCCCCGGGGCGCTCCGGACCGCCCTCGCGACCGACGGCGTCGCGAAGGCCGAAAGCGGCCGCAGCGGCAACGGCTGGACGGAGATCTCCGTCGTCGCCTCCGACCCGCCGCAGTCGCCGGCCGAGACCACGACCATCAGGGAGCTGCGGACCGCGCTCGGCGACGGCGTGTACGTCGGCGGGCCGAGCGCCGAGCAGCTCGACATGACCGACACCAACGCCGGCGACCGGAACATCGTCGTCCCGCTCGTCATCGTCGTCGTCCTGCTCATCCTGATCGTGCTGCTGCGCAGCCTTGTCGCACCGCTGATCCTGGTCGCCGCCGTCGTCGCCGTCTGGGGAGCGGCCCTCGGCATCGGCGGACTCGTCTTCGAGACCCTCTTCGGCTTCGAGGGGACCGACCCGGGCCTGGCGCTGCTCTCCTTCGTCTTCCTCGTCGCCCTCGGCGTCGACTACGGCATCTTCCTGATGCACCGGATGCGCGAGGAGTGCCTGAACGGTGCGGAGCCGGCCGCCGCGGCCCTGACGGCGCTGCGCACGACCGGCGGGGTGATCGCGTCGGCGGGGCTCGTCCTCGCCGCGACCTTCGCGGTCCTCGTCAACATGCCGATGGTGCAACTGGCCGAGCTGGGCTTCGTGATCGCGGTCGGCGTCCTGCTCGACACCTTCCTGGTCCGCACGTACCTCGTCACCAGCGCGAGCGTGCTGCTCGGCCGGAGGGTGTGGTGGCCGGGACCGCTGTCCAAGAAGCCCGCCTCGACGGGCGGTTCGGCGACAGACGGTTCGTCGACGGGCGATTCGTCAACGGACGGCTCAGGGTCCGAGCGGCAGCCCGTACGGGTGTGATCAGGGACGGGTCGGGGGCTCCCCGGACTGTCAGGAGCCCCCGCCCGCAGGGAGGATGAACCTCATGGACTTCGCAGCGGCCTTCACCCGTGACCCGCAGGCGGCGTCGTACCCGGTGCGGTGCGACGCGACGGCCGCCGCGGTCTTCGCGGTGGTCGCGGCGGTGATCGCGATCACCGTCGAGGACGGCCGCCGGCCGGACGCTCTCGGCTGGGCGCTGCTGCTCGCCACATACGTCCCGCTGGCCTGGCGGCGCAAGGCGCCCCTGCCGGTGCTGCTGGCCGTGGCGGCCTGCGTCGCCCCGTACCACGGGCTGGACTACATGCATCTGGCGCCGCTACCCGCCACGATGACCGCGCTGTACACGGTTGCGGCCACCGGCCCGCCGAAGCGCACGGTGATCGTGGGTCTCTCGGTCACGTGCCTCACGCTCACCATGCAGCGCTTCGTCAACCCGCACGAGATGGTGGAGGTGCTGAGGATCTCCGGCTGGGTGATCGCCATGCTGGTCTTCGGCACGAGCATCCGGCTCTACCGGCAGCTCGTGGCAGGCGTGGTGGAGCGGGCGGAGCACGAGGCGGAGCGGAAGGTCACCGAGGAGCGGCTGCGGATAGCCAGGGACCTGCACGACCTCCTGGCGCACTCGATCACCTTGATCGGGGTGCAGACGTCGGTCGCCGCGCACGTCCTGGTCGCCGACCCGGACAGGCTCGACAGGGCTGCGCTCGTCCGGGCGCTCGACGGGATCGCCGAGACGTGCCGGGAGGCCCGCTCCGAGGTGCGGACGACCCTGGACGTGCTGCGGGCGGCCCCGGAGGGCCCCCTGCCGGATCTCGCCTCGCTGCCCGATCTCGTACGGTCCTCGGGCGCGGACCTGACGATACGGACGGGCGAGGCGAAGGTCCCGGCGGCGGTGGGGGCGGCGGCGTACCGGATCGTGCAGGAGTCCCTGACCAATGCCGTACGGCACGGGGGTGCGGACGCCGAGGTGCGGGTCGATGTGGGGCTGGCGGACGAGGTGTTGACGGTACGGGTGACCAACGACGGGGCTGTGGCGGGGGGTTCGAGGGGCTCGGGTGTCCCGGGCGGTTCGGGCGGATCCCGGGGACCGGGCGGTTCGGGGTACGGGATCGTCGGGATGAGGGAGCGGGCGAAGAGCGTGGGAGGCACACTGAGCGCAGGCCCACGCGCCGGCGGGGGCTTCGAGGTCGCGGCGGCGCTGCCGCTCGCGGCGAGGGAGGGGGTGTCGGCGTGATCCGGGTGCTGCTGGCGGACGACCAGACGCTCGTCCGGGCGTCGTTCGCGATGCTCGTCGACTCGGCGCCCGACATGGAGGTCGTGGGCCAGGCGGCCAACGGCAAGGAGGCGGTGGAGCTGGCCCGTTCGGCGCGGGCGGACCTGGTGGTGATGGACGTCCGGATGCCCGAGCTCGACGGGATCGGGGCGACCCGACTGATCGCCGCCGACGAGGACCTGGCCGGGGTGAAGGTGCTGGTCCTGACGACGTACGACACGGACGAGCACATCGTGGAGGCGCTGCGGGCGGGCGCCTCGGGCTTCGTGGTCAAGGACATCCGCCCCGCCGAACTCCTGGCGGCGATCCGCACGGTGGCGGCGGGGGAGTCCCTGCTGTCCCCGGGCCCGACGGCCCGGTTGATAGCCAGGGTCCTCGCGAGCCCGGACGCGCCGGTGACGGGCGGGCCGGAAGGGCTGTCGGACCGTGAACGCCAGGTGCTGGCGCTGGTGGCCCGGGGCATGAACAACACGGAGATCGCGGAGACGCTGGGGCTCTCGCCCCTCACCGCGAAGACCCATGTCAGCAGGATCATGGGCAAGCTCGGGGCGCGGGACCGGGCCCAGCTGGTCATCACGGCGTACGAGTCGGGCCTGGTCGCGCCGGGGCGCTGAGATGAGCCGGGGCTCCGGACGGGCGCGGTTGCCGAAACGGCTCGGTTGCCGAAACGGCGCGTCTCCGAAACGGCCCGGGCGGCGGAGACGGCCCGGGCACTGATACGGCCCGGGCGCCGCAACGGCCGGGCACTGATACGGCCCGGGCGCCGCAACGGCCGGGCGCTGAAACGGGCCGGGCCCCTACCGGCATATGACCGGTGGGGGCCCGGGAGGAACAGGACCGGGTCAGCCCAGGTCGACACCGCTCGCGCGGAGCATGTCCTCGCGCTCGACGATCTTCACGCGCTCGCGGCCCTGCGGCTCGCCCAGCGCCTTCTCGGCGGCGTCGAGGGCGTACCAGCCCTCCCACGTCGTGTACGTGACGCCCTTGCCCTCCAGGAAGGACACGACCGCGTCCGTCTCGGGGGTCTCGGGGGTGAGCAGCCGGCCGTTGGCGAAGTCGTCGAGCAGGTTCGCGACCGTCTCGTTGGCGTCGCCCTTGGTGTGGCCGATGAGGCCGACCGGTCCGCGGCGGATCCAGCCGGTGACGTACGTGGACGCGAGGTGCTCGCCGCCCTCCTCGATCACGCGACCGCCCTGGTCCGGGACGGTGCCGGAGGCGGTGTCCCAGGGGAGCTTGGGCAGCTCGTCGGAGAGGTAGCCGACGGCGCGGTAGACGGCCTGGACGTCCCAGTCCGTGGTCTGGCCGGTGCCCTTCACATTTCCGGTGCCGTCCAGCTCGGTGCGCTCGGTACGCAGGCCGACGACCGAGCCGTCCTCGCCGAGGATCTCGACGGGGGACTCGAAGAAGTGGAGGAAGAGCTTGTGCGGGCGGTCGCCGATGTCGCGTATCGCCCAGTTCTCCAGGGTCTTCGCGACCATGTCGGTCTGCTTGTTCTTGCGCCGCTCGGCGATCGAGCCCTCGTCGTAGTCGATGTCCTCGGGGTTGACGATGACCTCGATGTTGGGGGAGTGGTCCAGCTCGCGCAGCTCCATCGGGCTGAACTTCGCCTGGGCCGGGCCACGGCGGCCGAAGACGTGGATCTCCACGGCCTTGTTGGCCTTGAGACCGTCGTAGACGTTCGCCGGGATCTCGGTCGGCAGCAGCTCGTCCGCCGTCTTGGCGAGGATGCGGGCGATGTCGAGGGCCACGTTGCCCACGCCGAGGACGGCGACCTTCTCGGCCTTCAGCTCCCAGGTGCGCGGGACGTCCGGGTGGCCGTCGTACCAGGAGGCGAAGTCGGCGGCGCCGAACGAGCCGTCGAGCTCGACGCCGGGGATCTTCAGCTCGCGGTCGGCCATGGCGCCGGTGGAGAAGACCACGGCGTCGTAGAAGGCGCGCAGGTCGTCGAGGTGCACGTCGGTGCCGTAGTCGACATTGCCGAAGAGACGGACCTGCGGCTTGTCGAGAACCTGGTGGAGCGCGGTGATGATGCCCTTGATACGCGGGTGGTCGGGGGCGACGCCGTAGCGGATGAGGCCGAAGGGAGCCGGCATCCGCTCGAAGATGTCGATCGACACGCCCGGCTCGGCGGCGGCCTCGGACTTCAGCAGCGCGTCAGCGGCATAGATCCCGGCGGGGCCGGCGCCGACGATCGCGACCCGGAGAGGGCGGGGCATGTCAGGTTCCCTTCGCAAGCGACGTGGCGACGATATCCGTCGCCACTTAGGTCACCCTAAATAACGCCTTGCGCGGAGCGGTACCCGCCCCCCGTCTATGGCCCCATAAGTCGAACTTATGACTTCCCAAAGGAAGGGCTGGGGTCCGTGTGATGTCGCGATCATTCGGCGGCCTTCGATAGGCCGTCGACCCGGATCGTGATGATTCAACTAGCCTATTTACATGTTGAGTTGAGATGTCAACGGATACGGTGTCTCCATGGAGTGTCAGTTACTGCACCGCGCCGCCGAGGCGGCGCGGTCTTCCCGAGTCGTTGCACGCTTATCCGTCGACCTGACCCGGGCAGGCGTCCGGGCAAGCCCAGGTGAACGGAGAGCCGGGGAGGAACCACCCGGTCGCGGCGGGCGCACGGTGCGAATGACGGGCGTCGGAGCGTCCGCCCCCGTGGTTCGGCACGCCGCACACCTCGGCCGAGGAACGCGGCCTTGAACACAGCCGAACTCGCCCGCCTCCAGTTCGCCGTCACGGCCGGGCTTCACTTCCTCTTCGTCGCCCTGACCCTGGGTCTCGTCACCGTCGTCGCCGTGACGCAGACCCGCGCCACCTGGGGCCGCGACCCCGAGGCGCGGGCCACGGGCATGCGTCGGGTGCGCTTCTGGGGCGGCCTGTACGTCATCAACTACGCGCTCGGCATCATCAGCGGCATCGTGCAGGAGTTCCAATTCGGGCTGAACTGGTCCGGCCTCTCCCACACGATGGGCAACATCATCGGCGCCCCGATGGCCATCGAGACCATCGTCGCGTTCTTCCTCGAGTCCACCTTCCTCGGCATGTGGGCCTTCGGCTTCCAGCGCCTGCCCGCCCGCGCCCATCTGGTGCTGATCTGGCTGGTCGCGCTCACCGCGTACGCCTCCACGTTCTGGATCATGGTGGTCAACGGCTTCATGCAGAAGCCCGTCGGCCACGAGACGAGCGACGGCGTCACCCGCGTCACCGACTGGGGAGCGATCCTCACCAACGAGGCGACCTGGTACGCGATCGCGCACATCGCCGGTGCCGTAGCGCTGCTCGCCGGGCTCTTCATCGCCGCCGTCAGCGCCTTCCACCTGCGCCGTGACCAAGAGGTCGAGTTCTTCCGGCCCACCCTGGCGCAGGGCGGCATCCTCGCGGGCGTCGGCGCGCTCGTCACCGTCGTGTCGGGCATCATCCATCTGGAGACGCTGGTGGGCTACCAGCCCGCCAAGTACGCCGTGGTGACCGGGGAGGGGCCCTCCCTGGAAGAGGTGAGTGCCGCCGAGGTGGAGCGGCACGGCCCCGGCGACTGGATGCCGCCGGACTGGGTGAGCACCGCCTCCCTGGTCATGATCGCCATTGGATTGGTCCTGCTGCTCATCGCGTGGATCCCGGCGACCGCCGCCCGACGGACGGACGTGCCACCGTCCCGCAAACGGGTCCGGATGTGGCTCGCCGTGAAACTGCTCCCCTTCGGGTTCATCGCGCTGATCTGCGGATGGCTCACCCGCGAGGTGGGCCGCCTGCCGTGGGTGGTGACCGGCGAACTCACCGTGGAGGAGGCCGTCTCGGACGTCTCCTTCGGCGCCATGCTGACTACGTGCGTCGCCCTGACGACCGTTCTCGCGCTCCTCGCCGTCGTCGACTGGGCACTGCTCTCCCACTACGCCCGGCTGGGCCCCGACCAGGCGTTCATCGGCGGGCCCGATGCGTTCCCCGGGTCGAGAGCGCCGATGGACCGAGAGGGTGCGGAGGTCGGCCGCCGCGCCGACGGTGCCGATGCCCACTTCACCTACTGACCGACCGAACTCACACATCTGACGGGACGCGCTGTGGATGTCTTCTGGTACGCCCTGACGGGTTTGCTCCTCGCCGGATACCTGGCTCTGGGGAGCATCGACTTCGGCATGGGCATGCTCTTCTCATTCGCCCGGACGGAGCGGGACCGCGAGCGGGCGCGCGGTGCCGTCGTCCCCCTCTTCCTCGCCAACGAGGTGTGGCTGGTCGCCGTGGTCGGCCTGCTGCTCGGCGCCCTGCCGCTGCTGGAGGGCGAGTTGCTGACCGTGCTGCGGATTCCCGTGGTGATCGTGCTGTGCGCCTGGGTGCTGCGCGACGCCGCCCTGTGGTTCCGCACGGCGCTTCCGTCCGGCGGCTGGCGACGCACGTGGGATGTCGTCCTGCCGGTTGCGAGCCTGGTGCTCGCCGTCGCGTGGGGGACGCTGCTGGCGGCCCTGATCCGGGGGCTGTCGACAGACGGCAACGGGCACGCGGTGGCCGCGTTCTCCGACCTGGCACATCCCTTCTCACTCGCCTGCGCGGCCGTGGTCGTCGTGGCCAGCCTCCGCCAGGGCGTGCTCTTCGCCGCCCGTCGGCTGCCCGAGGACGATCCCGACCAGGTACGGCTGGCGCGGCTTGCCGGCCGTCTCCTCTGGCCCCTGGTGGGGCTGGTCCTCCTCGCCGCGGCGGTCGGGGTGACGGGCGCCTCGGTGGCGGTGGCGCTGGTCGCCGTCGCCGCCGCGCTCGCCACGTACGCATCCGAGCGCCTCCGTACGGCGGGCCGTCCCGGTGCGGCGCTGCTGTTGGGCAGCGCCCCGCTGGTCGCCCTGCCCGCCGCGGTCGGCGTGGTGAACGGTACGACGGTGCTGGCCACCCGATCCGGCGAGGGCGCGCTCACTCTGTCCGAGGCCATCGCGGATTCCGCCTCCCTCGGGTTGCTGGCGGTGCTGGTCCTGCCGGCGCTGGCGGCTGTCGCGTACGGCCAGGTATGGATGTGGCGTGTGTTCGCCCGCCAGGGCGCCCGCGCCCGCTGATGCGGTACGCGCGGAGGCAGTAGGGGATCGTGCCGTACGGCCGGAGGGCGGGCCCACCGAGGAGGCGGGCCCGCCCTCCGGCCGGCACCCGACGCCCCGGGGCCTGGAGGGCCTAGCCGGAGAGGGCGCTGCCGGTGAGGGCGTCGACGGTCAGGATGACCAGCATGGCCACGCCGTTCAGCGCGCAGAAGAGGATGAAGAGCCCCAGGGAGAAGTTCAAGCGCCGCAGGAGCGGCGCCTGGGGCACAAGTGCGTCCGACGGGTCGCGGGGGTCGTACCCGGCCCGGACGAACTGTTCGAAGCCCCAGTACTTGAGCGGGCGGGTCGTGCCGGTGTTGTCCGTGTACAGATACATGCCCGGCACGTCGGACGGCGTCGCGATGACCGTGATGCCGTGCCTGAGCAGCCGCCTTTCGCGGATCCACCGTCCGGTCGCGTACGTGCCGACGCCGAGCCCCGCCGTCGTGATGCCGCCGACCGGCACGAGGCCGATGATCAGCCCCGCCTCTCCCGCGACCGCGACGATCACGCACAGGGCGGCGACCGCGACCAGGGAGCCGATCACCAGCCACTTGATGCGGCGCAGGAACCTCTCGTGCCAGCTGGGGGAGAGGGAGCGCACCACGGTGTAGTGGGTGCCGTCGATGTCGTCCGTCGGGCCGGGCAGCAGCTCGTTCAGGGCATCGGCGAAGACGACGGCGGCGGCCTCGCTCACGTCCTCGATCAGGTACGTGACCGGCGTGACCCCAGCCTTGGCCCGCAGCTCGAGCGTGACCCTCCGGCCCTCGGCGTGGACCTTGGCGACCGACCCGGGGAGAAACGTCACCACCTCGCCGGGGCGCTCAAGAGTGAGCGCCTGCTCATCGGCGGACAGGACGGAGCCGCCGCGGCCCAGGAGGACGGGTATGGAGGAGATGATCGACATTTTCCTCATCCTCCGAAGGCGGGGAGCGCGAGCCGGAACGTCCCGTAGTCGATGAGCGCTGCGATGGCGGCGATCACGAAGAACAGGATCAGGCTGCCCACCTGATCGCCCCGCCCGGTGCGGACGACCGCGGTCTGCGGCTTCCGGGGGT
This sequence comes from Streptomyces sp. NPDC039609, assembly GCF_055596705.1. Taxonomy (NCBI): domain Bacteria; kingdom Bacillati; phylum Actinomycetota; class Actinomycetes; order Kitasatosporales; family Streptomycetaceae; genus Streptomyces; species Streptomyces sp. NPDC039609. Next base: position 595,163 of record NZ_JBVIUJ010000002.1, read on the forward strand.
GGTACGCGACCTGGACCGGCTTGCCCTTGTTGCTGCCGCCGACGTAGCGGGTCACGCCGGCGCTGTCCGTGTAGGCGTTGGTGGTCGTGCCGTTCCGGTAGATCTGCCGCGCGTCCACGGTGATGCCGTAGCGGCGCAGGTACCAGTCCTCCCATACGGACGTCAGACCCGCCCAAGCGAGGAAGGAGGCTCCGACGCCGAGCTCCCCGAGCAGCAGCGTCGCGATTCCCCGACCCCAGTTCCTGTCGACGAGCCCGACGACGACGGCGAGAGCCGCGACAGCGGCGAAGGCTGTGTAGGTCGTCCACTTGGCGGGGGTGGGAAGGCCGCCCCGTACCTCGTCGTCCTCTTCTTCCTCCTCCTCGCCGGCGACCAGACTCCGGGTGACGACGAGCGTGGCGCCGTCGATCACCGTCTCGCCCTCGGCGCGTTCGGGCAGCGCGGCGTTCACCACGTCCGCGAAGACCGAGGCGGCGGCCGCGCTCACGTCCGTGACCCGGTACACGGTCGGCGTGGCCCCCGCCGGGGCCGTCAACTCGATGGAGACGGCCCGCCTTTCGGCGTGGACGCGGGCGATCGCCGCGAGCGGGATGCGCAGCTCGTCGTCCGGGCGACGCAGCAACAGCTCCTCGCCGTCGGAACGGAGTTCGGTGCCCTTGTCGCCCCGGAGGACGGGTATGGGCGAAGTGATCGACATGCGCGTGATCGTAGGGTGCGAGGTCCGCGCTGGTGAAGGGGGTGTGGGGGTTTCGGTCGGGAGCCGTGGTGTCGTACGGTCCGCCTGTGAACTTGGTGACTGCAGTGCTTGTTTGTTTCATCATCGCGTCCGTGCCGGTCTTCATCTTCGGCCTGCTGCTCATCAGTGGTGAGCGGGGAGAGCTGAAAAAGATGAAGGACCTGAACGAGTCCGGCATCGAGGTGCAGGCGCGGCTGGTCAGCGCGGTGCAGATCAACACGAGTGGCACCTTGAGCGTGACCTACGAGTTCCGGACCCCGACCGGGACCGCCCGCCACGGAACCGGTGTCTCGATGGGCCCCGCGCACGTGGTCGACGACCTGTATCCGCTGGTCTACGACCCGAACAACGTGAAGCGCGTGCACATGGGAACGAAGGCGACGGTCCGCAAGGAGCTCAGATTCCGCCAGAGCTCTGTGCGGGGCGCGCAGCGGACCGCCCTCCTGGCCTTCGCGGCGGGCGTACTGGCGACGGTGGGGCTGATCGTCAGCCCCTCCTGACCCCCGCGACGAAGGCCGCCCAGGCGGCGGCGGGGACGATGAGGGTGGGGCCGGCGGGGTTCTTGCTGTCCCGGACGGGGACGACACCGGGGATGTCGTCGAGGACCTCGACGCAGTTGCCGCCCTCGCCGTTGCTGTAGGTGCTCTTGCGCCATGCGGCGCCGGGGAAGTCGTACGCAACCTCGACGCAGTCGCCGCCCTCACCGTTGCTGTAAGAGCTCTTGAACCAACGGGCGGTGCTCAGGTCGTAGTCGCGCATCGTCTGTAGTCCTCCGCTGCCGATTCGATCAGGGCCAAGGACGCCTCCGGCGACAGCGCGGCGACCCTGAGCAGATCGTAGGCGCGCTCCACCCGCTTCACCACCGCCGGATCGTCGAGCAGCGTTCCCGAGAACGACGTCTCTGTATAGGCCGTTGGCGGCGCGTCCTCGAATTCCATGAGCTTGAGCGACCCGGTCATGGACGCGTGCGCGCCGGCCGAGCGGGGCAGGATCGTCACCAGTACCTTGCGCTCACGCATGAGCCCTGCGATGTGGTCCAGTTCCCCGGCCATGCCCGCCGCTCCAGCCACCGGGGTGAGCACCGCGTTCTCATGCAGTACGACCCAATACTCGGGCCTTGTAGCGGCCTTGAGGATCGCCGCGCGGTCGAGCCGCGCGGTCACCTTCTCCTCGACGTACTCCTCCGTGGCGAACGGGTTCGCCGCGAGCGTCACCGCCCGCGCGTACTCGCCCGTCTGCATCAGGCCCGGCACCACCGTCGGTGCGAACTCGCAGATCTTCGTCGCCACCGACTCCAATTCGGCCACCTCGTGGAAATAGGACGCGTACGGCGACTTGTTGATGAGTCTGCGCCACGTCCGTTCGAAAATGCCGCCGGTTTGTAGTACCTGGTCGATTCGCTGCGCCACATCCAGTTGCGGCTTTCGGATTCCCTGTTCGAACAGGCCGATGTAACCGCCCGATACGAACACCTGTCGGCCCAACTCGCCCTGCGAGAGACCCGCCGCTTCCCGGCGCTCCTTCAGGAGCTCGCCGAAGAACTCCCACGCCTCTTGCCGCTTGCCGGCTCTGGCCATGGATTAACTCCCGAACCCTACTCAGCAGTTGTAGGACCTGCGCATCTGCCGATTCTACGGATCCGGCACCACCCTGGATGCGGTAAGCGGGAAATTGATTCGGAAAGGGTTGCGTTGGTGAAGGAAGAACACGAGCGACCGACAACGGGGACCGTTCAAGAGGCTCAGGAGGTGGCAGGGGAATTGCGCGACGCACTCGCGAGGGTCGGAATCGTCCTGCCCTCGCTCGGGCTCGACGTTCTCACCCTCGCCTCCGATCCCCCTCGGCCGCTCATCGAACTGGGACGCTGCACGGTGGAGACGGCGCGTCGGCTGGCCGCCGTCGTACCGCCGGGGGAAGAAGGGGGCCGGTCGTGAAACTGCCCATCGGGTCGTATGTCGTCGACATCCGTACAGGGAAGGTCGGCACGGTCATGGGGCACGAAGGCCCGTACATCCAGCTGCGGCCGCTCGGCGGCGGGCGGGAGTGGGACGCGGAACCGGACGGGGTGCGGGCTGCCACGGCCGCCGAGCGGCTGAGGGCGGCCACGGCGCACGCGAACGCGCGGAGCCGGGGCGAGGTGCCGTGAAGAGGGTGCCGCAGGGCGGGGGCGAGGCCCCCGCCCCTCGGCGCGGGTGCCCCAGCCCTCGTAGTAATTGGTCAGGACGCAGCCCTCCGCCAGGCGTGTCGTCCTTGCGGTAGCCGCTCGGGGTCGTGAAGGAGACTCCGGATCGCCGCGCTCCGGTCGTTGAGGACGGCGAAGTCCTTGCCGATCAGGAACGTGCCGGCAGGGCCGCCGCTGCGGTGATGACGAGCGGTGTGAGGCGCATGAGTTCGGTGACCCTCGTGGGAACGATCAAGGACGCGGCGACTCTCGATTTGCTGCCGTGTACATGGCAAATGGCCGCCTGTCGTATGAGCGAGAATGGCCGCATGAGTCTGTTCCGCGACGACGGCATCGTGCTGCGCACCCAGAAGCTGGGTGAAGCGGACCGCATCATCACGCTCCTCACGCGTGGTCACGGTCGCGTACGCGCCGTAGCCCGCGGGGTTCGGCGGACCAAGTCGAAGTTCGGGGCCAGGCTCGAACCCTTCTCCCATGTCGACGTGCAGTTCTTCGCCCGCGGGAGTGATCTCGTAGGGCGGGGGCTTCCGCTCTGTACGCAGAGCGAGACCATCGCCGCGTACGGCGGCGGGATCGTCACCGACTACGCCCGCTACACCGCCGGGACGGCGATGCTGGAGACGGCGGAGCGGTTCACGGACAACGAGGGCGAGCCGGCCGTGCAGCAGTACCTGCTGCTCGTCGGCGGTCTGCGGACGCTCGCCCGGGGCGAGCACGCGCCCCATCTCATCCTCGACGCCTTCCTCCTGCGCTCCCTCGCCGTCAACGGCTACGCGCCGAGCTTCGAGGACTGCGCGAAATGCGGACTTCACGGGCCGAACCGGTTCTTTTCGGTCGCAGCGGGCGGGGTCATATGCGGCGACTGCCGGGTGCCCGGCAGCGTCGTACCCTCTCCGGAGGCCATCGGCCTGCTCAGTGCGCTGCTCACCGGCGACTGGGCGACGGCGGACGCGTGCGAGCCGCGTCACGTCAGGGAGGGGAGTGGGCTGGTGTCCGCCTACCTCCACTGGCACCTGGAGCGCGGCCTGCGCTCCCTGCGGTATGTAGAGAAGAGCTAGGAGATCCATCGCCATGGCCATCGCACGACGCGGAATCCTCGGACGGCAGCGCCGGGAGTACAAGGTCCCCGAGCCGCACCCCTCCGGTGCCCGTCCGCCGAAGCTCCCCGCCGAGCTGGTGCCGAACCACGTGGCCTGCGTGATGGACGGCAACGGCCGCTGGGCCCAGGAGCGCGGCCTGCCGCGCACCGAGGGGCACAAGGTCGGCGAGGGTGTGGTCCTCGACGTGCTCAAGGGATGCCTGGAGATGGGCGTCAAGAACCTCTCCCTCTACGCCTTCTCCACCGAGAACTGGAAGCGCTCCCCCGAGGAGGTCCGCTTCCTCATGAACTTCAACCGGGACGTCATCCGGCGCCGGCGTGACGAGATGGACGAGCTGGGCATCCGTATCCGCTGGGTCGGCCGGATGCCGAAGATGTGGAAGTCGGTCGTCCAGGAGCTCCAGGTCGCCCAGGAGCAGACCGTCGACAACGACGCGATGACGCTGTACTTCTGTGTGAACTACGGCGGGCGCGCCGAGGTCGCCGACGCCGCGAAGAAGATCGCGCAGGATGTGGCGGCGGGGAAGCTGGACCCGTCGAAGGTGAACGAGAAGACCTTCCAGAAGTACCTCTACTACCCGGACATGCCGGACGTCGACCTGTTCCTGCGCCCCAGTGGCGAGCAGCGCACCTCGAACTACCTGATCTGGCAGAGCAGTTACGCGGAGATGGTCTTCCAGGACGTGTTGTGGCCGGACTTCGACCGCCGTGACCTGTGGCGGGCGTGCGTGGAGTACGCCTCCCGCGACCGCCGCTTCGGTGGCGTGGACCCGGCGGACATGGCCGTGCTCGACAAGGCCTGAGGACGGACGAGGCCCGGGCCGTACGGACGCTGTCCGCACGGCCCGGGCTTTTCGCTACGCGCAGGTGCCGGCGAACGAGTCCCGGGTCACGACGTCCGTCGAGGCGGCCGTCGTGTCCAGCCAGACCGTCCGCTGCCCGTCACCGAGCTGCGGGGACAGCTGCATACCGGAGGAGCAGGAGACCCTGCTGTACGCCGGGGTGCCGCCCACCACGTCCGCGAGCGGGGCCACGTTCACCTTTCCGATCCTGCCGGTCCAGGCGCCGAGCGCACCGGTGGGGTCGTACGTCGAGAAGGCGAAGTACTGCTCGTTCACGGAGAACTGGCCGCCGTAGGTCGTGGACGGAGTGCCGATCCTCTTCTTCTGAGTGAGGTCGCCCAGGGGGGCCGACCAGAAGGTGTCACTCCGGAAGAGGAACGTGGTGGTCTCGCGCCAGAAGACCCGGTCCTCGGTGAGCTGGATGTCCGTGGCCTCGCCGAAGACGAAGGACTGGATCCGCACGCGCTGCGAGGCTCCGGTGGCGATGTCGTACACGCTGATGTGGTCGTTGTCGCCGTCCCGCCAGGCCACCGTGCCGTTCTTCATGGCCAGGCGCGCGGCGGTGGTGCCCGGGGCCGGGGTCAGGTTGACCGTGGTGCCGTCGCGCTCCCGCAGCATGACGTCGGACTCGCCGTCCTGCTGGTTGACGTAGGCGAGTCGGCCGTCGGCGGTCACGGGCTCCATCTCGTCGCCCGGGCCGTCCACGAGCTTGCGGATGGCGCCCTGGCCCCTGTCGCCCGCGGTGTAGACGCCGATGGAGTCGGCGGTGATCCGGGTGAAGACGATCCGGTCGTCGTCGAGCGACGGGTCGAGGAGGTAGGCGTCCTTCTGGGCCAGCTCGTGCTGCGAGTCGCCGTGCCGGTCGTCACCGTGCTTCTTGCCGAAGCGGCCGACCGTGATGCCGAAGTCCGCGCTGTTCGCGTTCCAGGCGATCGCGTCGCCGTGGCCGATCGCGTAGACGTCGCCGCTGATCTGCGCCGCCTGCTCGTCCACCCCGCTGTACACCTCGTACGCGGGCAGGACGTCACGGGCGAGCGTCTTCCCGTCGTGGGTGCCGGACCTGCGCTCCCAGCCCTCCACGATGCCGTGGTCGTCGAAGGCCCTGGCGATCGCCTCGCGGTCGGCGCGGGAGGCCTTGAGCGACTTCGCGGCGAGGGTGACCGCGTTCCGCATGTCCGAGAAGCCGGAGAGCGGAGTGAGGTAGTTCTGCGCGGCCCGGTAGACGATCTTGTCCGCGAGCGAGGGGTCCAGGTTCTTCCGCATGTCCCACAGCGCGCCGGACACGATCGTCGAATTGAGGTGGACACCACCGTTGTCGATGTCGAGCGACGCCGGGAGGTAGTCCTCGCCCGCGACCCGGCCGTCGTTCATGTCGCGCAGCGCGCACTCGGCGAGCGGCTTGGTGCCGTTGCAGAGGTACTCGCCGATGAGGCCGGAGGTCGGGTCGGACATGGCGACGCCCTTGTCGGCGGTCTCCATGGCGTTGCCGAAGTAGTCGGATATCGCCTCGTTGAGGGCGCCCGACTGGTTGAGGTAGACGAGTCCGGCGCTGTGCTCGGTCACGCCGTGGGTCATCTCGTGGCCGACGACGTCGAGGCCGACCGAGAGCGGGACACCGTTCATGTGGCCGTACACCATCTTGGTGCCGTCCCAGAAGGCGTTGGCGTAGTCCTTGCCGTTCTGGGCGACGTTCACGACCGAGTGGACGGTGCCGCCCTTGCCGTCGATGCCGTCGCGGCCGATCTCGTTCTTGAAGTACTCGTAGACCTTCGCGGCGTTCAGGTGGGCGTCCACCGCGCCGGAGGTGGTGGCGGTCCCCGAGAAGCGGTCGGTCGGCGAGGAGACGACCTTGACGTCCTCCGTGACCGGGCCGTTCGCGACCTCGAGGTAGCTCTTGCGGTTCGCGTCGTACGTACGGATCTGACCGCCGGTCTTCGCGAACATCGAGCGCGAGGAGTCGACGAGCGTGTACGAGCCGTCGGCCTCCTTGTCGATCTCGATCCGCTCCTCGGCACCGTCCACCTTCACGCCCGTGCCCTGTGCGGGCGCGGCGGCGGCGTCGATATTGTCGTACGAGAGCGCGATACCGCCCACGTGCGCGTCGACGAAGACCTCCTGGCGGACCGGGGAGCCGTCCGCCTTCGCGCCGGTGACGGTGAAATGCCAGGCGAGGCGGCCACCGCCGGAGCCGGGCAGCACGGTCAGACCGTGGCTCTCGGTCCCGCCGCCCTCGACACCGGAGAGGTCGGAGTCGAGGGTGAACATCCGCTGCCGGGCGGTGGCTTCGGTGACGGTGGGCGTGGTGGAGACGGTCAGCTCCGGGTAGAGCGTGCCGGTCGCGGAGACGACCTGCTCGCCGCCGTCGGCCGTCTCGGTCTGTACGGCGTACTCGGCGCCGAACACCGGGACGCCGCCCCGCTTCTGCTGGAAGCGGACCGAGGACTGGGCCCCGGACCTGGTCGTGCGCACCGTTGTCAGCTCGGCGACGGGGACCCGATAGGTCTGCTCGTGCGCCTTGAGGTGGGCGCGGGCCGCCTCGGCCGGAGTGCCGGTGCGGGGTGTCGAGTCGAGGCCCTGCGTCATGCGGGGCGCGACCGGGGTGGTGGGCAGGGTCGCCGCCGGGGTCTCCGGCACCTCCTGCGCCTGGGCGGGAACGGTCAACAGGACTGAACCGGTTGCCGCGGCGACGACGCCGGTGGCCAGGATCCGACGGATCCGTTGTGTTCTCACGAAGTCTCCCCATCACACACGTTCGCGAGGGCTGGTGGCCCTCGCGACTGATGGGGTCGATGGTTCGGTATTCAAGGTTCCGGATACAAGGGACCGGAGGTGGCGCGAAGCCGCCCAGGCGTAAAAGCGCCTACGGCAGGGCGGGTTGAGGCTGGTCGGGGTGGGTCAGCGGTCCGCGGGGCGCTTGTCCAGCCAGCCCGATTGGGCCGCGTGCCAGCCGAGTTGGAAACGGGTCGCCGCGCCCACCGCCTCCATCAGCGCGTGCAGGCGCCGCTGCACCGTGCGGTGACCCATGCCCAACTGGCGGGCGATGGCCGAGTCGGTGAGACCGACGTGGAGCAGCGCGACGATCTGCCGGTCCACCGGGTCGAGCCACCCCGTCTCATCCACCGGGCTCTCCTCCCCGGGCGCCGTGCTGAGCCGCCAGCCCTTCTCGAAGTACTGCTCGAAGAGCGAGACCAGCGCCGTCAGCAGCCCGCTGCGGTGCACCACGAGCGCCACCGGCTCCTCCGTCCTGTCGCGCTCGGGATCGAGCGGAAGCAGCGCACACTCCCTGTCCATGATGATCAGCTTGATCGGCAACTCGTCGGTGACCGCGATCTGCTGGCCGTCCGCGGCGAGCTCCGCGAGCCACTGCGCGGCATGCGCGTCCTCCAGCCAGGAACGCGACACGACGGACTTCACGGTCAGGCCCCGCCGCATCGAGTCCCGCTCGACCTCGTCGAGGTTGTCCTCGAAGGTGATGACGGCGGGCGCCGGCATCGCCGGGACCAGCGAGCGGACCACGTACCGCGCCTCACGCTGCATCGCGATGAGCCGGCGCCGGATCGCGGCGGCTCCGGAGAGGACCTCGACGGGCGCGCCGGATCTTCGGGTGTGGGCGGCGCGGTGCCGCTCGGCGAGCTCGGTGACGAAGTGCTCGACACGGTGCAGTGCGGTACGCCGGGACTCCAGGAGCGGTCCGAGCGCGAGGACGGGGGAGGCCGCCCGGTACCGCACGTGGTCCCCGTCCCGCTCGGCGCTGGCGAGCCCGCGCTCGACGAGCTCGGTGAGGGCGCGCAGGACCGTCTCCGGGTCCGCCGTGGGGTGGCCGAGAGCGGCGGGATCGCTGTCCGGCCGGTCCACCAGCAGCCGGTAGACACTGTCCTGTTCCGCGTCGAGCCCGAGCAGCGCGAGCAGCGACGAGTCCCCGGACACCGACTCCACCCGTACCCCACCCCTCCCGGCCACCCCTGCGGAGGGGCCAGCGTAAACGGGGCGCCCCGGCGCCGCTACGATCACGCCTCGTCATCGAGGTACCGGGGAGGGACCGTGCAGGAAACGAGCGCCGTCGAGTTGGTCTACGTACCGACGAAGGCCGAGGTCACGGAGGCGGTCCGGGTCAGGATGCGCAACTCGCCGACGGGGCTGCTGCTGCGGTGGCTGCTGCCCGCCGCCGGCGTCCTGTGCTCCCTGATCGTGGCGTGGGAGCTGGCGGGGCCGGGGGAGCCGGACATGTTCAAGGTGTTTCTCTTCGGCTGGCTGGGCGTCTTCGTCCTCGTGCTGGGGCCGCTGATACCCCGGATGACGGGGCGTCAGATGTACGGTCTCGTCGAGCCGCAGGGGGAGGTCCGGGCCGTCGTGGACGACGACGGGGTGACCTGGACCACGCGCGTCAGCGAGACCACGAGCCGGTGGGCGATGCTGCCCCTGTACGTCGAGACGCCCACGCTCTTCGTCCTGCTCTCCGCCGACAAGGCGGGTGTCGGCGTGGCCGCGCTGCCCAAGCAGGGCGTGTCCGCCCCCGGGGACCTCGACCGGCTGCGGGCGATCCTGGAACGTCATGTGAAGCGGGTCTGACACCCGTACGCCAGGCTGACACGCGAAAGGGCCCGCACCGGATCGCTCCGGTGCGGGCCCCTTCCGTACTCAGGTCACTTCTGCGCACACTCCGCGCACGTTCCGAAGATCTCGACCGTGTGCGCCACGTTCACGTACCCGTGCTGGGACGCGATCGCCTCCGCCCACTGCTCCACCGCCGGGCCCTCCACCTCGACCGCCTTGCCGCAGACGCGGCAGACGAGATGGTGGTGGTGGTCGCCGGTCGAGCAGCGGCGGTAGACCGTCTCGCCCTCGTTGGTGCGCAGTGCGTCGACCTCGCCCGCGTCCGCGAGGGACTGGAGCGTGCGGTACACCGTCGTGAGGCCGACGGAGTCGCCGCGGTGCTTGAGCATGTCGTGCAGCTCCTGGGCACTGCGGAACTCGTCCACCTCGTTCAGTGCCGCCGCCACCGCGGCCCGCTGTTTGGTCGAGCGGCCGCGTACGGGGGGTCCTGCCGTCGCCACAGGGGCCTCCTAGGGATGTCGTCGCCCCCGCCATTCTGCCAGGCTGCTAGACCCTGGCGTCGTCCGTGGGTCGCCGGGTGGACGGAACGGCCATGTCGCACTCCGCCCCGGACGGCGACGAGGACGGGGCCGCGGCCTCCGCCGCCCTGGCGCGGCGCCTGGCCAGGGGAGCGGCGAGCGCCGTCAGGACGATGAAGACGGCGATCGCGAGCAGCACGATGAGCGAGCCCGGCGGCAGGTCCTGGTAGTACGTGGTGACGGTGCCCGTCAGCGTGACGCCGGTGCCGATGACGATCGCCAGGACGAAGGTCGTACGGAAGGAGCGCGACAGCTGCTGCGCCGCCGCCACCGGGACCACCATCAGCGCGCTGACGAGCAGCAGGCCGACGACCCGCATCGCGACCGTGACGGTCACGGCCGCCGTGATCGCGACGAGCAGATTGAGGGCCCGCACCGGCAGACCGGTGACACGGGCGAACTCCTCGTCCTGACTCACGGCGAAGAGCTGGCGGCGCAGACCGATCGTGACGAGGACGACGAAGGCGGCGAGCACCGCGATCGCCGTGACGTCCTCGGACGACACCGTGGAGAGGGAGCCGAAGAGGTACGAGAGCAGGTTGGCGTTGGAGCCGCCACCGACCTGGATCAGCATGACGCCGCCCGCCATGCCTCCGTAGAAGAGCAGGGCGAGCGCGAGGTCGCCGCGGGTCCGTCCGTACGTCCGGATCAGCTCCATGAGGACCGCGCCGGCGACGGCGACCAGGGTGGCCATCCACACCGGACTGCTGTTCAGCAGGAAGCCGAGGCCGACACCGGTCATGGCGACATGGCCGATGCCGTCGCCCATCAGGGCCTGGCGGCGCTGGACGAGGAAGATGCCGACGGCGGGCGCGGTGATGCCGACGAGGACGGCCGCGAGGAGCGCCCGCTGCATGAAGGCGGGTTCGAGGAATTCCATGATCAGGTCAGCTTCCTCAGGTCAGCAGACCCGTACGGAGCGGCTCACCGGCCGCGTGCGGATGGACGTGGTCGTGGCCGGGCAGCGCGTGCTGGCCGACGGCCTGCGGCGGCGGGCCGTCGTGGACGACGCAGCCGTCGCGGAGGACCACGGCGCGGTCGATCAGCGGCTCCAGGGGGCCCAGCTCGTGCAGCACGAGCAGGACGCTGGTGCCGCCGGCGACCTGATCGCGCAGGGTGGCGGCGAGGATCTCCTGGCTGGCGAGGTCGACACCGGCCATCGGCTCGTCCATGATCAGCAGCTCGGGCTCGGAGGCGAGCGCGCGGGCGATCAGGACGCGCTGGTGCTGGCCACCGGAGAGGGCGCTCACCGAGTCCTTGGCCCGGTCGGCGAGACCGACGAGCTCGATGGCCCGGTCCACGGCGGCCCGGTCGGCCTTGGTCAGCGGGCCGAACCTGCGGCGGGAGAGCCGGCCGGAGGAGACGACCTCGCGGATCGTGGCGGGCACACCGGAGGCGGCGGTGGTGCGCTGCGGTACGTAACCGACGCGGGCCCACGCACGGAACCGCTTCTGCTCGGTGCCGAAGAGCGAGATCGTCCCGCCGGTCAGCGGCACCTGGCCGATGACGGCGCGGACGGCGGTGGACTTGCCGGAGCCGTTGGCGCCGAGCAGCGCGACGACCTCGCCGGGGTTCACGGCGAGATCGATGCCGCGCAGGACGGGGCGCGAGCCGAGGGTCGCCGTGGCTCCGCGGACGGATATGACGGGCGCGGTCACGGGTGCCTCCTGCTGTGCGTGGGTCACTTCGCGCCGAGGGCCTTCTTCAGCGCGGCGAGGTTGGACTGCATGACCTCGATGTAGTCATCGCCCTTGGACGCGTCCGTGATTCCCTCCAGCGGGTCCAGGACGTCGGTCTTGAGACCGGTGTCCTTGGCGAGGGTCTTCGCGGTCCTGTCGCTGGCGAGCGTCTCGAAGAAGACGGTGGAGACCTTCTCGTTCTTCGCGATGGCCTGGAGGTCCTTGACGCGGGCGGGGCTCGGCTCCGACTCGGGGTCGATGCCGGTGATGCCCTCCTGGTCCAGGCCGTAGCGCTCGGCGAGGTAGCCGAAGGCGGAGTGGGTGGTGATGAAGGTCTTGGTGGTGGTGTTCTTCAGACCGGTCTCGAACGCCGTGTCCAGATCACCGAGCTTCTTCACCAGGGCGTCGGTGTTCTTCTTGTAGTCGGCGGCGTGGTCCGGGTCGGCCTTCTCCAGGGAGGCGCCGACACCCTTGGCGACCTCGGCGTACTTCACCGGGTCGAGCCAGATGTGCGGGTCGGCACCGGCCTCGGACTCGTGGCCGTGCTCGTGACCCTCTTCCCCGTGACCGTGGTCGTCGGCTCCGTGGTCGTGGCCGGCGCCGTGCTTCTCGAGTGTGGTGAGGGTGCTGACGTCGACGGTGTTCTTGACCCCCGCCTGCTTGATCGCGTCGTCGACGGCGGGCTGGACGCCCTTGAGATAGAGGATGTAGTCGGCGTCGCCGAGCTCGCCTATCTGCCGCGGCTTGAGCTCCAGGTCGTGCGGCTCGACGCCGGGCGCGGTGAGCGTCTCGACGGAGACGTGCTCGCCGCCTATCTGCTCGGCCAGGTACTGCATGGGATAGAACGACGCCACCACGCTGAGCTTGCCCTCGCCCTTGTCGGCGGCGTCGGACGTTCCGGAGCACGCGGACAGGGTCACGAGCCCGAGGGCGACAGCTCCGGCGACGGCGGTGGAGGGTATGAGGCGGCGTACGTTCATGACACTCATTTTCAACAAAGTTGGAAACGGTTGTCAATTGCCCTTCCTGTGTTCCGCCCCACTGCAGCCCAGGAGATCGCCGACGGGCTCGACGCCGGTGCGGGCTCGCGCCGTGCGGCCGCGCGGAGCGGGTGTAAGTGGGCGACGAGGGTCTGGCGCACTGGACGGGCACTGCCACCACGCCGTGCGCCGGCACCAGGTGGCCGGCCTCGGGGTGTCACCCGCGTGGCGGCGGATGCTCTTCGGTGAGCACGGCGCCGTCATCGACATCCATGCAGACTGGTACAAGTCGGGAGGCGATCCGATCGCCGCCGTCGACGCCCGCGTTCCACCCTTCCTGCGCTTCCCGATGAGCGAGGCCGGACCGATTTGATACCGGGGGTGCGGGCGCCGGTAATCTGAAGCATTCGCACTTCGTCGTCGTAATGAAGAGAGCACCGTGGCCGCCGACAAGATCGACACCATCGTCAGCCTGAGCAAGCGCCGTGGCTTCGTCTACCCGTGCAGTGAGATCTACGGCGGCCAGAAGGCCGCCTGGGACTACGGACCGCTGGGTGTCGAACTCAAGGAGAACATCAAGCGTCAGTGGTGGCGTTACATGGTCACCGCGCGCGAGGACGTCGTCGGCATCGACTCGTCGGTGATCCTGGCCACCGAGGTCTGGGAGGCCTCGGGTCACGTGGCCACCTTCACCGACCCGCTGACCGAGTGCACCTCCTGCCACAAGCGCTACCGCGCCGATCACCTGGAGGAGGCGTACGAGGAGAAGCACGGCCGTCTCCCCGAGAACGGCCTCACCGACCTGAACTGCCCCAACTGCGGCAACAAGGGCACCTTCACCGAGCCCAAGCAGTTCTCCGGTCTGCTCTCCACGCACCTCGGCCCCACCCAGGACTCCGGCTCGGTCGCCTACCTGCGCCCCGAGACCGCGCAGGGCATCTTCACCAACTTCGGCCAGGTCCTGCAGACCTCGCGCAAGAAGCCCCCGTTCGGCATCGCGCAGATGGGCAAGTCCTTCCGGAACGAGATCACTCCGGGCAACTTCATCTTCCGCACCCGCGAGTTCGAGCAGATGGAGATGGAGTTCTTCGTCAAGCCCGGCGAGGACGAGCAGTGGCACGAGTACTGGATGGAGCAGCGCTGGAACTGGTACACGGGCCTGGGTCTCCGTGAGGAGAACATGCGCTGGTTCGAGCACCCGCAGGAGAAGCTCTCCCACTACTCGAAGCGCACCGCCGACATCGAGTACCGCTTCCAGTTCGGCGGCAGCGAGTGGGGCGAGCTCGAGGGTGTCGCCAACCGCACCGACTACGACCTGAAGGCGCACTCCAAGGCTTCCGGCAACGACCTGCTCTACTTCGACCAGGACGCGCAGGAGCGCTGGACCCCGTACGTCATCGAGCCCGCCGCCGGCGTCGGCCGCACCATGCTGGCCTTCCTGCTCGACGCGTACAACGAGGACGAGGCCCCGAACGCCAAGGGCGTCATGGAGAAGCGCACCGTGATGCGCCTCGACCCGCGCATCGCGCCGGTCAAGGTCGCCGTCCTGCCGCTCTCCCGCAACCCGCAGCTGTCGCCGAAGGCCAAGGGCCTCGCCGCCGACCTGCGGCAGAACTGGAACATCGAGTTCGACGACGCGGGCGCCATCGGCCGCCGCTACCGCCGCCAGGACGAGATCGGTACGCCGTTCTGTGTCACCGTCGACTTCGACACCCTGGACGACAACGCGGTGACCGTGCGCGAGCGCGACACCATGAAGCAGGAGCGCGTCTCCCTCGACCAGATCCAGGGCTACCTGGGCAGCCGCCTGCTCGGCTGCTGAGTCTGCTCGCTTCCACGCGAAAGCCCCCGGTTCCGAGAACGGAACCGGGGGCTTACCCGTGTGCAGGGGGCCTGCTTGTCCGGTCGGGGCCCCACGCGACTGACGCCTGTGCGACTGAGTCCTGTGCGACGTGAGTCCTATACGCGCAGTCCGCGCAGCAGCAGCTCCACGACGGCCTCGAACTCCGCGTCGATCGTGGGGCGCTGCCACTCCGCGGCGTAGGCAGGGTCGTGGAAATGGGCGGTCGCCATGAACAGCGCGCGGGCCGATGCGCCGGGGTCGGCGGCGGTGAACTCGCCGTCCCGGACGCCCTCTTCGACGATCGCGCGGACCTGGTCCACCAGTGCCTCGATGTGGTGGTCGACCACACCGCTGGCCTCGTCGATCAGTACCCCGTACGTCGCGAACAGCTCGGGGTCGTCGCCCGCCTTGTGCCGCTTGGCCTCGAAGAGGCCGGAGAACCAGGCGCGGAGCTTCTCCGCGGCCGGCCGGTCGGACGCCGCGATCAACTCCGCCAGAGCGACCTCGGCGCGGGAGAGCCAGCGCTCGGTGACCGCCTCGCGCAGCGCGGCCTTCGTGCGGAAGTGGCGGTAGACGCTGCCGTGGCTGACGCCGAGCACCCGTGCCACGTCCACGACCGTCGCCTTCGCCGGGCCGTAGCGTCGCAGAACCTCCTCGGTGGCTTCGAGGATGCGCTCGGCGGTCAGGGTCTCGGTGGCGGCCATGGAATGACAGTACCTGTCAGCTCGGACCGCTCAGTGCTCGCTGTCCAGGTGGGCCATCTGCGCCTGCGGGTAGCGCTCGCCTGCCGCCGCGCCCACGGGAACGGCCGCCTCGATCGCCGCCAGGTCGGCGGCGTCGAGCGTCACGTCCAGGGCGCCGAGGGCCTCCGAGAGCCGGTCCCGGCGGCGGGCGCCGATCAGCGGCACGATGTCGGCCCCGTGCCGGGGGCCCTGGGCCAGGACCCAGGCGATCGCGGTCTGCGCGACCGTCACACCCTTGGCCTCGGCGAGGGCACGCAGCCGGTCCACCAGGTCCAGGTTCCGGTGGAGGTTGTCGCCCTGGAAGCGGGGGGACATCCCGCGGAAGTCGCCCGGGGCGAGCTCACGGTCACGGGTGAAGTGGCCGCTGATCAGACCGCGCGACAGCACTCCGTACGCCGTGATGCCGATGCCCAGCTCGCGGGCGGTGGGCAGGATCTTCTCCTCGATGCCGCGGGAGATCAGGGAGTACTCGATCTGGAGGTCGGCGATCGGGGCGACGGCCGCCGCCCGGCGCAGGGTGTCCGCGCCGACCTCGGAGAGGCCGATGTGCCGGACGTGCCCGGCCTCGACCAGCTCGGCTATCGCGCCGACGGTCTCCTCGATCGGCACGTCGGGGTCCATCCGGGCGATCCGGTAGATGTCGATGTGGTCGGTGCCGAGGCGCTGGAGGGAGTACGCCGCGAAGTTCTTCACCGCGGCGGGGCGGCCGTCGTATCCGGTGAAGCCGCCTTCGACCGTGCGCAGGGCGCCGAACTTCACGCTGGTCAGGGCCTTCTCGCGGGCGGCCGCGGGGGCCGTGCGCAGGGCCTCGTCGATCAGCAGCTCGTTGTGCCCCATCCCGTAGAAGTCGCCGGTGTCGAGGAGCGTGACCCCGGCGTCCAGGGCGGCGTGGATGGTCGCGATCGACTCGGTGCGGTCGCTCTCGCCGTAGAGCGCGGACATGCCCATGCAGCCGAGGCCGAGTACGGAGACCTGGGGGCCGGTGGTGCCGAGGGAGCGGGTGGGGAGGGCGCGGGTGGAGGTCATGGGGGTCTCCTCGGGAGGGAGTCGGAGCGTCGGGGGAGCGACGCACGACAACTATGGCATGACGACTGACAGATTTCAATGTTTGTCATTCGCGAGGGTGGCGCGAAGGGAAACGGGGTGACCCGGTGCCCTGGGCGGGGTAGCGTCTACGACATGTCTTCGTTCTTCCAGATTTACGAGTGAGAGCGCGGCGGGCCTCGACGCCCGCCCCGCCGGACGATCCCCTCACCACTTCTCACCAATGGGAGAACCCCATGGCCAAGGGCCGAAACAACCTCCTCGGCGTCGGCGGACAGCGCAAGAAGCTGTCCCGCGGCGACCAGCAGGGCGCCGTTCAGAACAGCAACGCCGACCGCAGGGCCGCGGTCGACCAGAAGCAGGAGCTGCTGAAGAAGATGCGCGAGCGCGCGATGGGTGCCGAAGGCGCCGAGACGGCCGCCGCCGACACCACGGACGGCCAGGAGTAGCCGCAGCCGGTACGACGACGTGGGCCCGGGTCACCTGTGACCCGGGCCCACGTGCGTGTTCCCGCCGGCTCGCGACTAGCTCACGACGCGTGGCAGGCGCAGGCTCAGCAGGATCGTCAGGACCACCGCCGCCAGCTGGACCAGCAGGGTCACGGTCAGCGCCGTGCCCATCGACCCGGAGGCCGCGAGCGACAGGAACAGCGAGCCGAGCGTGGCCACGCCCAGGGCCAGGGCCGACTGCTGGGCGGTCACCAGGACACCGCTGCCCACGCCCGCCCGGTCCGCCGGGACCTCCGAGAGGACGACCCGGAACAGGACCGGGAGCTGCAGGCCCTGTCCGAAGCCCGCGACCGCCATGCCCGGCAGGAGGCTCCAGGCCGACAGGTCAGGCCAGGAGCGCCAGGCGGTCAGGGCGAGCAGACCGATCCCGAGGGCCTGCAGGAGGCCGCCCGCCGTGACGATCCGGGTGCCCCAGCGGCGTACCAGACGCGGTCCCGCCAGCGAGGCCCCGAAGAAGGCCACCGCCATCGGTACCAGCGCCAGACCCGAGACCACCGCTCCCATGCCGAGGCCCTGCTGGAGCGCCACCGCGATCACGAACATGAAGCCGCCGAAGCCGATCGAGAACGGCAGGACCAGCGCCAGGCCCCGGCGCAGCGAGACGAGCCCCAGCAGGCTCGGCGGCACCAGCGGTGTACGACCCTGCCGGTCGGCCCGTAGCTCCACCCACCAGAACGCCCCCGCGGCGAACGGGAAGATCCCGAGCGCGACCCAGGTCCACAGCGGCCAACCCGACGCCCTTCCCTCCGTCAGAGGGGCCAGGAGCGTGAGCAGCGCGAGGCCGAGGAGCAGCGTCCCCGGGACGTCCACCGGCGCCGGGCGCTCCGAGCGGGTCTCCGGGACGGTACGGACGGCGAGGAGCAGTCCGGCCACCGCCACCGGCACGTTGACCAGGAAGATCGCCCGCCAGCCGCTGCCCGCGAGGTCGGCCGCGACGAGGATCCCGCCCAGGATCTGGCCGGCGACCATGGCGAGGCCGCCGGTCGCTCCGTACAGGCTCAGCGCCTTCGCACGCCGGGCACCCGTCGTCGAGGAGTGAATGGTCGCGAGGACCTGCGGGAGCATGAGCGCGGCCGAGGCACCCTGTGCCACCCGCGCCCCGACCAGGGTCCAGGCGTCCGGTGCGAGCCCGCATGCCAGCGAGGTCAGCCCGAAGGCCGCCATGCCCACGAGGAAGAGCCTGCGGCGGCCGAACAGGTCCCCGAGCCGCCCGCCCAGGACGAGCAGCACGGCGTAACTGAGCCCGTACCCCGCCACGACCAGCTCCAGCGTGGCCGGGCCGGCCGCCAGGTCGTGGTCGATGGTCGGCAGGGCGACGTTGACGATGAAGAAGTCGATCAGCGGCAGAGCGGCGCCGAGGAGCACGGTGAACAGGCCGAGGGGGCCGAGGGCGGGCGGCGCGTGGTCGACGGCGACGCCGGCCCTGCGGGCAGGGGCGGTGGTGGAGGCTGTAGTACTCACGCCATCGAAGATCCTCCCCTGCTCAGCCTGGTACCAGAGTGTCTTTATCCTGGTACAAGCACTACCTGGCAATGGGCTGAGCGCCCCGGCACCCTGGGAGCATGACGACCATGGCGATGGAGACGGCGACGACCGGAACGACCGTCGACGTCCGGCGGCACGAGCTCGCGGCGTTCCTGCGCAGCCGCCGGGAGCGCATCACCCCCGAGCAGGTCGGTCTGCCCCGCGGCCGTCGGCGCCGTACCCCCGGGCTGCGCCGCGAGGAGGTCGCGCACCTCTCCGCCGTCGGCGTCACCTGGTACACCTGGCTGGAGCAGGCGCGGGACATCCATGTCTCGCCGCAGGTCCTCGACGCCCTCGCCCGGGCCCTGCTGCTCGACCCGACCGAGCGCACCCACCTCTTCGCCCTCGGCGGCGAGGCGGACCCGAACCCCGAGTCGCCCTGCCCGACCGTCACGCCCGCCCTGCGCGCGATGCTGGACCAGCTGGAGCCACTGCCGGCCTGCGTCCAGAACAGCCGGTACGACATCCTCGCGTACAACCGCACGTACGGCAGGCTGCTCTGCGACCTCGACGCGCTGCCGCGCGAGGACCGCAACTGCATCTGGCTGGCCTTCACCAACGACGAGTGGCGGGCCGCCGTCGCCGAGCTGCCGGACGTCACGCGCTCGATGGCGGGCAAGTTCCGGGCCTCGATGGCCGAGCACCTCGCCGAGCCCGCCTGGAAGGCGATGCTGCAGCGCCTGGAGGCGGCATCGCCGGAGTTCCGGGAGATCTGGGCGCGCCACGAGGTGGTGGCCCAGGGTGGCCGCACCAAGATCATCCGCAATGCCCATGTCGGCCTCCTGCATCTGGAGCACACCAACCTGTGGCTCGGACCGACCTCCGGGCCGCGTCTGGTGACGTACGTCCCGGTGGACGAGGAGTCCCGGGCGGGCCTCGAACGCCTGCGTGACCTGGGCGGACGATCCGGTGGTCCTACCGGGGAAAGTACGGCCGGCCAACAAACCCGCGGGGTGCGCGACAATGGCTGAATGACCGCGTTCTCTCCCCTCGCCATCGGGCCGCACATCGTGCAGCCGCCGGTGGTGCTCGCGCCGATGGCCGGCATCACCAACGCCCCGTTCCGCACCCTCTGCCGTGAGTACAGCGGCGGCAAGGGCCTGTTCGTGAGCGAGATGATCACCACGCGGGCGCTGGTCGAGCGCAACGAGAAGACCATGCAGCTCATCCGCTTCGACGAGAGCGAGAAGCCGCGGTCGATCCAGCTCTACGGCGTCGACCCCGTCACCGTCGGCAAGGCCGTGCGGATGATCGCGGACGAGGGCCTGGCCGACCACATCGACCTCAACTTCGGCTGCCCGGTCCCCAAGGTCACCCGCAAGGGCGGCGGCTCGGCACTGCCCTACAAGCGGCCGCTGCTGCGCGCGATCCTGAACGAGGCCGTGTCCAACGCGGGCGACCTGCCGGTCACGATGAAGATGCGCAAGGGCATCGACGACGACCACATCACCTTCCTGGACGCGGGCCGTATCGCGGTCGAGGAGGGTGTCACGGCGATCGCGCTGCACGGCCGGACGGCGGCGCAGCACTACGGCGGCACGGCGGACTGGGACGCCATCGCGCGGCTCAAGGAGCATGTGCCGGAGATCCCGGTGCTCGGCAACGGCGACATCTGGTCCGCCGACGACGCGCTGCGGATGATGCGCGAGACCGGCTGCGACGGAGTGGTCGTGGGACGGGGCTGCCTGGGGCGGCCGTGGCTCTTCGGCGACCTGGTGGCGGGCTTCGAGGGCACGGGCGCGTACGCCCAGCCGGGGCTGCGCGAGGTCGCGGACGCGATGGTGCGGCACGCGCGGCTGCTCGGCGAGTGGCTCGGTGACGAGTCCCGCGGTGTCATCGACTTCCGCAAGCACGTGGCCTGGTACCTGAAGGGCTTCGCGGTCGGTTCCGAGATGCGCAAGAAGCTGGCGATCACCTCGTCCCTGGACGAGCTGAGCGCTCAGTTGAGCGAGCTGGATCTGGACCAGCCGTGGCCGGTGGGCGCGGACGGCCCGCGGGGTCGTACGTCGGGCAACAACCGGGTGGTGCTGCCGGACGGCTGGCTGAAGGACCCGTACGACTGTGCGGGCATCAGCGAGGAGGCCGAGCTGGACACGTCCGGAGGGTGAAGTTCCGGGGATCCGGCCCTGTCCGGAGGGTGACCGAGGACGTCCGGATCGTGGGAAAACCGACGCTCGTACGGAGTGATTCGCGCCACCCTTGATAGGGGTAGTGCTCAGATGAGCGAATTACGAGGCGTTGCACTTCTGGAGGGGTGGCACTGGGTGCCACCCCTTCTGTGTTCAAGAGTTGAACGCAGATGCTCGGTAAGGAGCTCATTTGAGCGCATTGGCTCTGCTTTGAGTCAAGTGGGCTTCGACGTTTGAAAGCGGAAGCTACTAGTCGGTTACTTTCGATGTGCTGGCGGACGGGTGGTTAAGACCACGTGACCGGTAGGCGTACCTCCCCAGGAGCCTTCGATCTGGGTATGTTCCTCGCCGTCAGGGCAGCCACCGAGTCCTCGAGGAGTCGAGACACGTGTCGGAAAACAAAGATCAGAAGTTCGTGTACGACTTCACCGAGGGCAACAGGGACCTGAAGGACCTGCTCGGTGGCAAGGGTGCGAACCTCGCCGAGATGACCAACCTCGGCCTCCCGGTTCCCCCCGGCTTCACGATCACCACCGAGGCGTGCAAGGTCTACCTCGACAGCGGCTCCGAGCCGGTCGAGCTCCGTGACGAGGTCAGCGCGCACCTCGACACCCTCGAGCAGCAGATGGGCAAGAAGCTCGGCCAGGCCGACGACCCGCTGCTCGTCTCCGTCCGCTCCGGTGCCAAGTTCTCCATGCCGGGCATGATGGACACGGTCCTGAACATCGGTCTCTCCGACAAGTCCGTCGAGGGCCTCACCGCCCAGGCCGGTGACGAGCGCTTCGCCTGGGACTCGTACCGCCGCCTGATCCAGATGTTCGGCAAGACCGTCCTCGGCGTCGACGGCGAGCTCTTCGAGGAGGCCCTCGACGAGGCCAAGGCCGCCAAGAAGGTCACCGTCGACACCGACCTCGACGCCGCCGACCTGAAGAAGCTGGTCAAGCACTTCAAGAAGATCGTGAAGGCCGAGGCCGGCCGCGACTTCCCGCAGGACCCGCGCGAGCAGATGGACCTCGCCATCGAGGCGGTCTTCAACTCCTGGAACACCGACCGCGCGAAGCTGTACCGCCGCCAGGAGCGCATCCCCGGCGACCTCGGCACCGCGGTCAACGTCTGCTCCATGGTGTTCGGCAACCTCGGCCCGGACTCCGGCACCGGTGTCGCCTTCACCCGCGACCCCGCCTCCGGCCACCAGGGCGTCTACGGCGACTACCTGCAGAACGCGCAGGGCGAGGACGTCGTCGCCGGTATCCGCAACACCGTGCCGCTCGCCGAGCTCGAGTCGATCGACAAGAAGTCGTACGACCAGCTGATGCAGATCATGGAGACGCTGGAGACCCACTACAAGGATCTCTGCGACATCGAGTTCACCATCGAGCGCGGCCAGCTGTGGATGCTGCAGACCCGCGTCGGCAAGCGCACCGCCGGTGCCGCCTTCCGGATCGCCACGCAGCTCGTGGACCAGGGCCTGATCGACGAGGCCGAGGCGCTCCAGCGCGTCAACGGCGCGCAGCTCGCGCAGCTGATGTTCCCCAAGTTCGACGAGGACGCCAAGGTCGAGCAGGTCGGCCGCGGTATCGCCGCCTCCCCGGGTGCGGCCGTCGGCAAGGCCGTCTTCGACTCGTACACGGCCGTCAAGTGGTCGCGCTCCGGCGAGAAGGTCATCCTGATCCGCCGTGAGACCAACCCCGACGACCTGGACGGCATGATCGCCGCCGAGGGCATCCTGACCTCGCGCGGCGGCAAGACCTCGCACGCCGCCGTCGTCGCCCGCGGCATGGGCAAGACCTGTGTCTGCGGCGCCGAGGAGCTCGAGGTCGACACCAAGCGCCGCCGGATGACCACCGCCTCCGGTGTGGTCGTCGAGGAGGGCGACGTCGTCTCCATCGACGGCTCCACCGGCAAGGTGTACCTCGGTGAGGTACCCGTCGTACCGTCCCCGGTCGTCGAGTACTTCGAGGGCCGGATGCACGCCGGCGCCGACGACGCCGACGAACTGGTCCAGGCCGTCCACCGGATCATGGCCTACGCGGACCGCGTCCGCCGGCTGCGCGTCCGCGCCAACGCCGACAACGCCGAGGACGCGCTCCGCGCCCGCCGCTTCGGCGCCCAGGGCATCGGCCTGTGCCGCACCGAGCACATGTTCCTCGGCGAGCGTCGCGAGATGGTCGAGAAGCTGATCCTCGCGGACACCGACGAGGAGCGTACGGAGGCGCTGGAGGCCCTGCTCCCGCAGCAGAAGCAGGACTTCGTCGAGCTCTTCGAGGCCATGGACGGTCTGCCCGTCACGGTCCGTCTGCTCGACCCGCCGCTGCACGAGTTCCTGCCCGACATCACCGAGCTGTCGGTGCGCGTCGCCCTCGCCGAGGCCCGCAAGGACCCGAACGAGAACGACCTGCGCCTGCTCCAGGCCGTGCACCGGCTGCACGAGCAGAACCCGATGCTGGGTCTGCGCGGCGTCCGGCTCGGCCTGGTCATCCCCGGCCTGTTCACCATGCAGGTCCGCGCGATCGCCGAGGCCGCTGCCCAGCGCATCGACGCGAAGGGCGACCCGCGCGCCGAGATCATGATCCCGCTCGTCGGCACCGTCCAGGAGCTGGAGATCGTCCGCGACGAGGCCGAGCAGGTCATCGCCGAGGTCGTGGCGAAGACCGGTGTGGAGCTGAAGCTCGCGCTCGGCACCATGATCGAGCTGCCGCGCGCCGCCGTGACCGCCGGTCAGATCGCCGAGGCCGCCGAGTTCTTCTCCTTCGGCACCAACGACCTCACCCAGACGGTGTGGGGCTTCTCGCGGGACGACGTGGAGGCCAGCTTCTTCACCGCGTACCTGGAGAAGGGCATCTTCGGAGTCTCGCCGTTCGAGACCATCGACAAGGACGGCGTCGGCGCGCTGGTCCGCAGCGCCGTCGAGTCCGGCCGCGCCACCCGCCCCGACATCAAGCTCGGTGTCTGCGGCGAGCACGGCGGCGACCCGGAGTCGGTGCACTTCTTCCACGAGGTCGGTCTCGACTACGTCTCCTGCTCGCCGTTCCGGATCCCGGTGGCGCGTCTGGAGGCCGGTCGCGCGGCCGCCGAGTCGAAGGGCTCGGACAGCCGCTGACCCCCCCCCGAGGGGCGCCCACTGACCGGGCGTTCAGTAGCAAAGACCACCGGAACCGCCGCTCGTCCCCGACCCTCAAACCGATGGGCGGCGGTTCCGGTCAGCAGGAGAGACGGGCGGACACCTTGTGCGGAGGTGTCCGCCCCGTCGTATTTCGTCCGCCTCGGGGCCGCACCGCGATGTTCGGCAAATGTGAGTTCATGTTCAATCGAGGCCGGTTGAATTATTGGGCGTTGAACTTTCCGCTTTGAACTTTCCTCGATTGGTCCCGCAAAGAACGGGACGGGCGCGGCCTCCGGATCCCCACCCGGTGACCGCGCCCATTACCCATGTCGGGCAGGTGAGCCGCAACCCTCGCCGACCGCCGCCGGACGCGTGAAGCCCCCCACGGTCTTCGCCACGCCACCTCGGTCCTGAAGGTTTCCTGCCCGACCCGCACAGCTTTTCGGTTCACCCCCGTTCGCCGCGATGCTTTTCAAGTGTGGCTGAAACACCCTGGTAACGTCCTGTGATGGCGTGCATACTCATCGACGGGGGTGGTTGCGAGTGCACAGGTGGGGGTTCAATGCTGCGGATTCATTTCACCGCAAACGACTTGGCCGGCGTCCGGATGGCCGCCCGGCCCGATGTTCTGTGGGAATCGATTCTCAGTTTTCACCGTTTAAGGGACCGGCGCGGGTCGGTCGTCTACGGAGAATGGCGCTCTGACACCCGCACACGTCTCAACGGGGAGACGCGGCTCCTCGCCGCCCTCGTTCCCAGTCGCGGATACTTCCCCGACTTCCTGACCCCGTCGCAGGGCGTTCACGGCCTCGACGAGGGCCTCCAGGCGATCCGTGCGACCTCCCGGACCCGGCTCAGGCGCGAGCTGTCCCTGCTGGGCGTCGACCGGGTCGGCGGGCGGACCGTGCCGCACTCGCTGCGTGCCCTCGCCGAGGGCGGCGACGAACCGTTCAGCCGGCTCATCGGGGCGCTGCGCAGCTACCACCGGGCGGCGATCGAGCCGTACTGGCCCCACATCCGCGCCCGGGTCGAGGCCGACCGGGCGGTGCGCGGCCGCGCCCTGCTCGACGGCGGCGCGGACGAACTCCTCGCCTCGCTGCCACCGATGCTCCGCTGGCGCGCGCCCGTCCTGGAGGCGGACTATCCCGTCGAGCGGGATCTGTATCTCGATGGCAGGGGCCTGCTGCTCCAGCCCTCGTACTTCTGCCGCGGCACTCCGGTCGTCCTGCGCGACCCGTCGCTGCCGCCGGTGCTCGTCTACCCGACGACCCACTGCGAGGCGCCGACCGTGCGGGAGCCGGGCGGGTCCTCCCTGGCCAAGCTGGTCGGCAACACCCGATCCGCGGTCCTGCACGCCATCGGGGACGGGGGGACCACCAGCGAACTGGCCCGCAGGGCGGGGGTGTCGCTCGCCTCCGCCAGCCAGCACGCGGGCGTCCTGCGGGAGGCCGGTCTTGTGGCCACTCTGCGGCACGGCAACGCGGTCCTGCACACGCTCACGCCGTTGGGCGCCGCCCTGCTCGGCGGCGCCCAAGGAGTCGCGGGTCCCTCACGGGCCCCCGCCGAACGTGTCTATGCGCGGAACGGACCCGTCACCTCGTAGGTGATGCCGCCCGAGGAGCTGCCGCTCGTGCCGCGCTGGCTGGAGAAGTAGAGCCGGCTGCCGTCGGGGGAGAAGGCCGGTCCGGTGATCTCGGAGCTGGACTGGCCGGTGATCCGCAGGAACGGGGCGACGACGTCGTCCGGGGTGATGATGCAGATCTCCATGTTGCCGCCGTCCTCGGCGATGAACAGGTCGCCGGAGGAGGAACCGGTGACGTTGTCCACGCCGGTCAGCGGGGCGCCGCCGCCGACCACGAGCGAGTCGTCGTAGGCCAGCTCGTAGGTGCTGTTCGCCAGGTTGAGCTGCCAGAGGCGGTTGTCGCCCTTGGTGGTGAACCAGACGGTGTCGTTGGCGTAGTGGCAGCCCTCGCCTCCGTTGAACTTCTTCGAGCCGGACACCTGGCTGCGGGTGGCCGTCGGGGAGCCGTCCGGGTCCGGGACGTTCTGCCAGGTGAAGGAGCCGGAGGTGCCGGTTCCGGCCACCATCACCTGGAGCGTGCCGGAGGAGAGGTTGCCCCAGGTCGTCGGGATGAAGCGGTAGAAGCAGCCGCTGGTCTCGTCCTCGGTCAGGTAGATCACCTGGCGGACGGGGTCCGCGGCGGCGGCCTCGTGCTTGAAGCGGCCCATCGCGTCACGGCGTACCGCCGCGTTCACGCCGTACGGGTCGGCCTCGTAGACGTAGCCGAGGCTGACCTCCTCGCAGGAGAGCCAGGTGTTCCACGGGGTCTTGCCGCCCGCGCAGTTCTGCCGGGTGTTGGACAGGATGCGGTACGCGCCGGTGATGGCACCGGTCGAGCCGAACCTGACCGCGCTCGCGCCGCCGCTCGGGTTGATCTCCGAGTTGGAGACGTAGATCCAGCCCGATCCGTTGGCGTAGCAGGCGCCGCCGTCGGGGGCGTTGTGCCAGGTGTACGAGGTCCCGGAGACCGTCTGTCCCGACCGGGCGATGACCCGGCTGCTGAATCCGCTCGGCAGCAGGATGCCGTTGGCGTCGGCCGCGCCGAGGGCTCCGTAGGGGCCGGCGCCGGGCTGGGCGGGCGCCGCGTAGGCGGCCCCGCGCATCAAGGTGCCGCCGAAGGCGGCGGCCGACGTGCCGATGACCGCTCCGCGCAGGAAACTGCGTCGCTCCACGTCTCACTCCAGAGTGGGTGGTGGTGACCGCCCCGCCGCACCGGTCGGCGGCGGGGTCGCGCGCTTTGGGAACCTAGGAGTACGGAGTTGGTTCGGAGTTGACGGTGCAGCAACAGCCGATGAAGGGGAAGCGTCGGTCCGAAACTCGGCGGGTTCGCAAGGGTCGCCGCGCCGGGCGTCGGCACGGTCGTCCAGCCGGCTGCCGCCACGGGCATCGCGCCGGGCGTCGTCACCGCCAGGAGAGCCTCAGGCGACGGACCCCGGGTCTTCCAGCAGGGCCTTGAGCTCGGCGAGCCGTTCCCGCCAGAACTCCTTGTAGGCCGCCACCGCGTCCGCGTCCGGGAGCTTGGTGTGGCCGAGCCCGATCTGGGTCTTCGCGTCGCCCTTCGGTGTCAGATAGACCTCGATCCGGCTCGTCCCGCCGTCCCAGTCGGCGCTGAGGGACTTGCCCGGCCGGTGTGTGCGTACCTCCAGCTCGCCGTCCGGGAGCCAGCGGCGGCGCAGGGCCTCGTCGGCGAAGGCGGCCGTGCAGCCGTCGGCCGGCGTGTTCACCGTCTTGCTCGCGCTCACCTGCCAGTCGCCCGTGGAGGACTGGCCGACCTCGCGCAGCCCGCGCTCCTGCTCGTAGCCGACGGTGATCGACTGGGCGTGCCAGCCGCTCACCCCCGCGGCTTCCACCAGATGGCGGGCGATCTCGGTGTGCCCGCGCTCGGTCGCGCCCCAGGCGTCGAGGAGGGCGAACCAGTCGGCCCAGCCCTTGCCGGTCGCCCCGGCGAGGGCCTCGTCGGAGAGCTTCTCGGTGATCTTCCTGGCTGCGGGGCTCACGGTTCGACGTTAGCGTGAGCCGGGAAGGGGTGCCCCCGAAGCCCTCCGAGACTCCGGAGGCCTTCGAAAGATCTTCGAAAAAGATCGCCGGGCAGCGATGAGTTCCGCTCGGCCCCACTGTCTTAACTCTCGAAAGCGACACCACGGAGCGCCGGCGCAGCGAACGGCGCGGACGAACCCCAGGAGAGAGTGACCCACCATGACGCAGATGATCTTCGTGAACCTGCCCGTGAAGGACCTCGAGACCACGAAGGCCTTCTGGACCAAGCTCGGCTACTCCTTCAACCCGCAGTTCAGCGACGAGAACACCGGGTGTCTGGTCATCAGCGACACCATCTTCGCGATGCTGCTGACCGAGCCCAAGTTCAAGGAGTTCACCGCGCCCGGCAAGCAGGTCTCCGACGCGACGAAGACGACCGAGGTGCTGATCACGCTGAGCGCCGAGAGCCGCGAAGCGGTCGACGAGCTGGCGGACGGAGCCCTCGCCGCCGGCGGATCGGCGGCGAAGGACCCGCTGGACCACGGCTTCATGTACGGGCGCTCCTTCGCGGACCCGGACGGCCACCACTGGGAGGTCTTCTGGATGGACCCGGCGGCCGTCCAGGGCTGATGCCCCGCGGGTGTCAGGCCGAGACGCCGCCGTCGATCACCAGGTCGGTGCCGACCACCGAGCCGGCGTCCTCCGAGGCGAGGTACAGCACCGCTGCCGCCACCTCGGAGGCCGCCGAGATACGGCCGAGCGGCGACTCGTCCTTCATCCGCACCTCCCGCTCGGCCTCGGTCTCACCGGGGCGCAGCGACATGGTCGACTCCGCGGCACCCGGGCTGACGGCGTTGATCCGTACGCCCTCGGCGATGTGGTCGCGGGCGGCGGCACGGGTGAGCGCGGAGACCGCCGCCTTGGAGACCTGGTAGCCGAAGACGCCCGGGATACGGACGTGCGGGCCGAGGTTGGACGAGATGTTGACGATCGCGCCTCCGCCGTTGGCGCGCATATGGGCGATCTCGGCCTGGAGCGAGTGCAGGACGCCGGTGACATTGGTGTCGAGCAGCGCCTGCCAGTCCTCGAGCGGGAAGTCGGCGGCCGAGGCGCCGCCCCGGAAGATGCCGGCGTTGTTCACCGCGACGTCGAGAGCGCCGAAGAGCTCGACCGTCCGGTGGACGAGGTGACGGACGTCCTCCGCCCGGGCCACATCGGCCGTGACGGCGGCCGCGGTGCCGCCGGCGGCCGCGATCAGGGACACCGTCTCGTCGAGGGTCGCCGTGCTGCGGCCCGAGACGACGACCTTCGCGCCCTCGGCGGCGAAGGCGAGCGCGATGGCCCGGCCGAGCCCGGTGCCGGCGCCGGTGACGAGGACGGTCCTGTTCGTGAAGCGTGCGGACATGACGATGCCAACTCCTTGTGAGAGAAACGAACTTCGTTATGTGGTGCGAGTGGTCAGGGCGGCCACGGCGGCCAGGGCGGCGAAGCCGACGGCCGTCGCGGCGAGCGACGAGGCGTCGCTCCCGAGGGCGAGCAGGAAGGCGAAGAGGACGGTCGGGCCGAGCTCCATCGCCGTGTTGAGGACGCCGCCCGCGAGCCCCGCGCGGTGCGGCGGTACGCCGTCGGTGGCCAGGACCGCGGCCCCCGCGAACGAGGCGGCGGCGCCGGCCGGGAGCAGGAGCAGGCCGGGCAGCAGGCCGTAGACGTACGGGACGGTGGGGTCGAGCCCCGTCGCCGCGAGGAGCCCGAGCCCGCAGGCTCCCGTCGCGAGTCCGGCGGCGGTGACCCGGCCGGGGCCGTACCGCCCGATCAGCGGACCCGTGAGTCGTCCCGTGACGAGCAGGGCGGCGGCGAAAGGGACGAAGGCGGCCGAGGTGAGCAGCGCGGAGTGGCCGCGCTCCTGCTGGAGACCGAGGGAGAGCAGGACGAAGACGGTGGCCGTGCCCGCTGCGGTGAGCGCGATCGCGGCGAGGCCGATGCCGCGGCGGCGGTCGCGCAGGAAGTCCGGCGGCAGCAGCGGGTCCCGGGCCCGCCGCTCGACGGCCACGAAGGCGGCGAGGAGAACGAGTCCGGTGAGCAGCGGGGCCAGGACGGCCGCCGTGCTCCAGGGGTGGGCGTCGGTGCGGACGAGCCCGTAACTGCCCAGCGTGATACCGGCGGTGGCGAGCAGCGCACCGGGCAGGTCCAGCGTACGGCCGGGGCCGGACGGGGTGCGGGGGAGGAGCCGGGGCCCGAGGGCGAGGGCGAGGACGGTGACGAGGACCGGCACCGCGAAGGTCCAACGCCAGTCGGTCAGGGCGGAGACGACTCCGGAGAGCAGATTGCCCGCGGTCGCGCCGAGGACGGAGAGGCCGCCCCAGGTCGCCATCGCCCGGCCGTAAGCGGCGGGTTCGGGGAACAGCGCGCGCAGCACCGCCATCGCGGCGGGCGCGACGAGGGCCGCGCCGACGCCCTGCGCGAAGCGGGCCGCGAGGAGCGCCTCGTAGCCGGGGGCGAGCGGGGCGAGGGCGGAGGCGACGCCGAACACGGCGAGGCCGAGGGGGAGGGCGCGGCTGCCGCCGTACCGGTCGGTGAGCCGTCCCCCGAAGAGCAGCAGCCCGGCGAAGGTCAGCCCGTAGGCGGCGCTGAGCAGAATCAACTCGGCGCGGTCGAGGGCGAATTCGGCGCCGATGCGGGGGAGGGGCACGGCGATCGACGCGAGCGTGAAGATGAGCGTCACCTGCACGGACCCGAGCAGGACGAAGCCCGTGGACGGAGCGGCCGTCGCGGCCGGCCCGGCGCCCCCGCCGGGCCGCCAGGCGCGGGCCTGCGCCCCCGCGTCGGTGTGTCCCGCCCCGGATCCGGTCGTTGGTCCGCCCTCCGCCTTCGCCTCCGTCGGTGGGCGGAGAGCTCCCCGGTTCGTCGCCTCCGACATGACCCCTCTTTCTTGACCGTACGTTCCAGTATCAAGGCCCAAGAAAAGGGCGCCCGATGGCGCCCTTTTCGAAGGGGTCTCTCAGTCCAGCAGTGACAACGCCTGCTCCGCCGCGTCGCGGACCCTGGCCGGGTCGCTCGACGCCTTGCCGACCAGTCGGATGCCCTGCATCAGGACGAGCAGCATCCGGGCCAGCGCCTGCGGATCGCGGTCCGCAGGCAACTCGCCCTGTGCGCGGGCCCGGACCAGCGAGGCGTGCAGCAGGGTCTCGATCTGCTCCCAGCTCAGCTCCACCCGTCGGGCCACGGCTCCGTCGTGCGGCCCCAGTTCGGCCGCCGAGTTGGTGATGAAGCAGCCGCTCAGGCGGACCTCGTCCGTCCCCGCCTCGTCGGCGAAGCGACGGACCAGGGCGCGGACGGGCGGCAGTGCGGGACCCGGCGCGGACAGCTCCTCCGTCATGAGCGGGTCGTTCGCCCGGAGGTAGCGGTCCATCGCCTTCATGTACAGATCGTGCTTGTTGCCGAAGGTGGCGTAGATGCTGGCGCGGCCGATCCCGAGACGCTCGACGAGGTCCGACATCGTCGTCGCCTCGTAGCCGCGCTGCCAGAACAGCTCGAGCGCTGCCTGCAGAGCGGCCTCCGGATCGAACTCCTTGGTCCTGGCCACGCTCCCACCGTAGATCTATCTGGAACGTGCGGTCAAGTAAGGCCGGCGGGTCTCACCGTCGCGATCAGACCGCGTGGAGCGCGCCCTCGTGGACCCGGACCGGATACACCTCCACCGTGACCTCCTCGTCGTCCAGGCAGCGTCCCGTCTCCAGGTCGAAGCGCTGCTTCAGGAGCGGCGAGGCCACGAACGGCCGTCCGTTCGCCGACCCGAGAAGCCCCCGCGACAGCACCTGCGCCCCGGTGAACGGATCCCGGTTGTCGATCGCGTACGCACGCCCCGACCGGTCCTTGAACAGCGCCACCTGCCGGCCGTCGGGCAGCAGCGCGGCCACGCCCCGGCCCGGCGTCAGGCGGGACTCCTCGCAGACCGGCATCCAGGCGTCGGGGGACGGGGACAGTTCGAGCTTCATGGCTTCAGACCCTTTCCAGGCGGGTTCCGATGGTGAGGACGGTCAGGTCCGGCTTGATCTGGTCGCGCTCGGGCACGAACTTCACCGACGGGTCCGGCGCGTCCGGCGCGTTCACGAACGACACGAAGCGGCGCAGCCGGTCCGGGTCGTCCAGCGTCTGTGCCCACTCGTCCTGGTAGTCCTCGACATGGGCCGCCATCAGCGCCTCCAGCTCGTCGCAGAGCCCCAGCGAGTCGTGCACGACCACGTCCTTGAGGTGCTCCAGGCCACCCTCGAGCCGCTCCAGCCAGGTCGAGGTGCGCTCCAGGCGGTCGGCGGTACGGATGTAGAACATCAGGAACCGGTCGATCAGTCGCACCAGTTCGGCGTCCGACAGATCCTGGGCGAGCAGGTCCGCGTGGCGCGGGGTCGCGCCGCCGTTGCCGCCCACGTACAGGTTCCAGCCGCTCGCCGTCGCGATGACGCCGAAGTCCTTCGACTGCGCCTCCGCGCACTCGCGGGCGCAGCCGGAGACCGCCGACTTGAGCTTGTGCGGGGAGCGCAGGCCCCGGTAGCGCAGCTCCAGCTGGATCGCCATCTTCACCGAGTCCTGCACGCCGTACCGGCACCAGGTCTGCCCCACGCAGGACTTCACGGTGCGCAGCGACTTGCCGTACGCGTGCCCCGACTCGAAGCCCGCGTCCACGAGACGGGTCCAGATCGCCGGCAGCTGCTCGACGCGGGCGCCGAACATGTCGATCCGCTGACCGCCCGTGATCTTGGTGTAGAGCCCGAAGTCCCGGGCCACCTCGCCGATCACGATCAGCTTGTCCGGGGTGATCTCACCGCCGGGGATGCGCGGCACGACCGAGTACGAGCCGTTGCGCTGCAGGTTCGCGAGGAAGTGGTCATTGGTGTCCTGGAGGGAGGCCTGCTCGCCGTCCAGGATGTAGCCGCCCGCCCCGATCGTCGGCGCGAGGCTCGCGAGGATCGAACCGACCGTCGGCTTGCAGATCTCGCAGCCCTCGCCGCCGCGCGCCTCAGGACGCCCGTGCGAGTCGAGCAGCGCGGCGAAGGACGTCAGCCGAAGCGTGCGGGTGATCTCGTACAGCTCGCTGCGGGTGTACGAGAAGCAGGCGCAGAGCCCCTTGTCCTTCGGCTCCGGCAGCAGCTGCCCGATGAGCTTCACGCAACTGCCGCAGCCCGTACCGGCCTTGGTGCACTTCTTCACCTCGGGCAGCGTCTCGCACTGGCTGATCGCGTGCTTGGTGACGTTGTGGCACGAGCAGATGACGGCGTCGTCGGGGAGCGCGGACGGGCCCAGCGCCACCGGTGCGCCCGCGCCCGCCGGCAGGACCAGCTGCTCGGGGGAGACCGGCGGGACGGAGCCGGTGAGCGGCCGCAGCATCCCGTACGAGTCGGCGTCACCGACCAGGACACCGCCGAGCAGCCTGCCCTCGCCGTCGATGACGAGCTTCTTGTAGACCCCGGAGCGGGAGTCGGAGTACACGACGTCGAGGCAGCCCTCGGCCGTGCCGTGCGCGTCACCGAAGGAGGCCACGTCGACGCCCAGCAGCTTCAGCTTGGTCGACATGTCGGCACCGGTGAAGCCGTCCACGGACTCGTCGGCGATCGTCGCCGCGGCCGTCAGCGCCATCTCGTAGCCCGGCGCGACCAGGCCGTACACCCGGCCGTCGGAGGCCAGCGCGCACTCGCCGATCGCGTACACGGCGGGGTCGGACGTCTTGCACAGCTCGTCCACCGCGATGCCGCCGCGCTCGCCGACCCTCAGACCGCAGTCGCGGGCCAGCTGGTCGCGGGGCCGTACGCCCGCCGAGAACACCACCATGTCCGTGGCCAGTTCGGAGCCGTCCGACAGACGCATCCCGGTGACTGCGCCGTTCTCGGTCACGACCTCCTGGGTTCCGGTGCCCGTGTGGACGCTCAGCCCCATCTGCTCGATCGTGCGCAGCAGCGCGGCGCCACCGCCCTCGTCGACCTGCACCGGCATCAGCCGGGGCGCGAACTCCACGATGTGCGTGTCGAGTCCGAGCCCCTTGAGCGCGCCCGCCGCCTCCAGGCCGAGCAGTCCGCCGCCGACGACCGCACCGGTCGTCGCCGCCCTGGCGTACTCCTCGATGGCCAGCAGGTCCTCGATCGTCCGGTAGACGAAACAGCCGCGGGCGTCCTTGCCGGGGACGGGCGGTACGAACGGGTACGAGCCGGTGGCCAGGACGAGCGTGTCGTACGCGATGACCTGCCCCGACCGGGCGGTGACCGTACGGGCCTCACGGTCGATCGACTCGGCCGGGTCGCCGACGTACAGCTCGATGCCGTGCTTCGCCATGAAGCCGTCCTCGACCATCGAGAGATCGTCGGGCGTCCGGCCCTTGAAGTACGAGGTCAGCTGGACCCGGTCGTAGGCGGGGCGCGGCTCCTCGCAGAGCACCACGACGCGGGCGCGCTCGGTGACGCCACGGTCCGCCAGCGCCTCCAGGAAACGCTGGCCGACCATGCCGTGGCCGACCAGGACGACAGTGGGGGTGTGCACGGGCGTGGTCGACATCTCAGGAGCCTCCGTCATGGGTGAGCAGGTGAAGCAGGGGAGCGGGCGGAAGGGCCTCGTCGCCCTCCCAGGCCCGGGCGAGCGCCCCGACCGCGGCGAGATCGCCGAGCAGCACGCCACCGACGAGGCGGTCGCCGCGGACGACGACCTTGCGGTAGGCGCGCCGGGTGGCGTCGGTCAGCTGGACGACGTCGTCGCCGGGCAGCGGGGTGGCCTCGCCGAACGCGGCCAGGTCGAGGGCGTCGTGCCCGCCGAGCGTGAGGCGGGTCAGGGCGCGGGTGCCGGTGTAGGCGGGCCGGGACGTCGCCTCCGGCGCGGTCGCAGCCGGCGGGGTCGCGGCGGCCTCGACAGCGGGCGTCTCCGACAGGAGAAGGTCCGCCAGCGCGTCCGCCTGTTCCAGGGCCGGGCCGGCCAGGCCGTAGACGCGGCCGTCGTGTTCGGCGCAGTCGCCGATGGCGTGGATGTACGGGTCGGAGGTCCGCAGCTCGTCGTCGACGACGATGCCCCTGCGGACGTCCAGACCGGCGTCCCGGGCGAGCCCGACACGCGGCCGGACCCCGCACGCAAGCACCACGACCTGGGCGTCGAGCACGAAGCCGTCGGCGAGCTCCACGGCCGTGACCGCGCCGTCCTCCTGGCGCAGGCCGCTGACCCGGCACTCGGTGTGCACCTCGACGCCGAGGGACTCCACGTGCTCCCGGAGCAGCTCCGAGGCCTGCGCGTCGAGCTGGCGCTCCATGAGCCGCTCGCCCTGCTGGGTGAGGACGACCTCGGCGCCGAGCGCCGCCAGCGCGCGGGCCGCGGAGACTCCGAGCAGTCCGCCGCCGATGACGACCGCGCGGACCCCGGACCGGACGAGCCCCCGCAGCTCCAGGCAGTCGTCGAGCGTGCGGAACGGGTGGACGCCCGACGGCAGCCGCGAGCCGCGCAGTCCGCGCAGCGGCGGCAGCACGGGGTTGGAGCCGGTCGCCAGGACCAGCCGGTCGTAGCCGACCGTCGTCCCGTCCTCGCACTCCACGGTCCTGGCGACCCGGTCGATGCGCACCGCCCGCACCCCGCGCCGCACCGGCTCCAGCGGAGCGGGCAGCGCGATCACCTCCGGCGCGTACCGTCCGGCGAGGACGTCCGCGAGCAGCACCCTGTTGTACGGTGCGTGCGGCTCTTCGCCGAGGAGGGTGACCGGCAGGCGCTGGGCGAGCCGGACGCCCGCCGTTCCGCCTCCGACCACCACGATCCGTGTACTCATGTCTCGAAGAGTGCGGGGCGGGTGTTACCCGTCGGCATCCCGTTTGTTTCCCCTGCGGAACGCTGATCTCAGACCTGCGGGGTTCGCACTGTGAGGCGGACGGGTGTGAGGCTTAACCAGTGGTCAGAGTCTCCTCAAGGGGACCTTAAGGATCGCGGGGGAGCGGCTGACCTGGGGTTCTCGTATACGGGCGGACCCTAGTGTGCGGGTGTGACGACCGAGGTCAGTGAACCCCTCTTCGACGTGCGCGCGGCGGCGCGTCCGTCCCCGCGCACCCCCGTGGCCGCGCCCGCGCCCCGCCTCGCCCCCGATCGGCTGCGTAACGCCGTCGTCGGCGGAGCCGGGGCCGTCGCCCTGCTCTGGGGGCTCCAGGCCGAGGCGTCCGCGCGCCTGGACGCCGTCTTCGCGACCGGCGCGCATCTCACCGGGCTGCTCGCCGGCTACGGCGTCCTCGTCATGCTGTTCCTGATGGCCCGCGTCCCCGCCGTCGAGCACGGCGTCGGCGCCGACCGGCTCGCCCGCTGGCACGCCCTCGGCGGTCGGTACGTCCTCGGCCTCGTCGGTGCCCACGCGCTCCTCGCCCTGTGCGGGTACGCCGTTCACACCCGTACCGACCTGGTCACCGCCACCCTCGGGCTGCTCTCCTACCCGGCGCTCGCCGCGGCCACCGCCGGCACCGCGCTCCTCGTCGCCGTCGGTGTCACCTCCGCCCGGGCCGCCCGGCGGCAGCTGCGGCACGAGACCTGGCGGGCGGTCCATCTGTTCAGCCACCTCGCCGCCGCCCTCGGCTTCGTGCACCAGCTCGCGGGCCCCGACCTCGCGGGAAGCCTGCCGGCCGTCTGGGCCTGGTCGATGGCGCACGCCACCGTCGCCGTCCTCCTCGTCTGGTACCGGATCGTCGTCCCCGTCCGGCAGGCGCTGCGCCACGCCCTGCAGGTGACCGAGGTACGCGACGAGGGCCCGGACGTCGTCTCGGTGACCATCCGCGGCACCGGCCTGGAGCGGCTGTGCGCCGAACCGGGCCAGTTCTTCCGCTGGCGGTTCCTGACCCGCGGGCTCTGGCGGACCGCGCTGCCCTTCTCCCTCTCCGCCCCTGTCCACGACGACACCCTGCGCATCACCGTCAAGGCGCTCGGCGACCACACCCGCCGGATCCGGCGGCTGCGCCCCGGCACCAGGGTCCTTGCCGCCGGCCCGTTCGGCGCGCTCACCGCGCACCGCCGTACGCGCCGCAAGGTGCTGCTGCTCGCCGGGGGCGTGGGCATCACCCCGATGCGGGCGCTCTTCGAGACCCTGCCCGGCGGGCCCGGCGACGTGACGCTGCTGTACCGGGCCTCCGACGCCGAAGGACTCGTCCTGCGCGAGGAACTGGAGCGGATCGCCCGCCGACGACAGGCCGCCCTCCACTACCTCCTCGGCCCCTCCGACGCCTCCTTCGACCCCCTCGCCCCACAGGCGCTGCGCAACCTCGTGCCCGACCCTCGCCGCCCATGACGTCTATCTGTGCGGCCCGCCCGCGATGGCCCGCGCCGCCACCGACGCACTCGTCCGGGCCGGGGTCCCCGTCCGCCGCATCCACTCCGAGGACTTCAGCCATGGCTAAGCACCGAGCCCCGCGCGCCCGCGCCACCGCCCGGGCCACCGTCCACCCGACCGACCGCGCACGCCGGCGGCTCGCCGCCGGACTCCTCACCGTCGGCGCGCTCGCCGCGACGTTCCTGACGGCCGCCGTGGAACCGGCCGCCCCGCCCACGCCGGACCGGGCGCCGACCGGCACAACCTCAGACGTAGCTCAAGACTCCAGGGATTGATGGACGGCGCACGCATCTTCTCCCTAGGCTCGCGACCATGCCTGACATCTCCCTGACCACCGTCGTCCTGCTCTGTATCGCCGCACTCGTGGCCGGCTGGATCGACGCCGTGGTCGGCGGGGGAGGGCTCCTGATGTTGCCCGCGCTGCTGCTCGGCCTCCCGCAGGTCCCGGCGGCCCAGATCCTCGGCACCAGCAAGGCCGTCGCGATCGTCGGCACGTCAGGCGCCGCCGTCACGTACGTGCGCAAGGCGCCGGTGCAGGTGAAGACGGCGGTACGGATCGGGCTCGCGGCACTCGCCGGCTCCATGGGCGGCGCGTTCTTCGCGGCCGGGATCAGCAGCGATGTACTACGCCCCGTGATCATGGTGGTGCTGGTCGGCGTGGCCGCGTTCGTGATGCTGCGGCCGTCCTTCGGGATCCAGGGGGAGGACAAGGCACCCGTGACCCGGGCCCGGATCGTCACCGCGATCGTGCTCGTCGGCGGCGGGATCGGCTTCTACGACGGCCTGATCGGGCCGGGCACCGGCACCTTCCTGGTCCTCGCGCTGACCGCCGTGCTCCATCTCGACCTGGTGACCGCCTCCGCCACCGCCAAGATCGTCAACGTCTGCACCAACGCGGGCGCGCTCGCGATGTTCGCCTACCAGGGCAGCGTGTTGTGGCAGCTGGCCGCCGTCATGGCCGTCTTCAACCTGGCCGGCGGCATGATCGGGGCGCGGATGGCGCTGAGCAAGGGCTCGGAGTTCGTCCGCGGGGTGCTGCTGTTCGTGGTGTTCTCGCTGGTCGCGAAGCTCGCCTTCGACCAGTGGAGCTGACGGCGGCCGATCAGCGCACACCGATGAGGTGGGCGAAGGCCACCACGTTCCCCTGGTAGCCGGACTTCTTGGTGAACCCGCCGCCGCAGGTGATGACCCGGAGCTCGGCCCGGTCCTTCTCCCCGTAGACCCGCTCGTCCGGGAAGTCATTGTTCTCGTACACCTCGACGGCGTCGATCGTGAACACGGCGGTACGGCCGTCCTGCCGGTCGACCTCGATCCTGTCGCCCTTCTTGAGCGCGCCGAGCGCGTAGAAGACGGCCGGGCCCCGCGCGTTGTCGACATGGCCGGCGACGATCGACGTGCCCTCGGCGCCGGGCGTGGTGCCGTCCTCGTACCATCCGGCCAGATTGCGGTCGCTCGCCGGCGGCACGTCGAGCGCGCCGTCCGGGCTCAGCCCGAGCCCGGTCATGGGCGCGTCGACGTCGATCTCGGGGATGCGCAGCCGGACGGGGGTGGAGGGCGACAGCGGGTCGGCGGCGGCGTCCGTGTGCGCGTTCGGCCCGGCGGCGAACGCCTCGGCGGCCGACGGGACCGGCGGGGTGACGTTCTCCGAGCCGTTCTGGACGAGCCAGATGCCGACGCAAGCGGCGATCGCCATGCCCCAGCCCTTGGTCCTGCTGCTCACGGTCTGCCCTCTCGGGTGGTGCGGGGGTGATGCGGGAGGGGGATGTGGCCCTGCCCCCGCCGGCCCTCGTAGGGGCGCGGCGGGGGCAGGGAACGGGCGGTACGTCCCAGGGAGCCCGGGCAGGAGGCCCGGGAGCAATCCCTAGTCGTCCTGCGCGCCGCTCGCCCGGCGGCGCAGGAGCCAGGTACCGCCGACGGCAGCCGCGGCCAGCACCGCCGCGCCCGCCGTGATCTGGGCGGTGTCGGGGCCGATACTGCCGCCGACACCGGTCTGGACATGGCCGCTCGGGCTCTTGTGCTTGACGACGAGTTCGCCGCGAGCGGTCTTGCCGTTGTCGCAGGCGACGCTGATGCCGAACGTACCGGCCTTGGCGTGGTGCGGAACCGTGAACTGACCGACCACGACCTCCTTGTGTGTGCTCGGATTCAGCTGGAACTCACCCGCGCCGAGCGAGTTCGCGTCCCCGACGCCGTGCCCGTGCGAGCCGCAGGCGAGGGTGTTGACGGTGATGGTGGTGCCGGGGGTGGCGGAGGACGGATAGACCTCCAGGGCCTCGTGGTCCCCTGCGTACGCCGCCGGTGCGGCGAAGGCACCGATCGCGGCGACCGTCAGCGCGGTACCGGTGAGCAGACGGGCAGTGGTGCGCATGGGTCCTCCGGGGCGCGCGAGCGGACGTGCCGGGGAGGTCTCCCGGGAGGGACTTCCCGGGACCTACCTCCTAGGACCGAGATAAGGGCCGCGCCGCGCCGCGCGCCTGCTGATGGAGGGTCAGAATTACGCCGTCCGGTACGGTGTGTCGCCTTGCCCGGCCAGTGTTTACGCAGGTCAGGATGGGTTGCGAGGAGTGAGGTGGCGGCCCGTGTCGAACGGGTGACACCGTGAGACCGCGCCCGGAGATCGAGCCCCTCGGGGAGGCTCCCCGCCCGGAGACCGCGCCCGGAGATCGAGCCCCATGCGGAGAGGCTCCCCGCGCGGAGGCCTCCGTCGCCGCGACCGTCAGACGATCAGCCCCTCGATCGCCGCGCGGGCCCACTCGAACACCCCCTGGAAAAGGTCGTGTTGCCTGTTCCGGGACGCCGTCGGGCCCGCTACAGCCGATCCCACGGCACCGATGCGTACGCCTCGTGCACCCGCCCCATCAGCTCCTCGTCCACCGCGAAGTCCACGCCGTCGATTCGCTCGACCGGCGAGATGCCCCGGGAGTTCGTCACGAGGGCCGCGCGGAAGCCCGCGAGGTCGTCCCGGGTCACCCGGCGCCGTACCGATTCCAGGCGGGACTCCAGCAGGGTCATCGTGATGCCGTGCAGGCAGGGGGCCGACGGCCAGACCAGTGACGTGCCGTCCCAGAAGGCGATGTTGGTGACCGCGCCCTCGGCGATCTCGCCGTCCGGGGAGGTCAGCAGCGCCTCGTGGAAGCCCTCGCGCCGCACCGCCTCCCCGTAGTACGTCTGGCCGAAGCCGCCGACGTGCTTGATGTGGGGCGCCGGACGCCCGTACACGACGGACTTCAGGCGCTGCGGGGTCGGAACGTGGTGGTACGGATCCGCCAGGGTCACCGTGGTCCGGGTGCCTCCGGCGAGGTCCGGGTGGACGTACACCCGCGCCGCCGCGTCCCGCCGGCCCGCCGATTCCAGGGCGCCGCGCAGCAGGGCCCGTACGCGCTCCCCGTCCACACCCTCGTCGAACAGCTCCAGGCCGGCACGGTCGAGGCGGGCCAGATGCAGGTCGAGGCCCTGCACCCGCCCGTCGCGCACCTGGGCGGCGGTGAAGTGGCCGTAGCCGGTCAGGAGGCTCGCGAGGACCTTCGGGTTGGTGGCGGGGGAGCCGTCGATCTCGATGTGCGGGGCAGGCGTCGTCATGCCCTCACCGTATGTGGAGAGGCATACGGAAAATCGACGCTTGACCTCAACCAAGCTTGAGGTACCAAGATCCTCGGCATGGACATCACGAACTCCGCGAACTCCGCGAACCCTGCCGTTTCCGTCAACTCCGCCCAGGTCGCGCCGCTCAAGCTCGCCGTCATCATCGCCAGCGACCGCGAGGGCCGCTTCGCCCCCGTGGTCGCCAACTGGTTCCTCGGCCGGACCGTCGAGCGCGACGACTTCACCGTCGACGTCGTCGACCTCGCCGAGGTCGGCCTGCCGACCTCTCTCTCGTACGACCCCGACCCCGCCGTCCGCGCCGAGCTGGCCAAGGTCTCCCCGGTCCTCGCCGCCGCCGACGCCTTCGTCGTCCTCACCCCCGAGTACAACCACTCCTTCCCCGCCTCCCTGAAGTCCCTCATCGACTGGCACGGCTCCGAATGGCATGCCAAGCCCGTCGGCTTCGTCTCGTACGGAGGGATGTCCGGCGGACTGCGCGCCGTCGAGCAACTGCGGCAGGTCTACGCCGAGATGCACGCCGTGACCGTCCGCGACACGGTCTCCTTCCACAACGCCCACGGCCACTTCGACGAGGACGGGCGCCACAAGGACCCCACCCGCCCCGACGCCGCCGCCAAGTCGATGCTCGACCAGATCGCCTGGTGGGCGCACGCACTGCGCAACGCCAAGTCCACCCGTCCGTACGCGGCTTGAGGAGCAACGGGAACCATGCTGTTCCGACTCGTCGCCGGCCGGCTGCGGCCCTACCGGCGCACCCTGGCCCTGGTCGTCATCCTCCAACTCGTCCAGTCCCTCGCCTCCCTCACCCTTCCCACCCTCAACGCCGACGTCATCGACAACGGAGTCCTGCGCGGCGACACCGCCCATGTCCTGGCCGGCGGCGGACTGATGGCCGCCGTCACCCTCCTCCAGGCCGCCGCGGCGGCCGCCGCCGTCTACTTCGGCGCGAAGATCGCCATGGGGGTGGCGCGTGACCTGCGCGCCGTCGCCTTCCGGCGCGTCCAGGACTTCTCCGCCCGCGAGATGAGCCGCTTCGGCACCGCCTCCCTCATCACCCGCACCACCAACGACGTCCAGCAGGTCCAGACGTTCGCCGTCCTCGTCCTGACGATGCTGGTCGCCGCGCCCCTGATGTGCGTCGGCGGCATCGTCATGGCTCTCGACCAGGACGTCCCCCTCGCCCTCCTCCTGCTGCTCTTCGTGCCGCTCATGGCCGGGGCCGTCGGTGCCGTCGTGCTGCGGATGCGGCCGCTGTTCCGCGGGATGCAGGAGCGCGTCGACCGGGTCAACCGCGTGATGCGCGAACAGATCACCGGCATCCGGGTCGTCCGGGCGTTCGTCCGCGACCGGCGCGAGCAGCGAAGGTTCGGCGCCGCCAACGACGAACTGCGCGAGGTCGGACTGCGGGTGGGCCGGCTCCAGTCCGTGATGTTCCCGATCGTGCTGATCGTCTGGGAGCTCGCGACCGTCGCCATCATCTGGGCCGGTGCCCACCGGATCGAGTCCGGCGCCCTGCAGGCCGGTTCGCTGATCGCGTTCCTCGGCTATCTGCTCCAGATCATGATGTCGGTGATGATGGTCCTCTTCCTGATGATGCACATGCCCCGCGCCGAGGTCAGCGCCGAACGCATCCAGGAGATCCTCGCCACCGAGCCGTCCGTCACCCCGCCCGACGCGCCCGTCCGAGAGCTGGGCGAGGCGGGAGGGCTGGAGATCCGCGACGCCGACTTCAGCTACCCCGGCGCCGAGGAACCCGTCCTCCGCTCGGTGAGCCTCACTGCCCGCCCCGGCCGCACCACCGCCGTCATCGGCTCCACCGGCAGCGGCAAGACCACCCTCCTCGGGCTCGTCCCACGCCTCTTCGACGCGACCGGCGGCGAGGTCGAGGTCGGCGGCGTCGACGTCCGCGACATGGACCGCACCCTGCTCGCCCGTACCGTCGGACTCGTCCCGCAGAAGCCGTACCTCTTCTCCGGCACGGTCGCGACCAATCTGCGGTACGGAAAGCCCGAGGCGACCGACGAAGAGCTGTGGCACGCCCTGGAGATCGCCCAGGCCGCCGACTTCGTACGGAACCTCCCCGAGGGACTGGACGCGCCGGTAGCCCAGGGCGGCGCCAATCTCTCCGGCGGTCAGCGCCAACGCCTCGCCATCGCCCGGGTCCTCGTCGCCCGC
This sequence comes from Streptomyces sp. NPDC039609, assembly GCF_055596705.1. Classification (NCBI taxonomy): domain Bacteria; kingdom Bacillati; phylum Actinomycetota; class Actinomycetes; order Kitasatosporales; family Streptomycetaceae; genus Streptomyces; species Streptomyces sp. NPDC039609. The sequence continues at coordinate 637,346 of NZ_JBVIUJ010000002.1, forward strand.
CCCCGGGTCTACCTCTTCGACGACTCGTTCTCGGCGCTCGACTACAGGACCGATGCCCTGCTGAGAGAAGCCCTCGCCCGGGAGACCTCCGACGCGACCGTCGTCATCGTCGCCCAGCGCGTCTCCACCATCCGCGGAGCCGACCGGATCGTCGTCCTCGACCAGGGCCGGGCCGTCGGCAGCGGCACCCACGAGGAACTCATGCGGGACAACGCCACCTACCGGGAGATCGTCCTCTCCCAGATCACCGAGGAGGAAGCAGCGTGAGCGCCCCTCAGCGCCGTGGACCCGCCGTTCAGCAGCGTGGTCCCGGCATCGCCACCCCGTCCCTCGAGCGGTCACTGAACTTCCGCTCCTCCGGCCTGCGCCTGCTGCGCACCATGGCCCCCGAACGCCCGCGGCTGCTCGCCGTGTTCGCCGCAGCGGCGATCGGCGTCACGCTCGCCGTCCTCAGCCCGATGATCCTCGGCCGCGCCACCGACCTCGTGATCTCCGGCGCCGCGAGCCCGGCCGGCGTCGACTTCCGGGCCGTCGCCCGGGTCCTCGCCGCCGCCCTCGCCCTGGTCGTCGTCTCCGCCGGACTCAACTGGCTCCAGCAGCGGCTCGCCACGACCGTCGTCCAGCGGGCCGGTCACCGGCTGCGCGAGGAAGCGCAGCACAAGCTCGCCCGGCTGCCGCTCTCGTACTTCGACCGGCAGCCGCGCGGCGAGGTCCTCAGCCGCACCACGAACGACATCGACAACATCACCCAGACCCTCCAGCAGGCCTTCAGCCAGATGGTCCGGGCGCTGCTCACCCTCGTGGGCGTGCTGGTGATGATGTTCTGGATCTCCCCGCTGCTCGCCCTTGTCGCACTGGCGACCGTCCCCGTCGCGCTGTTCGTGGCCGCCCGCATCGGCAAGCGCGCCCAGCCGCAGTTCGTGAAGCAGTGGGCCGTCACCGGGCGCCTCAACAGCCATGTGGAGGAGATGTTCACCGGCCACGCCGAGGTCGTCGCCTTCGGGCGGCGCGACGAGGCGGTGGCACGCTTCGACGAGCTCGGCGAGGAGCTGTACGGGGCGAGCTTCCGCGCCCAGTTCATGTCCGGCTTCATCCAGCCGGCCCTGACCTTCGTCGGCAACGTCAACTACGTCCTGATCGCCGTGGTCGGCGGCCTGCGGGTGGCGAGCGGGACGCTGACCGTCGGCGACGTCCAGGCGTTCATCCAGTACTCGTACGAGTTCAACGGCCCGATCACCCAGGTGGCGGCCATGGCCAATCTGCTTCAGTCCGGAGTCGCCTCCGCCGAGCGGGTCTTCGACCTCCTCGACGCGGAGGAGGAGTCCCCGACGGCCGCCGGAGCGCGACGCCCCGAGAGGGTGACCGGCAGGGTCTCCTTCGAGGAGGTGGCGTTCCGCTACGAGCCGGAGAAGCCGCTGATCGAGGACCTGTCGCTGACGGTGGAGCCCGGCCAGACGGTCGCGATCGTCGGCCCGACCGGCGCCGGGAAGACGACGCTGGTGAACCTGCTGATGCGGTTCTACGAGGTGACGGGCGGCCGGATCACCCTCGACGGCGTGGACATCTCGGCGATGTCGCGGGAGGACCTGCGGTCCGGGATCGGCATGGTCCTCCAGGACACCTGGCTGTTCGGCGGCACGATCGCCGACAACATCGCCTACGGAGCCGGCGGGAAGGTCAGCCGCGAGCGGATCGTCGAGGCCGCCATGGCCACGCACGCCGACCGGTTCATCCGCACCCTGCCCGACGGCTACGACACGGTCCTCGACGAGGACGGCGCCGGTCTCAGCGCCGGCGAGAAGCAGCTGATCACGATCGCCCGGGCGTTCCTGGCCGAGCCGGTGATCCTGGTCCTGGACGAGGCGACCAGCTCGGTCGACACCCGCACCGAGGTCCTCATCCAGCGGGCCATGTCCTCCCTCCGGGAAGGCCGCACCTCCTTCGTCATCGCGCACCGGCTCTCCACCGTCAGGGACGCGGACGTGATCCTCGTGATGGAGGACGGCGGGATCGCCGAGCAGGGCACGCACGAGGAGCTGCTGGCGGCGGGCGGTGCCTACGCCCGGTTGTACGCGGCCCAGTTCGCGGCGGCGGCCTGAGTACGGTGAGGGGGTGACCCTCGCACTGACCGTACTCACCACCACCGACAGCGCCGCCAAGGCACAGGAGCTCGCGCGCGGGGCGGTCGAGGCCCGCCTCGCCGCCTGCGCGCAGATCTCCGGGCCCGTCACCTCCGTCTACCACTGGCGGAAGGCGATCGAGACCGAGGAGGAGTGGCAGGTCCTCTTCAAGACGACCGAGGCCCGCTACGAGGCCTTGGAGGCCCACCTGCTGGCCGTGCACGACTACGACACCCCGGAGATCGTCGCCACGGCGGTGGTCCGCGCGTCGCCCGCGTACCTGGAGTGGATCGAGGCCGAGACGACGACGGCGCCCGCGGAATGACCGAGCTGCCGTTCTTCGTCTACGGCACGCTGCGGCCGGGCGAGTACAACCACGACCGCTTCCTCCTCGGCCGCACGGCGGCGGAGGAACCGGCCCGGCTCTCCGGGGCGTTGCTGTACGACGGGCCCGGCTATCCGTACGCCGTACCGGGAGAGGGCCTGATCGCGGGCGACCTGGTGACCGCCGCACCCGGGGAGTACGGCGCACTGCTCGCCGCTCTCGACCAGGTGGAGGGCGGGGCCGGGTACGAGCGGGCGGAGCGTCCGGTCGTACGGCTCCGGGACCGGGCGGCCGTCCGCGCCTGGGTCTACTTCGCGGCGCCCGGCACCCCGTACGGCCCGCTCATCGGGGGCGGGGACTGGCGGGCTCGAGGCGGACCGCGCACACCTTGAACTCCGGCATCCGGGAGACGGGGTCGAGGGCGGGGTTGGTGAGGGTGTTCGCCCGGCCCTCGCCGGGCCAGTGGAAGGGCATGAAGACGGTGTCCGACCGGATGGCGGTGGTCACCCGGGCGGGAGCCACCGACCGGCCGCGCCGTGAGACCACGGCCACCCGCTCGCCGTCGGCCACTCCGAGCCGCTCCGCGAGCCGCGGATGCAACTCGACGAAGGCGCCGGGCGCGGCCGCGTTCAGCTCGTCGACCCGCCGGGTCTGCGCCCCGGACTGGTACTGCGCGACGACCCGTCCGGTGGTCAGCACGATCGGATACTCGGCGTCCGTCTCCTCCGCGGCGGCCCGGTGCACGACCGGCACGAACCGCGCCCGCCCGTCGCCGGTCGCGAACCGGTCGAGGAAGAGCCGCGGGGTACCGGGGTGGGGCCGGGCCTCGGTCGTCGGGGCGGCGGCCTCTGGTGCGCCGTCGGTCGCGGCTTCCGTCGCGAGGCCGCCCGCCGGGCCGGCGTCCGCCGTCGGCTCCGGCTCCTCCGGGCAGGGCCAGAAGACGCCGTTCTCCTCGCGGATGCGGCGGTAGCTGATGCCGGAGTAGTCCGCCGGGCCGCCGGCCGAGGCGCGGCGGAGTTCGTCGAAGACCTCCTCCGGGTCCGTGGGGAAGCCCTTCTCCCAGCCGAGCAGACCGGCCAGCGCGTGCAGCACCTCCAGGTCGGTGCGGACCCCCTCCGGCGGGGTCAGGGCCCGCTCCCGGAGCAGCACCCGGCCCTCCAGGTTCGTCGTGGTCCCGGTCTCCTCCGCCCATTGGGTGACCGGCAGCACGACGTCCGCCAGTTCCGCCGTCTCCGACAGGACGACGTCCGCGACGGCCAGGAAGTCCAGCGAGCGGATCCGCTCCTCGATGTGCGCGGCGCGCGGTGCCGAGACGACGGGGTTGGAGCCCATGAGGAGCAGGGACTTCACCTCGCCGCCCAGCGCGTCGAGGAGCTCGTACGCGCTGCGGCCCGGGCCCGGCAGCGACTCCGGGGCCACGCCCCACACCTTGGCCACATGCGCCCGCGCCGCCGGGTCGTCGAGCTTGCGGTAGCCGGGGAGCTGGTCGGCCTTCTGGCCGTGCTCCCGGCCGCCCTGGCCGTTGCCCTGGCCGGTGAGGCAGCCGTAGCCGGAGAGCGGCCGACCGGCCTTACCGGTCGCGAGGCAGAGGTTGATCCACGCGCCGACCGTGTCCGTCCCCTTCGACTGCTGCTCCGGGCCCCGCGCGGTGAGCACCATCCCGGTCTCCGCGTCGCAGAACATCCGCATCGCGTCCCGCAGCAGCGGCACGGGCACACCGGTGATCCGCTCGACCAGCTCGGGCCAGTGCGCCATCGCCCCGGCCCGGGCCGGCTCCCATCCCTCCGTACGCTCCCGGACGAACTCCTCGTCGACCCGCCCCTCGGCGACGACCAGGTGCAGCAGCCCGAGGGCGAGCGCGAGGTCGGTGCCCGGGCGGGGCGCGATGTGGAGGTCGGCCTGCTCGGCGGTACGGGTGCGCCGCGGGTCGACGACGATGAGCTTGCCGCCGTTCTCCTTGAGCTCGGTGAGGTAGCGCAGCGCCGGCGGCATCGTCTCGGCGAGGTTGGAGCCGACGAGGATCACACACCCGGTGCGGGGGATGTCCTCCAGCGGGAACGGAAGCCCCCGGTCGAGCCCGAACGCCCGCTGGTGCGCGGCCGCGGCCGACGACATGCAGAAGCGGCCGTTGTAGTCGATCTGCGAGGTGGCCAGGACGAGCCGGGCGAACTTGCCGAGCGTGTACGCCTTCTCGTTGGTGAGGCCGCCGCCGCCGAAGACCCCCACGGCATCGGGTCCGTGGTCGGCGCGGGTCCGGCGCAGCCCATCGGCGACGGCGGCGAGAGCCTCCTCCCAGGTGGCCGGCACCAGGGCGCCCGTGTCAGGGCATCGGACCAGGGGCCCGGTCAGCCTGACCTGGGAGGAGAGTACGGCCGGGGCGGTGCGGCCCTTGCCGCACAGCGCGCCCCGGTTGACGGGGAAGTCGGTCCGCTCCACCACCTCGACGGAGGCGCCCTTCGGGCTCAGTGACATGCCGCACTGGAGCGCGCAGTAGGGGCAGTGCGTGGGGGTGGTGACAGCCTCGTACATGCGGAAATCATGAGACGGGCGTGTTACGGGAGGCAGCGCGCCGGATTACGAGTCGTGCGCGTTCTGCTCCCTCGGGTACCCCGACCGAGGTGAGGGCTCGGGGGCGCCTGGTGGATCAGCCCCTGGTCCACCAGGCGCCGTCTAGCGCGCCGACGCGAGCGCCTCCGTCACGCCTTCCTCGCGCTCTCCGAGGAAGTGCGGGTCCGGTCGCAGGGCCGCGTCCACGGCCGCCTTGCCGGCGGCGACCAGCTCCCGGACGCCGCCGTAGTAGAAGACGGAGTCGTGCGGTTCGACGACCTTCACGCCGTACGACTCGATCCCGGCCGCCCGGCAGAGTGCCACGGCCCGCTTGATGTGGAAGTCCTGGGTGACGAGGACGGCCCGGTCGACGCCGAAGATCTTCTTCGCGCGGACGCAGGAGTCCCAGGTGTCGAAGCCCGCGTAGTCGCTGACGATCCGGCCGTCCGGCACCCCGCGCTCGGTGAGGTACGCGCGCATCGCGTCCGGCTCGTCGTACTCCACGCGGCTGTTGTCGCCGGTGACGAGGACGACCTTGACCTTGCCGGCGCGGTACAGCTCGGCGGCGGTGTCGAGGCGGTGGGCGAGGTACGGGGTGGGGCGGCCCTTCCAGAGGCCGGCGCCGAAGACGACGGCGACGTCCTGGGCGGGCACCTCGGCGGTGGTCCGCAGCCGGCCGTCGGCGACGGCGTGCGTCCAGGTGGCGGGCGTGAGGGCGAGGACCGCGCCCAGCATGACGGCCTGGACGGTGCGGCGGCGGGCGCGGGTGGTGCGCGGCAGCGGTATCAGCCGCCTCAGCCGGGCGGCCACCGCCCGGGCCGGTACACGTACGCCTCGCATGGAACCTCCGTCGATCTTGCCTGCCTCGTCACCCCTTTCGACGCGAATCGGAGCCGTTCGGTTCGTTCCCGCCGTGTTCGTTCCTGCCGTACAGCACGGCGGCGAGGGCGATGCCGAGCAGGGCGCCGAGGAGCTGCGCCCCGATGAATCCGGGCAGCGAGGCGGGGGCGATGCCGGTGAAGGAGTCGGAGAAGGCGCGGCCGACCGTGCCCGCCGGGTTGGCGAACGAGCCCGAGGAGGTGAACCAGATCGCCGCCAGGAGGTACCCGCCGACGGCGACCGGGGCGAGCGCGGAACGGTCGATGCGGCGCAGCCCCTGGACGAGCAGGACGAGCCCGGCGGTGGCGACGGTCTCGCCGAGCAGCAGATGGGTGTCGGAGCGGACCTGGGTGGACCAGGTGCCGGGCGTCCGCCCGAACATGGCCTCGGCGAGCAGCGCGCCCGCGACGGCGCCGGCGAGTTGGGCGGCGAGGTAGACGGCGACCTCGCGGACGTCGGGGGCGCCCTCCTCGCCCCGCCGGGCCCACCACTCGGAGAGGGTGACGACCGGGTTGAGATGGCCGCCGGAGAGCGGGCCGAGGAGGGCGATGAGCAGGCCGAGCCCGAGGGCGGAGGCGAGCGAGTTGGCCAGCAGGCGCACCCCGACGTCCTGGCTGAGCGCGGCCGCCTGGATGCCCGACCCGACGACGACGGCCATCAGCGCGGCGGTGCCGACGAGTTCGGCGACGGCTCTTCGGGGGAGCCCGGGGAGAGGAGAGGGAGTCATTCGCATGGCGGAAAAGATATTCCGCTAGATAAAAGAATGAGGAAGTGAGGGGGAGAACCGTACGATCCGCGCATGATCATGGAAGCCGTCCGCAACAACGCCGAGTGGTGCGAGGCCATGTGCCGCGCCCACGGCCGGCCCGGGGCCTTCGGCCCGCACGCCTGGACGAACGCCCGCCGCACCCCGCTCTACTACCCGGACGCGGTGACGCTGACCGCCGACTCGTCCGTGAGGGAAGTCCTCGACGGCATCGACCGGAACGCCCCCGGAGCCTCCGTCAAGGACAGCTTCGCGCGCCTGGATCTGGCCGGTGAGGGCTTCCGGCTCCTCTTCGACGCGCAGTGGATCCACCGGCCCGGTCGGCTGCCCGCCCTCGCCGTCGACGCCTCGGCGGACACGGACTGGCGGCAGGTCCGCACTCCGGAGGAGCTGGCCGCCTGGGCGACGGCCTGGAGCGGCGGGGACGCGGACGAGTCCGCGCTGTTCCGCCCCGAGCTCCTCGCCGACCCGGCGACGAAGGTCGTCGCGGGGTACGGCGCCGACGGCGGGATCGTCGGCGGCGCGGTGCTCAGTGACAGCGGCCCGGTGACCGGAGTCTCCAACCTCTTCACCGCCGACGGACTCGACCCGACCGTGACCTGGGCGGGCTGCCTGACGCTGGTGGACGACGGCAGATCCGTCGTCGGCTACGAGTCCGGCGACGACCTGGCACCCGCCGTCGCTCTCGGCTTCGAGGAGATCGGGACCCTACGGGTCTGGCTCGACACCGGCGCCTGACAACGCGGGTGGGCGGACGGTGAGCCCATGGAAAACACTCGTGACCCCCACGCAACGGGGAGGCAACGCGCCGGGGTCAGGATCGGTTCATGACGGAGCCGGACACCACGTTCGACAGCACCGCCGAGCTGCTCGGCCGCATCACCGCGCAGCTCGGCGACCAGCTGAGCCACCTCCCCCCGACGAGAACGGGCAGGCCCATGAACAGGCCGCCGAGCAGGCCCGTGAGCAGGCCCGGGGGCACCCCCGTGGGCAGGCCAGGGGGCACGCCCACCCTCATCGCCGTCGGCCACGGCAGCCGCGACCCCCGGGCGCGCGCCACCCTCGCCCTGCTGCTCGACCGGGTCCGTGAGCTCCGCCCCGGCCTCGACATCCGCCTCGCCCACATCGAGCTGAACGCCCCGCTCCTCACCGACACCCTCGCGCGCCACCCCGGCGGGGACGCCGTCCTCGTCCCCCTGCTCTTCGGCCGCGGCTACCACGTCAAGCACGATCTGCCCGCCGCTGCCGCCGCCGCACCCGCCGTGCGCACCCGGATCGCCGCCCCGCTCGGCGCACACCCCCTGCTCGTCGAGGCGCTGGCCGACCGGCTCGCCGAGGCCGGCTGGACCTCCGCGGACAGTGCCTCGCGCTCTACCGGAGTCGTCCTGGCCGCCGCCGGCTCCCGCGACCCCGAATCCCTCGCCGACATCCGCCGCACCGCGGCCCTCCTCGGCGAACGACTCGGGGGAGTGCCCGTCGTCCCCGCGTACGCCTCCGCCTCCGCACCCACCGTCCCCGAGGCCCTGCGCACCCTCGCCTCCCGAGGCCGGCACCGGATCGCCGTCGCCTCCTGCTTCACCGCCCCCGGCCTCTTCGCCACCCGCGCCACCGCCCACGCCCCCTGGATCGCCTCCGCCCCCCTCGGCGCCCACCCCGCACTCGCCCGCCTGGTCCTCCACCGCTACGACCAGGCCGTCGCACTCCTCGGCTCCCAGCAGGAACTGATGTCCGCCTAGCCCCATGTGTCGGTCCCGCCGGATACCTTCGGTGCATGGAAGGCATCACGGACACTCCCGGCTACGACGACACCGCGACCGACCGTTGGGCCGCAGAGCCCGACAAGAGGCCAGGGCGGACCGCCTTCCAGCGCGATCGCGCGCGAGTGCTGCACTCCAGCGCGCTGCGCAGACTCGCCGGGAAGACCCAGGTCGTCACCCCCGGATCGCGAAGCCACGCCTGGGACGCCAGCCCCCGCACCCGGCTCACCCACTCCCTGGAGTGCGCCCAGGTAGGCCGTGAGCTCGGCGCCGCGCTCGGCTGCGACCCCGATCTCGTCGAGGCCTCCTGCCTCGCCCACGACATGGGCCACCCGCCCTTCGGGCACAACGGCGAGCAGGCCCTCAACGACTTCGCCAAGGACTGCGGCGGCTTCGAGGGCAACGCCCAGTCCCTGCGCCTGCTCACCCGTATCGAGCCCAAGCGGTTCATCGCCGACCCCGCCACCGGCGAGCCCGTCAGCGTCGGCCTCAACCTCACCCGCGCCGCCCTCGACGCCGCCACCAAGTACCCCTGGCCCCGCGGTGGCCATCCCGAGGACCCGGACTCCCCGAAGTTCGGCGTGTACGAGGACGACATCCCCGTCTTCCGCTGGGCCCGCCAGGGCGCCCCCGAGCACCGCAAGTGCTTCGAGGCCCAGGTCATGGACTGGTCCGACGACGTGGCGTACTCCGTCCACGACTTCGAGGACGGCCTGCACGCCGGACACATCGACCCCAACATGCTCTTCTCCGAGGCCGAGCGCGCCGACATCTGGAGCGTCGCCGTCGGCCGCTACGTACCGTCGGACACCGACCCGCAGGAGCTCGCCGAGGCGCTCGACCGGCTCGTCGACCAGGAGTGGTGGCCGCACGGCTACGACGGATCCGCCGTCGCCCAGGCCCGCCTCAAGGACGCCACCAGCCAGCTCATCGGCCGCTTCTGCCTCGCCGCCGAGGGCGCCACGCGCCAGGCGTACGGCTCCGGACGCCTCACCCGGTACGCCGCCGAGCTCGTCGTCCCCCGCGAGACCCGCAACGAATGCGCCGTTCTCAAGGCCGTCGCCGACCGGTACGTCATGCAGCGCGCCGAGCAGGAAGCGCTCCGCGCCGACCAGCGCGTCGTCCTCGCCGAACTCGCCGAGGCGCTCACGGCGCGCGCCCCCGAAGGCCTCGACCCGCAGTTCCGCGCCCTGTTCGACGCGGCCGGCGACGACCGCTCACGCAAGCGGGTGATCATCGACCAGATCGCCTCACTCACCGACGCCTCCGCCCGAACCCTCCACGCCCGTCTCCGCCCCCGCCGTCCGTAGGGGACCCCGCCCCCTTCCCCGATCACGCTCCGTGCGGGACGCTCGGCGGAGGGCCCGAGGCGGTACGGCTCGCCGAACGCCCGGAGGCGTAGCGTAGAAGCGGTCGCAACGAGGAGGCATCAAGTGGTCGACGCAGATCAGACCTTCGTCATCGTCGGCGGGGGCCTGGCCGGGGCCAAGGCGGCGGAGACACTCCGTTCCGAGGGGTTCACCGGCCGAGTGATCCTCATCGGCGACGAGCGCGACCACCCCTACGAACGCCCACCCCTCTCCAAGGGCTATCTGACCGGCAAGGAGGAGCGCGACAGCGTCTTCGTCCACGAGCCCGCCTGGTACGCCCGCGCCGAAGTCGAGCTCCACCTCGGGCAGCCCGTCACCGTCATCGACCGCGAGGCCCGCACCGTACGCCTCGGCGACGGCACCACCATCCGCTACGACCGGCTTCTCCTCGCCACCGGCTCCGAGCCGCGCCGCCTCGACATCCCCGGCACCGGGCTCGCCGGCGTCCACCATCTGCGCAGGCTCGCCCACGCCGACCGGCTGCGCCACGTCCTCGCCTCCCTCGGCCGCGACAACGGCCACCTGGTGATCGCGGGCGGCGGCTGGATCGGTCTGGAGGTCGCCGCCGCGGCCCGTGGTTACGGCGCCGAGGTCACCGTCGTCGAGTCCGAACCCACCCCGCTCCACCAGGTCCTCGGCCCCGAGCTCGGCCAGCTCTTCGCCGATCTCCACACCGAGCACGGCGTCCGGTTCGTCTTCGGCGCCCGGCTCACCGAGATCATCGGCCAGGACGGCATGGTCCTCGCCGTCCGCACCGACGCCGGCGAGGAGCACCCCGCCCACGCCGTCCTCGCCGCGATCGGCGCGGCCCCGCGCACCGCCCTTGCCGAGGCCGCCGGCCTCAACCTGGTCGACCGCGCCCACGGCGGCGGCATCGCCGTCGACGCGTCGCTGCGCACCTCCGACCCCGAGATCTTCGCGGCCGGCGACGTCGCCGCCGCCCACCACCCGCTCCTGCACACCCGGCTGCGTGTCGAGCACTGGGCCAACGCCCTCAACGGCGGCCCGGCCGCGGCCCGCGCCATGCTCGGTCAGTCCGTCTCCTACGACCGTGTCCCGTACTTCTTCTCCGACCAGTACGACCTGGGCATGGAGTACTCGGGCTGGGCGCCGCCCGGCTCCTACGACCAGGTCGTGCTGCGCGGCGACGTCGGCAAGCGGCAGTTCATCGCCTTCTGGCTCAAGGACCGCAAGGTCCTGGCGGGGATGAACGTGAATGTGTGGGACGTCACAGAGCCGATCCAGCAGCTCATCCGCGCCCAGTCCCCGGTGGACACCGAGGTCCTCGGCAATCCCTCCGTCCCGCTGGAGAGCCTCGTCCCCTAGTCCGGACGCCCACGACAGCGTCCTCCGCGGGGGACGACCGCCCGGACCGCCGTAGACTTCCTGCGTGGCAGGCAGGATCAACGATGACGACGTGAAGGCGGTACGGGACGCGGTCCCGATCGACGCCGTCGTGTCCGAGTACCTCCAGCTCCGCAACGCGGGTGGCGGCAACCTCAAGGGTCTGTGCCCCTTCCACGACGAGAAGTCGCCCTCCTTCCAGGTCAGCCCGAGCAAGGGCCTGTTCCACTGCTTCGGCTGCCAGGAGGGCGGCGACACCATCGCCTTCGTGATGAAGATCGACCACCTCTCCTTCTCGGAGACGGTCGAGCGCCTCGCCGCCAAGGCGGGCATCACGCTGCGGTACGAAGAAGGCGGCTACAACCCCGGCCACCAGCGCGGCGAGCGCATCCGGCTGGTCGAGGCCCACCAGGTCGCCACGCAGTTCTACATCGACCAACTCGGCTCGCCCGAGGCCGAGATCGGCCGCAAGTTCCTCGCCGAGCGTGGCTTCGACCAGGCCGCCGCCGAGCACTTCGGCGTGGGCTACTCCCCGGCCGGCTGGGACCACCTCACCCGCTTCCTGCGCGGCAAGGGCTTCTCCGACAAGGAACTGATCCTCTCCGGGCTCTCCCAGGACGGCCGCCGCGGCCCCATCGACCGCTTCCGCGGCCGGCTCATGTGGCCGATCCGGGACGTCGGCGGCGATGTCGTCGGCTTCGGCGCCCGCAAGCTCCGCGACGACGACAACGGGCCCAAGTACCTGAACACGCCCGAGACCCCGATCTACAAGAAGTCCCAGGTGCTCTACGGCATCGACCTGGCCAAGAAGGACATCGCCAAGGTCAGCCGGGCCGTCGTCGTCGAGGGCTACACCGACGTCATGGCCTGCCACCTCGCCGGCGTCACCACCGCCATCGCCACCTGCGGCACCGCCTTCGGCGGCGACCACATCAAGATCCTCCGCCGACTCCTGATGGACAACGGCTCGGCCCGCGTCATCTTCACCTTCGACGGCGACGCGGCAGGGCAGAAGGCCGCGCTCCGCGCCTTCGAGGACGACCAGAAGTTCGCCGCCGAGACCTACATCGCCATCGCCCCGGACGGCATGGACCCCTGCGAGCTGCGGCTCGCCAAGGGCGACCAGGCCGTCGCCGAACTGGTCGAGCCGCGCACCCCCCTCTTCGAGTTCGCGCTCCGCCAGATCGTGAAGCGGTACGACCTGGAGACCCCGGCGGGCCGGGCCGCCGCCCTCGACGAGGCCGCGCCGATCGTCGCCCGGATCAAGAACATCGCCTCGCAGCACGAGGTCGCCGTCCAGCTCGCGGGGATGCTCGGCATCCTCGACACCCCGTTCGTGGTCAAGCGCGTCGCCCAGATCGCCCGCTGGCAGCGCGACCGTGGCGGCCGCGGCACCCAGGCGCCGCCGGCCCCGCAGCACGGGGGTGCCCGAAGGGCTACGGGGGAGTACGAGACCCAGGCCCCCGCCGCGGCCGGCGGTCCGGCCCTCAATCTGCGCAGCCCCGCCCACCGCACCGAGCGCGAACTGCTCAAACTCGCCCTCCAGCGCCCCGAACTGGTCTCCCCGGCCTTCGACGCCTACGGCGCGGACGAGTTCACCGCCCCGCCCTACGCGGCCGTCCGCCAGTGCGTCCAGGACGCGGGAGGCGCCACCGGAGCCCCCGCCGACTACCTGTCCGCCGTCCGCGAGGCCGCCCCGAACGACACGGTCCGCGCGCTCGTCACCGAGCTCGCCGTCGAGGCGATCTTCGCCAAGGTCGTCGACGAGGTCTACGCCGGCGCCCAGCTCGTCTCGGTCCGGCTGCGCGCCGTCGACCGCCGCGTCCGCGACATCCAGGGCACTCTGGCCCGCCTCGGCGTCAACGGAGACCCGGCCCAACTGGCCGCCGTGCAGAACGAGTTGTGGGTGCTCACCCAGTACGGACAGTCGCTGCGCACCAACGGGGCCGCGGCGCTCTGACGTTCGGTGACCCACCGGACTCAAAAAGTCACCGCACGCCCCTCGTGGCAGTGATGTGTCGTACCCCACACTGGGGAGCGGTGCCTGAGCCCCCGGAGCACCGGCAGCGATCACCCTGGAGGTCGCCCCCGTGCAGACCCAGACCCTGTCCCCGACGGACGTCGTGCCCGGGCAACGCCCGGCCGTCCACCACCCGGAGGCGCCGGCCTCCGCAGAGCCGGCCGAGGCCTCCGATCCGCCCGAGCCCGTCGAGTTCGTGGACGACACACCCGAACCGGAGCCGGTTCCCCGCCGCCCCGAACCCGGCGGAAGCGGACCCTCCTCCGATCTGTTCCGCCAGTACCTGCGGGAGATAGGCCGCATCCCGCTGCTCACCGCCGCCGAGGAGGTCGAGCTGGCCCGCCGCGTCGAGGCAGGTCTCTTCGCCGAGGCGAAGCTGGCCAACACCCCTGATCTGGACTCCCAGTTGGCACTCGACCTGGACCGGCTCGTCGTGCTGGGCCGGATGGCCAAGCGCCGCCTGATCGAGGCCAATCTGCGACTCGTCGTCTCCGTCGCCAAACGGTACGTCGGGCGTGGGCTGACCATGCTCGACCTGGTCCAGGAGGGAAATCTGGGCCTGATCCGCGCGGTGGAGAAGTTCGACTACGCGCGCGGCTACAAGTTCTCGACGTACGCGACCTGGTGGATCCGCCAGGCCATGTCCCGGGCCCTCGCCGACCAGGCCCGGACCATCCGGGTCCCGGTCCATGTCGTCGAGCTCATCAACCGGGTCGTCCGCGTCCAGCGCCGGATGCTCCAGGAACGCGGCTACGAACCCACCCCCGAAGAGGTCGCGGCCCAGCTCGACCTGATGCCCGAGCGGGTCAGCGAGGTGCTGCGCCTCGCCCAGGAACCGGTCTCCCTGCACGCCCCCGTGGGCGAGGAGGACGATGTCGCCCTCGGCGACCTCATCGAGGACGGCGACGCCGCGAGCCCCGTGGAGTCGGCGGCGTTCCTGCTGCTCCGCGAGCACCTGGAGGCCGTCCTCTCCACCCTCGGCGAGCGCGAACGCAAGGTCGTCCAGCTCCGTTACGGCCTGGACGACGGCAGGCCCCGCACCCTGGAGGAGATCGGACGGCTCTTCGGCGTGACGCGCGAACGCATCCGCCAGATCGAGTCGAAGACCCTCAACAAGCTGCGGGACCACGCCTTCGCGGACCAGCTCAGGGGCTACCTGGACTGACGGCGGTCAGTCCACCTCGACGACCGCCTGCGCGAACTGCGCCGCGTAGAGCCGCGCGTACGCGCCGCTCGCCGCCAACAGCTCCTCGTGCGTGCCCTGTTCGACGATCGAGCCGTTCTCCATCACCAGGATCACGTCCGCGTCCCTGATGGTGGAGAGTCGGTGGGCGATCACGAACGACGTACGCCCGTGGGCCAGGCGCGCCATCGCCTTCTGGATGAGGACCTCGGTACGGGTGTCGACCGAGCTGGTCGCCTCGTCCAGGACAAGGATCACCGGGTCGGACAGGAACGCCCGGGCGATGGTGATCAGCTGCTTCTCGCCGGCGCTGACGCCCGAGCCCTCGTCGTCGATGACGGTGTCGTAGCCGTCGGGCAGGGTGCGGATGAACCGGTCGGCGTGCGCGGCCCGCGCCGCCTCCTCGATCTCCTCCCGGGACACGGCGCGGGACGCACCGTAGGCGATGTTGTCGGCGATCGTGCCGCCGAACAGCCAGGTGTCCTGGAGGACCATGCCGATCCCGGACCGCAGGTCCTCCCGCGACATCGCCGAGATGTCCACGCCGTCGAGGGTGATCCGGCCGCCCGTCACCTCGTAGAACCGCATCAGCAGGTTCACCAGCGTCGTCTTCCCGGCGCCGGTCGGGCCGACGATCGCGACCGTCTGGCCGGGCTCCACCGTCAGCGACAGGTCCTCGATCAGCGGCTTCTCCGGCTCGTAGCGGAACGCCACCTCCTCCAGCGCGACCTTGCCGAGCGACTCCGAGGGCTTCCCCCAGCCTCCGGCCGGGGGCGCCCCGATCCCGCCTCGCTCGCTCTTCAGGGCGTCCGGCTCCTGCTCCTCGGCGTCGAGGAGCTCGAAGATCCGCTCGGCCGAGGCGACCCCGGACTGCACCAGGTTCGCCATCGACGCGACCTGCGTCAGCGGCATCGAGAACTGCCGGGAGTACTGGATGAACGCCTGCACGTCACCGATCGACAGCGTGCCGCTCGCGACCCGGAGGCCGCCGACCACGGCCACCAGGACGTAGTTGATGTTCGAGACGAAGAACATCACCGGCTGCATGACACCGCTGTTGAACTGCGCCTTGAACCCGGCCTCGTACAGCGCCTCGTTCTGCTCGCGGAAGTCGGCCGCCGACTCGCCCTGCCGCCCGAAGACCTTCACCAGCGCGTGGCCGGTGTACATCTCCTCCACATGGGCGTTGAGCGTGCCCGTGGACTTCCACTGCTGCACGAAGTGCGGCTGCGAACGCTTGCCGATCTTGGTGGCCACGACCACCGACACCGGCACGGTCACCAGAGCGACCAGCGCGAGCAGCGGCGAGATCCAGAACATCATGGCCAGCACGCCGACGATGGTGAGCAGCGAGTTGATCAGCTGTCCCATCGACTGCTGGAGCGTCTGCGAGATGTTGTCGATGTCGTTGGTCGCCCGGCTGAGGACCTCGCCACGTTTGGCCTTGTCGAAGTACGACAGCGGCAGCCGCGCCAGCTTCGCCTGCACGTCCTCGCGCATCCGGTAGACCGTCCGGTTGATCACCTTGATCGACATACGGGTCGAGACCAGCATGAGAAGTCCGGCCGCCACGTAGATGACGAGCACCCAGAGCAGCACCTCCCCGACCGCCGTGAAGTCGATGCCCTGCCCGGGGGTGAAGTCGACCCCGGAGAGCATGTCGGCCATCCCGCCTTCGCCCGCCGCCCGAAGCCGCTCGATCTCCTGGGCCTTCGTCGCGCCCTCGGTCATGCCGCGCCCGACCACGCCCGCGAAGACCAGGTCGGTCGCCTTGCCGAGGATCTTCGGGCCGACCACCGACGCGGCGACGCTGAGCACACCCGCGACCAGCATCAGCCACAGTGCGCCCCGCTCGGGCGCCAGCTGCTTCAGCAGCCGCTTGCCCGAGCCCTTGAAGTCCATCGACCGCTGGTCGGGGCCGCCCCCGGCCATCATCCGTCCGCCAGGACCGGCCATCAGGCTGCCTCCGCCTCGGTCAGCTGGGAGAGCACGATCTCCCGGTACGTCTCATTGCCCGCCATCAGCTCGTGATGGCGCCCGGTGCCCACGACCCGGCCCTCGTCGAGGACGACGATGCGGTCGGCGTCCCGGATGGTCGACACCCGCTGGGCGACGATCACCACGGTCGAGTCCGCCGTCTCCTCCTTGAGTGCTTCCCGCAGCAGGGCGTCGGTCTGGTAGTCGAGCGCGGAGAACGAGTCGTCGAAGAGATAGATCTCCGGCCGCTGCACCAGCGTCCGCGCGATCGCGAGCCGCTGTCGCTGTCCGCCGGACACGTTCGTGCCGCCCTGCGCGATCGGTGCGTTCAGCCCGTTCTCCAGCTTCTTCACGAAGTCGGCGGCCTGGGCGACCTCGAGCGCGTGCCACAGCTCGTCGTCGGTCGCGTCGGGCTTTCCGTACCGCAGGTTCGTCGCCACCGTCCCGGAGAACAGATACGGCTTCTGCGGGACGAGCCCGACGGTCCGTGCCATCAGGTCCGCGTCCAGCTTCCGTACGTCCACACCGTCGACGAGCACCTCGCCGCCGGTGACGTCGAACAGCCGTGGCACCAGACCCAGCAGGGTCGACTTGCCGCTGCCCGTCGAACCGATGATCGCCGTCGTCTCACCGGGCCGCGCCACCAGCTCCACATCCCGCAGGACCGATTCCTCGGCACCCGGGTAGCAGAAGTCCGCGCCCCGGACCTCCAGATGGCCACGCCGCTTCAGCTCGGCCACCGGCTCGGCCGGCGGCACGACGCTGCTCTCGGTGGCCAGGACCTCCTCGATGCGCTCGGCACACACCTCGGCCCGCGGCACCATCATGAACATGAAGGTGGCCATCATCACGGCCATCACGATCTGCATCAGGTAGGCGAGGAACGCGGTCAGTGCCCCGATCTCCATGCCCCCGCTGTCGATGCGGTGCGCACCGAACCAGACCACCGCGACGCTGGAGATGTTCACGACCGTCATGACCACGGGGAACATCAGCGCCATCAGCCGGCCGGTCTCCATCGAGACGTCGGTCAGCTCGGTGTTCGAGCCCTTGAACCGCTCACGCTCGTAGTCGTCCTTCACGAAGGCGCGGATCACGCGGTTGCCGGTGATCTGCTCGCGCAGCACCCGGTTCACGGTGTCGAGCCGCTCCTGCATGGTCCGGAACAGCGGCCGCATCTTCTTCACGATCAGCGAGACCGCGATGCCGAGGACCGGCACGACCGCGATCAGGACCGCGGACAGCGGCACGTCGAGACTCAGCGCCATCACGATGCCGCCGACGCACATGATGGGCGCCGAGACCATCAGCGTGAACGCCATCAGGACCAGCATCTGGACCTGCTGGACGTCGTTGGTGGTCCGGGTGATCAGCGACGGCGCGCCGAACTGCCCGACCTCACGGGCGGAGAAGGACTGCACCCGCTCGAAGACGGCGGCACGGACGTCCCGGCCGAGGGCCGACGCGGTCCGCGCCCCGTAGTACACGGCCCCGACGTTGCAGACGACCTGGACCACGGAGACCGCGATCATCAGGGCGCCGAACCGCAGGATGTAGCCGGTGTCCCCGTTCACGACACCGTTGTCGATGATGTCCGCGTTCAGGGTCGGCAGATAGAGAGAGGCGCAGGTCTGCAGGAACTGGAGCAGGACCAGCAGGCCTATGGGCTTTTTGTACGGTCGGAGGTGGGTTCGGAGAAGTCGTAGGAGCACGGGTTCTACTATCGCCCGCACCCCCCGGACGTTACGACCGTGTTTTGTCGAGTCTTGAACGGACTCCGCTGTGAGCCGAACGGGCTCCGGTCACGCCCCGAACGCGCCCGGGTGCAGCTGCTCCCGCGTGGCCCCGTACTGCTGCCGCACCGCCTGACCGACCGCCAGCTCCTCGCCGGGCTCGAAGATCTGTGCGGCGGCGCCCTGCCAGGCCGGCGGAGCGGCCGGGGAGAGCGTGCCCCGCGCGACGCCGAGCGCCCACGCGGCCTGCCGGGCGGCGCCGAGCGCCGCGTAGTCCGCGGGCTGGGGGACGACGGCCTGCGCGCCGAAGATCGCCGGAGCGAGTGCCTGGACGGCGGGCAGCTCGGCCGCCGCACCGAGCAGGAACACCCGGCGCACCTCGACGCCCCGCCCCCGCAGCACGTCCATCGCGTCGGTGAGCGAGCAGAGCATCCCCTCGAACGCGGCCCGCGCGAGGTGCTCGGGCTTCATCGACTCGCGGCGCAGTCCGCTGAGCGTGCCGGCGGTGTGCGGCAGCTGCGGGGTGCGCTCGCCCTCCAGATACGGCAGCAGGACGAGTCCGGAGGAGCCCGGCGTCGACTTCAGCGCGAGCGCCGACAGCTCCTCCAGGCTCTCCACGCCGAGCATCTCGGCGGTGCCGCGCAGCGCGCGCACGGCGTTCGAGGTGTGCACGACGGGCAGGTGCATCCCGGTCGCGTCGGCGAAGGAGGTGATCAGGCCCTGCGGGTCGGCGAGCGCCTCGTGGTGGACGGCCATCACGGAGCCGGAGGCGCCGAGCGAGACGACGGCGTCGCCGTGCCCGAGGCCGAGCCCGAGCGCGGCGGCCATGGTCTCGCCCGTACCGGCGGAGATCAGCAGCCCCTCGGGGGTGGTCCCGGCGGCGTCGGCAGGGCCGAGCACCTCGGGAAGCATGGCCTGGTGACCGAGGGCCAGCTCGACGAGGTCGGGGCGGTAGGCCCCGGCACCGGCCGACCAGTACCCGGTGGCGGAGGCGGCGCCGCGGTCGGTGGTGCGGCGCACGGGCCGGCCGAGAAGCTGCCAGACCAGCCAGTCGTGCGGCTGGAGGAGCATGGCGACGCGCTGGGCGTTCTCCGGCTCGGAGCGGGCCAGCCAGCGGAGCTTGGCGACGGGCTGTCCGGCCTGCGGCACGGAGCCGACGGCCTCGGCCCAGGCCCGACGCCCGCCGAACGCCTCGATCAGATCGGCGGCGGCCACCTGCGCCCGCTTGTCGTTGCCGACCAGCGCGGGCCGCACGAGGCCGCCCTGAGGGTCGAGCGGTACGAGCCCGTGCTGCTGGGCGGAGACGCCGATGGCCTGCACACCTTCGAGCAGCCCACCGCCCGCGGCCTCGCCGAGCGAGAGCAGCCAGGCCTGCGGGTCGACGTCGGTGGCCTTCGGCTCACCGGGGTGCGGGGCATAGCCCTGCCGCAGTACGGCACCCGTGTCCGCGTCGCAGACGACGATGCGTGTGAACTCAGCAGAGCTGTCCAAGCCGGCGACTATCCCCATGACAGGAGATTCTGCCGCACGCGGGGGAGTAGGTGGAGCGCGTGCGGGGTAGGAGACGCACTTTCGAGCGGGAATGCCGCGGCCGAGGCGTCACCCGGGCGTCGCTCAGGTGTTGCTCACACCCCAGTCGTCCTCGGTGACCTGGCCGTTGTGGTGGCGCAGCGCGTGGATCCGCTCGGTGACCGACGCGGGCAGCTTGTCGCCGACCTTGTCGCTCACCGCGTGGTACGCCTTGCCGGCGACCTGGCGCCCGGTCTGTGCCGCGGACTCGGCGGCGTTGCGCACCGCCGGGTTCTGCGAGAACTCCCGGGCGGACTTCTTCATCTGTTCGTAGCGCTCGCGCCCGGCGCGCGTCCCGATGACGTAACCGAGGGCCAGCCCCACGACGAACGTCAGCTTGTACCGCACGGCGGCACCACCTTCCCTTGAGCTTCCCTGTTGTCTCACTGGTGCCCACGAGCGCCCACGGCATACCGATTGGCGGAGCACCCCCCTGCTTGCGCTAATGTATGTGTCGCAGCGAGCGCGCGCCGCCCGGGAACACCCGAGGTGGATCCGTTCGGTGCAACGCAGCAATCCCCTGTAGCTCAATTGGCAGAGCAGCCGGCTGTTAACCGGCAGGTTACTGGTTCGAGTCCAGTCGGGGGAGCGCGATCCCCTGTAGCTCAATTGGCAGAGCATTCGGCTGTTAACCGGAGGGTTGCTGGTTCGAGTCCAGCCGGGGGAGCGATCGAAAGAGGACCCTGAGGGGTCCTTTTTCTTATGTCCGGGAACCATCCGCCGCGCTGCGGAGTCCTCCTGGTCGAGCAGCGCGCAGCAGTGCCGAGCATCCGGAGCAGGAGATCGTATGAGCGGCTATGCTGCGGCAGACGGCGCGCACACATGTACGCGCCACACCGTTAGGGGCGGTAGCTCAGCCGGTTAGAGCAGCGGACTCATAATCCGTCGGCCGTGGGTTCGAGTCCCACCCGCCCCACCACCGCATGGTGAAGCAGAATCGTTCTGACCAGGGACTTCTCCTGGTTGGACGGCTCTCGCCATGTTTGCACACGGCCTTCGCCCTCGCGTTCCCCAATGTTTGGACAGAGTGTTTGGACGCGAGTGGTCCGACACGCCCAAGTCACCCAGACGCCGCAGGGCCGCCCCCGTCCGGCCCCCATGTGAGCCACCCCACACCATCCGGCGTCGTGATCCGTGAGGGCACGAACCGGAGCACCGTGACGTCCGGCCGTGATCGTTGGGGATGGCATAGCTCGGGTTCTCGACCCGCAGGACGGTCGGTCGGTTCCCACCTCATCGCGCTCGCTGAGCGACTTTTCAGCGGCTGCAGCAGCCGCCTGCTCCGGGCAGCGTGCCGGCGTTCGGGTCTCGCCGAGGAGATCACCATCAGGTCGAAGCCGGGCAGCGGCAGCCCACAACGGCTGTAGTTCGCGGCCTGGACGTGGTCGACGGCCAGGCACCATTCCCCTCGGGGGCGGGTTCCCGTGCATCAGAAGCTCACATTGACGCGGACTACCGGGGTGATCCTCGCGGACTGGCCGCTCTACCTCCGCCTGCTGAGGGCGCGACGGCATCGTTCGGTAACGACGCACCCGAAGCGAAACCCGACGGAGATCCAGCGCCAGGCAGCGCGAGCTCATCCGAGACCTGTCCACGCCGCGTTCGCGGAACAGCGCCCTGGGCTGTCGGCCCGAGCAACGCCCCGGCGCCCCGGTGACGGGCGGAAGACGCCCTCTCACGTCTCCGTCTGGTCCGGTCGGCCGAGCCTGCCGCGTGCGGGGGTGTGGGGTACAGGGGTGCCCTCGCGCAGATCCTGGGAGGTGGCCGAGGCCTTTGGCGCCAGCGGCCGTACCGCTCGGCGAGGGTTACGGCCGAGACGCCGTGCAGGAGGACGCCGAGACCGACGGTGATCGCGACCACCCTCCCCAGCAGTCCACCCCTGGGGCGTGTTCCTCCACCACGAGCAGTGCCGGCATCACGGAGGCGAGGCTGCGTGGCCCGAATCAGCCGATGTACACCACTCTGGGTGGCCGCAGCCCGCTCCCGGCGAGTGAGAGAGCCACCGGCAGCATCCTGACCACGGGAGGCTGAGGACGGTGTACAGGACGCTCCGCCAGCTCAAGTTCTCCAGCGCGGGGCCGAGCGGCACCGCACCGAACACGAGAAGGCTGATCGACGCCAGGAGCTCTCCGAGGTTCTCGGCGAACTCGGTTGTGTGGTCCGGCTGTCCCCTTCTCGCTGTCGATCCTGTGCCGGCGCAGTGCGAACCCGGAGGCGAACCCGGCGACCCGCCGTCGTCAAGGCGCTCACCGGCGAAGGCCGCGGCGCCTTGGACGTGAGCGGGGGACGGTCACCCTCGACGTCGGCGAAGTCGCCGACCGGGTCAAGGAGGACCGCAAGGTCTGGGTCGACGGCAACTACTGCCAGCGCCTCGTCGAGCATGCCGCGACCCTCGGCATCGACATGGAGATCACCGCCCGCATCCGCTGGACCAGGGGATGCACCCCGATCTCGAAGCGGTGGGCGATCGAGCGAATCTATGGCTGGCTGATGCTCCACCGCCGCCTGGCCCGTGACCAGGGTCATTGCATGTTCGGGATCGGTCCGATTCGCCGGTCTCGTGCATGACGTGATGTCATGTTCCGGCCTGGGCAGGGATGTTCCCCCGGGAAGCAGAACAGGCACGGCGCCGGTGATCATGTGGTTGTCGAAGACCCATGAGAACCGAGCGAGACCGTGCCTGCCCGAACATCATCCCCCATGCCCTTCGGGCTGGGACAACTGGCCCTCCCGAACCTTCACGGCACCCCACAGGACGCCGCTGACCTGCGTCGGTTCCTGATCTGGGTGCCTGATCCACGCGGCCATCGAGGGCGGCGGTATCCGATGCTGCCCTTGTTGTGTGCGGCCGCCGCGGCCGTGCTGGCCGGCGCCTGCTCCCTTGTCGCGATCGGCGAATGGACCAGCGACGCCCCGCCGTCCGTCCTGGGCGACCTCGGCTTCCCGCCCGACCCGCTCACCGGCATCCGGGCCGTACCGCATCCGGCCACCATCCGTCGTCTGCTCCAACGCCTCGACGGCGACGCGCTCGACGCGGCGATCGGCGCTTACCTGCGGGCCAGAACAACACCACCGCAACCGTCCGAACCGCCCTCGAAGCCCGCGCTGCGGGCGATCTCGGTCGACGGCAAGACCGTCCGCGGCTCCCGCACCCGCACCACGACCGCGATCCAGCTGCTGGCCGCGATGGACCACCACGGCGTGGTCCTGGCCCAGCGGCAGATCGCCTCCAAGAGCAACGAGATCCCCCGCCTTCCAGCCCCTACTGGACGCCATCGACCTCACCGGCAGCGTGCTGACCGACGACGCCCTGCACACCCAACACGGCCACGGCGCCTACCTCCGCAAGCGGGGCGCCCACTACCTGGCCATCGTCAAGAAGAACCATCCCGGCCTATATGCCCAGGTCAGGAAGCTTCCCTGGGTCGAGATCCCACTCGACCACCACACCCGCGACAAGGCCCACCACCGCGACGAGATCCGTCGGCTCAAGGTCGCCGCGTTCCGCCACCTCGACTATCCCGGCGCCCTCCAGGCCATCCAAGTCGTGCGCTGGCGCCGCGACCTGAGCATCGGGAAGCTGACGATCGAGCGCGTCTACCTGATCACCAGCCTGGACGTCTACGACGCCACCCCGGCCGAGCTCGCCGCCTGGATCAGAGGCCACTGGGGCATCGAAAACCTCCTGCACCACGTGCGGGACCGCACCTTCCGCGAAGACGACTCCAAGATCCGCACCGGCGCCCTGCCCCGCACCATGGCGAGCCTGCGCAACCTCGCCATCAGCGTCTTCCGCCAGAACGGCAAGACCAACATCGCCGCCGCCCTCCGCCACACCAGCCGCGACTACACCCGGCCCCTACGAGCCTTCGGCCTCACCTGACGAACCCGGACAGATCTCGATCAGGCAATGGCCCTGGGCACCCTTGCCCTGGACGATGAACCTCCCCCACTGGCCCAGCTCCCAGTGCAGGTCGCCGATGGTCACGGAGCACAGCTCCGCGGCTCTCACCGCCGAGATGTACGTCAGCTTCGCCATCACGTAGTCCCGCCAGGCCACCGGGTACTTCCGTGCCTCCGCCAGCGAGCCGCGCCACGACGCGAAGAAGTCCTTCATCGCCCGCTTCGACGGGGGGATGCGCAGACCGAAGTCCCCCCGGTGCACAGGGCGGTTGAACGAATCGACCGGAGGTTCGACGGCCACTCCGAAGCGACGGGCGATCTCCCCGGCGTACCGCTGCTCAAGGAAGTGGAAGTACCCGTCGATCTTCAGCAGCTTGCCGCGAAGGGTCTTTCCCGCACGCTTGCCGACCCCCGAAGTACTGATCAAGGTGCCGCGGAGTGATCTGCCACGGGGGGCAAGTCATAGAAGTCGCAGACCTCAACGACCGGTTGAACTTGGCGATGGAGCGTGGTCGGCGCCAACCCAGCGACGTCGCGCGCCCACAGGTACTCCATCAACGTGTCCTGGAAGAACGCCTCGGCGTCGCCGTCCGTGACGGTCGCCCCAGCTTGACGCTGCAGGGTGACGACATCGGCGAGCCCCGTGTCGACACGTGGCAGTACCGGCTCCTCCAGCGCCGTATCCGGGGCCGGAGGCTGCACGAGAGTCAGCCAGCGCGTTCCAGAATCGGCCACGAACACGGAAGTTACGACGATTACTCGCAGAATCTGAGAGTTACTGCTGAGATCTCACGCGAAGGAGTGAAGGTCAAGTTCGGGGCATCTACCTGCTGAGATGTGGCTTCGAGGCTGGTCAGGACGAGAACGAACCCGTCGGAACTCCAGTATGCCGGGCTTGGCTCCGCCGGTGGCGCGGAGCCGCAGCTTCAGCATGAGCGCCTCGTGCCAGCGCCGGTCCGGGCTGGCGGGGTGGCCGTGATACGACACCACGGTGACCGGGGTGTGGGCACCGATGTCGAGGTC
The DNA here is from genome assembly GCF_055596705.1 of Streptomyces sp. NPDC039609. Lineage (NCBI taxonomy): Bacteria > Bacillati > Actinomycetota > Actinomycetes > Kitasatosporales > Streptomycetaceae > Streptomyces > Streptomyces sp. NPDC039609. Next base: position 661,862 of record NZ_JBVIUJ010000002.1, read on the forward strand.
CAGGTGAGTGACCCCGTGCCAGAAGTCCGGTGCGCCGCACGACTTGAATCCACCGGGCGCCGGCCTCACCGTCTCCGGGTTCCACAGCAGTGCCGTGAACCAGCCCCGGTGGGTATTGCTGGCCATGGCTGTCCGGTCGGGCGATCCGCCCGCGCGGAGCGTGGTCGCGCTCAGCCCACACTCAGCCGCCACCTGCTCGACGGCGGCTTTCGCCCTGGACGCCCACAGCGCCACTTCGGACTCGTCACTCCAAGGTCTCGTCCCCGATCACCTCCTGCAGTTTTCCGGCTGCAGAGTGGTTCGCACTGACGCTGACCTGCGGTTCAGCATAGCGGACATGTCCGCGACGTCGGAAGTGGGCACGCGGTGGGCCACTCGAATGAGTTCAGGGTGTATGGCGACGCGAGCACGATGCGTAACGGGGGTCACGTGACAGGTCCAAGCATCCACCAGGCGCCGGATCTGCGCACCTGATCTGTCACGCCGCGTGTAGAGGCGATAGCCAGCGGCGTTCCGCTCGGTGACGGGGCAGCGGTCCTCCGGCCTCGTACACCCGTGCCGCCTTGCGGGTTGTCACTCCCATAACGCGGGTACCCCGCCGTGCGCTGCGGTCCGTGGTCTCCTCGACGAACGGATCGCCGAGATTGATACCGCCGTTGCTGAACTCCTCGCGCTGCGCACGACCCTCGCGGACGTTCAGGCGTGGTGCCGACGAGCAAGGCGGAGACAGGTCCGGCTCCATCTGCTCGATCACCGAAGAGTCAGGCGCTCGGACTGCCTCCACGTCCGGACGTCTCACTCAAGTCGAGGCATCCCAGGTCACGGCACTGCCCCTCACCGCCCACGTCCTGGTCCTGGAGATGCTCGCCGGGCCCATCCAGGGCATCTACGAGTCCACCGGGACGGGCAAGCTGCTGTTCGCGTTCAGCTTCACCCGCGACTGCAAGACCCTTCCCGGACGCTCCGAAGCCATGATCCACCTCACCATGACCGACCTCATGGCCCGCCTCACCGGCGAAGCCACCATCTCCCGGCGCGACCCAAAAAGCGTCACCAAACAACCCGTTCCGGGATGAAACAACGGGACGAAACGACCTCTAAGTGTCGCCCGCTGGACAGGTTGATCCGCCAAAGGGGCTTGGCGGATCAACAGAAGGCTGATCGGGTAGCGCACAAGATCGGTTCCAGCACCACTGAAGATCGGTTAGCCTTCGACCTCCACACCTGATGTGCACACAACATGCACATCGGCGGGGGGTGTGATGTGGCGCCGCATTGCGTATATCCCTCGCCGTTCATCGGCCGTTCATTCGACATGGATCGAAAACGAGGAACACTCATGATTCGACGTATTTCGGCGATGCTGCTTGCCGTGGCATCCCTGTTCGGCGCGGGAGTCGCCATGGCCGCGCCCGCGCAGGCCGCCTCCTGCACCCCCGACAACGTCTGTCTCTATTCGGACGCCAATTTCAGCGGATACAAGCGGGACGACTACAGCTCCCGTCCCAACTGGGGCAACATCTACTACGACGGCACCTCCGTTGTCCCGCTCTATCGGTATGACAACGCCATCCTCAACGTCAGCTCCATCGACAACTGGGACCCGGACACCGGGGTCTCGGTGTTCTACAACTCCGGGCAGGTTGGTCCCTGCTTCAGGGTCGTGGCCTACGGCACCGCGTCCAACATGGCGAGCGTCATCCTCAGCTCCGGCAAGCAGGCCAACGACGTGATGAACTCGCACAACTTCAGTGAGCAGTGCGCGGGGAACTCGTACAACTTCTGATCGCCGGCCCATGACCACGGTGGGGCGGAGGCCAATTCCGCCCCACCGCATATGAGACGCGCCGTTTGTTCGGCACGGAACGAAAGCGAGGAAAGACTTATGCTTCGACGCACTTCGGCGATGCTGCTTGCCGTGGCATCCCTGTTCGGCGCGGGAGTCGCCATGGCCGCGCCCGCGCAGGCTTACAACTGCACCTGGGACAACGTCTGTCTCCACTCGGACAGCGACTTCAATGGATTGGTTCGGGACGACTTCAGCTCCCGTCCCAACTGGTCCCAGATCACCTACTACGGCGGCCAGCCCGCGCTCTACCAGGGTGACTACCACCCCGACAACGTCAGCTCCATCAACAACATGGACCCGGACTCCAGGGTCTCGGTGTTCTACAACTCCGGATACGCCGGTCCCTGCTTCAAGATCGCAGACTACGGCAGGGTGAAGAACATGGCGAGCATCTACATCACCTCCACCAAGCAGGCCAACGACAACATGAACTCCCACAGTTTCGGCGACAGCTGCCTGGGGAGCACGTACAACTTCTGATCGTCGGCTCATGACCACGGTGGGGCGGAGGCCAATTCCGCCCCACCGCGCACATCCACTCTATCCAGGGGTTCCCTTGCGTTACACGCGTCTCGTCATCGCCGCCGGGGTCGGCACGCTGTTGCTCACCGGCTGTTCGGAGGGTGGCCAGGAAGGCGCCGGTGCCGGCGGTGACAGTTCCGCTGTCCGGGATGTCGTCACGGAGGCCGACATCGTCCTCCCTGTGTCTGCCTACTTCTTCACCCGCGAGCAGCAGGCGCTGGTCGACACTGCTCACTCCACCCTGGCTTCCGACTGTATGAAGCGGTTCGGATTCGGCTGGCCCGTCAAGAAGGCCGAGCCGGTCAAGGTCCTGAACCGTCGGTACGGCGTGGTCAGCGAGAAGGTCGCCGCTGAGCACGGCTATCACGTGATCCCGTCGGCAGGCGACGGCGAGCACGCCGAAGGCGCGGTTTCCAGCGGGGCCAAGTTCCCGCCCGAGGCTTACATGGTCTACGGCGCCAAGGGCGGCAAGGCGGGCGCGAACGGCAGTTACCAGGGCAAGGACATTCCCGAGGGCGGCTGCGTGGGGGAGGCCGCCCGCAAGCTGGGGCTCGACAAGGTGCAGGACCCCACAAAGGGCAAGATCGGACTGCTCAGCATCGACTTCTCCTCCTTCGGGAAGGCCCAGGGGACGCCGGAATTCAAAAAGGCGCAGGATGAATGGGTGGCCTGCATGAAGAAGGCGGGATATCAGCACACCGCTTTCCTGCAGCCCGCCGAGAAGTACGCGGCCCAGGGGAACTCCGCGTCACCGCAGGAGAAGGTCGTGGCCAAGACCGATGTGAAGTGCAAGCAGGAAACAAAACTCGCCACCGTGCTGCTCCGCCTCGAAACGCAAATCCAGAACGACTACATCGAGCAGAACGCCACAGGTTTCGCCGAGATCAAGAAGGATCAGGGCGCGGTCATCAAGGCGGCCAACGAGGCATTGGCGAACTGAATGCAGAACGACGAACAGCCCTCCGTGGACGCGGCCGAGGCAGCCCGCGACAACGGTGGTGACGGTGTACGGATCAGGCGCCGCTGGGTCGCCCTGATCGCGGTGGGCGCGGTCGCGCTCACCGGGGCGGGCTTCGGGGCCTCCCTGCTGATCAAGTCGCCCGCCCAGGCTGCGGCGGACTCCCGGCCTCCCGCACCGTCCGTGATCACCGCGCCGGTCGAGTACCGGCCGCTGGCCTCCTCGGTGATCCTTCGCGGCACCGTGGTCGCCGGCCAGAGCGTGGAGATCGCCCCCGGCGGCGCGGCCGATGGAGGCAGTCCCACGGTCTCCAAGCTGCCGCTGAAGGCAGGAGATGAGGTACGCGCGGGCCGGGTGCTGGTCGAGATCTCCGGCCGTCCGGTGATCGCGCTCCAGGGCACCGTTCCGCTCTACCGCGACCTCAAGCCCGGCGCCCAGGGCAGCGACGTGGGCCAGCTGCAGGACGCGCTCCAGCGGCTCGGTCATTCCACTTCCCCCGACAGCCGGGGGCGTTTCGGTGAGGGCACGAAGTCGGCGGTCACCGCGCTCTACGACGCGCTCGGGTACGAACCCGTCCCGGTCGGCGGCGCCGAGGGCTCGGCCACCGTGACCACGGCCGAAGCACAAGTGACCTCGGCCGAACGAGGTCTGGACGACGCCGAGGACGCACTGGAGACCGCTGAGTCCGGCTCCGGCTCCGGTACGGGCTCGACCAAGACGACGGGCTCGACCACGGGAACGGCCGGTGAAGCGGATGGCGGCGGTCGCGATCTGGAACCGCTGCGCAAGGCGGTCAGCCGTGCCCGGGAGGACCTGGCCACCGCACGCGAGGGCCTCGTCGCCGCGCGGGCGGCCGCGGGCCCCATGGTCCCGTCCGGCGAGGTGACGTTCCTGGAGAGCTTCCCCGCGCGGGTGCAGGATCTCCCCGTACGGCTCGGCGCGAAGGTGCAGGGAGCCGTGATGACCGTCGCCGCGGGCCCCCTGGTGGTGCACGGTTATGTGCCCGACCACCAGAAGGGCCTGATCAGGGCGGGCCAGCAGGCGGAGATCCTCTCCGAGATCAACGGCACCACCGCCCAGGCCTCCGTACGGTCCATTGCCACCACCCGCACGACGCCGCGTCCCGATGGCGACGCGCAGGACGGACAGCCGGCCGGTGGGCAGGCCGACGCGGACGGCTATCTGATGACTCTGACGCCGGGCCGGCCGTTGGAGGCCGAATGGACCGGGCAGAACGTCCGCCTGACCGTCCTGGCCGCCACAACCGGCGGCAAGGTCCTGGTCGTACCCGTCACGGCGGTGTCGGCCGGCGCCGACGGCTCCACCGCGGTCACCGTGCTCGAGGACGACGGCAGCCAGCGCCGGGTCCGGGTGAAGCCCGGCACCACCGGCGACGGCCATGTCGAGGTCATCCCCCTGGACGGCGGGGCCCTCGCCGAGGGTGACCGGGTGGTGACCGGGGTCCGGGCCGACGGCGCCGCGCAGGGGGGCGCCGGATGACCGCGTCCCCGACCCCGTCCGAGCCGCCCGTCATCGAATTCCGGCAGGCCGGCCTCACCTATCCGGGACCGCCGCCCGTTGAGGCGTTCCGCCCCAGCGACCTCACGGTCCGCAGGGGCGAGTTCATCACCGTCGTCGGCCCCTCCGGATCGGGCAAGTCCACGTTCCTGAACATCGCCGGACTCCTCGACACCCCCACGACGGGCAGCTTTCTCCTCGACGGCATCGACACCGGCCGGCTCAGGGACACCGAGCGCACCACGTTGCGCGGCCGCCGTATCGGGTTCATCTTCCAGGCCTTCCACCTGCTGCCGCACCGCAGCGCCCGCGAGAACGTCGAACTCGCCATGGTCTACAGCGGCGCCCCGCACCGCGAGCGCCCCCAGCGGGCCCGCGAGGCGCTGGACCGGGTGGGCCTCGGCCACCGGACCGACGCACTTCCCTCGCGGATGTCCGGCGGCGAACGCCAGCGGGTGGCCATCGCGCGGGCACTGGTCGCCCGGCCCTCACTGCTCCTGTGCGACGAGCCGACGGGAAACCTCGACACCGGCAACGCCGAGGCTGTGCTCCAGCTGCTGGAGGCTCTCAACGCCGAGGGCATCACGGTCGTCCTCATCACGCACGACCTGGCCGTGGCCGCCCGCGGCCGACGGACGGTCACCATCCGGGACGGCATACTGAGCGAGAGCGAGCAGGTACGCGCATGCTGAGCCGGATCGGAAGGAAACGGCACGCCGCGCACCTGCCCGGAATTGGGCGCTCCACATTTGCGCCACGGGACCTGTTGGCCGAGGCGTTGGCCGGGATGCTGCAGCGCCCCGCCCGTTCCGCGCTCACCATGCTCGGCACCGTCCTGGGCGTCGGTGCCTTCGTCGCGGTACTCGGCCTCACCGCCACCGCCTCCTCGCAGATCGACGCCCGCTTCAACGTGCTCTCCGCGACCGAGGTGACGGTCGAGGACATCGCCCACGAACAGGACGAGTTCGCCGACGCGGCGTTCCCGGACGATGCCTCGGACCGCGTCGAGCGGCTCAACGGGGTGCGGCACGCCGGCGTGCTGTGGACGGTGCGGCCCCGACGCAGCGCCGCCGAACTCGCCGTCACCGCCGCCCCGGTGGGCGACGCCGGAGGGGAGACCCTCAACGTGGTGGCCGCCGCCCCTGGTGCCCTGCGCGCGGCCGAGCCCCGGCTCTCCCAGGGCAGGCTGTACGACGACTTCCACACCGACACCCGCCAGCGCGTCACCGTGATCAGCTCGGGCATCGCCGCGCGGCTGGGGATCACCACGCTGGAGACGAAGCCGGCAATCTTCATCGGGGGGCAGCCGTTCACCGTCATGGGCATTGTCGAGGACGTTCAGCGCCAGCCGGACGTGCTGCTCTCGGTTCTCGTGCCTCAGACCACCGCGGTTGAACTGTGGGGGCGGCCCACCGAAGGCTCCAGGATGCTCATCGCCACCGATCTGGGTGCTGCCCGTCAGGTGGCCGGGGAGGCCCCCACGGCGCTGCGCCCCGACCACCCGGAGTACTTCAAGGCGGTTCCGCCGCCCGACCCGAAGAGCCTGCGGACCTCGGTGACCTCCGACCTCGAACAGCTGTTTCTGCTGCTCGCCGGGGTGTGCCTGGTCATCGGAGCGGTCGGCATTGCCAACACCACCCTGGTGGCGGTCCTGGAGCGCACCGGGGAGATCGGCCTGCGCCGTGCCCTCGGTGCGCAGGGGCGGCATGTCACCGCCCAGTTCCTCGCCGAGTCGGGCACGCTGGGTGCGTTCGGTGGACTCATCGGTACGGCCATCGGCACGCTGGCCGTCCTGGTGGTGGCGCTGATCAGGGACTGGACGCCGGTCATGCACCCGGTGACCCTGGCCACCGCCCCGCTCATCGGTCTGGCGACCGGCGTCGTGGCCGGGATCTATCCCGCCCGGCGCGCGTCCTCCGTGCAACCGGCCGAAGCCCTTCGCGGCTGACGCGCCCCGCCCATGAGAGCCTCGCGGTATCCGTGACCGACACCGCAACCGAGACTTCCCGGGTGGGACTCTCGGTGGTCATACCGGCGTTCAAAGAACCGGCCCGCATCGAGGCGACCCTGGAAGCCGTCCGCGACCACCTGGAGAGCGCGGACGGCGTGCCGCCCGGAAGCGGGACCTGAGTGGTCATCGGCGTCGACGACGGCTCCACCGACGGCACGCCGACCTCGTGCGGGCGGTCGCCGCGGCCGACCGCCGCATACGGTTACTGACATCCGAGCGTGATCGAGGCAGGGGTCGCGCCCTGTGTATCGGTGTGCTCGCCTCGCACAGCAGCCGCGTGTTGCTGTTCGACGCCGATCAGGCCACCCCGATCGAGGAGTTGGCGCGACTGCGGGCGTACTGGACAGTGGCGCCGCCGTGGCGATCGGCTCCCGGGAACTCGCGCTCTCCCGCATCGAACACCCGCAGAGCCGGCTGGACCGGCTCGGAAAAGCCGCAGGGGTGTTCCGTAAGTGGTCAGGGGGCGCTGCTGTGAGCGAACCTCCCTGCTGGCGCGGGGTGTTCCGGTCGGCGGAGCCGCTCGGAACACCCCGCGGGCACAGAGGGCGAGAGCCCGCTCCGCCGCCCGCGCGGGGCCGCCTCGGACGCAAGGCGTTCGTCTCGGGCAAGAAGAAGCAGAACACCATCAAGACGGACCACCTTCAGCGACGCCAAGGGCCGCACCCTGTTCAGCGGAATCGTGCGACCGGGTCGGATGCACGATCAGACGGCCGTGCGCACCGAGGGCATCGCCGAGTGCAAGCAGGGACAACCCCTGCAGCGGTTCACTACGGTGGAAGTCCATCTGACGTGCATCTACCGGAAGTTGCACCTGCGTTCGCAGACGGACCTGATGCGGCTGCCGACGGCGACGGATCTGAGGGATTGAGGGTCGTTGGTGAGCTGATGCTCTGGTGGATTGAGTACGGGTGCTCATGTGGGCGGTGATCAGCAGCCTGCATGGTACGGACATGCGATCGATATTCCTCCCGAAGTCCTTGCTGGCTGCCGCGCTCGTCGTCGTCCTGGCCGGCTTCGGCGCGCAGAACGCCACCGCCGATCAAATCTCTACGGTCAGTGTCGCCGTGGCGAGCGACGACGATGCGGAGATGCGGTTCCTTGAGTTGGCAGACCTCATCTCGCAGAGCTGCGCTCCGGACGTCTCCAGCGGCACCGATGATGTGGCATCGGCTTCCACGGCCGACACCACGGGAGCGGAGCCGACCCCCGACTCCACCATGCCCATCCTGGTCGATGAGGTGCCGCTGACCGCTGAGGAGGAGTGCGCCGCCGAGAGGCACGCATGGCGCCTTAGCAGGGCGTTCTCGGGCACGGACACGGCCACGTACGAGGAGATGCAGAAGAAGCTGACGAGCCTGAACTACCCGGCGGCGCGGATCTACCGCGCGCCGGACTTCTCGAGCGAGCCCGTGGCAAGGCTCGACCTGCGCGTGGGAGCTGACCACTTGGCTCTGGAGGTCACCGGTACCTACCTGGGCGTGATGGTCAGGGCGTTCGGCGCTCCGGAGGGCGTGAGCGTGACCGAGGTGCGGCTGGAGCCGCAGCTGGACGCGCCCACATCCTGAGGTCCCTGCCGACGCCCCGCCGGGGCCATGCCACCGGGTCACTCGGGACCCGGTTCGTGCTGCGCGGCGCCCGGGAGCTTGTCGGGGGCGCCGCGCGTGAGGGGACGAGCCGGGCTGAGGGACGGAACCATCGGAATGACGCCCGGGCGCCGGTTGTGGCGTGCCCCGCACGCCTCCGGCTCCCCGGCGGGAATCGGCCTTACCGTGCAAGCAGCCCGTCCGGATACCGGACGGCACCACGCCACTCCGGCGTTCCCCTGGAGGTCATGATGCCCAGTCCACCCCAGCCGTTCGGCACCGTCGTCAGCACCATCGGCGTCAACCTGCGGAAGTATCCGAGCACGGACTCCTCCGTCATCGGCAACCTAAGCCACGGCGTCGAGATCGGCCTGCGCAGCAAAGTGCACGCCCAGACCATCGACGGCAACAGCATCTGGTACCTGCTGCGCGACAAGTCCGCGTGGGTCGCCGCCCGGCACGTCGATAACACCGGACAGGTGCCGCTGTCCAAGGACGTCGAACCGGCCGCCCCGCAGGGCTGACAACGGACAGGCCCCTTCAGGGCGGCCCAAAGCCGTCCCGGGGGCAGCCCTGTGGCTGTCCCCGGGACCGGGGCTGTGCTCAGCGAGCGCCGGTGACCGCTATGACCTGAGTCGGAGATTCTCAGGTAGTTCCAGCCCAGCGAGTGGTGAGACCGGTGCAGTGTCGACTGACATGCGAGCCCGTGCGGGAGGTCCGGCCAGTTGCCCTGACCGGCCAGGGGCTCTTCGACTCAGACACTGGCCATGGGTGGACCGTGATCCGGTCGACGCCGATCGTCGAGCACGGCCCCACGGAGGTCATGTTCACCAGCCCCCGCGACCAGCGCACCGCGGACTACGTGGAGGGCCGCTTCGGCTGACGGACGTGCCACCGCCGGCACCGAGGGCCCGTACGCGTCGGACGACGCGCACGGGCCCTCGGTCGTGCGGGGGTGCCGGGACTACTCGATGACGAGCTCGACCTGGATGTTGCCGCGCGTGGCCTTGGAGTACGGGCAGAAGGCGTGGGTCTTCTCGAGGAGGTCGCGGCCCGGCTCGCCCTGGAGGTGGTCGGGGAACTCGGCGCGCATGACGACCGCGAGGCCGAAGCCGCCGTCCGTCTCGTCCTTGCCGATGGAGACCTCGGCGGTGATGGAGGCGTCCTTGATGTCGATCTTCTCCTGGCGTGCCACCAGACCCATGGCGCTCGCGAAGCAGGCCGCGTAGCCGGCGGCGAAGAGCTGCTCCGGGTTCGTGCCCTGGCCGTTGCCGCCGAGGGCCTGGGGGTGGGCGAGGGGGAGGTCGATGTGGCCGTCGGAGCTGACGGCGCGGCCCTCGCGGCCGTTGGCGGTGGCGACGGCGGTGTAGATCGCGTTCATGGGTCCTCGTTTCCGTTCAGGTCGGGGTGTGCTCACCAAGGTAGCGTGCAATTCAGTTGTGCACAACTGAATGGCTTGCGATGGGGTGTCCCGTACCCTGGACGCATGGAGACTCTCGACACGACCCGGGACGAGGACTTCCTCCGGCTCGACCACCAGATCTGCTTCTCGCTGCACGCCGCCACGCGCGCCTTCAACGGCGTCTACCGCGGCGCCCTCAAGGAGCTCGGGCTCACCTACCCCCAGTACCTGGTGATGCTGGTGCTCTGGGAGCACGGGGAGCTGCCCGTCAAGCGGATCGGCGAGCATCTGCGTCTCGACTCCGGGACCCTGTCCCCGCTGCTCAAGCGGCTGGAGGCGGCCGGATACGTCGAGAGGCGGCGCAGCGCGGAGGACGAGCGGTCGGTCACCGCGCGTCCCACCGAGGCCGGCGCGGCGCTGCGGGAGAAGGCCCTTGCCGTGCCGAAGCGGATCGCCGCGGCGACGGGCATGGAGCTGGACGAGATGCGCGTCCTGCGGGCCCGGCTCAACGAGCTGGCCGTCCGGCTCGACAGTGTCGACCCGGACGACCTGAGCGTCTGCGAGTAGGCGCACCCGGACGGCGAAGGGGCCTGTCCCGCGGATCCTGCCGGGCGTCGCCCGAGATGATCCGCAGGACAGGCCCCGCCCGTCCCGTGCCGCTTCCTAGCCGCCCGAGGTGATCCTCGGCACCTTCCGCAGCAGCACCGCCACCAGGACCGCCGTCAGCAGCGCGAAGCCCGCGCTCAGCGCCGACGCCGACTGCAGAGCCGTGGTGAAGGACTCCCGCGCCGTCGCCAGCAACTCCTCGTCCGCCACCGCGCTCGCCGCGCCCAGGGACTCCCGCGCCGCGGCCGGCGCGTCGCCCGGGATACCGCTCCGGTAGACCGCGACGGCCACGCTGCCGGTCACCGCGATCCCCAGGGCCAGGCCCAGGTCGTACGCCGTCTGACCGGTCGCCGCCGCCGCGCCCGCCTTCTCCGGCGGGGCCGCGCCGACCGCCAGGGCCGTGCCGAGGACACTGATCGGGGCCGCCCCGAACATGACCACCGCGAGGCCCAGGGAGGCCACCTCGACCCCGGCGGCCAGCGCGATCGCCGCGTACCCGGCCAGTGAGACCAGCAGGCCTCCGATCAGGACGTACGCCGGGCGGAAGCGACGGGCGAGCAGCGGGGTCAGCTGCGATCCGGCGATCAGCCCCACCGCCCCCGGCAGCAGCCAGAGACCTGCCTCGAGCGGCGACTGGCCGGCGACCGCCTGGAGGTACTGCGGCACCAGGTACTCCACCCCGTTCAGCGCGGTCATGCCGAGCAGCAGGGCGAGCAGCGCCCCCGTGAAGGCGCGGTCGCGGAAGAGCCGCAGATCGAGCAGCGGGGTGGTCAGCCGGTTCTGGCGGCGGACGAAGAGACGCGTGAGGGCGATACCGACGGCGAAGGCCGCGGCCGCCTCCGCCGTCGGACCGTGCGAGGCCACCGACTTCACCCCGTAGACCAGCGGCAGGACCGCCAGCAGGAAGAGCGCCACACTCGGCACATCGATCCGTCCGGCCCCCGGATCGCGGTACTCCGGCAGCAGCAGCGGCGCCGTGACCAGGGCGAGCAGCATGATCGGCAGCCCGATCAGGAACACCGAACCCCACCACCAGGACGCCAGAAGCACGCCGCCGACGATCGGGCCGATCGCCAGGCCCACCGAGAGCGCGGTCACCCACATCGCGATCGCGGTCGCCCGCTGCCGTGCGTCGGTGAACATATGGCTGATCAGGGCGAGTGTGGAGGGCAGTACGGCGGCTCCCGCCACGCCCAGCAGGGCGCGGGCCGCGATCAGCGTCTCGGCGTTCGGGGCGTACGCGGCGAGCAGCGAGGCCAGCAGGAAGCCCGCCGAGCCCGCCATCAGCAGCCGCCGCCGGCCGAGGCGGTCGCCGAGCGTGCCCATGATGACCAGGGTGCCGGCGGTGAGAAAGCCGTAGATGTCGGTGATCCACAGCAACTGCGCGCTGCTCGGCCGCAGATCGGCGGCCAGGTACGGGGTGGCAAGCCAGAGGACGCCGAGGTCGGCCGTCATCAGGGTGACCGGGAGGAGGAGGACGGCGAGTCCGAGCCACTGGCGGGCGCCGGCCTTCGCCGGCGCCGCCTCGGCGGGGGATGCGGGGGTGTGGGTGGTGGTCATCGCGGCAGCGCTCCGTTCAGGGATTCCTCGGCGGACTTCAGCAGTTCCCGCACCCGCTGCGGGCGCAGTGCGCGCGGCACCCCCGACAGCTCGGTGCCGTACACGATCTCGACGGACGAGTCCTCGATCCCGCAGAACCGGGAGACGGCGACCCGCAGTTGGAGGTCCAGGACGGTGGAAAGACCCAGCCGTTCGATCTCCGCCTCGGCGTTGCCCATCAGGGCCAGCCACAGCATCCGCTTCGCCGCCAGGCGGGGCTTGCTGCGGCCGTAGGCGAAGCCGTAGTTCCACACCCTGTCGATCCAGCCCTTGAGGACGGCGGGCGGCGCCATCCACCAGACCGGGAAGACGACCACGATGTCGTCGGCGGCCAGGATGCGGTCCATGTGCGCGTGGACCTCGGGGGAGTACGCCTTCTCCCGGTTCTCCCAGTCCGGCTCGTCGGCCGGCCGGAGGACGGGGTCGAAGCCCTCGGCGTACAGATCGAGTACGTCGACGCTCCGGCCCCCGTCCTTCAGCCGGGCGTGGACGAGGTCGGCGATCCGGGCGGTCAGGGAGTCGGTACGGGGGTGGGCGAGGACGAGCAGGGTGTGGCGGGGCATGACGGCGTCCTTCGGGAAGACCTTCGGGAAGGGGGGGTGGGCACGGTGGGCGTCAGAGACCGAGGCCGGAGCCGCCGCTCGCGTCGATGTTCTGGCCGGTCACCCAGCGGGCGTCGTCCGAGGCGAGGAAGCCGACCACATCGGCCACGTCCCCCGGCTGTCCGACCCGGTTGAAGACCGAGAAGCCCGCGGCGTGCGCCTTGGCGGCCGGGTCGGCCATCCACGGGTGGATGTCGGTCTCGATCGTGCCCGGCGAGACCGCGTTGACGGTGATGCCACGGGCGCCGAGGGTCTGGGCGAGTGTCAGGGTCAGCACCTCGACCGCGCCCTTGGAGGCGGCGTACGAGGTCATGCCGGGGAAGGCGACCTTCGTGACGCCGGAGGAGATGTTGATGATCCGGCCGCCGTCGCGCAGCCGGCCGAGGCCGTGCTTGACGATGAAGAACGGCGCCTTCGTGTTGACCGCGAACACCCGGTCGTAGTCGGCCTCCTCGACCTCGTCGATCGTGCCCGCGCCGGCGATTCCGGCGTTGTTGACCAGGATGTCGGCGCCGTCGGCGTGCTCGTCGAAGGCCTTCCAGAGCGCCTCGGCGTCCCCGGGGACGCCCAGTTCGGTACGGATGGCGAAGGCGGAACCGCCGGCCTCCTCGATCGCGGTGACCGTCTCCTTCGCGGCGGCCTCGTTGTTCGCGTAGTGGACGGCGACGCGGGCGCCGTCGGCGGCCAGCCGCAGGGCGATCGCGCGGCCGATGCCGCGGCTGCCGCCGGTGACGAGTGCGGTCTTGCCGGTGAGGGTGGTGGAGCGGGTCATCGGAGTCTCCTCGGTGGTGGTGTTTCCTGCTGACGAGGAAGACTCTGCGGGAGGGCGGTTCGGGATCGGTTCGGGTTCTGTTCGGGCCTGGTTCGGGCGGGGAGTTACGGTGACCCCATGCGATTCGGGGTGCTGGGGGAGACGGCCGTCTGGACCGAGGACGGGCGGCCCGTCCGGGTCCCGGAGCTCAAGGTGCGCGCCCTGCTCGCCTCGTTGCTCGTCGGCACGGGCCGGCCTGTCGCCACGCACCGTCTCGTCGACGACCTGTGGGGCGAGGAACCGCCCGGCAATCCGCTGCGCGCCCTCCAGGCGAAGGTCTCCCAGCTGCGGCGCGTCCTGGAGGAGGCCGAACCCGGCGGCCGCGACCTGCTGGTCTCCCGCGCCCCCGGATACCAACTGGCGCTCGCGGAAGGTGCCTTGGACGCGGAGCGGTTCGCCGAACTGGCCGCGCGTGCCCGCGCCCTGCCCGACCCGGTACGGCGGGCCGCGCTGTTCGCCGAAGCACTCGAGGTCTGGCGGGGCCCCGCGTTCGCGGACTTCGCGGACGAGCCGTTCACCCGGGCCGCCGTGAACCGCCTGGAGGAAGAGCGGGTCGTCGTCCAAGAGGACGCGGCCGAGGCGCGCTTCGCCGCCGGGGAACACGCGCTGCTCGTAGGGGAGTTGGCCGAGCTGGTCGAGCGGCATCCGCTGCGCGAGCGGCTGCGCGCCGTGCACCTGCGCGCGCTGTACCGCTCGGGCAGGCAGAGCGAGGCGCTGGCCGGGTACGAGGAGCTGCGCGTCCGCCTCGCGGAGGACCTGGGCCTCGACCCGAGCCCCGAACTGGTCGCGCTCCAGAGGGAGATGCTCCGCCAGGACCCCGCGCTGGACGCGGTACGGGCCGAGGTGTCGGTGGCTTCCGGGGCCACGGCCGCCGAGGCCGCGACCTCGGCGCGGGACGGAGACGTACGGGACCCGAACGCGCTCTCGCCTTCGGGTTCGGCACCGACCCAGGACGCTGCGCACGGCGCTACCGGCCGGGGCGAGACCCGCGGCAATCTGCCCATGGCCATCAGCGAGCTCGTCGGGCGAGAGGAGGCCGTCGAGGAGATCCGTGAGCTGCTCGCCGGACGGCGGCTCGTCACGCTCACCGGCCCCGGAGGCGTCGGCAAGACGCGGTTGGCCGTGGAGGCCGCCGGGCAGGCGCGGGAGCTGTTCCCCGACGGCGTATGGCTGGTCGAACTCGCCGGTGCACATGGGGAGCTGGCAGAGGTCGTCGCCGCCGCCATGGAGCTGCGCGACGACGGGGCGTGGGGCGTACGGCCCGAGGCGGGGCGGACACCGAGTGGGGCGGAGCGGCTCGCCGGCGTCCTGCGCGGCAAACGGATGCTGCTCGTCCTTGACAACTGCGAGCACGTGATCGACGAGGCCGCCGCCCTGACCGAGCTGCTCCTGCGCACCGTCCCCGACCTCGTGGTGCTGACGACCAGTCAGGAGCCCCTGGCCCTCGCCGGGGAGACGCTGTGGTCGGTGCCGCCGCTCGACCTCGCCGGCGCCGTCGAGCTGTTCGTCGCCCGGGCGGCCGCCTCGGCGCCCGGATTCCTGCCGGACGCGTCCCAGCGGGCCGCCGTGGAGGGCATCTGCCGCCGCCTCGACGGCGTCCCGCTCGCCCTCGAACTGGCAGCCACCCGGGTGCGGGCGCTCGGCGTGCACCGGCTGCTCGAACGGCTCGACGACCGCTTCCGGCTGCTCAGCGCGGGACAGCGGGGCGCACCGGCCCGGCAGCAGACGCTCCGCGCGGTCATCGACTGGAGCTGGGAGCTGCTGCCGGAACCGGAACGCCTGGTCCTGCGCAGGCTCGCCGTCCACGCGGAGGGTTGCACGCTGGACGCGGCGGAACAGGTCTGCGGGGGCGGCGAGATCGCGCCCGACGACGTGCTCGACCTGCTGGCCCGGCTGGTGGACCGCTCGCTGGTCGTCGCCGTCGACGGGAAGGACGGTCCGCGCTACCGGCTGCTCGAATCCGTGGCCGCGTACTGCCTGGAGCGGATGGCGGACGCGGGCGAGACCGAGGACGTACGCGGCCGGCACCTGACGTACTACACCGGCCTCGCCGAGGCCGCCGAACCGGAGCTCCGCGGTCACGCCCAGCGGCAGTGGCTGACCCGCCTCGACGCGGAGTCACCGAACCTGCGCGCCGCCCTGGACCGCGCCGTGCAGCGGGGCGACGCGGAGCACGCGCTGCGGCTCGTGGACGCGCTGGCCTGGTACTGGGTGCTGCGCGGCCGCCTGGGCGAGGCGGTCCGCTCGACGGCGACGGCTCTGGACACGGCGGGCGCCCCCGATCCGGCGTCGGGTTCCGACGCGCTCGCCCGGGTGCGGGCCCGCGTCGACGTGTGGCGGACCGGGCTCACCGTCATGAGCGGCGACGGAACGGACCGCCGGCGCCGCATCGCGAGCGCGCTCGCATCCGTCGACGCGGCGTACGGAGCCGGCCCCGCCGCCCTGGCCTGGGCCCGCTGGTTCCTCGCCCACGCGCTCTGCGGGACCGGGAGCCAGAGCGAGGGTGAGGAGCTGACGAACGCGGCGCTCGACGGGTTCGCGGAGACCGGGGAGTCGTGGGGGGAGGCGGCGGCGCTGGGGGACCGGTCCGTGCAGCGGTTGCTCCGGGGCGATCTGGCCGGGGCCGAGGACGACGCGGCCCGCAGCGCCGCACTGTTCGCGGCGGTCGGGGACGCGTGCGGGGGCCTGTGGTCCGTGTACCCGCTGGCGACCGTCGCGGAGATCCGCGGCGAGTACGAGCGTGCCGCCGGGCTGAAGCGTGCCGCCCTGCACACCGCCGAGGGCTTCGGTCTCACCACCGAGGTGCCGGACCTGCTGTCGGGGCTCGGCCGAACCGCGCTGCTCATGGGGGACCTGGCGCAGGCGCGTGCGTACCACCGGGCGGGGCGGGAGAAGGCCGTCGAGGTCGGCTTCAGGGCGGGCGAGATCAACGCGGTGCTCGGTCTGGGCCTCGGGGCCCGGCGGGAGGGCCTGCTGGAGGAGGCCGAGGTCCACCTGCGGGAGGTCCTCGACTGGCACCGGCTCGTCGGGCTCGACGGGGCCAACGCGCTGATCCTCGCCGAGCTGGGCTTCGTGGCGGAGCTGCGGGGCGACGCGGAGGGGGCGCTCGCGCTGCACGAGGAGGGGTACGCGACGGCGCTGACGACCGGGGACCCTCGGGCGGTGGCGCTCGCGCTGGAGGGTCTGGCCGGCGCCCATGCCCTGGCCGGGCGACGTGACGGAGCGGCTGTGCTGCTGGGCGCGGCGGGGGCGCTGCGGGCGTCGACGGGAGCGCCGTTGCCCGCGGCGGAGCGGGGGGATGTGGAGCGGGTGGAGGCGGTCGTGCGCGCCGCGCTGGGGGACGGGGCGTTCCTGGCCGCCCAGGCCCGGGGCGAGGGGCTCGGGGCGGCGGCGGCCGTGGGGGAGGCGCGCGGGGTCTCGGGGGCACCGGTGCCGTAATGGCGCCCTGTGGGTTGTGCCGACCCTTCCCGCTCCGGGGGGGGCGATTGCCCGCAACGGTGGGACGGGTGGGCAGCCGGGACATACTGTAAGGACCCCACCCCGCACCCGTCCCTATACTCAATCCATGTCCTCCCTCAGCCTCCGGCGGGCCACCGCCGACGACTCGCGTCGTCTCACGCAGCTCGTCCGGAAATCCCGCGCCTATCGCGGTGACTACGCCGCGATGGTCGACGGCTATGTCGTCGGAGGGAGCTACATCGAGCACCACCCCGTCTTCGTCGCCGTCGACGAGCGGGATCGCGTGCTCGGGTTCTACGCGCTCCTCCTCGACGAGGCCGAGCTCGATCTCGCCTTCGTCGCCGACGAGGCGCAGGGGCGTGGCGTCGGGCGGCTGCTGATGGAGCACATGATCGGCCAGGCCCGCGCCGCCGGGCTCAGCACCATACGGGTCGTCGCGCATCCGCCCGCCGAGGAGTTCTACCTGCGGACGGGAGCCCGCCGCACCGGCACCGTCGAGCCCACCGGCCACATCCACTGGGCCAGGCCCGAGCTCCGGTACGACGTCGCGTGAGCGCCACCGAAGAGGCCGAGAAGGCCGACCGCCGCCGGGTCTTCGCCGACCTCACCCCGCTCCGTACCTCCGCGCACTACCGCCGCCTCTGGTTCGGCAACACCGTCTCCTGGGTCGGCCAGGGCATGACCGCGCTCGCGGTCTCGCTCCAGGTGTACGAGATCACCCGCTCGCCGTTCTCCGTCGGGCTCGTCGGGCTGTTCTCGCTCGTCCCGCTGATCGTCTTCGGCCTGTACGGCGGCGCCATCGCCGACACCGTCGACCGCCGCAAGCTCGGGCTCGCCAGCGCCACCGGCTCAGCCGTGCTCTCGGCCGCCCTCGCCGCGGCCGCGTTCGCCGGCTTCCACCACGTCTGGTTCCTGTACGCGATCGTGGCCCTGCAGTCCGTCTGCGGCGCGCTCAACTCGCCCGCCCGGAGCTCGATGATCCCGCGCCTGCTGCCGCCCGAGCAGCTGCGCGCCGCGAACGCGCTCAACTCGATGACGACGACCTTCGGCACGCTCGTCGGCCCGAGCCTCGGCGGTCTCATCGTCGGCTTCGGCGGCTTCCAGATCGCGTACCTCATCGACGCCGTCGCCTTCTCCGCCGCCCTCTACGCGATGTGGCGGCTGCCCTCCATGCTCCCCGAACGGACCGGCGCCAAGAGGGCCTCGGTCCTGGACGGGCTGCGCTTCCTCGCCACCCGGCCCAATCTGCGCATGACGTTCTTCTCGGACTTCTGCGCGATGATCCTCGCCCACCCCCGTGCGCTGTTCCCCGTCGTCGCCGTCCTCTGGTACGACGGCGACGCGACCACCACCGGGCTCCTCGCCGCCGCCCCCGCCGCGGGAGCGCTCCTCGGCGGCGTCCTCAGCGGCTGGCAGGGGCGCATCCGCCACCACGGACAGGCGATCCTGCTCGCCGTCGCCTGCTGGGGCACCGCGATCGCCGTCTTCGGCCTCACCCGAAACCTGTGGCTCGGGCTGCTCCTGCTCGCCCTCGCCGGCTACTCCGACACCGTCTCGATGATCTTCCGGAACACGATGATGCAGGTCGCGGCCCCGGACGAGATGCGCGGCCGGCTCCAGGGCGTCTTCATCGTGGTCGTCGCCGGCGGGCCGCGGCTCGGCGACTTCCTCGCCGGCTCGGTCGCCGATCTGACCTCCCCGGCCGTCGCCATCACCGGCGGCGGTATCGCCTGTGTGTTCGCGATTGGTGTACTTGCCCTGTACGGGCGGGGTTTTCGCCGATACGACGCGCTCAACCCCACTGCCTGAACTGGCGGTTGGCCGCCACGGCGCATAGCCGCCAGGCCGTTCTGTACTCAACCACCGCTGTGCGGACCAGACTCCTCGCGACGCCCGGAACCACCCCTTCCCCCGGGTGTCGAGGAGTGCGTCGATGATCAGACCTTCCGCAGGAGGAAGGGCCGGGCTGCTCGCCGCCGGCATCTCCCTGGTGCTGCTCACGGCAGGGCAGACCGCCGCTGCCGGGGGAACCGCCGCCCCCGCCGTACCCGACACCTTCAAGGGCGCCGCGGACCGGAGCGCCACCGTCACGCTCATCACCGGCGACCGGGTCACCGTCACCGACCTCGGTGGCGGCAGGAAGACCGTCACCGTCGACCGGGCCAAGGGCGCCACCGGCGCCGTACGCAGCGAGATCTCCGACGGCCGGGTCACGGTCGTCCCCGACGAGGCCCGCAGCTACCTGGACTCCGGCGTGCTCGACCGCCGGCTCTTCGACGTCAGCGGCCTGATCGAGCAGGGCATCACCGATGAACTGCCGCTGATCGTCACGTACGGCAAGGGCGCGCGCTCCGCCGCACCGCGCGGCGCCGAGACCGTCCGCGCCCTCCCGAGCATCGGCGGCGCCGCGGTGGAGGCGACCGACCCGGCCGCGTTCTGGCGGTCGTTCACCTCGCCCACCACCCGCTCCGCGGGTGGCAAGGTGTGGCTGGACGGCAAGGTCGAGGCCGCCATGGCCGAGTCCAACGCCCAGATAGGCACCCCGAAGGCGTGGGAGGCCGGACTCACCGGCAAGGGCGTGAAGGTCGCCGTCCTCGACACCGGCGCCGACCTGGCCCACCCCGACCTCAAGGACCGGGTGAGCGAGTCCAAGTCCTTCATCGCCGGCCAGGAGGTCGCCGACCGCAACGGTCACGGCACGCATGTCGCCTCCACCGTCGGCGGCAGCGGCGCCGGTTCCGAGGGCGCCGCGGAGAAGGGCGTCGCGCCCGGCGCGACCCTCGCCGTCGGCAAGGTCCTCAGCGACGAGGGATCCGGATCCGAGTCCGAGATCATCGCCGGCATGGAGTGGGCCGCCAAGGACATCGACGCGAAGATCGTCTCGATGAGCCTGGGTTCGCGTGAGGGCAGCGACGGCACCGACCCGATGGCCCAGGCCGTGAACAGCCTGAGCGCGGAGACGGGCGCCCTCTTCGTCATCGCCGCAGGAAACAGCGGCGCCCCCGGCACCATCGGATCGCCCGGCGCCGCCGACTCCGCGCTCACCATCGGTGCCGTCGACTCCGCCGACCAGGCCGCCTACTTCACCAGCCAGGGACCGCGCTTCGGCGACCAGGCCCTCAAGCCCGACCTCTCCGCGCCCGGCGTGGACATCCTCGCCGCCCGCTCCCAGCTGGTGACCGGCACCGGGCTCTACACGACGATGAGCGGTACCTCGATGGCGACCCCGCACGTCGCCGGTGTCGCCGCGCTGCTCGCCGAGAAGCACCCCGGCTGGACCGGCGCGCAGCTCAAGAACGCCCTGATGTCCTCGTCGAAGACGCTCACGGACTCCGCCTACGCGCTCGGCGCCGGCCGGGTCGACGTGGCCGCCGCGATCTCCGCGAACGTGACCGCCACCGGCTCCGCCGACCTCGGCTTCTTCGCCTGGCCGTACGAGGAGAACAAGCCGGTCACGAAGACCGTCACGTACACCAACCACTCCGACGTCGCCGTGGAGTTGAACCTCGCCGTCGAAGGGATGCCCGCGGGCGTCGCGACCCTCGCCGACACCACCCTCACCGTCCCGGCCCACGGCACCGCACAGACCACGGTCACCGGTGACGGCACGAAGGCCCCGGTCGGCAACGCCTCCGGCCGGATCGTCGCCTCGGCCGCCGGTACCCCCGTCGCGCACACCGTGCTCGGCCTGGTGAAGGAGGAGGAGCGCTACACCCTCACGATCCACGTCAAGGACCGTGACGGCGCCCCGACCTCGGCCCACCTGGGCGTCAAGCGCCTCGAGCAGGGCTACGACCCGTTCCCGGAGACCGTCGGCGAGTCCGGCACGCTCGAACTGCGCCTGAAGCCCGGCACGTACACCGTCTCGTCCTTCCTCGACGTCCGTGGCTCGAAGGGCAAGGACTCCCTCGGCCTCGGCTTCCTCACCGACCCCGAGATCGTCCTCGACCGCGACCGCGAGATCACCCTCGACGGGCGGCAGCTGAAGGAGATCCGCGCCGAGGTCGAGAAGCGGACCGAGACGCGCCAGCTCCTCATGGAGTTCGACCGGGACGCGAACGGCGCCTCCTACGGCGGCGCGGTCCAGCTGCCCATCAAGTACGACTCGGTCTTCGCCGCCCCCACCCGCAAGCCCGCCACCGGAACCTTCGAGTACCGGACCGTGTGGCGGCTGGGCAAGCCGCTCATCGAGGCGAGTGCCGGCGGCGTCCGGCTCTCCGGCGCCACCATCCAGCCGGGCACGACCCTGCCCGAAGGCACCTCGCGGCTCGGGCTCGTCGACGTCGGCACCGGCACGGCCGCCGAGTACGAGGGCAAGAACGTGAAGGGCAAGGCCGTCCTGGTCCGCGCCGGCGCGCTGACACCCGTTCAGATCGCGCAGATCGCCCAGGACGCGGGGGTCGCCTTCCTGTTCGTCACTGACAACGCTCCCGGCCGGCTGAACACCTGGTTCGGCACGGAGGCGTACGAGGACCGGCCGCTGGGCGTCGCGACCGTCAACGCGGCCGACGGAGCCCGGCTCGCCGACACCGCCGCGCGGAAGAAGACGGTCGACCTGACCGGCACGCGCTTCACCCCGTTCGTCTACGACCTCTCCGAGGGGCACCCGGGCGCCATTCCGTCCGACCTGGTCTTCCGGCCGGACGAGGACGAACTGGCCACCGTGCGCTCCACGTTCCACATGCCCACCGGGCGCGAGGAGATCGGCGGCGAGTTCCGTTACTCGATCACCGACACCTTCCCGATCGGCTTCGGCTTCAAGGAGTACATCGGCTTCCCGACCGAGCGCACCGAGTACGTCTCCACCGAACGCGGTCAGTTCTGGCACGAGTCGGTCGACCTGGAGGACTCCCTCGAACAGCGCGGCGGGATCATCTCCTACCGGGGCGACAGCGCGACGCACCGCGAGTGGTTCAAGCCGGTCTGGCACCCGTGGCTGGGCACCGGGCTCGGCTGGGGCCAGGAGCGGGTCGGTAACGACCTGAAGTTCAACACCCCCGGCTGGGGCGACTCCGGCCCGGACCACACCGGCTTCGGCAACGTGTGGAGTGACGACTCGATGACCCAGTACACCGAGGTGTACGTCAACGGGACCCGGGTCGACCGCAAGATGAGCTCCGGTGCCTACGCCTGGGACGCCCCGGCGGAGGAGGCCGAGTACAAGGTCGTCACCGACACCACGCTGGACCCGGCGCGCTGGCGGCTCTCGACGAAGGGCCACGCCGAGTGGACCTTCCGCTCCAAGGAGACCCCGTCCGACCGCTACACCTACCTTCCGCTGATCAACCTCGGCTTCGACGTCGACACCGACATCAAGGGCGATGTGCGCGGCGGAAGCCGGGTGCCGGTCGGCATCTCGGCCGAGTACGTGAAGGGCGCCCCGGACACCGGCACGATCGGCGGCGGCGCGCTGGAGGTCTCGTACGACGACGGCAAGACCTGGCAGAAGGTCGCTCTGAAGAAGTCGTGGCGCGGAACGTCCTGGACGGGTGAGCTGCGGGTGCCGGACAA
Source organism: Streptomyces sp. NPDC039609 (assembly GCF_055596705.1). Taxonomy (NCBI): domain Bacteria; kingdom Bacillati; phylum Actinomycetota; class Actinomycetes; order Kitasatosporales; family Streptomycetaceae; genus Streptomyces; species Streptomyces sp. NPDC039609. The sequence continues at coordinate 684,293 of NZ_JBVIUJ010000002.1, forward strand.
CGCGCAGTACATCTCCCTCCGGGCGGGCGCGTCCGACGACCGCGGTGGCGCGGTCAAGCAGGAGATCATCCGGGCGGTCGGGGTGAAGTAGCCCCAGGAGTCCCGAAGACGGGGGAGCCCCGGCACGGCGTGCGGCCGTGCCGGGGCTCTCTCCGTCCCGCCGTCACCCGCCGCGCGTCACGATCCCGCGCACGACGCCCAGTTCCACCAGGTCCTGGGGGCGCAGCCGGAGCTGGTCGGCGGTGACCGGGGCCTGGTCGGGCTCCCTCTTCAGGATCGCCGAGGCGAGCTCGGGGGCGATGACCGAGAAGTAGCCGTCCGGCGTGGCCCAGGTGTTGCCCGGCGCGGCCAGCGCCAGGGCCCCGCCCGAGCCGCCCTCGCCGACCAGCAGCGAGGTCACCGGGACCCGTGCCTCGGCGACCGCGGTGAACGCGTCCGCGATGGCCGGACCCGCCCCGGCCCGTTCGGCGTCGGCGTCGTTGGCGGCGCCGGGCGTGTCGATCAGGGTGAGCACGGGGATCCCGAGCCGGTCCGCGAGCCGGATCAGCCGGGCGACGGTCCGGAAGCCCGCGGGGCGCGTCGCCGTCCCGTCCTGCGCGGCGTACGCGACCGTCCGCCCTTCATGGAGTCCGAAACCGCACTCCACTCCGGGGTCGACCCCGCCCGCCCGGTCGCCGCGGATGGTCGCCCGGGTGGTGAAGTAGGCGTCCAGATAGGCCCCGGCGCGGGGGCGCTCGGCGGACCGGGCCCGTACGACGGCCTCCCAGCCGGTGCAGGGCGGGCCGGCCTCGGTGAGCGCGCGGGGCGGGGGAGCGGAGGCGGGAGCCGGGGCGTCTTCCGAGCCCCTCAGCAGCCGCAGCCACAGGGAGAGCGTCGCCCGCAGGTCCTCCGGTTCGACGATCCCGTCCACATGCCCGTGCTCCCACTGGCTCTCCGCCGTGTACGCGGCGGGGTCGGCGTCCTGAGGGCGGACCCGCGAACCGGCGAACGCCACCTGGGCGGTGGGCAGGGCGAGCACGACGTCCGCGCCCGCCCCGACCGTGGCCCAGCCGCCGCCGGTGGACGGGTCGCGCAGGACCGCGACATGGGGGATGCCGACGTCCCGCAGTCGTACGGTCGCCTCCGCCACGCGCTGGAGCTGGGTCAGGGCGATCATGCCCTCCTGCATCCGGCTGCCGCCCGTCGCCACGAGCGACACCAGCGGGACCCGGTCCTCCCGGGCGGCGCGGTACGCGGCGACGAGCCGGTCCCCGGCCGCCTGCCCGAGCGAGCCGCCGAGGAAGCCGAACTCGAAGGCGACCAGGACCACCCGGCGACCGTCGATCGTCGCCCTGCCGTACAGGACGGACTCCTCCTCGCCGGTCCTCCCGGCGGCACGCGCGCGTGAGGCGTCGTAACCGACCCAGCCGATCGGGCCGTCCGGGAGCGGCGGCGCGAGGGCGGCCGGGGCGGGCAACGGGACGAAGTCGTCGGTGACCAGCCCGATCACCGCACGGGCCGTGAGGCGCTCAGCCATGGAGGGCCTCCGGGAGGGCCTTCTTCAGGAGCTTGCCCATGTCGTTGCGGGGCAGCGCGCGGAGGAAGTGGACGGTGCGAGGGCGCTTGTGCGGGGCGAGGAGCCCGGCGACATGATCGGCCAACTCCTCCGCCGTGGGCGGCTTCTCCGCGTCCGCCGGCACCACCCAGGCCACGATCCGCTCCCCGAGGTCCGGGTCCGGTGCGCCGGTCACGGCGGCCTCCCGCACCGCCGGATGGTCCAGGAGCGCGTTCTCTATCTCGCCCGCGCCTATCTTGTAACCGCCGCTCTTGATCAGGTCGGTGGCCTTGCGGCCCACGATCCGTACGTAGCCGTCGGGTTCACGGACCGCCACGTCCCCGGTGCGGAACCAGTCGCCGTCGAACGCGGCCGCCGTCGCGTCCGGCCGGTTCAGATACGACGAGAACAGGTTCGGGCCTCTGACCTGGATCTCACCGACGCTCTCCCCGTCGTACGCCCTCATCTCCGTGCCGTCCTCCTCCACCAGGCGCAGCTCCACGCCGCGCAGCGGCAGCCCGACCGAGCCGGGGCGCGGGTGGGAGCCCAGGGGGACGGAGGTGTTCATCAGCGTCTCGGTCATTCCGTACCGCTCGATCACCGTCCGGCCCGTCGCCGCCGTGATCCGCTCGTGGTCGTGGACCGGCAGCGCCGCCGATCCCGAGACCAGCAGCCGCGCCTCGGCCAGCGCCCGTACCAGCGTCGGATCGTCCGCCAGCGCGTCCGCGATCCGGTGGTACATGGTCGGTACGCCGAACAGCATCGTGCCGCCGCCCGCACCGAGCTCCCGGGCCACACCCGCGGTCGAGAACCCTCCGAGATGACGGACCGATCCGCCCCGCCGCAGCGGTCCGAGGACCCCCAGGACGAGCCCGTGGACGTGGAAGAGCGGCAGCGCGTGGACGAGGACGTCGTCCGTGGTCCACGCCCAGGCGTCCCCCAGGGCGTCGAGGGAGGCGGCGATCGCCCGGTGGGAGAGGACGACGCCCTTGGGCGGGCCGGTGGTGCCGGAGGTGTAGACGATCAGGGCGGGCGACTCGGAATCGTCCGACCTACCCGCGAAGGCGAGGGCCGCGGAGACGGGGCCGAAGGACGTGACCGTCGTGTCGACGTCGATCCGGGGCAGTTCCGCGAGCCCCGCCGGCAGAACGTCCTCCGCCCCCGCCAGGACCACGCTCGGAGCGCTGTCGCCGAGGATGTGCGCCAGCTCCCGCTCCCCGGTGCGCGGGTTGAGCGGGATCGCCGGTACGTCGGCCAGCAGCGCGGCCACCACCGCGACCGCCGTCCGTGCGGTCGGTGTGGCCCAGACGGCGACCCGCCCCGCGGCCCCGATCCGTATGGCCAAGGCCCCGGCGGCCTTGGCCAGTTCCTCGTAGGTCAGGGTGTCCGCGCCGAAGCGCAGTGCGGGCCGGTCCGAGCCGGCCACCAGGGCCGGGAAGAGCGCGCTCAACGGTCGTCCTCCTCGCGTAGCGGGATGCGAGAGGCATTCTTCCCCCGCCTCAGGAGGGGCGCGCTGCGACCTTGCTCACCTCCGGGGAGCCGTCGCGGTCCCCGGCCGGCCGGATCGTCCGCATCCGCCCGTACGCGTAGACGCAGCCGGCGAGGGCCAGGTCGGACAGGAGCATGAAGCCGATGGAGTAGGAGTCCTTGGCGCTGTAGATCGCGCCCATCACCAGCGGCGGCACGAACCCGCCGAGCCCTCCCATCGCGCCGACGATGCCGGTGACACTGCCGACCTGTGACTGCGGGGTGACCTGGGAGACCAGCGCGAAGACCGAGCCGCTCGCCGTGCCGAGTCCGGCCGCCATGCAGAGCAGGGCGATCGTGCCGCCCGGGTTCAGGGGCGGGTCGAAGGCCTGGACGATGGCGAAGAGGGCGGCGAAGCCGAGCGCGGCGGCGGTGACGAGGGCCGGGTGGATCCGGTCCGAGAGCCAGCCGCCGATCGGCCGGAAGACGACGGTGACGAGGGCGAAACCGGCGGCCTTGGTGCCGGCGTCGGTCGGGTCGAGCTCGTACCAGGTCTTGAGGTACGTCGGCAGGTACACCCCGAACGCGACGATGCCGCCGAAGCCGATGGCGTACAGCGCCGACAGCTCCCAGGTCACCCGCAGCCGGCCCGCCTTGCCCAGCCGGGATGCGAGGGAGGCCGTGGGCACCGGCCGGTCGGGGCGGTCGGTGATCAGGAACACGGCGAGGACGGCGTACGCGGCGAGCGCGAGCGCGACGACGAGGAACGGCAGGTTCTCCCCGTGCTTGGCGATACGCGGGGTGAAGTAGCCGGAGAGCGCCACACCGCCCATGCCCATGCCGAAGACCCCGAGCGCCAGGCCCCGCTTGGCCGGTGGGAACCAGGAGTTGACCAGGGGGATGCCGATGGCGAACGTCGTCCCGCCGAGGCCGAGGAGGAAACCGACGGCGAGCATCGCGCCGTACGAGTTCTTCGCCGGGATCAGCAGCAGGACGGGGACGATCGTGAGCGCCGAGACCACGGGGAACATCACCTTGGCGCCGTAGCGGTCGGTGAGCGCACCGGCCGGGATCCGGCCCAGCGAGCCCACCAGGACCGGGACGGCGACGAGCAGCGACTGCTGGAACGAGCTGAGGTCCAGCCGGTCCTTGTAGTCCACGCCCAGAACGTGAGTGTGAATCCGATCGTGGCCATGACCAGGTTCCGGTAGGCGGTGCCGGAGGGCTTCTCAAGGGTGTCCACGTGATTCAGTCAATGCCGCGACGCCGGGCGGGGCGCGCCGGATTGGGCCGTACGGGCGTCCGGTCCGGGGGCTTGCGCGCGGCCCGCCACGGCCGGTTCACGGTCGGGGGCGGGCTGCCGGCTAGGGCCAGTTCACCGTCGTGGGAGGGCTGCCGTCGGCCGCCACCGCCAGGTGGGGGCCCTCCTGCGTCGCCGCCACCTCGACCGTGATCGCCGTGACGCCCTCCCGACGATGGGCAGCAGCCAGCGCGCCGCGCAGCGTGGCGAGGAGCCGCTCGCCCTCGGCCTCGTCGATCAGGGTGTCGACCGCGCCCGAGAAGTGCACCGAGGGCTGGAAGCCCAGCAGGACCGCCGCACCGCCCGTCTCGCGCAGCACACGCCCCCGGAAGGTCGTCGGCGCGTCGGTGGGCGGCTGCTGGAGGGCGAAGATGGTCGTCCGTACTTCCTGGATGGTGGAGTCCAGTTCGTCCACCGCCCGCCCCACCAGGACGCTCTCGTCGGTCGACTCGGCCGCGCGCCGCCGTGTCGACTCCAGCATCATCTCGGTGGCGAACAGCCGCTGGACGACGAGATCGTGCAGGTCGCGGGCGATCCGGTCGCGGTCCTCGTACACCGCCAGCTGCTCCCGATCGTGCTGCGCGTCCGCGAGGACCAGGGCGAGTGCGGCCTGGGAGGCGAACTGCGAGGCGAGGAGGCGGTCCACCGCCGTGTACGGGCGGCCGCCGCGTCGCCGGGGGAGGGCGAGGGTGCCGATGAGCCGGCCGCCGCTCTGCAGCGGCAGCATCATCGAGGGCCCGAACCGGGAACGTACATGGGTGGTCATCCGTGGATCGGTGGCCGAGTCCTCCACGAAGACCGGCTCACCACCGAGCAGTTGCTCGAGGACGGGCGAACCCGGCGCGATGGTCGTACCGACCAGGTCGCCCGGGTCGCCGACCGTCGAGGCGGCCACGATCTCCATGCCGCCCTCCTCGGTGGGCTGCAGGACGACCCCGGCCGAGGCATCCGCGAGCAGCCTGGCCTGTTCGGCGACCGTCATCAGCGCGTCCTCCGCCGGTTCCCTGGTGAGCAGGGCCGTCGTCACCGCCGCCGCGCCCTCGATCCAGCGCTCGCGCTGACGGGCGGTCTCGTACAGCCGGGCGTTGCCGATGGCGATGCCGGCCTGCGAGGCGAGGACCCGCAGCAGGGCGAGGTCCTCCTCGGTGAAGCTCCCCTCGCGCTTCTCGGTGAGATAGAGATTGCCGAACACCTCCGTGTGGACACGGATCGGGACACCGAGGAACGAGCGCATCTCGGGATGGCCCTCCGGGACCCCGCTGGAGCGCGGATCGGCCGTCAGGTCATCGACCCGCAGCGGCTGCGGGTCGTGGATGAGGACGCCGAGGAGGCCGGTGTGGCCGTCGGGGAGCCGGGGGATGCGCTGCCGCTCGGCCTCGGTCATCCCGGCGGTGAACAGCTCGGTCAGTCGGCGGCGCTCGGGGTCGACGACCCCGAGCGCTCCGTAGCGCGCGCCGGTCAGGTCGATCGCGGAGTCCACGATGTGCTGGAGCGTGGTCCGCAGTTCGAGATCGGTGCCGACACTCAGGACCGCTTCCAGCAGCATCGGCAGACGGGGAGCCGGGTCGTCCTGGTCCATGAGCGACATGCGCTTATTGTCGTACAAATGGGAGGGATGTGGCGATCATTCGGTGTCGGCCAGCGGGTCGAGGACCATGGGCTGGATCTTGCCCTCCAGCATCGCGCCGAGCCCGAGGATCGCGCAGACGTCCGGCCGCTCGGCGATGTGCACCGGCATCCCGGTCGCCTCGCGGAGCATCTGGTCGAGCCCGGGGAGCAGGGCGCTGCCGCCGACCATCATGATGCCGCGCTCGGCGAGGTCGGCGACGAGGTCGGGCGGGCACTCGCGGAGGATCTTGCCGATGCCGTCGAGGACGGCGGTCAGTGGGGTGTGGATCGCATCGCGTACGGCGGCGGTGTCGACGGTCACCGAACGGGCGAGGCCCGTGGCCACGTCGCGGCCGTGGATCTCGGTGGAGGTCGGGCCCTGGAGGGTCAGGCCGTTGCCGCTGAGGGCGAGTTGCAGCGGGCGGACGGACTGGCTGGGCAGCATCAGCTCGTGCTGGTGGCGCAGGTGCTGGATGACCGCGTGGTCGATCGCGTCGCCGCCCACGGGGATCCGCTCTGCGGTGACGATGGAGCCCAGGGAGAGCACGGCGACCTGGGTGGTCGCCGCGCCGCAGACCATGATCATGGTCGCGGTGGGCTGCTCGACGGGAAGTCCGCAGCCCACGGCCGCCGCGATCAGGGTGTCGACCAGCTCGACCCGCCGGGCGCCGAGCCCGACGAGGGTCTCCACGGCGGCGCGCTGGGCGAGCGGGTCGCTGTCGTGCGGGGTGCTGGCGGCGGCGCGCAGCCGGGGCTTGCGGCGCAGTTGGCGGCGGAGCTTCTCGCCGAGGAGGTGGCGGAGCATCCGCTGGGCCATGTCGATGTCGACGACGGTGCCGCCGGAGACGGGCCGCATGACGCGGATGTAGTCGGGGGTGCGGCCGGTCATCTTCTCGGCGAGCGCGCCGACGGCGATCAGCGCGCCGGTACGGGTGTTCACAGCGGCGACACTGGGCTCGTCGACGACGAGCCCGGCGCCCTTGACGAAGACCCGGGTCCGGGCGGCCCCCAGGTCGACGGCGACATGGCAACGACGCAGCTGTTCCAGGCTGACGGTCACGGCAGATCCTCCGGAGTGCGGTGCTGGCACGAGCGAGGGTGGACGCCGGTTTGCTACGGCGTTCTGTTCGCATCGTGCGACTCCCGCCGCGATGCCGCGCGCTGGGCTGCGCCGCCCGGGGGTGCGGGGCCGCCCGACGGCGGGTCGGTGCGGGGTGGCCCCCGGGGGCGATTTCGGCGCGGACGGCTGTGGGGTCGTTCGTGGTCCGGGGCGTGAGCTCGGCGCGGCGGGTGCGCCGCCGGGCACGGGGCGGGGTGTGGCGCGGGCGCCGCCCGTCGCTCCGTCGCCGCCGGCTCCCGTTGCCCAGCGTGGCGCCGTGGCCCGTGGCCGGCGCGGGGCGGACTCGGCGTGACAGCGGGGTTCGTTCTCCTCCGTGGCACGGGCCGCCGTGACGGCGCCGGGGTCGCGCGGGGCAGTGCAGGGCCCGCACCGCCCCGAACGTGCCGCCCCGGCGAGGCTCGCCGGGCGCGGCGCGGGGCCGTCAGAGCAGGCGTTGCAGGAGGCCCCAGGTGAATTCGGCGGCTCGGGGGGTTCCGTCGGGGAGGGTGAAGTCCAGGCGGAGACGGGTGGGGGCGCTGCCGTCCCGGGCCCGGGCCGGGGGGAAGGCGTTGCCGACCTCGGGGAGGGTGCAGCTCCAGGGGTGCAGGTCGGCCTCGGTGCGCAGCTCGGGCACGGGGGAGCCGGGCGCCCGGACCAGGCCGCTGCCCCAGACCGCCGACGGCTTTCCCACGATCACCTGCCAGCGCAGCTCCGGCCAGAGCGGGAGCTCCCACTCCAGGAGCTCGGCGTCGAGCCGGGGGGCCGCGCGGCGTGCCACCGGCTCGCCCAGGACGGAGCGGTAACGGGACAGCTCCCCGCGGCTTCCGCGGCCATGGGCCCACGCCTGCCAGCGGCGGTTCGCCTCACGCGACTCGGCGCGCGTCGCCCCCAGATCCCTGAGCGCGTCCTCGACCAGGTCCGGCTGGTGGTCGGCCATCCGGCGCAGCAGGACGAGCTGGAACTCGCGTGGCCCGAAAGGCCCGGACGGTGTCATGAGCCCATCCTGCCCGAAGCGGGAGAATCACGACGACACGCCGTCGACCTGGGGTTTCCTCACAGGATCCTCACGTTCCCGCCTACCTCTGGTGTCCTGTCGACACATACTCTGCGGCAGCCATGGACTACTGCCACCAGTGCCGACGGCACCTCAACGGCGCACTCGCCTGCGCCGGATGCGGGACCCCCGTCGAGGAGCTGCGGTACGAGACCCCCCAGCCGGCCGCCGCGCGCGCCGTCGCGGCCCAGCGCGTCGAGTTCGTCGAGCCCACCGCGCCCATGGCGTACGAGGAGCGGGCCGAGCACATCTACGAACTGGACCCGCTCGAGCCGCCGCGCTCGGCCGCTTCCGGCGGTCGGGCCGCCGCCCGCCGTGGCGCGGCGTCGGGGCGGAGCGGTGCCCGCCGCAGCCGTCGTGCGCGCAGCCGCAAGGGGCGCAACGTCCTGGTGGGCACGCTCGGCATCGTCCTCGCGGCGGGTGCGCTGAGCATGGCCAAGCTGGCGCTCGAGCCCCCGGACGAGGGCGGCGCCGCCACCGCCGTACAGGAGGAAGAGGCCGTCGAGACCTCGCTGCCGCCGCTGCCCTCGGACAGCGCCACGGCACCGGAGGGGCCGACCCCGGTCACGGTCACGAAGTCCGCCACCCCCAAGGGCTCGGACGGGCCCGCGCCCGGCCACACGGGCATACCCGGCCAGGGCTCCGGTGGCCAGGGCTCCGGAGGCTCCGGCAGTGGCGGCGGCTCGCAGGGCTCCGGAGGCGGGCCCCCGGCCGGTACGCCGTCCGGCTCGCCGTCACCCTCGGGCTCGCAGAGCGGTCCCACGCCGACCGGCTCCGGAAGCGCCACCGCGACCCCGCCCGGCGGTTCGCCGACGGCCACACCCAGCCCCACGCCGTCCCCGACGCCGACGTGCACGTGGATCATCTTCTTCTGCGTCTAGGAGCCCGAGCGCGGAGACGGCGTCAGGCCACGTCCTCGCCCAGCATCCGCCTCAGCAGGTCCCGCAGCAGCGCGCGCTCGTCCGCCGTGAGCTGGCCGAGCGGCTCGCGCGCGAAGTCCAGCGAGTCGCGCAGCCGGCCGGCGGTGTCCAGGCCCTCCGGGGTCGGCGCGGCCAGCTTGACGCGTCGGTCGGCCGGGTCGGGGCGGCGCTCCACCAGCCCACGCGATTCCAGCCGGTCGATGATCCCGGTGACGTTCGACGGCTCGCACTTCAGCTTCTGGGCGATCTTCCGCATCGGGACGGGCTCCAGGGTGAGCAGTCCGAGGACCCTCGCCTGGGCGCCGGTCAGCGCGTGCTCCGCGGCCGCCTGCTCGTATTCCGCGTAGTACCGCGCCACGACCGTGCCGATCAGCTCGACGACTTCGCGGGTGAGGGGGTCTGAGTTCGAGGTGGCCATGAGCTCCATCCTACCCAGATACTTGACAACATGAAATATCCAGGAGCATGGTTGTTTCAGGTAGTGAAACATTCTGTTCCAGGAGGCCGTACCGATGTCCGTAATCCCCGCGTCCAGCCGTGAGTGGCACCTCGTCGCCCGTCCGCACGGCTGGCCCACCCCCGCGGACTTCGCGCTCCGTGAGACCCCCGTCGCCGAGCCCGCCGAGGGCCGGATCCTGGTCAAGAACCTGCACTTCTCCGTCGACCCGTACATGCGCGGCCGGATGAACGACGTGAAGTCGTACATCCCGCCGTTCAAGCTCGACCACCCCATGGACGGCGGCGCGGTCGGCGAGGTCATCGCGTCCAACGCGGAGGGATTCGCCGTCGGCGACCACGTCCTGCACGGTCTCGGCTGGCGTGAGTACGCCGATGTGCCCGCCCAGCACGCCACCAAGGTCGACCCGGAGCTGGCCCCCCTCTCCAGCTACCTCGGCGTCCTCGGCATGACGGGCCTCACCGCCTACGCCGGTCTCTTCGAGGTCGCCTCCTTCAAGGAGGGCGACGCCGTCTTCGTCTCCGGCGCGGCCGGCGCCGTCGGCGGCCAGGTCGGCCAGATGGCGAAGCTCAAGGGCGCCTCCCGGGTCATCGGCTCCGCCGGCTCCGACGAGAAGGTCAAGCTCCTCATCGAGGAGTACGGCTTCGACGCCGCCTTCAACTACAAGAACGGCCCGGTCAAGGACCAGCTCCGCGAGGCCGCCCCGGACGGTATCGACGTCTACTTCGACAACGTCGGCGGCGACCACCTCGAAGCCGCGATCTCCTCGCTCAACGTGCACGGCCGCGCCACCATCTGCGGCATGATCGCGCAGTACAACGACACCGAGCCGGTGCCGGGCCCGCGCAACATGGCCATGATCATCGGTAAGCGACTGCGCCTCCAGGGCGTCCTCGTCGGCGACCACTACGGCTTGCAGCAGCAGTTCGTCCAGGAGGTCGGCGGCTGGCTGCGCTCCGGCGAGCTGAAGTACAACGAGACCGTCGTCGAGGGCATCGAGAACAGCGTGGACGCCTTCCTCGGCCTGCTCCGCGGGGACAACACCGGAAAGATGATCGTTTCGGTGACCGGCTAGTCTTCCCTCAGCCGTCGCGATCGTGGGCGCGAGTCGCGGCGAACCAGCAGAAGGAAGACCCGCATGTCCATTCAGCAGTCCGACGTCCTGTACACCGCCGTCGCCACCGCCGAGAACGGGCGCGACGGCCGTGTGGCCACCGACGACGGTCAGCTCGATGTCGTCGTGAACCCGCCGAAGGCCATGGGTGGCTCCGGCGCCGGCACCAACCCGGAGCAGCTCTTCGCCGCCGGGTACAGCGCCTGCTTCCAGGGTGCGCTGGGCGTCGTGGCCCGTAACGAGAACGCCGACATCTCGGGCTCGACGGTCACCGCCGAGGTCGGCATCGGCAAGAACGACGACGGCTTCGGCATCATCGTCAAGATCTCGGCGACCATCCCGAACGTGGACGTCGAGACCGCGAAGAGCCTGATCGAGAAGGCTCACCAGGTCTGCCCGTACTCCAAGGCGACCCGTGGCAACATCACGGTCGAGCTGGCCGTCTGATTTTGCGCGTACGCTTGACGTGGGCCGCACCCCGACCGACCGGGGTGCGGCCCTCTTGCGTCATGGGGACGGTCGGCGCATCCGTCGGCGCACCGGTCAGCGCGCCAGCAGAGCCCGGCCGACCTGCGCGAACGCACCCTTCGGGTGGTCCCGGAAGAGCGGTTCCGTGCCGAACAGCACCACCGGCGCACCGTGCGCCGTCGTGCCGCTGACCACCGACGCCCGCCCGGCCGCGTCGCCCGGACCACCCCTGCCGTCCGCGCCGGGCCGCCAGTGCCCGGAGACGAGCGGATCGGCCGCCGCGTACGACTGTTCGGTCCGCACCCCCGCCCCCAGCCCCGTGAACCACATCGGCGCGTAGACGAAGCTGTGCCCGGGAGCTCCGCCGGTGATCGCCCCGCCCGCGTTGCGGACCGTCACGACACCGTTCGCGTCCCCGTTGCCCTCCACCGCCGTGGCCGGGAGCAGCCCCGCCGCCGCGTTGAACGCCGCGCCCGCCGAGCCGATCCCCACCACACCCGCACCGCTCGCCCGCAGAGCCTCCCGCGCGGCCGGGGTGAGCTTCCCGTACTCCAGGCCCCGCGACACGAACAGCACGTCGGCCGTCGACCAGTCGAAGCCCGCGTTCAGGATCTCCGTCGACACCGGGACGACCTCGAAGCCCATCTCGCCCAGCGCGAACAGCTCACCGGCCGTCACCGAGGCGGCGACCCTGGTCCGCTCCAGCGGCGCCGAGCCCCGCTCCTTCGTGGCCCGGAACACCACCCCGTACCGGTCCGCGAGCACCCGTGCCGCGCCCCGCGCCGACGCCGGCACCACCGCCGCTCCGTCGGCGGTCCGCCGCACCTTCACCCCCTGCGCCAGCAGCGTGTTCACCGCGGCCAGCTCCTTCGGGTCGTCGAGCCGCAGCAGCAGGTCCCCGAAGGGCGCGACCGAACCCGTGGGGGCCGCGGCGTGGACCGGGCGCACCACGCGAGGCACCGGGCCGTGCTCGATCCGCCGCACCGTCGCGCCCCACAGCAGCCCGAGGCTCCAGCCCGAGATGTCGTACATCGTCGACACGTCCGCGCTGATGTCGCGGCCCTCCGCCAGGATCACGTTCGCCATCCCGCGCTTGGGCTGGCGCATGTCGACGACGTACGAGCCGTCGAGGGCCCGTCCGACCCGCACGTCGTTGGCGACCAGATGGTCCACGAGCCGTGCCGCGGCCACCGCAGAGGCTTGGGACCGCCCCGCCGGAATGACGTACGCGCGCGGGAACGTGGTCGTGTACACATCCTCCGGACCGATCCCCGGCACGCCGGGCACCGTCTCCTCGGAGACCGGCCGCTGCGCCTCGCCAGCCGCGCCCCGCCGGAACGTCTCGATCTGGTCGGCGAGCACCGACGCGCGATGCGTGTCCGTGTGGTCGAGCGTGGCGCGCATCGCCGCGCCCGCGATGTCGACGTTGATCGCCGCCCGGCGGCGCAGCTCCGCCTCCGGCAGGGTGTCGTACGCCTGGTTGTTCACCGTCATCGGGAACTCGATGGTGTGCGCGGCCACCGCGCCCTGGAACGGCATGTACTGCGGTGTGAAGATCGGCGGCCAGTCGTCCCAGCCCTCCTGCTCGTCCCGGAACGGGATGACCGCCGGGCGGACCCCGCCCTTCGCGGGCGTGTAGCCGAGACCGTTGACCGCCTTCTCCATGCCGAGCGCATTGGCGTAGGCGTTCTTCAGGAACAGGTCGTACTCGTAGTTCTCACCGTGCGGCGGGGTCGTCGGCTCGATCAGCGTGCCGTTGACGTACCCGTGCAGATCCAGCATCACGGCGGGCTGCTTGTCGATGGCGATCCGCCGGATCGCGCGCGCCTCGGGCTGGGATGCGGTGATGAAGTCCCGGTTGAGGTCCAAGCCGTTGCCGTTGGCGCGGGTGCCGGCGATCCGGCCGTCCGGGTTGGCGGTGACGTTCAGATACACCCGGGTCCTCGCGAGCAGCCCGGCGGTCTTGCGATCGGTGGCGGTGGCCAGCTCCTCGATGAGCTCCAGGGCCGCGTCCGTGCCCTCCCACTCGTTGCCGTGGATGTTGTTGTTGATGAAGACCGGGGTCTTGTACGCGGCCTTCAGCCGGGTGTCCTTCGCCGCGGCGGCGGGCGCGTTCTCGATCCGCTCGCGCATGCGCTCCTGCTCACGGGTCTCGCGGGCGCTCTCCGGGGCGGTGACGGTCACCAGATACAGCTCGTGCCCGCCCGCCGACCGCCCGGCGACCTCGACACTCACCCGGTTCCCGAGCTTCTGCAGCGCGTTGAGACGCGGGGCGAGGGAGTGGTAGGGGGCGAGCCCCAGCTTGATCGACCTGTCGGCCGGGTCGACGGGTGGGACGGCGAGGTCCGTCCGCCGCGGATAGCCGCCGTCCGTGCGGAGCGGGGTGTCGGCCGGGGCGAGGGAGGAGCGCGCCGCGAACGTGCGCGGCGGCGCGGCCGCGGTGTCCCGCCCGGCCCCTTCGCGTACGGGACCGGGCTCTGAGGTGCCGCCGGGCCCGTGCCCTAAGGGGCCGGGCGCGGCGCTCGCGGGCAGCGCGGTGAGGACCAGCGCGCCGAGGAGCGCGCCGCAGACGGTGGTGATCAGGGCGGGTCCGGGTTTCGCCATACGTACGCAACCTCCGTAAGTGATCAGTACGCAGGGGTCTACCCTGTCGTGCCCCGGACAACAAGAGGGCCTCCGGCGCGGGCCCGATAGGGTGATCCTCATGCGTGATTTCGGGGCCGGTCTCGGTTATCTGGTACAGGGACAGAAGTGGGTGGGCCGGCACGGCCGATGGTTCGGATTCGGGCTGCTGCCCGGTCTGGTGACCCTTGTGCTGTACGTCGGTGCCCTCGTCGGCCTCGGCTACGGGGCCGACGACCTGACGGCCTGGGCGACCCCGTTCGCCGACGACTGGTCCTCGCCCTGGCAGGGGCTCCTGCGCAACACCCTGACCGTCCTCACCTTCGGCTTCGGGCTCTTCCTCGCGGTCGTCACCTTCACCGCCGTGACCCTGCTGGTCGGCCAGCCCTTCTACGAGTCCCTGTCCGAGGAGGTCGACCGGACCGAGGGCGGCGAGGTCCCCGAGTCGGGCCTGCCCCTCTGGCGCGAGCTGTGGATCTCCGCGCGCGACAGCCTCAAGGTCGTGCTGCGGGTCGCGTGCTACGGCGTGCTGCTCTTCGCCTGCGGCTTCATCCCCGTCGTCGGTCAGACCGTCGTCCCGGTGATCGGCTTCTGCGTCTCGGGCTTCTTCCTCGCCGAGGAGCTGACCGCCGTCGCCCTCCAGCGCCGCAGCGTCGAACTGAAGGAGCGGCTGCGGTTGCTGCGCGGCCGTCGGATGCTGACCCTGGGCTTCGGCGTGCCGCTGACCCTGTCGTTCCTGGTGCCGTTCGTGGCCGTGTTCCTGATGCCGGGCGCGGTGGCGGGCGCGACGCTCATGGTCCGGGACCTGCGCGGGGAGAACGCGGACGCCGACGAGCCGGCCGCGGCCCCCGCGGCTCCTGCCCCCGTCCCGATGCCGGGCAACCCGTACCGCAAGGGCTAGATCGGCCCTCCTGGGCTCAGCCGACCTCGGCGAGCGCGTACCCCGCCTCGATGCTCCCCGCGTCGGCGAGACGCGCGCCGTCCGGGCCCCAGGCTCCGGCGGCGCCGCAGGCCACGCCGTCCTCGTTGCGGCCCAGCGCGTTGCCGAGCACCACGTACAGACCGAAGTCCCGGCCCCGTACCGGATAGACCTTCTCGAACGAGTCGTTGTCGGCGGTCAGGACCGAGCTCGCCAGATAGACCGTGCAACCGTCGGCGGCGGCCCGCTCCGCGAGCTCCGGGAACCGGTTGTCGTAGCAGGTGGCCGTCGCGAACCGCACCCCGTCGAGGGTGAAGCGGCCGTCCACCCCGCCCGGTGCGAAGACCTCCGCCTCGACGCCGTACAGATGCCGCTTGTCGTAGCGGGTGAGCAGCGCGCCGTCCGCCCCGATCACCAGCGAGGTCACCCCGGTCCCGCCGTCGGCGGTGCGTACGGGCCCGTTGACGACGGCCGCCGCGCCGACGGCGCGACAGGCCTCCCGGATCGGCTCGAGGCGCTCGTCGTCCTCGGAGAACACCAGCGCGGGGGTGTCCCTGATGAGGCTGGGCTCGTAGCCGGTCAGGCAGAGCTCGGCGAAGACGACCAGCCGGGCGCCGTCCGCGCCCGCCGCCCTGATCAGCCCGGCGACGGTACGGACGTTGGCGTCGATGTCCCCGGCGACCGGGGCGAACTGCGCTGCTGCGACGATCATGACCCCCATCATCCCGCGCGCCCGGCCGACGGGGAACCCCAGGGGTCGCTACCGGGACGCGGCCATGGCGATGATCGCCCGGACCTGGGCGATGATGTCCAGCCGGTTGCGTACGAACTCCGGGTCCGTCACCGCGCCCGTCGTCGGGTCCGTGTTGCCCGCGCCGAACTGCAGGACCGGGGTGTGGACATGGCCGCCGGGCAGGTCCGGCAGGCCGAGCCGGTCGCGCAGCAGGGTCGCGCGGTAGGCGATCTCGTTGGAGAGATAGTCCCCGCCGCCGCCCGAACGGGCCGTGGAGCCCGGCGTCGGGCCGCCCGGGCGCGCCACGGGAGTGCTCGACCCGGCCGGGATCTCGGTCACCGCCGTGTTGTCGTACACCGGGAAGCGCCCGGTGCTCGCGGCGACGATCGAGGCGTACGGGAGGGTGGTCGCCGTCCACTGGGGCTGGGTGGCCGGGTCGGAGACCGGGACGGTCTCCGTGCGCGAGAGGTTCTCGTTGTCGGGGAAGCCGCCCCGCCAGGCACCGTTGAACCGTTCGATGTCGAAGCGGCCGATCCGGCCCTGGCTGACCGTGGTGAACAGGTCCGCCTTCGGCAGCTGGTCCCGCAGGGTCCGCTCGACCGTCCCCTCGGCGAAGTCCTGCCAGCGGACCGGGAAGACGGCCGTCTCGACCCGGGCGAGGCTGCCGTCCGCCGTGCGGATCCAGGTGCCGTCCAGGGCGAGCGCGGTGGCCCCGGACGGATTGCTGATCCGCGCGTCCCGGTCGAGCGTGAACGGGTCGAACCCGGTCATCAGGATGCGCTTCACGCCCTTGCCCGCCGGGAAACGGATCGAGTCCTGGCCGCGCGAGGAGCGCTCGAGCCGGTCGAGCAGCCGCGCCCGCCCCTCGTCGGAGAGTGCGAACTCCGGCTGCCAGGAACGCAGTTCACGGGTCAGGCCCAGCCGCGCCCAGTACAGCGGCCGATCGTCGTCCCGGCTCAGGTCGCCCCGTACGCGACGCCCCTGCGCCCGGTCGACCGCGTCCCGCCAGAGCCGCTCCCCGTGCCGGGCGACGGCCCGCTCGGCCTCCCGGTACGACTCGGCGCCGGCGAGGGCGCGGGCGAACTCCGGTGCCACGGAGTCGAATCCGCCGCGCCGCAGGATCTCCTGCGGCGCGGCGCGGTCGAGTCGTGCCTCCTCGACGGTGCACGAGCAGCCCGCGTCGGCGTCGGCGGTTGCGGGGGGCGCCGCCGCGACCAGCGTGGCGGTGATCAGCGCGAGGCCGAGCGAGGCATGGCGAATCCGGGACAGCACAGGTGAGCCCTCCGTCGGGTCGGGAACCGGCCCGCGCAGTATCCCGACTCACCCGCAACTCCCGCTACAGGGCCCTCACTTGTCGCTTCCGTACAAGAGGCGCAGAAAGTCCCGGAACGCCTCCGGCATGTCCACGGCCGCCGGGTCGAGCAGCCACTGGTACTGCAGCCCGTCCATCACGGCCGTCAGGATCGGAGCCGCCCGCTCCGGGGTCAGCCCGCTCGGCAGGCGCTCGCCGAACTCCAGGCGCAGGACGTTCGCCATCTCGTCGCGGACCTGGGTGTAGCGCTCGGTGAAGAACGTGCGCGCCGGATGGTCCTCGGTCACGCTCTCGCCGAGCAGGGCCGAGAAGGTCTGCACGATCCCCGGCCGCATCGCGTTGTACTCGACGAGCGAGTCGATCAGATCGAGCCGCCAGCCCTCGCGCGAACCGGCCCCGCTCGTGTCCCACTTGTCGCGCTCCGCGAGGACCGCGACGAGCAGGGCCTCCTTCGTGGGGAAGTAGTGCAGCAGTCCCTGCTGCGTCAGGCCGACCCGCTCGGCGACGGCGCCGAGCGACGCGCCCCGGTAGCCGCGCTCGGCGATCACTTCGAGGGTCGCGCGCACGATGTCCGCGCGCCGCTCCTCGCTCCTGGCCCGCACCATCGCCATGGCCCCCTCTCCCTGTCGCCGCCTGCCGGAAGTCCCTTCCACCCAGGACCGTACGGCATCTCAAGATTACGAAACAGTAACGTAACCTACCGATCTACAGGTAGCGGGTCCACCATGGGCGCCACAAGGACTTCTACGAGGAGGTACGGCCGTGGCGGAGATCAGCGCGGACACCGTTCGCGAGCAGGCCGTCGAGGCGGCGCTCGGCAAGCTCGACCTGGACACCAAGGCGCGGCTGCTCGCCGGCCAGGACATGTGGTCGCTCCCGGCCCTGCCCGAGATCGGGCTGGAGTCCCTGGTCATGTCCGACGGCCCGATCGGCGTCCGGGGCGTCCGCTGGACCGCCGACGACCCCTCGATCGCCCTGCCGTCCCCGACCGCGCTCGCCGCCGCCTGGGACCCGTCCCTCGCCCGCCGCGCCGGTCGGCTCCTCGCCCAGGAGGCCCGCCGCAAGGGCGTCCACGTCCTGCTCGCGCCCACCGTCAACCTGCACCGCTCACCGCTCGGCGGCCGCCACTTCGAGTGCTACTCCGAGGACCCGTACCTCACCGGCGAGATCGGCACCGGCTACGTCCAGGGCGTCCAGGACGGCGGCGTCGGCACCACGGTCAAGCACTTCGTCGCCAACGACGCCGAGACCGACCGCTTCACCGTCGACAACACGGTCGCCGCCCGCCCGCTGCGCGAGCTCTACCTCGCGCCCTTCGAGGCCATCGTCAAGAACGCCCACCCCTGGGGCATCATGACCGCCTACAACCAGGTCAACGGCGTGACGATGACCGAGCACAGCTACCTCGTCAACGAGGTCCTGCGCGGCGAGTGGGGATTCGACGGCTGCAACGTCTCCGACTGGATGGCCGCCCGCTCCACCCAGGGCGACATCGAGGGCGGCCTCGACATCGCCATGCCCGGCCCCCGGACCGTCTACGGCGAGGCGCTCGCCGCAGCCGTCCGGGCCGGCGAGGTCGAGGAGTCCGCGGTCGACACGGCCGTACGGAACGTGCTGCGGCTCGCCGCCCGCGTCGGCACCCTCGAAGGCGCCCCGCCGGTCGTCGCCGAACAGCCCGGGACGATCGACGGCGAGGCCCTCGCCCGCGAGATCGCCCACCGCGGAGTCGTCCTCGTACGCAACGAGAACGACGTGCTGCCGCTGGTCGCGGGCGGTTCCGTCGCGCTGTCCGGCGCCGCCGCCCGCGACGCCCGGGTCCTCGGCGGCGGCTCCGCCCAGGTCTTCCCCGACCACACCGTCTCGCCGCTCGACGGACTCACCGCCGCCCTTCCCGACGGCGCCCTCACCTTCTCCGTCGGCGCCGACCCCAGCGACGAACTCACCCCCGCCGGCTCCGTCTCGTCGGGGTTCACCCTCCGCGCCGTCTGCCGCGACGCCGACGGCACCGTCCTCGGCGAGGGCACCCTGCCCAACGGCCAGGTCCAGTGGATCGGCGACGACCTCCCGGCCGGCGTCACCCACGAGACGCTCGCCTCCATCGAGGTCACCGGTACGTTCACCCCGCGCGAGTCCGGCGAGCACTCCTTCGGCACCCGCGGCCTCGGCGCCTTCACCCTCCGTATCGCGGGCGAGACCGTCTTCGACGGCCTTCAGGCGATGGGCCCGGAGACCGACCCCTTCGAGGCGTTCTTCGGCGCCCCCGTCGAGCGCGCCAAGATCGCCCTCACCGCGGGCGAGACGGTCGAGGTGTCCCTGCTGCACCCCCTGGACAAGGAGTTCGCGGCCCCGCTGCCGGCCGTCATGTTCTCCTTCGTCCACCTCGGTCCGCGCCGTGACCCCGACGAACTGATCGCCGAAGCCGTCGAGGCCGCCCGCGCCGCCGACGCCGCCGTCGTGGTCGTCGCCACCACCGAGCGTGTCGAGTCCGAGGGCTTCGACCGCAGGGACCTCGCCCTCCCCGGCCGCCAGGACGAACTCGTCAGGGCCGTGGCCGCCGCCAACCCGAACACGGTCGTCGTCGTCAACGCCGGCTCGCCGGTCGAGATGCCCTGGCGCGATGACGTCGCCGCGATCCTGCTCAGCTGGTTCCCCGGTCAGGAAGGCGGCGCCGCACTCGCCGACGTCCTCACCGGCGCCGCCGAGCCCGGCGGCCGGCTCCCCACCACCTGGCCCGTCGCCCTCGCCGACGTCCCCGTCACCGAGGTCACCCCCACCGACGGGGGACTCGCCTACACCGAGGGCGTGTTCATCGGCTACCGCGCCTGGGACAAGGCCGGCGCCACCCCCGCGTACGCCTTCGGCCACGGCCTCGGCTACACCACGTGGACCTACGACTCCCTGGAGGTCACCCCGGCGACGGCGAAGGTCCGGATCACCAACACCGGCACCCGCACCGGCCGCGAGGTCGTCCAGATCTACCTGGCCCCGACGGCGGACGGTGTGGAGCGCCCGGCGCGCTGGCTGGCCGGCTTCGGCTCCGTCGAGGCGGGCGCCGGCGAGTCCGTCGAGGTCGAGATCCCCCTGCCGCGCCGCGGCTTCGAGATCTGGGACGAGGAGAAGAACGACTGGACCTTCGTCCCCGGTACGTACGAGGTCAGGGCCGCGCACTCGCTCGCCGACGCGCGCCTGACGGCCACGCTGGAGGTCTGACCCCCATGATCAGCCCCGGGGCGGAACCTGACATCCGCCCCGGGGCTTCACCCCGTCGTTCAGCGCGTGCCGAAGCGGAACGTCGTCCCGGAGGCGTACACCTCACCCGGACGCAGCACCGTCGACGGGAACTCCGGCCGGTTCGGCGAGTCCGGGAAGTGCTGCGCCTCCAGGGCGACTCCGCCCAGCTCCGGGCTCGCGTACACCTGAAGGCCGGGCTCGGTGGTCTCCACCGTCACCGTACGACCGCTCCCCGGCGCGTACAGCTCGGCTGCCGTCGAACCCCCGTCGTCCAGGACGAAGTTGTGGTCCAGCGGGATCGTGAGCGGCCTGCCGCTGCGGAAGTCCAGCTCCGTGCCCGCGACCTCGGTGAACTCTCCGGTCGGGATGCCCGTCCCGTCGGTCGGAGTGAAGCGCGAGGCCGCCACCCGCAGCTCCTGCGGCCCGTCGCCCAGATCCCAGTACGAGTGGTTCGTCAGCGCCACCACCGTCGGCGCGTCCGTCTCCGCGCGGTAGCCGATCCGCAGCGCCCCGTCGGCGTCGAGCGTGTACGTCACCGAGACCTCCAGGCGGCCGGGGAAGCCCTCTTCGCCGTCCGGGCTCACCCGGGACAGCCGTACCCCGGACTCGACCTCCTCCGCCTCCCACACCCGCTTGTCGAAGCCGCGCTCCCCGCCGTGCAGACAGTTCGGCCCGCCGTTGCGGGGCAGCCGGTGGACCGTGCCGTCCAGCGTGAAGGCGCCGCCCGCGACCCGATTGGCGTAACGCCCCACCAGAGCGCCGAAGTACGGCTCCGGACGCTTGAGATACCCCTCCAGATCGGGGAAGCCGAGGGCCACGCCACCCGGGACACCGTCCCGGTCCGGCGTCTCGACCGACTGCACGATGCCGCCGTACGTCAGCACCCGTACCCGCACGGCGCCCCGCTGGAGCGTCCAGCGCGTGACGTCCGCACCGTCGACCGAACCGAAGGGCTCACTCGTGATCCTCATGATCGGGAACCCTACGCGGGCGGCTCCGGAGCCGTCACCTGCCGGTGCGCGATCTCCGCGAGCCTCGCCTGCCCGTCCTTGCTCGGATGGAACCAGTCCCAGGGACTGAGCTGCGCTCCGTCGAAGCGGAAGCCGAACACCGCGCCGCCGTCGTACCGGCAGCGCAGGTCCTTCGCGCAGACCTCCTTCAGGACCGTGTTGTACGCCACCACGCGGTCCCGCACCCGCGTCCGGCGCTGCTCGGCCGAAGCGCTCAGATCCTCCGCGTCGGCCAGCATCGAGGCGCAGATGCCCAGCTTCCAGACCTGGCGGCCCATCGGGCTCTCCTTGCCCTGCGACCACAGGCGCTTCAGGTCCGGCACGCTCGACACGTACACCTGCGCCTTCGGTGCCGTCTTCCGCAGCTCGGAGAGGGACGCCTCGAAGTCCGCGCGGAACTCCTCGACCGGGGTCATCAGTTCGGCCCGGTCCCGGCAGGCGTCGTTCGCACCCATCATCACCGTCACCAGCTCGGGCTTCTCGGCCGCCGCCCGGGCCATCTGCTCCGGGAGCTCCGCCATCCGCGCCCCGGTCCGCGCCAGGTTCCAACTGCGCGCGGCCGCGCCCTTCGCCCCGAGGAGCCGCAGGGCGAGGCTGTTGACGGTGGTGTCCGTGCCGGTCGCCCAGGACACCTCCGGACAGTCCGACAGGACCGAGCAGGCGTCGAAGGCGCGGGTGATGGAGTCGCCGACGGCCGCGACGGAGGCGGGGGAGCGGTCCCAGACGGGCGTGGGCTTCGGTGTAGGCCTGGGCTTCGGCGGGGCGGTCGCCGCGGGACCGACCGCCTCACACCCCGTCAGAGTGCCCGCGCACAGCAGCAGTGCGGCCGCGACGGAGGCGACGGTGGTACGAAAACGTTGTCGGCCGCGCATCCCTCGGCCCCTCCTCCGGTGTCCGTTCGGCGTCCTGGCGGGTGAAAGCTTGGTGTCCACCCACCCCCGGACCGACCGTACGTCACCCCAAGGGCGGTGCGGCACGGTAGCTTTTCCCCCGTCGAACCAGAGGCGCCTTTGCCAACCGGCTCCGGTAAATTACATCACGTCACATGCTGTCCCTTTTGTGGAGTTTTACTCCCGATGCTGTTTACTGAGGCCGCTGGGAAAGGCGAACCTCGTCCCACACTGGAGGTCCCGGTGACGACACGTGGAGTTCTGTACGTTCACTCCGCACCGCGCGCGCTGTGCCCGCACGTCGAATGGGCGGTCGCGGGTGTCCTCGGTGCGAGAGTCCAGCTCGACTGGATCCGCCAGCCGGCGTCCCCCGGCACCTGGAGAGCCGAGTTCTCCTGGCAGGGCGAGACCGGCACCGCCTCCAAGCTCGCCTCCGCCCTGCGCGGCTGGCAGATGCTCCGCTTCGAGGTCACCGCGGAACCCTGCCCCACGGCCGAGGGCGAGCGCTACAGCGCCACGCCGGAGCTGGGCATTTTCCACGCCGTCACCGGAATGCACGGCGACATCCTGATCCCGGAGGACCGCCTCAGAGCCGCACTGGCCCGCTCGGTACGCGGCGAGACGGAACTCGAGGCGGAGATCGCCAAGCTCCTCGGCAAGCCCTGGGACGACGAACTGGAGCCGTTCCGGTACGCGGGCGAAGGAGCCCCGGTCCGCTGGCTCCACCAGGTGGTCTGAAGCCCCGGACACGCCGGAGGCCCACCCCGGTCTTGGGGTGGGCCTCTGCCGTGAGTGTGGGTCAGACCGTGCGGAAGGCGAGGACCACGTTGTGGCCGCCGAAGCCGAACGAGTTGTTGATCGCGGCGATCGTGCCCTGCGGCAGCTCGCGGGGCTCGTCGCGGACGATGTCCGCGGCGACGTCCGGGTCCAGCTCGTCGACGTTGATCGTCGGCGGGGCCAGACGGTGGTGGAGCGCCAGGACCGTCGCGACGGTCTCGATGCCGCCCGCGCCGCCCAGGAGGTGACCCGTCATCGACTTCGTCGCGGAGATCGCGACGTGGTCCAGGTCGTCGCCCAGCACCTTCCGCAGCGCCTTGATCTCGGCGACGTCGCCCTGCGGCGTCGACGTGGCGTGCGCGTTGAGGTGGACGACCTCGGAGGGCTTGAGGTCCGTCGAGTCCAGCAGGTTCTGCATCGCCGCGGCGATGCCCCGGCCGGTCGGCTCGGGCTGCGCGATGTGGTGGCTGTCGGCCGACAGACCCTGGCCCAGCACCTCGCAGTAGACGCGGGCGCCACGGGCCTTCGCGTGCTCCTCGGACTCGAGGATCACCACGCCCGCGCCCTCGCCGAGCACGAAGCCGTCACGGCCCGTGTCGTACGGACGCGAGGCCTTCGTCGGCTCGTCGTTGTTCTTGGACATCGCCATCATGTTGGCGAAGGCCGCGATCGGCAGCGGGTGGATCGCCGCCTCGGTGCCGCCGGCCACGACCACGTCGGCCCGGCCGGTACGGATCATCTCGACGGCGTAGCCGATCGCCTCGGCACCCGACGCACACGCGGAGACGGGGGTGTGGACGCCCGCCCGGGCGTTCACCTCCAGACCGACGTTGGCGGAGGGGCTGTTCGGCATGAGCATGGGCACGGTGTGCGGGGAGACACGGCGAACGCCCTTGTCCTTCAGCACGTCGTACTGGTCGAGCAGAGTCGTGACACCGCCGATGCCGGAGGCGATGACGGAACCGAGCCGCTCGGGCACGATGCTCTCGTCCTCACCGGCCGGGCCGGTGTAGCCCGCGTCGGCCCACGCCTCGCGGGCCGCGATCAGCGCGAACTGCGCCGAGCGGTCCAGCTTGCGGGCGAGCGGGCGGGGCAGAACGTCACCCGGGTCGACCGCGGCGAGGGCCGCGATCTGGACGGGCAGTTCGGCGAATCGTTCGCCCTCAAGGGGCTTGACGCCGGAGCGTCCCGCGATCAGACCTTCCCAGGTCGATGCGGAGTCGCCACCCAGCGGTGTGGTTGCGCCGATACCGGTGACGACCACGGTGCGATTGGTCGAGCTCACAGGAATTCTTTCTCCACGTGTGTGATGGTCGAAAAACGGCGCCACCGCCGGGTGGCTGACCGAGTCAGCAGGGGCCGAATCAGCCCTGGTGCTTCAGGATGTAGGCGGTCGCGTCGCCGACCGTCTTGAGGTTCTTGACGTCCTCGTCCGGGATCTTGACGTCGAAGCGCTCTTCGGCGGCGACAACGACCTCGACCATGGACAGCGAGTCGACGTCGAGGTCGTCCGTGAAGGACTTCTCGAGCGCGACGTCCTCGGTCGGGATGCCGGCGATCTCGTTCACGATCTCGGCGAGACCTTCGACGATCTCTTCCTGGGTGGCGGCCATGGTGGCGCTCCTTCTGTGATTGCTTAGGTAAGGGGCTTCCGGAGGACCCGGAGTGCCTAGGGGAGGGTAACTACCGTCGCGGCGTAGACGAGACCCGCCCCGAAGCCGATGACGAGCGCGGTGTCGCCGCTCTTCGCCTTCCCGGTCGCCAGGAGCCGCTCCATCGCGAGCGGAATCGAGGCGGCCGAGGTGTTGCCGGTGGTCTCGACGTCACGGGCGACCGTCACGTGCTCCGGCAGCTTGAGAGTCTTCACCATCGAGTCGATGATCCGCATGTTCGCCTGGTGCGGAATGAAGACGTCCAGGTCGTCCGCCGTGATTCCGGCGGCGTCCAGCGCCTGCTGGGCGACCTTCGCCATCTCGAAGACGGCCCAGCGGAAGAC
Organism: Streptomyces sp. NPDC039609; assembly: GCF_055596705.1. Lineage (NCBI taxonomy): Bacteria > Bacillati > Actinomycetota > Actinomycetes > Kitasatosporales > Streptomycetaceae > Streptomyces > Streptomyces sp. NPDC039609. The sequence continues at coordinate 708,804 of NZ_JBVIUJ010000002.1, forward strand.
CGCCTGACCCTCCTGCGTGATGGCGGGGAACTTGATCTCGCCCTGCTCGTTGAGGGGGAGCTTCGAGACGTCGCCGGTGGGGGTCCCCCCTGCTCGAGCGAAGTCGAGAGCGTGGGGGAGGAATTCGTTCCACGGCACGGTCTGCTTGATCGTCTCGGACTTGTCGCCCTCCGAACCCCAGACCGAGGGGCCGATGTGCGGCTCGTCGGAGGGGCCGACCACGACCGCGCCGGCGCCGTCGCCGAACAGGAAGGCCGTCGCGCGGTCCTCCAGGTCCGTCAGGTCGCTCAGCCGCTCGACGCCGATCACGAGCACGTACTCCGCCGAACCCTCGACGATCATGCCCTTGGCGAGGGTCAGGCCGTAGCCGAAGCCCGCGCAGCCGGCGGAGATGTCGAACGCGGCCGGCTTGCCGGCGCCGATCTTGTCGGCGATCTCGGTGGCGACGGCCGGGGTCTGCTTGAAGTGCGAGACCGTGGAGACGATCACGGCGCCGATCTGCTCCGGGTCGATCCCGGCGTCCGCGATGGCCTTGCCGGAGGCCTCGACGGACATCGCGGCCACGGTCTCCTCGGCGGAGGCCCAGTGACGGGTGGCGATGCCGGAGCGCGAGCGGATCCACTCGTCGGACGAGTCGATCTTCTCGAGGATCACCTCGTTCGGCACGACCCGGGTGGGGCGGTAGCCGCCGACACCCATGATCCGTGCGTACGGGGCGCCCTTGCTGGGCTTGATCTTCGACATGCTCTACGGCTCCTTACTCAGGCTGCAGTGTGCTCGGCGACGAGCGTGCGGGCCGCGTCGAGGTCGTCGGGGGTCTTCAGGGCGACGGTGGGAACACCCGGCAGGGCGCGCTTGGCGAGACCGGTCAGGGTGCCGCCGGGGCACACCTCGATCAGCGCGGTCACGCCCAGGGCCTTGAAGGTCTCCATGCACAGGTCCCAGCGGACCGGGTTGGCGACCTGACCGACCAGACGCGCGATGACCTCCGCGCCCTCGGTGACGACCTGGCCGTCCTTGTTGGAGACGTAGCGCACCTGCGGGGCGGAGACCGTCAGCTCCTTCGCGGCGGCCTCCAGCTTCGCCACCGCGGGCGCCATGTGGTGCGTGTGGAAGGCGCCGGCGACCGTCAGCGGGACGACCCGGCGGACACCCTCGGGCTTGTCCGCCTCCAGGGCTGCCAGCTGCTCCATGGTGCCGGCGGCCACGATCTGGCCGGCGCCGTTGACGTTCGCCGGGGTCAGACCGAGCTTCTCGAGGTGCGGAACCGTCACCTCGGGGTCGCCGCCGAGCAGCGCGGACATGCCGGTCTCGGTGATCGCGGCGGCCTCGGCCATCGCCAGACCACGCGTGCGTACGAGACGCAGCGCGGCGGTGTCGTCGAGGACGCCGGCGAACGCGGCGGCGGTGATCTCGCCGACGCTGTGGCCGGCGACGGCGCCGGGGGTCACGTCGCCGAGCGCGGCGGCGGACAGCAGTCCGGCGGCCACGAGCAGCGGCTGGGCGACAGCGGTGTCACGGATCTCGTCCGCGTCCGCCTTCGTGCCGTAGTGGGCGAGGTCGAGCCCGATGGCCTCGGACCAGGCCGCGAGGCGGTCTGCGGCACCGGGGAGTTCGAGCCAGGGAGTCAGGAAGCCGGGCGTCTGGGCGCCTTGGCCGGGAGCGACGAGTACGAGCACCCTCACACTCTCTCTTGGGGACGGCTGTCGGCGCCCGTGGGGACTAGGACGAAGAACCGTCAGGGGAATTGTTGGTGTTCGACAAAAGTCTAGGACTGCGAATCTCCGTCGGCCAAGCGCCCCAGGATCAGGGCGATCCGCAGTGTGAACGCGGAGCGGACATCGGAGGGTGACCAGCCGGTGACGTCTGTCACACGTCGAAGCCGGTAGCGCACGGTGTTGGGGTGGACGAAGAGCATCCGTGCGGCACCTTCCAGGCTGCTCGCCTGTTCCAGATAGACACTCAGTGTTTCCAGGAGCGCCGAGCCCGCTTCCTCCAGTGGTCTGTAGATCTCCTCCACCAGCTGCTCGCGGGCCGACGGGTCGGAGGCGATGGCACGCTCCGGAAGCAGATCGTCCGCCAGAACCGGGCGGGGAGCGTCCTGCCACGCCGAGCACGCCTTGAGCCCGGCGGCGGCGGCCTGCGCGGAGCGGGTCGCGGCGAGCAGGTCGGGGACGACGGGGCCGGCGACGACCGGTCCGGCGGCGTACGGCCCGATCAGGGCCTTCGCCACGGCGAGCGGGTTGTCGTTGCCACCGGCGATGACGACGAGCCGGTCGCCCAGGACACCGGTGAGGACCTGCAGCTTGGCGTGCCGGGCGGCGCGGCGGATCGCCTCGACGGTCAGCTCGCTGTCGCCGTCGGGAGCGGTGCCGAGGACGACGCAGACGTGCTCGGGGGAGTTCCAGCCGAGGGCGGCGGCCCGGGAGACGGCGCCCTCGTCGGCCTCGCCGGAGAGGACCGCGTTGACGACGAGCGACTCCAGGCGGGCGTCCCAGGCGCCGCGGGCCTCGGCGGCCTGGGCGTAGACCTGGGCGGTCGCGAAGGCGATCTCGCGGGCGTAGACGAGGAGCGCCTCGCGGAGGATGGACTCGTCGCCGGGGGCGGCGACCTCCTCGATCGCCGTCTCCATGACCTCGATGGTGGTGCGGACCATCTCGACGGTCTGGCGCAGGGTGATCGCGCGGGTCAGCTCGCGGGGCGCTGTGCCGAAGACGTCGGTGGAGATCGCCTGCGGGGTCTCCGGGTGCCGGAACCACTCGGTGAACGCGGCGATACCGGCCTGGGCGACCAGACCGATCCACGACCGGTTCTCGGGCGGCATCGCCCGGTACCACGGCAGCGTCTCGTCCATACGGGCAATGGCGTTGGCGGCGAGCCGCCCGGAGGACTGTTCGAGGCGCTTCAGGGTCGCGGAGTGCGGATGGGAGGCGTTCGTCGGTTCAGACACGGACTAAGGGTGCCTCATCGGGCCACGGGCGTGTGGCTCCGGGTGCGACGATACGTCCCACTGGGTCCCCGCCCGCCCTGCGGAACGATCGCCCACGACCGGCGGGGCCGGGGATACCGTGACCCCGTGATTCGTATTCAGCGCGCCGCCGACCGCTACCCCGGTGGCGACCCCGCGGCAGGGATCGAGACCCGCCACGCCCTCTCCTTCGGCGCGCACTACGACCCCGACAACCTCCGCTTCGGCGCGATCCTCGCCTGCAACGAGGAGCGGCTCGCTCCCGGCGCCGGGTTCGACGAGCATCCGCACAGCCACACCGAGATCGTCACCTGGGTCGTCGAGGGCGAGCTGACCCACCGCGACTCGACCGGGCACACGACCGTCGTCCGCCCCGGGGACGTCCAGCGGCTCGGTTCGGCGGCGGGCGTGCGCCACGAGGAGCGCAACGACGGCGACGCGCCGCTGGTCTTCGTCCAGATGTGGCTCGCGCCGCTGGAGCCGGGCGGCGAACCCTCGTACGAGATCGTGCGCGGCATCGCCGACTCCACCCCGTACGCGCTCCCGGAGGCGGCCTCGATGCTGCACGTCCGCCGCCTGGAGTCCGGCGAACGCGCCGCCGTCCCGGACGCGGACTTCGTCTACGCACACGTGGCGCGCGGCACGGTCCGCCTGGCCGGCGAGGAACTGGCCGCCGGCGACGCGGCCCGCATCACCGCCGCGCGCGACCTGGCGGTCATGGCCACCTCCGACGCGGAGCTCCTTCTCTGGGAGATGCGCGGGCCCTGAGCCGACCCGCACCGGACACGGAGGCGCCGCGCCGGCCGGGCAGAGCGGGCGTGCTCCCCCTGCGACGCCGACGCGGCCGTCCCGGCGGGCTCGGCCGGTCTCGCGTACCCCCGCGCCGCCGGGTGCATGCGCCCCCCGGCCGCGTACCTCCGCGCCCCGGCGGGGCGGCCCCGGCGGGGGTGGCCGGGCCCGCGTTACCGCAGCCCCGCCTCCGCTCCCCGCCGCGTCAGCGGCGCACCGCGCTCTTCGCGCGCCACGCCTCCCAGCTCAGGTTCCACGCTCCGTAGCCGTTCCCCTCCGCCACCGTGCCCTTCGTGTGCGCGCCGCGGATCTCGAACGGGTCGCCCGGGCGGACCTGGGCGTAGAACCAAGCCGCGTCGGCGTCGCTCATGCCGATGCAGCCGGAACTGCGGTTCGCGCGGCCGAAGTACTTCGCGTTCCACGGCGCCGCGTGGGCGTACATGCCCGACCACGTGAGCCGCATCGAGTGGTCGACCATCTTGTCGTAGGCGTCGCCGAGCCCGACCGTCTCCGAGTTCATGTTGATCGTGCCCTCCTTCGCCATCAGCACCGCCGTCCCCCGCCACGACCGCTTGTCGCCGCCGGGCGTGCCGCCCGACACGGGGATCGTGCGCACCGCTCGGCCGTCCCTCTCCAGCACCAACTGCTTCCGGTCGAGGTCGACTTTCACCACCTGCGCCCCGCCCCCGACCGTGAAGCCGGTGCGGTAGTCCCGTACGAACCAGCCTCCGCCCGAGTCCGTCCCGTCGAGCGTCGCGTCCAGCGTGACCTTCGTACCCGGCTTCCAGTACTCCCGCGGCCGCCAGTCCACCCGGTCCTTGCCCGAATAGTCCTTCAGCCAGCCCCAGGATCCGATCGTGCCGTTCGACGTCGTCACCTTGAGCTGCTTCTCCACCTCCGCCTTGTTCGTCACCGGCCGGTCGAAGACGATCGAGATCGGTTGCCCGACCCCGACCGTGGTGTTCTTCCCGGGCGCCAGCGTCAGCTTGTTGACCAGCGAGGCCTTCGCCGTCGAGAACGTCGACCGGGCCGTCGTCTCCTTGCCCCCGGCCGTACGGGCCGTCGCATCCACGCGGTACGACGTGCCCGGCGCCGCCTTGCGGTCCGAGACCCACGACGCCCCGCCCGCCGCGGTACGGCCCGTCAGCACGCCGCCGTCCGTGTCCACGACCTTCACCGTCGTCAAGGTGCCGCCGGTGGCGGTCACGGTCACCGTCCGGCCTGCCGCCGGAGTCACCACGGTCACCTTCGCCGGCACGTCCTGGGCATCCGGAGCCTTCGTCCCGTCCGTCGCGCGGGGCGCGCCCACCGCCCCCGCCGAACAGGCGGTGAGCGAGCCGCAGAGCGCAAGGGCCGCCAGCGCCGGGCGTATTCGGGTGCGGGCACGGGTGCGTACGGACATCACGGAAGCCTCCGGAAAAGATGTGGGATGCCCGGACTGTAGGCCGCCGAAAGCACGCGGAAGGCTTTGTGACAAGGGCTGCAGAGAAACGGTCATCGTCCGGTCACACGCGACGCGCGGCGCGGTCAAGGACGGCTGTGAGCATCCTGTGCGCCCCACGACCGAGGGGCGGAACAAGGAGGCTCACGTTGTGTCAGCCCTGCTCGTGACGGCCGCACCCCCGCGGACCACCCGGCTGGAGCCCGTCACCCCCCAGGCGTACCGGACCTTCCTCGCGACGGCGGGCGCGGGGCACGGCCCCAGCTTCCTCCAACTGCCCTCCTGGGCGGACGTCAAGGACGGCTGGCGTCCGCAGTTCCTCGGCTGGGGATCCGGAGACGGCACGCTCACCGGCGGCGCCCTCGTCCTGCTGCGCCCGTTCCCCGGGACCCGCAAGTACTTCGCCTACCTCCCCGAAGGACCCGTCGCCGACTGGTCCGACCCCGACATCGACGGCTGGCTCACCCCGCTGCTCCAGCATCTGCGGGCCGCCGGCGCCTTCGCCGTACGCATCGGGCCCTCGCCCGCCTTCCGCAGCTGGAACGCCCGCACCCTCAAGGCGCACACCGGGTCCGGCCGCCGTCTCGCCGACGTCCTCGCCGACGAGGTCGACCCGCTCGGCACCGCCGTCGCCGAACGCCTCCGCTCCCGCGGCTGGCGCCGCTGCGGCGGCGACTCCACCAGCGACTCCGACGGCGCCGACGCCCAGCCCCGGCACGTCTACCGGATCCCGCTCGCCGGCCGCACCACGGACGACCTGTGGAACGGCCTCAACCAGGAGTGGCGGCGCAACGTCCGCAAGGCCCGCAGGTCCGGCGTCGAGATCGTCGTCGGCTCGGCCGCGGACCTGCCCGAGTTCTACCGGCTCCTGGGGATCACCGAGAAGCGCGACGGCTTCCGGCTCGGCCGCTCCCTCGCCTACTACGAGCGGCAGTACGCGGTCCTCAACGCCGAGGAACCCGGCCGGATGAGGCTCTACCTCGCCCGTCACGAGGGCGAGACCCTCGCCGCCCACACGATGATCACGGTGGGGCGGCGGGTCTGGTACCAGACCGGCGCCTCCGCCGACCACCGCCGAGAGGTCCGCCCCTCCAACGCCCTGCAGTGGCGGATGATGCTCGATGCCCACGCCGCCGGGGCCGACGTCTACGACATGCGCGGGATACCCTCCACCCTTGACCCGGACGACCGCGCCCACGGTCTGCTGCGCTGGAAGCTCGGCACGGGAGGGCAGGCCGTCGAGACGCTGGGGGAGTGGGAGACACCGTTGGCCGGCACGACGAACCACGCGCTGTACCGGGCCTTCCAGGCGTATCTGGCCCGCCGGTGACGGCGACGCTCACGGAGTCGAAGCCGCACGCATCCTCGATGCTGCGCAGCGGCGCGCTGATGGCCGCCGGGTCGCTGGTCTCGCGCGCCACCGGCTTCGTCCGCTCCGCGATCGTCGCCGCGGCACTCGGCATCGGAGGGATCGCCGACGGGTACGCGGTCGGCAACTCGATCCCCACCATCGTCTACATGCTGCTCCTGGGCGGCGCCCTCAACGCCGTCTTCGTGCCCGAACTGGTCAAGGCGGCCAAGGAGCACAAGGACGGGGGCGTCGCCTACACCGACCGTCTCCTGACGGTCTGCGTCCTCGCGCTGCTCGCGCTGACGGCGGGCGCGGTGCTCGCGGCGCCCGCCATCGTCGACGCGTACACCGACTACACCGGCGCCCAGGAGTCGATGACGGTCGCCTTCGCCCGGTACTGCCTGCCGCAGATCTTCTTCCTCGGGCTCTTCACCCTGCTCGGGCAGGTGCTGAACGCACGGGGCAGGTTCGGCGCGATGATGTGGACGCCGGTCCTCAACAACGTCGTCGTCATCTCCGTCTTCGTGCTGTACCTGGTGACGGCCGACGGCGGGGCGCTGACCGGCCGGGAGACGGCGCTGCTCGGCTGGGGCACGACGGCGGGAATCGCGGTCCAGGCCCTCGCGCTCGTCCCGTCCCTGCGGGCGGCCGGCTTCCGCTGGCGCCCGCGCTTCGACTGGCGGGGCAGCGGACTCACGACACCACTGCGGTCGGCCGGGTGGCTGGTGCTGCTCGTCCTCACCAACCAGGCCGCGTACTGGGTGACGACGAAGCTGGCGACGGCCGCGGGGACGCGGGCGGAGGAGCTGGGGGCGGGCGGGGGCTTCGGTTTCGCCGCGTACAACAACGCGTATCTGCTGTGGGTCGTGCCGCACGGCATCGTCACCGTCTCCCTGGTGACGGCCCTGCTGCCCCGGATGAGCGGGGCGGCGGCGGACGGCGACCTGGCGGGGGTACGGAAGGACGTCTCGTACGCGCTCCGGACCAGCGCGGCGGCCGTCGTACCGGCGGCCTGCGCACTGTTCGCGCTCGCGGCGCCGTTGATGAGCGTCGTCTTCCAGCACGGCGTCACCGACGCCGGCGACGTCCGGGCGATGGCCTGGATCCTGATGGCCTTCGCCCCGGGACTGATCGCCTTCTCGGGCCAGTACGTCTGCACCCGCGCCTTCTACGCCCTGCGAGACACCCGCACCCCGTTCCTGCTGAACCTGGTGATCACCGGCCTCAACGCGGGCCTGTCCCTGACCGCGTACGCGCTCCTCCCGCCGACATGGGCGGTGGCCGGCGTCGCGGCCGCGTACTCCCTGGCGCTGTGGACGGGCTGGGCGCTGACGGCATACGTGCTGCGCCGACGGCTGGCCGGGACCGAGACGGGCCGGGCCGGGGCCGCGCTCGCGCGGTTGCTGGTGGCGGCCGTACCCGCGGCCGGTCTCGGGCTGCTCGTCGCCCACTCGACGGCCCCCGCGGGCTCTCCCGCGGCGGCCGCGGCCGGCGGCCTCGCCATCCTCGCCGTCTTCGCCCTGCTGGCCCGCCCGCTCAAGCTCACGGAAGTACGGGCCCTCCTGGCGGGCGCGAGCCACCGTGTGCTCGCGCTCGCCCGACGCCGCTGACGCCCCCTCGCCCGACGCGGCCGACGTACCTCCCCGCTCTCCCCCGTCCCGCGGGGGAGCCCTTCGACCCACTTTGGGATACTGCTCGAATGCCTCGCGTGCTCCTCATAGAAGACGACCCCTCCGTCCGCGAAGGGGTCGAACTCGGGCTCCGACGCCGTGGGCACGAGGTGCGTACCGCCGCGACCGGGGAGGCCGGGCTCACCCTGCTCGGGGAGTTCCGGCCCGATCTGCTGCTGCTCGACCTGATGCTGCCCGGCATGAACGGCGTCCAGGTCTGCCGCCACGTCCGCGAGACCAGCCAGCTGCCGATCATCATGCTCACCGCACGCGGTGACGACTTCGACGTCGTCGTCGGCCTGGAAGCCGGAGCCGACGACTACATCGTCAAGCCCGCCCGTACCGAGGTGATCGAAGCCCGCATCCGGGCCGTGCTCCGGCGCATCGAGGAGCCGGGCGCCGGGCGGCCCGCCGTGGAGTTCCACGGGGAGCTCGCCATCGACCGGGTCGGCCTCACCGTCGCCAAGTCCGGCGAGCGCCTCGCCCTCGCCCCCTCCGAGCTCAAGCTCCTGCTCCATCTTTCCGCCGCCCCCGAACAGGTCTTCAGCCGTCAGCAACTCCTCGAACATGTCTGGGAGCACAGCTACCACGGCGACGCCCGCCTCGTGGACGCCTGCGTCCGCCGCCTGCGCAACAAGATCGAGGACACCCCCGGCGCCCCCCGCTACATACAGACCCTGCGCGGCTTCGGCTACCGCTTCGGTCCGCTGTGAGCCGCCGTCGCGCCCTGCGCCGCCGTATGAGGCCCTTCGGGCTCCGCACCCGGCTCGTTCTCGCCTTCCTCCTGGTGGCCGCCGTCGGCTGCGGCACCACCGCCGCCCTGACCTACCGTGCCGCCCGCAACGCCATCCTCGAACAGGCCCAGGACACCGCCGTCTCCGCCTTCCGCGAGCAGGTCGACAGCCTCAGCGTCGAACTGCCTCTCGACACGGAATCCCTGCACGGCGACCTCCTCCGTATCGCCCGGCAGGGCAAGCCCCGCCCCTGGCGTGTCTACGCCGAGTACGGAAACGTCAGCGTCTCGTCCAGCGACCGCCCCACCTCCACGGTCATCACGCCCGAACTCCGCTCCCGCGCCCGGGCCTCCACCCACGGCAGCTTCCAGCGGGTGGTCAAGAACGGCCGGCCCTACCTCACCATCGCCGTCCCCACCGTCTTCAGGGCGCACACCCCGGCCACCACCCTCCACCGCACCGGCGTGGTGCTCTACGCGGTCATGGAACTCGACGAGGAGGAGGCCAACGTCGAGGCGATGGTCCTCGCCGCCCGCGACGGAGCCCTGCCGGCCCTCGCCGTCGCCCTGATCCCGGCCCTGCTCGCCGCCCGCAGCGTGCTGCGGCCGGTACGGGAACTACGGCGTGCCGCGGACTCCATGGGGCGCGGCCGGCTCGACACCCGGATCGACGCCAAGGGCAGCGACGAACTCGCCGACCTCGCCCATGCCTTCAACGAATCCGCCGCCGCCCTCGAACGTTCCGTCGTCGAGCTGCGGCACGCCGAGACCCGCGCCCGCCGGTTCGCCTCCGACGTCTCCCACGAGCTGCGGACCCCGCTCGCCGGGATGCTCGCCGTCACCGAGGTCCTCGACGAGGACGCCGACGGCCTCGACACCGACACGGCCAGGGCGGTACGGCTCATCAGCGCCGAGACCGGCAAGCTCGCCGTGCTCGTGGAGGACCTCATGGAGATCTCCCGCTTCGACGCGCGCGCCGCCGAACTCCATGTGGACGAGGTGGACGCGGCAGACAGCGTCCGCAAGACCCTCCAGCACCGCCACTGGACCGACCCCGCCCTCGTCCGCGCCGAACTGCCCGTCGGCGTGCGCGCCCGGCTCGACCCGCGCCGCTTCGACCTCGTCGTCGCCAACCTCGTCGGCAACGCGCTGAAGCACGGCGCACCGCCGGTGACCGTACGGATGTGGGCCGACGGCGACTGGCTGGTGACCGAGGTCGCCGACCGGGGGCCGGGCATCGCCGACGAGGTCCTGCCGCATGTGTTCGACCGCTTCTTCAAGGCGGACCAGGCCCGCGCCCGCTCCGCCGGCAGCGGCCTCGGCCTCGCCATCACCCTGGAGAACATCCGCCTGCACGGCGGCACCGTCACGGCCGCGAACCACCCCGACGGCGGAGCCGTCTTCACGGTGAGGATCCCGCGATGAGGCGGCCCGGGACGAGGCGCGGGATCCGGCTCGGCGCGCTCCTCGCGGGCGGGCTCGCGCTCACAGGCTGTGGCATCCAGCAGAGCGATGTCGTGGAGGCCGGTGGACCGGCGACCGTCGCGGTCGCCCCGGGCGAGACCAGCCGGATGCTGCTCTTCTACGTCGACACCGACGGCAGGCTGATGCCGGTCGCCCGCGAGATGGCCGGACCGATCGACGGCTGGGAGGGCTACCGGATGCCGGTCGGCACACCGCCGCCCACCTACCCGCTCGGCAGCGGGATCGCCGGCTCCAAGGCGCTCGCCGCGCTGCTGGAGGGCCCGAACAAGGAGGAGAAGGCGGCCGGCCTCGCCACCCGGCTGCCAGGGCCGGGCGGGCGGACCGACAAGGGGATTCCGTACATTCTGCCGCGTCACGACACGACCGGTGCGGAGCGCACGCTACGGATCCGCGTCCCCTTCCGCGTCGGCGAACTGGACGGTGTCGCGATTCGCCAGCTGGTGTGCACGGTCGCCTACAACGAGGAGACCGACGGCCGGACGCCCGTCGTCCTGACGGGACCGGACGGCTCACTCCCCGCCGAGCGCTGCGACGACCTCAGGGTCGGCACCGCCGTGACGGGGCCGTCCGAGAGCCCGGACGCCACCACGCGGGAAACGGGCACGGACGGTACGGGTCGGACGGGCACGGGCGGTACGGATCCCTCGGGCGCCACACATCCGACGCCTTCCACGACGAGCGCGCAGCCCCGGTAGACGCCTACGCCCTGAGCTCCGCGAGCACTGCGTCGGTGAACGGAGGCCATGCCTCGACCGCCCAGGGCCCGAAGGCCCGGTCCGTCAGCGCCACGCACGCCGCGCGCGCGTCCGGATCGATCCACAGGAACGTGCCCGACTGTCCGAAGTGCCCGAACGTCCGCGGCGAGGACGAAGCCCCCGTCCAGTGCGGCGACTTGGAGTCCCGGATCTCGAAGCCGAGCCCCCAGTCGTTGGGCCGCTGGTGGCCGTAGCCGGGCAGGATGCCGGTCAGACCGGGGTACGTCACCGTCATGGCGTCGAGCACCGTACGGGCGTCGAGCAGCCGGGGCGCCTGCACCTCCGCGGCGAACCGCACCAGGTCGTCGACCGTCGAGACGCCGTCCTTCGCGGGCGAGCCCTCCAGCGTCGTCGAGGTCATCCCCAGCGGCTCCAGGACCGCCTGGTGCAGATACTCGGCGAACGGGATGTCCGTCGCCTTGGCGACATGGTCGCCGAGCGCCTCGAACCCGGTGTTGGAGTAGATCCGGCGCGTGCCCGGCGCGGCCATGATCCGCGGCTCGTCGAAGGCCAGACCCGAGGTGTGGGCCAGCAGGTGGCGGACGGTCGCGCCCTCCGGCCCGGCGGGCTCGTCGAGGTCGATCGCCCCCTCCTCGTACGCGACGAGGACGGCGTAGGCCGCCAGCGGCTTGGTGACGGAGGCGAGCGGGAACCGCTGCCCGGTGGGGCCGTGAGCCCCTGCCAGGGTGCCGTCCGCGCGTACGACAGCGGCGGCCGCGGTGGGGACGGGCCAGTTCTCGATCATCGCCAGGCTCTGCAGGGACATGCGACCGAGCCTACTTGCTTGGAGTGCACTCGAAGGTTCTAGCGTGGGGGTCATGAGCGTGATCGAGAGCACGACCCGGCCGCACGGGCAGGACCGCTACACGATCAGCGAGGTGGCCGCCCTGACCGGGCTCACGGCGCACACCCTGCGCTGGTACGAGCGGATCGGGCTCATGCCGCACGTCGACCGTTCGCACACCGGCCAGCGCCGCTTCGCCCAGCGCGATCTGGACTGGCTGGCCTTCGTCGGCAAGCTCCGGCTGACCGGGATGCCGGTCGCCGCGATGGTGCGGTACGCGGAGCTGGTGCGGGAGGGCGACCACACCCGGGACGAACGGCGCGAGCTCCTGGAGACCACCCGGCGGGACGTGCTCTCCCGGATCGGCGAGCTCCAGGACGCGCTCGCCGTGCTCGACATCAAGATCAGCCACTACGGAAACCACCCGGACCAATGCGGAGGCCCCACCTCATGAGCAGGATCGACACCGTACGGCTCGGCGGCCAGGACGGACCCGAGATCGGCGTCCAGGGCTTCGGCGCCATGGGCATCAGCGAGTTCTACGGCGACACCGACGAGGCCGCCGCCCGCGACACCCTCGACGCGGCGCTGGAGGCCGGCGTCACCCTGATCGACACGGCGGACGTCTACGGCAGCGGCGCCAACGAGGAGTTCCTGGCGCCCTTCGTCGCCGCGCACCGCGACGAGATCACCCTCGCCACCAAGTTCGCCATCGAGCGTCGCGCCGACGACCCGCACCACCGGGGGATCCGCAACGACCGCGCGTACATCCGTCAGGCCGTGGAGGCGAGCCTGCGCCGCCTCGGCATCGAGACGATCGACCTCTACTACATGCACCGGCGCGACCCGGAGATCCCCTTCGCCGAGTCGGTCGGGGCGATGGCGGAGCTCGTACAGGAGGGCAAGGTCAGGCAGCTCGGCCTGAGCGAGGTGACCGGCGCGGAGCTGCGCGAGGCGTACGCGGTGCACCCGATCGCCGCCCTCCAGTCGGAGTGGTCCCTCTTCTCCCGCGACGTGGAGCGCAGCGCCGTCGGCGCGGCGGCCGAGCTGGGCGTGACCTTCGTGCCGTACTCCCCGCTGGGCCGGGGCTTCCTGACGGGCGCCTTCGCGGACGCCTCGAAGGACCTGTCGGGCGGCGACTACCGCCAGTACCAGCCCCGCTTCACCGGCGAGAACGCGGCGAAGAACGCGGCGCTCCTGGAGCCGGTCCTGAAGATCGCGGCGGCGCACGGAGCCTCGGCGGCGCAGATCGCCCTGGCGTGGGTCCAGCAGCGCGCCACGGTCCACGGTCTGACGGTCGTCCCGATCCCGGGCACCCGCAAGCGCACCCGCCTGGAGGAGAACGCGGCGGCGACCCGGATCATCCTGACCGAGCAGGAACTCGCGGAACTGGAGCCGATCGCGGCGCAGGTCGCGGGGGACCGCTACCCGGACATGAGGTCCACGTCGGCGGCGCGGGAGTAGCGCCGGAGTAGGGGAGGGGGCCCCGTCCCGGGTGTCCGGGTGTCCCCCTCCCGGGTGTCCGGGTGTTCCCCTCCCGGGGGCACCCCTCACGCCAGTCCCAGGGCGAAGACAGCGAAGCCCGCCGCGAGGAGGCCTGCCGCCGTGCGGCGGGTCCGGCCCGTGCCGGTCCACGGGGACTCGAAGCCGCGTGCGTACCGGCCGATCAGGACCAACAGACCCGCGAACAGGGGCATCCAGGCCAGCCGGGCGAGGATCCAGCCCACCGAGTCGGGCGCGCCGACCAGGCCCGGGACCTCACCGACGTACGAGGCAGGGATCGCGGCGGCGAGCATCGCCGTCTGGTGCCAGCACAGGATCGTCATCGCGGACAGGTTGACGACGACGACCGGCGCCCACAGCGCGGGCCGCTTCAGGAGCTTGCCGAGCCGGTCGCGGAGCAGGATCGCCGCGCCGCTCTGCGCGGCGGCCAGAGCGAGGACGAGCAGCGACGGCGGGTGGGAGTTGGTGCGGGCCTCGCCGGGAACGCCGACCATCGACGCGGGGTAGCCGAAGGCGAGCAGCAGGGCGGCGAAGAGCGCCGCGCCGCCGAGCAGCAGCCCCCAGGCGTGCCGCCGGGTGACCCGGCCCTCGCCCCAGGAGACGCCGAGCTGGTAGGCGAAGAGCCAGCCGGGCAGGATGTTGAGCAGGCTCAGCCAGGACGGCACGGCGTCGGCGTACGGCCCGTAGCGCAGGAGATCGACGACGGCGACCGAGGCGAGCAGCGGGGCCGCCGCCCACACGCCCGCCCGGCGGGCGGCACGCACGCACAGCGGGGTCAGGGCCGTGACGACCGTGTACACCCCGACGAACCACAGCGGCTGGATCACCAGCGTGGACGCCGTCCGCAGCGTATCGCCCGGCACCCCGAACCCGTAGTGGAGGAGCGGCAGCAGGAGCGCCCAGACGGCCGTCACCCCGAGGACGGGCCGGCCGAGCCGGGCCAGGCGCCCCTTGAGCCATTCGCCGGTGGAGCCCTTCCGCTTCCGGTACGACAGCACGGAGGCGTATCCGCCGACGAGGAAGAAGATCCCCAGCATCTGCAGGATCCAGCTGACGGGAGCGAGTCCGCCGAAGGTGCTGAGCGGGCTGGCGTTGTGGAGAGCTCCGTCGGAGGAGAGCGTGAACCCGCCGAGCAGCCAGTGCCCGGTGGGCACGGCGAGCAGAGCGAGGGCGCGCAGCCCGTCGATCGCCCGGTCGCGGTGGACGGGCGTGCGGGCCTCGATGCGTTCGACGAGCGCGTTCATCGGACATCCCCCTGGGCGATGGCGGCGAAGGTACGGAGGGACTGCGTGCCGGGCGCGAAGTAGCCGTTGTGGCCACGGGCGTCGTCGGCGGGAACATGCCGGGCGCCGAAGGCGGGGTCGGTGGGGTCGGCGCCGTGGCCGAGCCCGGCGAACTCGACGCTGGGGACGCGGTCGATCCAGTCGGACGGGTCCTTGGCGGCCCACACCCGGGCGGAGGTGCGCAGTTCGCCGACGTTCGCGGCGCGCATCCCGGGGGAGCCGAAGACGACGAGGTCCTTGGCCTTGAGGTCCTGGGCGCCCAGGCCGCAGACGACGGAGCCGTAGCTGTGGCAGAACACGGACGGGGCGGGGGCTCCGATCGCGTTCAGTCCGTCGGTCAGCCGGGTGAGCCGCTCCGCGCCGGCCTCGGCGAGGTCCCCGGTGGCGGCGTCGAGGCCGACGCCGACGGGGGTGGTGTAGCCGGCCCAGGAGATGACGGCGGTGCGGCCGTGCGTGGCCCGGCGCAGGGCCTCGGCCATGTCGGTGAGCGGCCGTACGTTCCCGGCGTCGATGTCCGAACCGGGCACGATCACGGCGACGCTGTCGGCCTCGGCGAGGTCGCCGTGAACGAGGGCGATCTGGCCCCGGCCGCGCGGGTCGGAGGCGAGGACCTGCTGCCCGGCGTACTGAGCGCCGAGGGTACGGGCGTTCGCCTCGTACCGCAGTCGCAGTGGAGCGCCGTCGAGGTTGCCGACGACGGAGGGGTGCTCCCGCACGAGCGCCTGCTGCCGACCGGGCGTCAGGCCCTGGAAGAACGCGGCGACTTGGGAGGGCGACATCCGCTCCGGGTCGGGCAGACCGTCCGCCCGCCAGGCCTCCGTGCCGATCGGGGCACCCGTGACGACCTGCTGCGCACTCGCGGAAGCCCAACCGGCCGTCCCGGCGATCACCGTCGTGGCAAGCGCGGCGGCGACCAAGGTCCTCGTGTAGCGGCGCATAGGGGCCCTCCCTCTTCGTGTCTCTCGTCCGTGGCGAGAGGAAGGTAGGAAGAGGACGGGTGACGGCACGTCACACCGGGGGGCCAACTCCCGGCTGATACCGGGGTAGGGGGCGGACGAGGGGCGGGCACCAGGGCGGGGGTGGGGATTTCCCCCGGTGGGGTGGAGGCGTGAGGGAGGGGCTGTCCCCAGGACCGGCGCGCGGGCGCGGCGGGCCTCGGCCTGTCCCATGGGCGGGACTGCGCGGCGGGTCGCTCATCCTCAGGGCCGCCCCAAGCGCCTGCCGGGAGGGGCCGCGGGCGGGACTGCGCGGCGGGTCGCTCATCCTCGGGACCGCCCCAAGCGCCTGCCGGGAGGGTCCGCGCCGGCGAAAGCCGACGGCAGCGCGGGGGCGCCGAGCGGCCGGCCACCCTCACGCCCGGGCGCCGCGCCTCGCCGGAGGTAAGGGCACTACGCGGCGCGAGCAGCTACCCCGAGCCCCGGGGGTCCGGGGGCTTGCTCCGGCCTTCCCCGCCGCGTCCGGACCGGGCGGGGCCGGCCTCGATCCGTGGGCGAGGATCAGCGCCTGCGAGTCGGCGATTCCCGCCACCAGAGCCCGACGGTCCGGGGCCCGCCCCGGCTTCCCGCCCGTGTCCCGCCGGGCGGGACACGCCCCGACCCGTACGCGCAGCGTGTGCCTCCTGCGATTCGGCATCGCCCGCGTCCCGAGCACCGGGAGCCCGGGGCCCGCCCCGGCTTCCCCGCCCGTGTCCCGCCGGGCGGGACACGCCCCGGCCCGTACGCGCAGCGCGTGTCCCCTGCGATTCGGCAGCGCTCGCCACCCGGGCCCCGGGGGGCCGGGGCGCCTGCCCCCGGTTTCGGGGGCCCGGCCGCGTCAGCGTCCCGCGTCCCCCGGCGTCACCAGCCCCGACTCGTACGCGAAGATCACCGCCTGCGCCCGATCGCGCAGATCGAGCTTGGCGAGCACCCGCCCGATATGCGTCTTGACCGTCTGCTCCGCCAGGACCAGCCGGTCCGCGATCTCCTGGTTCGAAAGCCCCCGCGCGATCAGCTCCAGGACCTCCGTCTCACGCGGTGTCAGACCGTTGAGACGCAGCGCCGCCCGGTCCCCCCGCGGCGCCGGCTTCGACGCGGCGAAGTCGGCGATCAGCCGGCGCGTCACCGACGGTGCCAGCAGCGCCTCGCCCGCCGCCACCACCCGTACCGCCGCGATCAGATCGGCCGGCGGAGCATCCTTCAGAAGGAAGCCCGACGCGCCCGCGCGCAGCGCCTCGTACACGTAGTCGTCCACGTCGAACGTGGTCAGCATCAGCACCTTGGGACGGTGCGTGACCCCCACCGGCGGGCTCAGGATCTCCCGCGCCGCCGCGAGACCGTCCATCTCCGGCATCCGTACGTCCATCAGCACCACGTCCGGGTGCGTCGAACGGGCCACCTCCACGCCCTGCTTCCCGTCCGGCGCCTCGCCCACCACGTCGATGTCGGCCTGCGCCGCGAGGAGTGCGGCGAACCCCGCCCGCACCATGGCCTGGTCGTCGACGATGATCACGCGGATGGTCAAGACACGTCCTTTGAGGTCAGCGGGGTCTTCGAGGTCAGCGGGAGCCGGGCCGCGACCCGGAAGCCCCCGTCCGGCAGCGGCCCGGTGTCCAGCGTGCCGCCGGTCAACCGTACGCGTTCCCGCATCCCGATCAGCCCGTGTCCGGTCCCGTCCCCGCCCTCCAGGGGTGAATGGCGCCCGGCGACCGGGGCGTTGACGACCAAGACCGTCAACCAGCCGTCGTCCGAACGGATCGAGACCCGGGTCTCCGCGCCCGGCGCGTGCCGGACCACGTTCGCCAGGGCCTCCTGCACGATCCGGTACGCCGACAGCTCCACCGCCTGCGGTACGTCGCCGAGATCCGCCGCCAGCGACAACTCGGCGGGCACCCCCGCCCGTACCGTCGCCTCGATCAGCTGCTGCACCCGGTCGAGGCCGGGCTGCGGCGCCCGTTCGCCCTCCGTACCCTCGCTGCGCAGCACCACGAGCAGCCGCCGCATCTCGGCGAGCGACTCCCGCGCGCCGGCGGCGATCGAGGTGAACTCCTCGCGCGCCGCCTCCGGCAGGTCCGGGATCCGGTACGGCGCCGAGTCGGCCTGAACCGTGATCACGGACATGTGGTGGGCGACGATGTCGTGCAACTCGCGTGCGATCCGGGCCCGTTCCTCCAGGAGCGTGCTGCGCGCGCGTTCGGCGGCGCTTCGGCGCTCGGCGTCCCCGCGTTCGCGGAGCGCGCCCGTGAGGAGCAGGACGCCTCCGCTCAGCACGAAGAGGAGGATGTGGATGCCGTCGGTGTTCTTCGGCGAGACCGCGGTGAGGACGAAACCGGCCGCCCCCGTCGCCAGCCACACGCCGAGCAGGGTCCGGCGCGGTTCGCGCAGCCCGAGGGCGAGCATCAGGGCGAGGTAGCCGACCACGACCATCGGCGTCCACGGCCAGCTGCGGCCGTCGACCCCGCCCGGGGCCAGCATCACCAGCGCTCCGGCGACGTCGGCGACCCCGATGATCCACCACGCCTGGAGCGGGCGGGTCACGGCGAGCAGCAGCGGCGCGGTCTGGGCGGTGGCGAGGGCACCGGCGAGGGCGCCGTTGACCTGGTAGTCGTTGAGCAGCACCGTGACGGTGACGGGGAGCAGCGAGGCGACGAAGGCGACCGCGATGACGTAGGGGAGCGGCCGCAGCCAGCGCGAGCGCGCCTCGGCGAGCAGCGGGGCGCTCGGTTCCGTCGGGGTCGCGAGGGCGGTACCGAAGGACTGCATCACTCCTCGGACGGGCGCGAGCATCCGGGCGACATGGCGGTCGGCTCCGAGGGAGCGTGTCTTCTTCATGGCCCGCCCAGGTTAGGCAGCCGGGCACCCGAGGGGCGTCATACCGAGGACTCGGTCGGGGGGTGATACCCGGGTATGACGGCCTGATTCCGCGCCTCCGCCCGCCGCGCAAGAGCCCCCATGTGCCCCGACAACGCCACCCGGCCCGGCGCCACTTCCCTGCCTGGCCCACGAGCCCCGCCCGCCGCGCCCGGCCTGCAGAGCTTGGCCCGCCGGGCTTGGCCTGTCGGGCCCGGCCTGGCGAGCTTGGCCTGTCGCGCCCCGTCCGCCGCGCCCGAGCTTGGCCTGTCGCGCCCGGCCTGCCGGTCTTGGCCTGCCGAGCCTGGCCCGTCGAGCTTGGCCTACCGAGCCCGGCCTATCGAGCCTGGCCCGCCGAGCCCGCCCCGCCCCGCCCGCCCCGCCCCGCCCGCCGCGACCCGCCCGCCGCGACCCGCCCTCACAGCTCCGCCAGCAGCTCCGCCTTCTTCGCCGAGAACTCCTCGTCCGTCACCAGACCCGCCCGGTGCAGCTCCCCCAGGTGCCGGATCCGCTCCGCGACCCCCGCCGGGTCCCGCAGCTCCGCCTCCGGGAGCGCGGCCGCCCGGCCCGCGCCGCGGACCGCCGCCAGGACCGCCGCGGCGAACGGCAGGGACTCGTGGACCGGGCCGTAGCCGAGGCCGAAGACGACGGCCGCCGGGTCGCGGTCCGCCTGGGCCGGCCGGGGCTCCCCGGATCGGGGCAGCAGGCGCAGGTACCCGTCGAAGACGTCCGGCGAGCGCCACTCGACCCCGCTGAGCCCCCGTACGGGAAAGGTCTGGTCGCCCGCCTTCCACTTCTCCGAGGACGCGCCCGTCCAGAACCAGCGGAACGACACCAGCGACGTACCGTCGAAGCTCGCCTTCCCGTCGTACGCCTTGAAGGACTGGGGTCCTTGCGGCGCCGCCACGAGGAAGCCGTCCGTCGGCCCGTCCGTCGGCCCGTCCGACGATCTGTCCGGCAGTCCGTCCTCGGGCGTGAGCATCGCCCGCAATTCGTCCCGGTAGTACTCCGCCAGCGTCTCCCGTTCGGCCGGCAGCACCAGTCGGTACGGGTCGCTCCCCTCCTTCAACTGCCCCGCGGCCGCCTCCATCAGAGGATCGGCGCCCGGTCTCGGCACCGCGTGCAGCACGACCGTGCCCCGCTTGCCCGGGGCGAGTGTCACGGACGCCAACGCCTCGTGCGGGATGCGTCGTTCGCGCAGCGTCTGGAACAGTTTCGGTGTGCGGATCCCCCGATCGAAGCGGATGACGACGGCGTCGCTCTCGAACTCCCAGGTGGCATGAATTCCGGCCAGCACATCACCCATGTGCCTCATCGTATGTGGCGTGCGCCCGCGCGTCGCCCCTGTGTGAGGGGCCGAAGTGCCGTGCTCTACGCGCGTCAGACGCCTGCCGCACCGGAGATTCCGCTGCGGCAGGCGCTGTCGACGCTCGCGCAGGTCAGGCTCTGGTACGCACCAACGCCTATGGCCGCGAAGTTGTGGAGGCTCTTGGTGCCCGGCTCGAAATAGCCGGTGTGGCCGATTGCGCCGGCCGCCGAGAGCAGCCGCGCGCCGAACTCCGGCTCCACCGGGTCCGCCCCGTGACCGACCCCGCCGACGGCGACGTGCGGTACGTCCTGGATCCAGTCGTCCGCATCCCGCATCGCCCACACGCGGGCCCGGGTGGACAGTTCGGCCGCGCGCTCCACCCGCATTCCGGGGCTTCCGGCCACGGCTACGTCGGTTACCCGGGAGGGCAGCCGGGCGGCGGCGACCCCGCAGAGCACGGAGCCGTAGCTGTGGCAGAACAGGCTGACACGGGAGGCGCCGGGCAGGGCGTCGGTCATGTCGACGAGCCGTACCGCGCCCGCCGAGGCCAGGCGCCCCATCGCGGCGTCGATGCCGACCCCGACCGGGGCCGTGTAGTCCGCCCAGGCGATGACGGCCGTACGGCTTCCGGGGGCGGCCCGGCGTTGGGCGGCGTACAGCGACTGCGCCATGCCGGCCGGCGCCGTGAACTTGCGGCTGGTCTTCTGGAAGGTCAGCAGATTGGTGTCGACGCCGGGCACGATCACCGAGACCCGCTGCGCCCGGTCCAGATCGCCGAGCACCTCGGCCGTCCGGCCGCCGGCGGTGGGATCGAAGGCGAGGATCTGCCGGTCCTGCCGCATCAGCGAGGTGAAGCGGTGCGCGCGGCGCAGAGCCTCGTGCCGGCCGTCGGCGCTCAGCCTGGGGTCCTCGACCCTGTCGCGCTCGGAATCGAGGGCACGGGCGAGGGCGAGCCGGTTGGCACGGTAGCGGAGGGTGACCGGGGCGCCGTTGAGATTGCCGACGACGAGCGGGTGCGCGTCGGCGAGGAAGGCGCCCTGCGTCGGGCCTATCGAGCGGAAGAACGCGGCGATCGTACGGGCGGGGGCGGCCGGGTCGGGCAGGGCCCGGTGACCGATCCTGCCGTGCAGCCAGGAGGCGAGCGCGGCCTGCCGCGACTCTCCTGGCCCGCGCTGATGCTGGATCGTCGTCCAGCCGGTGGTCGCCAGGAGTACGAACACGACGGCAAGCGCGAGCGTCATGCGCCAGACGGTGAGGGTGGGGGAGGAGTCGAAGGAAGTCACTGCGTCACACCCTAGGAGACGGGTGCGGGGCGTCGGGTGGGCGAGTGACGTGGATCACCTGTGAGGTGAGGCGTGGTGACGTTCCGTACGCGGGGGCGCACGCCTCGCACGTCCGGATTCATCGGCTCCGGAGCGCGTACGGATTCATCGCCTCGGTCACATGTACGGAGTCATCGGCTCGGCGAGGCGTAAGCGGTCGGCGGCTCCGCGACGCGTCCGGATTGATCGGCTCGGTTACGCGTATGCGGTCGGCGCGCTCCACGGCGCGTACGGATTCATCGGCCCGGCGACTCGTCCGGAGTCATCGGCTCCGCCACTCCGGTTCGAGGGCAGGGCCGAGGTTGTCCAGGTAGTACTCGGTCATTTCACGCATCCCCTGCAGCGTCGGGTCCGCGCTCCTGCCCCAGAGTTGACCCGTCACCCTCATGACGCCGCTGAACGCCGCCACCGCGATCCGTGGGCGCGGGTCCTCGTCCACGTCCAGGCCCTCGCGCTCGGCGATCAGCCGGGCGATGGCCTCCTCCATCTCGCTGGAGCGGCGCAGATGGACGGCGAGCAGCGCGGGGGTCGACTCGATCATCTGGAAGGTGCGCAGATGCAGTTCGAGGGGGACGACCTCCATGATCGCCTCGCCGATGGTGTCCCAGGCGGCGAGTACGGCGTTGCGCAGCGCGTCGAGCGGGCCCTCCTCGGCGGGTCGTTCGGCCAGCGCCTGGACGAAGCGTTCCTCCACCATCTGCTGGACGGCGAAGGCGGCCTCCTCCTTGGAGGAGAAGTAGCGGAAGAAGGTGCGCTGGGAGACCTCGACCGCGTCGGCGATCTCGTCGACGGTGGTCTGCTCGTATCCCTGGGTCGTGAACAGCTCGAGGGCGACGCGCAGCAGCGCGTCCCGTGTGCGCTGCTTCTTTCGTTCCCGCAGACCGGAAACCGTCACCGGATGGCCCTCTTTTCGCCACTTTTCAAGGCTTCGTGCAGCTCAGGGTACCTGTGAGCTACGTGACAGTTACCGTCGTGTGAATTGCTTTGTCAATTGTCAGTGACTGACATTAGCCTCACCCGCATGACTAGTCAGACCACCGTGGAAAAGGCCCCGCAGGGTCAGGGGGGTGACCGGAGCCCCGCCCCGGCTCCGGCGAAGGGCCTGCGAGGCCACCCCTGGCTGACGCTGTTCGCCGTGGCGGTCGGCGTGATGATGGTCGCGCTCGACGGCACGATCGTCGCCATCGCCAACCCCGCCATCCAGGCCGACCTCGGCGCCACCCTGGACCAGCTCCAGTGGATCACCAACGGGTATCTTCTGGCGCTCGCCGTCGCCCTGATCACCGCCGGCAAGCTCGGTGACCGCTTCGGTCACCGCCAGACCTTCCTGATAGGCATCGCCGGCTTCGCCGCCGCCTCCGGTGCGATCGGCCTGTCCGACTCGATCGCCTTCGTGATCGCCTTCCGCGTCCTCCAGGGCCTCTTCGGCGCCCTGTTGATGCCGGCCGCGCTCGGCCTGCTGCGAGCCACCTTCCCCGCCGAGAAGCTCAACATGGCCATCGGCATCTGGGGCATGGTCATCGGCGCCTCCACGGCGGGCGGACCGATCCTCGGCGGCTTCCTCGTCGAGCACGTCAGCTGGCAGTCCGTCTTCTTCATCAACGTGCCGGTCGGTGTCCTCGCGCTGGTGCTCGGCCTGGTGATCCTCAAGGACCACCGCGCCGAGAACGCCCCGCGCTCCTTCGACATCCTCGGCATCGTGCTGCTCTCCGGGGCGATGGGAGCGCTCATCTGGGGCATCATCCAGGCGGGCGCGGACTGGGGCTGGGCGAGCGGCAACACGTGGGGCTGCATCGGCGGCGCCATCCTGCTGTTCGTGCTCTTCGCCCTCTGGGAGACCAAGGTCAAGGAGCCGCTCATCCCGCTGGGGATGTTCCGCTCCGTGCCGCTCTCGGCCGGTGTGGTCCTGATGGTCCTGATGGCCTTCGCGTTCATGGGCGGCCTGTTCTTCGTGACCTTCTACCTCCAGGGCGTGAAGGGGCTCGGCCCGATCGACGCCGGACTTCACCTGCTGCCGCTGACCGCGATGATGATCGTCTCCTCGCCGCTGGCGGGTGCGCTCATCACCAAGTTCGGCCCGCGCATCCCGCTCGTCGGCGGCATGGTGTGCACCGCGGCCGCGATGTTCGGCATGATCACGCTCACCGAGGGCACCGGGACGCTCGCGATGTCCCTCTGGTTCGCCCTGCTCGGGCTGGGTCTGGCCCCGGTGATGGTCGGCGCCACCGAGGTCATCGTCGGCAACGCCCCGCTGGAGCTCTCCGGTGTCGCGGGCGGACTGCAGCAGGCCGCGATGCAGGTGGGCGGTGCGCTCGGTACGGCCGTGCTCGGCGCGGTCATGTCCTCCAAGGTCTCCGGCGACTTCGCGGTGAACTGGACGGCCGCCGGAATCCCGGGCGCGCCCGACTCCCGTCTGGAGCAGGCCGCGGAGTTCGGCATGGTCCCGTCGGGGCTGGCGCAGGCGCCCGGCATGACCCCGGACCTGATCGACCGGATCGGCGGCGTCATCCACGACACCTTCATGGACGGCATGGGCCTGGCCTTCACCGTCGCCGGTGTCGTCGCCGTCGTCGCGGCCGGCGTCGCCACGCTCACCAAGCGCGGTGCGAACGCGGAGGCGGGTGCGGGCGGCGCCCACATCTGACGTCTGCCTGGTGAAATGACGGCCCCGCCGGACCCGGTCCGGCGGGGCCGTCACCTCTTCGAGTGAACCGACCCTTGGCCTCTTCCCAACTGGCTGTGACCTCCGTCAGAGTTCTGATTACAGAGAGTTACGAAATCGGGGGGTTGGTCACCATGTACACGAAGCTCGTCAGGCGCCAGGCACGCCAGCACGCAAACCATCGCGCAACCCATCACGCAACCCATCCGGCCCACCACGACGTGGGCCGCCACGCACTCCGGCGCGTCCTTCTGGCGGCACTGGCGGCCACCTTGCTCACCGCCTTGCCCGCCCTGCCCGTGGCAGCCGCTCCGGCCGCCCAGGCCGCTCGGGCGGCGGCTCAGGCCGCTCCGGCACCCAGGCTCGGGGCCTGTGCGCCCGGCCAGTTGTGCCTGTGGTCCAAGGCGGACTTCCGGGGTACGGCGTGGACGCACGAGCTGGCCGACACCGACGTCGAGAGCTGCGTCGCCCTGCCGCCGGGCACGAGCGCCCAGGCACTGGCCAACCGCACCGGGCGGCCGGTCACGACGTACCAGTCCGCGGAGTGCGCCGAGACGGGGGAGTTCGAGACCTATCCGGGGCGCGGGATCTGGGTGCCCCAGAGTCCGTATCAGGTCAGAGCCTTCAAGATCTGGGAGCGGTAGGGATCTCGCCCTGCGGCGGCACGGAGGCGGGCGCGGAGGCCGGCGCGGAGGCCGGCGCGGAGGTGGGCGCGGAGGTGGGCGCGGACGTCTGCACGGAGGCCAGCGCGGACGTCTGCGCGGAGGCCGGCGTGGAGGTGGGCGCGGAGGCCGGTGCGGAGAGCCGCGCCACCTCGCCGCGCAGCTCCTGGACCTCCCGGGTCAGGGCCTCCAGGAGCTCGGTCTGCCGGCGGTCCTGGGCGTCGTCCCGCTCGAAGCGGGAGATGAACCAGGCCGCGATGTTGGCGGTCACCACACCGAGCAGGGCGATCCCCGAGAGCATCAGGCCCACGGCGAGGACGCGGCCGAGACCCGTGGTCGGGGCGTGGTCGCCGTAGCCGACGGTCGTCATCGTCGTGAACGACCACCACACCGCGTCGCCCAGCGTCTTGATGTTCCCGTTCGGGGCTGTGCGCTCCACGTGCAGCACGGCCAGTGAGCCGAACATCAGCAGCCCGACCACCGCGCCCGCCACATAGGTGGTGAGCGTGATCTGCGGGGCCATCCGGGCCCGCCGGCCCACCAGGAGCAGCGTGGAGACCAGCCGCAGCAGCCGCAGCGGCTGCACCAGCGGAAGCAGGACAGCGAGGAGGTCGAGCGGATGTCCGCATACGAACCGCCACTTTGCCGGAGCCAGCGTCAGCCGCACGGCGTAGTCGACGGCGAACGCGCCCCACACCACCCACTCCATTGCCAGACACAGCTCATGGACCCGGCGATCGGCATCAGGCGCCACGATCGGAATGGCGTACGCAATGCCGAACGCCACTGCCAGGATCAGCAGTGGCGTCTGGGTGCGCTTCTCCCAGCGTTCCTTCATGCCGGGAATCGTATGGGGGGTGCGGGGGCGCATTCGCCCCCGCACCCGCACCACACGGTGATGCCGTTACGCGTCGCCGCCGGCGGGACCCGGGTCCGCGGCCGCCACGTCGAGCAGCTGGTAGCGGTCCACGGCCTGCTTCAGCACCGACCGGTCGACCTTGCCCTCGCGGGCGAGTTCGGTGAGGACGGCGAGGACGATCGACGGGGCGTCGATGTGGAAGAACCGACGGGCCGCACCCCGCGTGTCCGCGAAGCCGAAGCCGTCCGCGCCCAGCGAGGTGTAGGTCCCCGGCACCCAGCGGGAGATCTGGTCCGGAACCGAGCGCATCCAGTCGGAGACGGCGACGAACGGGCCCTGGGCCGAGGACAGCTTCCGAGTCACGTACGGGACGCGCTGCTCCTCGTCCGGGTGGAGCAGGTTGTGCCGGTCGACCTCGACGGCCTCGCGGCGCAGCTCGTTCCAGGACGTGGCGGACCAGACGTCGGCCCGTACGTTCCACTCCTCGGCGAGGATCCGCTGTGCCTCGACCGCCCACGGCACGGCGACACCGGAGGCCATGATCTGCGCGGGGATCGCGCCGGCCTCGCCCGCCTTGTAGCGGTGGATGCCCTTGAGGATGCCCTCGGCGTCCACGTTCTCGGGCTCGGCCGGGTGCTGGATCGGCTCGTTGTAGACGGTCAGGTAGTAGAAGATGTCCTCGGCGTCCGGGCCGTACATCCGCTTCAGGCCGTCCTGGACGATGTGCGCGATCTCGAAGCCGAAGGCCGGGTCGTAGGCGACACAGCCCGGGTTCGTCGAGGCGAGCAGGTGCGAGTGGCCGTCCGCGTGCTGGAGGCCCTCACCGGTCAGCGTCGTACGGCCGGCGGTGGCACCGAGCACGAAGCCGCGCGCGAGCTGGTCGGACATCTGCCAGAACTGGTCGCCGGTCCGCTGGAAACCGAACATCGAGTAGAAGACATAGACCGGGATCAGCGGCTCGCCGTGCGTGGCGTAGGCGGAACCCGCCGCGATCAGCGAGGCCGTGCAGCCGGCCTCGGAAATGCCGTCGTGCAGCATCTGCCCGGTCGGGGACTCCTTGTACGCGAGCAGCAGCTCGCGGTCCACGGCCTCGTACTGCTGGCCCAGCGGGTTGTAGATCTTGGCGCTCGGGAAGAACGAGTCCATGCCGAACGTGCGGTACTCGTCCGGCGCGATCAGCACGAACCGCTTGCCGATCTCCTTGTCCCGCATCAGGTCCTTGAGCAGCCGGACGAACGCCATCGTGGTGGCGATCGACTGCTGGCCGGAGCCCTTCTTCACCGGGGCGTAGGTCTTCTCCTCGGGCAGGACCAGCGGCTTCGCACGCACGACACGCGTCGGGACGTACCCGCCGAGCGCCTTGCGGCGGTCGTGCATGTACTGGATCTCCTCGGAGTTCCGGCCCGGGTGGTAGTACGGCGGCAGGCCGCCCTCCAGCTGAGCGTCCGTGATCGGGATGTGCAGCCGGTCGCGGAAGCGCTTGAGGTCGTCGACCGTCAGCTTCTTCATCTGGTGGGTCGCGTTGCGGCCCTCGAAGTTCGGGCCCAGCGTCCAGCCCTTGACGGTCTGCGCGAGCACCACGGTCGGCTGGCCCTTGTGGGCCTTGGCCGCCGCGAAGGCCGCGAAGATCTTCTTGTGGTCGTGGCCGCCACGGCCGAGGTGAAGGATCTGGTGGTCCGACATGCCCTCGACCATCGAGCGCAGCCGCTGGTCGTCGCCGAAGAAGTGGTCGCGGATGTACGCGCCGGTCTCCGTCGCATACGTCTGGAACTGGCCGTCGGGCGTGGTGTTCAGCTTGTTGACCAGGATGCCGTCGCGGTCCTGGGCGAGCAGCGGGTCCCAGGAGCGGTCCCAGATCAGCTTGATGACGTTCCAGCCGGCACCGCGGAACTGCGACTCCAGCTCCTGGATGATCTTGCCGTTGCCGCGCACCGGGCCGTCGAGGCGCTGCAGGTTGCAGTTGACGACGAAGGTCAGGTTGTCCAGGCCCTCGCGGGCGGCGATGGACAGCTGGCCGAGCGACTCCGGCTCGTCCATCTCGCCGTCGCCCAGGAACGCCCAGACGTGCGACTTGGAGGTGTCGGCGATGCCGCGCGCCTCCATGTAGCGGTTCATCCGGGCCTGGTAGATCGCGCCGAGCGGGCCGAGACCCATCGAGACGGTCGGGAACTCCCAGAAGTCCGGCATCAGCCGCGGGTGCGGGTACGAGGAGAGCCCGTTCGGGTACTTCGACTTCTCCTGGCGGAAGGCGTCGAGCTGCGTCTCGTTCAGCCGGTCGAGGAGGTAGGCGCGGGCGTAGATGCCGGGGGAGGCGTGGCCCTGGAAGAAGATCTGGTCGCCGCCGTCGCCCTCGTCCTTGCCGCGGAAGAAGTGGTTGAAGCCGACGTCGTACAGCGAGGCGGAGGAGGCGAAGGTGGCGATGTGGCCGCCGACCCCGATGCCCGGGCGCTGCGCGCGCGAGACCATGACGGCCGCGTTCCAGCGCGTCGCGTTGAGGACCTTGCGCTCGATCTCCTCGTTGCCCGGGAAGAAGGGCTCGTCCCGGGTCGCGATCGTGTTGACGTAGTCCGTGCTGCGCATCTCGGGCACGGCCACGCGCTTCTCGCGGGCCCGCTCGATCAGGCGGAGCATCAGGTAGCGGGCTCGCTCACGGCCCCGCTCGTCGACGGCGGCGTCGAGGGAGTCGAGCCATTCCTGAGTCTCTTCGGGATCGAAGTCCGGGACCTGGCTGGGAAGGCCGCCAATGATGATCGGGTTGCGATCGGATCCGGAAGCCACGCTGTTCCTTCGCTGTTCGGTGGAGCCCACGGGAAGGCCGGGATGTCCATCGTGTACCCCGTCGGTGTCAAACGTCATCTCTACCGAGGGGTAACCCCCGCTGGGCGCCTGGTTGGGTCAAATCGCAACCTTACGCCCAACCCGCGCATGCGTTTCGTCACCATGTTCGGCAGACTGAAGCCGCGGAAGAACGCAAAGCGGGACGAAGCGTGTGCCATTTGTCACGGAGCGAAGTGGAACCGGACCGGAAGATGCGGCGAGACGGCCCCAAACGTCACCGTTTCGGCGGTCTCGGGGGCCGGGTACTTGCGCGATCCGCCCAGCCCGTGTGGACTACGGCCAGCGCCGCGCGTACGCACGTGGCCGAAGCATTTTCCGATACATGATCAGGAGGCAAGCCGTGAGCGCGACCGCGGACCACGCGGAGGAGCGGACCAACCCGGCAGCGAGGCTGGGGTTCGAGCCCGGACAGGTGGTCCAGGAGATCGGTTACGACGACGACGTCGATTTCGATCTCCGCGAAGGCATCGAGTCCATCATCGGGTCGGACCTCGCTGACGAGGACTACGACGACGTCGCTGACGCCGTCGTGCTCTGGTTCCGCGACGAGGACGGAGATCTGACGGACTCCCTGGTCGATGCCATTGGCCTGCTGGAGGACGGCGGGGTCGTTTGGCTGCTGACGCCGAAGACGGGCCGAGACGGCTACGTCGAGCCCAGCGACATCAGTGACGCCGCGCAGACCGCCGGCTTCTCCCAGACCAAGAGCATCAGCGTGGCCAAGGACTGGTCGGGCAGCCGACTGGTCGCCCCCAAGCGCTGATTCCCAAGCAGCAGGAGCCCCCGCCGGCACAGCCGGCGGGGGCTCTGTGCGTAGGCTGGGCCTTTCACCTGTCCGGTCCAGTGAAGGGATGCGCACGCCATGGCGATCGAGGTCGGCACCAAGGCCCCGGAGTTCGAGCTCAAGGACAACCACGGCCGCACCGTGAAGCTCTCCGACTTCAAGGGCGAGAAGAACGTGGTGCTGCTCTTCTACCCCTTCGCCTTCACCGGCGTCTGCACCGGCGAGCTGTGCGAGCTGCGCGACAACCTGCCGAAGTTCGTCAACGACGACACCCAGCTCCTCGCGGTCTCCAACGACTCCATCCACACCCTGCGCGTCTTCGCCGAGCAGGAGGGCCTGGAGTACCCGCTGCTCTCCGACTTCTGGAAGCACGGCGACGCCTCGCGCGCCTACGGCGTCTTCGACGAGGAGAAGGGCTGCGCAGTGCGCGGCACCTTCATCATCGACAAGGAGGGCGTGATCCGCTGGACCGTCGTGAACGCCCTTCCGGACGCCCGGGACCTCGGCGAGTACGTGAAGGCCCTCGACACTCTCTGACCATCGGGGCGAATCGTCTGTCCAGGCCGGGAACCCGTCACTAGGATCCACTCGTTGATCCGATGCCAACGCACGACGGGGGCGCTGCCCCTGGTAACCACATGGAGGGACTCGTGGGAGTCAGCCTCAGCAAGGGCGGCAACGTCTCGCTGACCAAGGAGGCCCCTGGCCTGACCGACGTCACCGTCGGTCTCGGCTGGGACGTCCGCACCACCACCGGGACGGACTTCGACCTCGACGCCAGCGCCATTCTGGTCAGCGCGGAGGGCAAGGTCCGCAACGACCAGGACTTCGTGTTCTTCAACAACCTGAAGAGCGCCGACGGCTCGGTCGAGCACACCGGTGACAACCTCACCGGCGAGGGCGAGGGCGACGACGAGCAGGTCAAGGTCAGCCTGGCCACGGTGCCCGCCGATGTAGCCAAGATCGTCTTCCCGGTGTCGATCTACGACGCCGAGAACCGCCAGCAGTCCTTCGGTCAGGTCCGCAACGCGTTCATCCGCGTCGTGAACCAGGCCGGCGGCGCCGAGATCGCCCGGTACGACCTCTCCGAGGACGCCTCGACCGAGACCGCCATGGTCTTCGGCGAGCTGTACCGCAACGGCGCGGAGTGGAAGTTCCGCGCCGTGGGCCAGGGCTATGCCTCCGGCCTGCGGGGTATCGCGGCGGACTTCGGCGTCAACGTCTGAGTCACGCACGACTGATCCGTCCGGCGCCGCACTCTCCGTGCGGCGCCGGACGTGCCTCATCGGCAGTGCCCGTCAGCGGCGCCATCCGCACCGCCTCGCAGGCACGGCCTCGCAGGCACCACCTCACGGGCACCGCACCACCGACAGCTGCGCCGCCCACAGCGCCGCACCGACACCACCTCACGGGCACCGCACCACCGACAGGTGCGCCCGCCCGTCGCGCGCACCGCAGACAGCGCCGCACCACCAGCGCCTCATCAGCAGGACCGAGCAGCACTCACCGGGGAGGAACCACACATGGGCGTCACGCTCGCCAAGGGAGGCAATGTCTCCCTCTCCAAGGCCGCACCCAACCTCACCCAGGTGCTGGTCGGCCTCGGCTGGGACGCGCGCTCCACCACCGGAGCGCCCTTCGACCTCGACGCCAGCGCCCTGCTGTGCGAGTCGGGACGGGTGCTCGGCGACGAGTACTTCATCTTCTACAACAACCTGAAGAGCCCCGAGGGCTCCGTCGAACACACCGGCGACAACCTCACCGGCGAGGGTGACGGCGACGACGAGTCGCTCATCGTGGACCTGATCAGGGTCCCGGCACACTGCGACAAGATCATCTTCCCGGTCTCGATCCATGAGGCCGACAACCGGGGTCAGACCTTCGGCCAGGTCAGCAACGCCTTCATCCGCGTGGTGAACCAGGCGGACGGCCAGGAGCTCGCCCGCTACGACCTCTCCGAGGACGCCTCCACCGAGACCGCGATGATCTTCGGCGAGCTGTACCGGTACGGGGGCGAATGGAAGTTCCGGGCGGTGGGGCAGGGGTACGCGTCCGGCCTCCGGGGCATCGCTCTAGACTTCGGGGTCAACGTTTCGTAAAGCCGCGTACTTTTAACGATGGGGTAGACAGTGGTTCTGAAAACCTTCGGCTGGTCGTTCGCCATCACGGCGCTCGGGCTGGTCGCAGCGGTGCTCTACGGGGGGTGGGAAGCGTTCGGGATCGTCGCGATCCTGTGCATCCTCGAGATCTCGCTGTCCTTCGACAATGCGGTGGTCAACGCCGGAATTCTGAAGAAGATGAATGCCTTCTGGCAGAAGATCTTCCTCACGATCGGCATCCTGATCGCCGTCTTCGGCATGCGCCTGGTCTTCCCCGTCGTGATCGTCGCGATCAGCGCCAAGATCGGCCCCATCGAGGCCGTCGATCTCGCCCTCAACGATGCCGAGCGCTACGAGCAGCTCGTGACCGACGCACACCCGTCGATCGCGGCCTTCGGCGGCATGTTCCTGCTGATGATCTTCCTCGACTTCATCTTCGAGGACCGTGACATCAGGTGGCTCGGCTGGCTGGAGCGCCCGCTGGCCAAGCTCGGCAAGATCGACATGCTGTCGGTCTGCATCGCCCTGATCGTCCTGGCGATCAGCGCCATGACCTTCGCGACCCAGGCTCACCAGCACGGCGGTACGCACGTCGACAAGGCGGCGACCGTCCTGCTCTCGGGCGTCTTCGGCCTCATCACGTACCTCGTCGTCGGCGGTCTCTCCGGCTACTTCGAGAACAAGCTGGAGGAGGAAGAGGAGCGCGAGCACGAGGCCGAGGAGGAGGCCAAGCGCAGCGGCAAGCCCGTCTCCGCCGTGCAGCTGGCCGGCAAGGCCGCCTTCTTCATGTTCCTCTACCTCGAGGTCCTCGACGCGTCGTTCTCCTTCGACGGTGTCATCGGCGCCTTCGCCGTCACCAACGACATCGTCCTGATGGCGCTCGGCCTCGGCGTCGGCGCGATGTACGTCCGTTCGCTGACGGTCTACCTGGTCCGCCAGGGCACCCTCGACGACTACGTCTACCTGGAGCACGGCGCCCACTACGCCATCGGCGCGCTCGCGGTGATCCTCATGATCAGCATCCGCTACCAGATTCCCGAGGTCGTCACCGGCCTCATCGGTGTCGCCTTCATCGGCTGGTCCTTCTGGTCCTCCGTCCGCCGTAACAGGGCATTGGCGGCGGCCGAGGGAAAAGCTGACTCCTCGGGCAAGACCGAGGTGTCTTCCGGGGTGTGACACCCCCGGCAACGAGGAACGCTTCACAGCGGGGCGGCCGGTGCACCCGGCCGCCCCGCCGCGTATGCCATGGCATCAAATGGGGGGTGGGGGCACATGGCCTTCTGGGACGGCCTCTTTCCGGGCAGGGCCGCGCAGTTCGACTCGGGCAGCGCGTCCAGCAACTCCATCGACCTCACGAAACGGCGCCCGTCGGTCTCCCTGACCAAGCAGGGCGCCGCCACCGGCAATCTCCGGGTCAACCTCTCCTGGCGGATGCGCACCTCCGACATCGAGGGCCGCTCACGCCAGAGCGGCCAGCTGCTCCGCCACCCCTCGAAGCTCTTCAAGCCCGAGGTCGTCCAGGCGCACACCCAGAGCATGGTCAACGTCGACCTGGACCTCGGCTGCATGTACGAGCTGGCGGACGGCAGCAAGGGCGTCGTGCAGCCGCTGGGCAACTTCTTCGGGTCCCTGAACGCGCCGCCGTACGTGAACCTGAGCGGCGACGACCGGTTCGGCGGCTCGTCCGGCGAGACGATCTTCGTCAATCTCGACCACCGGGACGAGATCAAGCGGCTGCTGTTCTTCGTCTACATCTACGACCAGACCCCGGCCTTCGACCGCACCCACGCCAAGGTCACGCTCTACCCCAGCAACGGGCCGCGGATCGAGATCGAACTGGACGAGCGCGCCCCGCAGGCCCGCTCCTGCGCGGTGTTCACCGTCGAGAAGGTCAAGGACGAGCTGATCGTCCGCCGTGAGGTGAAGTTCGTGTACGGCTTCCAGGCGGAACTGGACCGGCTGTACGGGTGGGGCCTGCAGTGGGGGCGCGGCTACAAGACCAAGGCCTGACCCGTGGCCTCACGGGCAGAGCCGAGGCCGGCCTTACGGGCGGACGAACTGCGGGCCCATCGGAGGCAGCCGGAAGTTCGGGTCCGGAGCGGGCGCGGCGGCCGCCGCGGGCTGCGGATAGCCGTACGCGGGCTGTGCGGGCGTGGCGGGCTGCGGATAGCCGTAGGCGGGCTGCGCCGGGGAGGCGGGCTGTGGGTAGCCGTAGGCGGGCTGCGCGGGCGTGGCAGGCTGCGGGTAGCCGTAGCCCGGTACGGGCGCCGGGGGAGTGGTCGGCTGCGGCGGTACGGACACGGGAGGCTGGACGACCGTCGCGTCGAGCCCCGGCTCCGCGGCGGCCGGAGCCTCGCCCGCTCCCGCGTCGGAGGTCCCCTCGTCCGTGCCCTCGTCCACCGAGATCCCGAAGTCGGTGGCGAGCCCGACGAGCCCGGTCGGATAGCCCTGCCCCACCGCACGGAACTTCCAGCCGTCCCCGCGGCGGTACAGCTCGCCGCAGATGATCGCCGTCTCCTCGCCCGTCTCCGCCTTCACATCGAACAGGGCCAGCGGCTCCCCGTCCGCCGCACCCGCGTCGTACAGCAGAATCCGCAGGTCGGAGACGGAACGGAAGGTGTCGCCGTCCGAGGAGGCCGCGATCACCACCTGGTCGACCGACGGGTCCAGCCCGCCGAGATCGGCCTCGACCGTGTCGGTCAGCCCCTCCGCCACCCGCTTCTTCGGCAGCCGTCGCACCAGCCCCGAGGGATGGCGTGGCTGGTTGTAGAAGACGAAGTCCTCGTCGGAACGCACACGACCGTCGGCGCCGAGGAGCAGCGCCGAGGCATCCACGTCGGGGACCCCGGGTCCCGGGGTCCAGCGGAGCACGGCCCGTACGGCCGCGGTGTCGAGAGGGACGTTGGAGCCCTTCAGCATCGCGTGCGTCATGACCGTCATCCTGCCTTCCCGGTCCGCCCGTGGACAACGCGGGGGCCATGGCGAACGGGGAGAGATGCGCCGGATGCGGATGAGTTACCTGGATTTCATGATGGAAGGGAACTAAGGACACCCGCACCTACGTACTATTACCGGCCACATGTCGTCAGGGCCCAGAGAGGCAGTCGGGGGAGTTACATGCGTCATTTCGGGCACATCCCGTCCGCTTCGCGGGCCGGGCTGTTCCATAGGGAGCCGGCCGAGTTCACCGCCGACTCGCCCGCGAGCACGCTCGCCGTGGCCCTGGGGGCCACCCTCTACAGCCCGGCCACCCGGCCGCGGCTCGCCGACGACGTGCGCAAACAGGCCGCACGCGGGGTCGTCTCCATGGTGCTGTGCCTCGAGGACTCCATCGACGACGCCGAGGTGGAGGCGGCCGAGGCCAACCTCGTCCGCCAGTTCGCCGACCTCGCGGCTGCGGACGCCCCCCAGGATGTGCCCCTGCTCTTCATCCGGGTCCGCGAGCCCCGCCAGATCACCGATCTGGTCGCACGGCTCGGCGACAGTGTCCACCTGCTGTCCGGCTTCGTGCTGCCGAAGTTCACCGAGACACGCGGACGGGCCTTCCTCGAAGCCCTCACCGTCGCCGAGAGGGCGAGCGGACGGCGGCTTTTCGCCATGCCCGTCCTCGAATCGCCCGAGCTTCTGCACCTGGAGACCCGCGCCGAGACCCTCGCCGGCATCGCCGCGACCGTAGACAAGTACCGCGAGCGGGTCCTCGCCCTGCGGCTCGGCGTCACCGACTTCTGCTCCGCGTACGGACTGCGCCGCCCGCCCGACATGACGGCCTACGACGTCCAGCTCGTCGCCCATGTCATCGCCGACGTCGTCAACGTCCTCGGCCGCTCCGACGGCACCGGCTTCACCATCACCGGGCCCGTCTGGGAGTACTTCCGGCTCGGCGAGCGCATGTTCAAGCCCCAGCTGCGCCGCAGCCCCTTCCTGGAGGGCAGCGCGGAGGACCTGCGCACCGCGCTCATCGAGCACGACCTCGACGGGCTGCTGCGCGAGATCGAACTCGACCGGGCCAACGGTCTGCTCGGCAAGACCTGTATCCACCCC
This sequence comes from Streptomyces sp. NPDC039609, assembly GCF_055596705.1. Classification (NCBI taxonomy): domain Bacteria; kingdom Bacillati; phylum Actinomycetota; class Actinomycetes; order Kitasatosporales; family Streptomycetaceae; genus Streptomyces; species Streptomyces sp. NPDC039609. Next base: position 743,966 of record NZ_JBVIUJ010000002.1, read on the forward strand.
ACCCATGTGGTGCCGGTGCACGCACTCTCCGTGGTCAGCCACGAGGAGTACAGCGACGCCCAGGACATCCTGCGGCCCGAACGCGGCGGGGGCGGCGTGATGCGTTCCGCGTACACGAACAAGATGAACGAGGTGAAGCCGCATCGCGCGTGGGCCGAGCGGACCCTCCTGCGCGCCGAGGTCTTCGGCGTCGCCAAGGAGGACGTCGGCTTCGTCGATCTGCTCACCGCCGGACTGGCCGGCTGACGGAAGGTGAAGGACGACGTGGTGTGGTCGGGAACGTGGGTCGCGGAGCGACTGGGCGTCGAACTGATCGGCGGCGAGGAGCTCCCGGGCCTGTTGGGCCTCGCACTGCGCCGCAACCCGAAGCGCGCGCACCTGCTGGTCTCCAACGTGCTCGGCAAGCACGTGCCGCAGCGCCCCTCGGTGGTCCACGGCGCCGGGTACGACCTGGGCCTACGCGTACGTGAGCTGCTCGGCGAGGAGGAGGCGGCACGGGCCGTCGTCCTCGGGTACGCGGAGACGGCGACCGGTCTCGGCCACAGCGTCGCCGACGGCGTCGGCCTCGCCCCCTACCTGCACTCCACCCGGCGGCCCGTGGCGGGCGTCGCCCCGGCCGGTGGCTTCGAGGAGTCCCACTCGCACGCCACCTCGCACCTGCTGCTCCCGGAGGACCCGAAGCTGCTGGCCGGTGACGGCCCGCTGGTCCTCGTCGACGACGAGTTCTCCACCGGCAACACGGTCCTCAACACCATCCGGGACCTGCACGAACGCTACCCGCGCGACCGGTACGTGATCGTCGCCCTGGTCGACATGCGCACCCCCGCCGACCGGGACCGTCTCACGGCCTTCGCGGCCGAGATCGGCGCCCGCGTGGACCTGCTGACCCTCGCGGCGGGCACGGTGGGCCTGCCGGAGGGCGTCCTGGAGAGAGGCCAGGAACTGGTGGCGCGGTACGAGGCGGCCGGGTCCGGCGCGCCGGGCGTGAGCGTGACTCCCGCCGTGGGCCCGGATCCCGCCGTGGCGGGGGAGCCCGCGGCGTCGGCCGCTTCCGCCGTTCCTGTGCCGCGCGCCACCGCGGCGGCCGTACGCGTCGACCTGGACTGGCCGCAGGGCGTACCGGACGGCGGCCGCCACGGCTTCACCCCGGAGCACCGCTCCCGCCTGGAGACGTCCCTCCCGGTGCTGGCGGCGCGGCTCGCCGAGGCGCTCCCGCCCGCGGGGCCCGGTCGCGTCCTCGTCCTCGGCTTCGAGGAGCTGATGTACGCACCGCTCGCGCTCGGGCTCGCCCTCGAGGAGAGCGGCCTCGACGTCTCGTACTCCACCACCACCCGCTCGCCCGTCCTCGCCGTCGACGACCCCGGCTACGCCATACGCACCCGGCTGGTCTTCCCCGCCCACGACGAGCCCGCCGACGGGCCCGGCGAGCGGTACGCCTACAACGTGGCCGGCGCAGGTTTCGACGCGGTCGTCGCCGTCGTCGACTCCGTCGCCGACACCCCCGAGCTGCACGCCCCCGACGGTCTGCTGGCCCGGCTCGCGGAGCACATACCGCACGTGGTCCTCGCCGTCGTCCCCTCGTACGTCCCGTCATACGGACCCGCCCCCGCCGCGGTTCCCGCCCGTGCTTCGATGCCCGCTTCCGCTTCGATCCCCGCTCCCGCCACCGAAGCTCCCGAAAGGAGCTCCATGCTGCCCGAGCCCCTCCGCGGCCCAGCCTTCTCCTCGTACGCGCCCGAGGAGGTCGGCTGGCTGCTCCAGGACCTCTCGGACGTCGAGTTGGAGGCCCCGACCGAGGAGCGCGAGGAGGCGATCCAGAGTGGAGGCGCCCACTACGCCGAGTCGCTGCCTGTCGAGTACCAGCCGAGCGACCGGTACCAGGAGCTCTTCCGCGCCGCTCTGGAGACCTCCGCCGCCCGCATCGCGCGCGCCGTCGGCTGCGTCACCGAGACCGTGCTCGCCGAGAAGCCCGGAACGCCCGTCCTCGTCTCCCTGGCCCGGGCCGGCACCCCCGTCGGCGTGCTCATGCGCCGCTGGGCCCAGGCCCGCCACGGCATCGACCTGCCCCACTACGCCGTCTCCATCGTGCGCGGCCGTGGCATCGACGCCAACGCGCTGCGCTGGCTCGCCGCCCATCACGACCCGGCCGACGCCGTCTTCGTCGACGGCTGGACCGGCAAGGGTGCCATCACCCGCGAACTCGCCGACGCGATCGAGGAGTTCGAACGCGTCGAGGGGATCACCGGCTTCGACCCGGAGATCGCCGTCCTCGCCGACCCCGGCTCCTGCGTGCGTACCTACGGCACCCGCGAGGACTTCCTCATCCCCTCCGCCTGCCTCAACTCCACCGTCTCCGGCCTGATATCGCGTACGGTCCTGCGCGCCGACCTCGTCGGGCCCGACGACTTCCACGGCGGCAAGTTCTACCGCGAACTGGCCGGCGCCGACGTCTCGAACGACTTCCTCGACGCCGTCTCCGCCCGCTTCGACGAGGTGGCCGACGCCGTCGACACCGACGTCAAGGAGCTGCTCGCCGCCGACCGCACCCCCACCTGGGAGGGCTGGGCGGCCGTCGAGCGGATCAGCGAGGAGTACGGCATCCACGACGTCAACCTGGTCAAGCCCGGCGTCGGCGAGACCACCCGGGTCCTGCTGCGCCGCGTCCCCTGGAAGATCCTCGCCCAGCGCGGTGCGGGCGACGACCTCGCGCACGTACGGCTGCTCGCCGAACAGCGCGGGGTGCCCGTCGAGGAGGTCGACGGACTCCCGTACACCTGCGTGGGACTGATCCACCCCCAGTACACGAGAGGCGCCACAGGCGCCGACGGGAAGGCGGTGGTCTCCCAGTGACCAGCACCGTGATGGTCGCGAGCGACCTCGACCGTACGCTGATCTACTCCTCCGCCGCCCTCGCGCTCGGCATGCCCGACGCGCAGGCACCCCGACTGCTCAGCATCGAGGTGCACGAGTCCAAGCCGCTGTCGTACATGACCGAGGACGCGGCCGTGCTCCTGGAGCACCTGGGCGCCGAAGCGGTCTTCGTACCCACCACCACCCGGACCCGCAAGCAGTACCAGCGCATCCAACTCCCCGGGCCCGCACCGAAGTACGCGATCTGCGCCAACGGCGGGCACATCCTCGTCGACGGCGTCAGCGACCGCGACTGGCACGAGGCCGTGGTGCGCCGACTGGCCGAGGAGTGCGCGCCGCTCGCCGAGATCCGCGCGTACTTCACCGCCACCACGGACCTGTCCTGGGTCCGCAAGCACCGGGTCGCCGAGGACCTCTTCGCGTACCTCGTCGTGGAGCGCGAGCGGCTGCCGGAGGAGTGGCTGAAGCGCTTCGGCGACTGGGCCGAGGACCGCGGCTGGACGGTCTCCCTCCAGGGCCGCAAGGTGTACGCCGTACCGAAGCCGCTCACCAAGAGCGCGGCGATGCACGAGGTCGCGCGCCGCTGCGGCGCCACGCTCACCCTCGCCGCCGGGGACTCCCTCCTCGACGCCGACCTGCTGCTCGCCGCCGACCGCTCCTGGCGGCCCGGCCACGGAGAGCTCGCCGACACGGCCTGGACCGCCCCGCACGTCGACGTGCTCGCCGAGCGCGGCGTGGCAGCGGGCGAGGAGATCATCCGCCGGTTCCGGACGGCCGTGGCCGATCACCACGCGTCGGTGCCGGCGCAGCTCAACGGGTCCCCCGCCGAACTCCCCGACCCGGCCTGAGCAGCCGCAGCCCCACGAAGCACACCACCGCACCCGCAGCCGCCACGAGCACCGCCTTCGAGTACACCGACACATAGCCGGTGACCTGCTCCCAGTTGTCGCCGAGCGCGTAACCGGCCAGCACGAAGGCGGTGTTCCAGATCGCGCTGCCCAGCGTCGTGAGGGCGAGGAAGACGGGCAGCGGCATCCGCTCGATGCCGGCGGGCACGGAGATCAGACTGCGGAAGATCGGCACCATCCGCCCGAAGAACACGGCCTTGGTGCCGTGCCGGGCGAACCACGCCTCCGTCCGTTCGATGTCCGCGACCTTCACCAGCGGCAGCTTCGCCGCGATCGCGACGGTCCGCTCCCTGCCGAGCAGCGCCCCCACCCCGTACAGGGCGAGCGCGCCGATCACCGAGCCGGCCGTCGTCCACAGCAGCGCGGCGAGCAGATCCATCCGCCCGCTCGCGGAAGCGAAGCCCGCGAGCGGCAGGATCACCTCGCTCGGGATCGGCGGAAAGAGGTTCTCGAGGGCGACGGCGATCCCCGCACCGGGAGCACCGAGCGTATCCATGAGGTCGTTGATCCAGGTTTCCATGGCTTCGACGGTAGGAAGCGGAGGCAGGCGGCGGACTGGGGCCGGCCGCACAGTACGGGTGCGGGTTTCCGTAGTAGTGGATTCCGCGGTTGCGGTCTGGGGGGTTGGATTCGCCGGTTGCGGATTCGTGGACGGTGGATCGTCCGATTGTGGATCCCTCGGGTGGGCAATTCCCGCTTGTGGATTCCCGCTTGTGGATTCCCGGTTGTGGTTTTCCGGTTGTGGTTTTCCGCAGTGCGGGCGGCGGTGACTGCCGTTAGCGTGGACGATCATGAGGACTCTCGCCGGCTACGTCATGCGCTGGCTCCGTGTGGCGGCCGGTCTCGCCCTCGGGGCCGCGACCGCCGTCGTCGAGTTGCTGTGTCTGATCGCCGGCGGGCTTGCGCTGCTCCCCGTACTCGCCTGGCCACGCGGCCGAGCCGCCGCCCTGCGGACCCTCACCGCCGCCGCCCACGCCCTCGGCCGGCTGGAGCGGTACCGACTCGATCACTTCCTCGGCGTGAAGCTCCCCGGCGTCCAGGGAGACGGCGCGGCCCTGCGCCACCTCGCCGCCCGCTGGCCCCTCGGACTCCTCGGCGGTGTCGTCCTCGGCTGCGCCGCGTACGGCCTCGGGCTCGGCACCTTCGGTCTCTACGGCTGGTTGATCACCGAGATCGACCACCCCTGGCTCGTCACCTTCAGCAGCCTCGCCGGGTTCTTCCTGCTCTTCCTCTCCGTCCAGGGGGCCCTCGGTGTCGTCTCCCTCGAGAGCCGACTGGCCCGCCACCTCCTCGGGCCCAGCCACGCCCATGCGTTGGAGGCCCGGATCGCCCAACTCGCCACCAGCCGTGCCGAGGTCATGGACGTCGTGCACGACGAGCGGCGCCGTATCGAGCGCGACCTCCACGACGGCGTACAGCAACGGCTCGTCGCCCTTGGCATGTTGCTCGGCCGGGCCCGTCGGCTGCGCGCCCGGGACCCGGAGCGCGCCGACGAACTGCTGCTCCAGGCCCACGAGGAGAGCCGGCGTGCGCTGACCGAACTGCGCGAGGTGGCCTGGCGGGTGTACCCGACCGTCCTCGACGAGGCCGGCCTGCGCGCCGCCCTCGAGAGCGTCGCCGAGCGCAGCCCGTTGCCCGTGGCGCTGGCGTACACGGTGCAAGGGCCGCTGCCGAGGGCGGCGGAGACGGTGGCCTACTTCGTCGTCTCGGAGGCGGTGACGAATGTGGTCAAGCACGCGGGTGCGACCCGGATCGACGTACATGTGGCTGTGACGGAAGGGGAGTTGAACGTGCGGGTGACGGATGACGGAGTGGGTGGCGCGGACGCGTCGGGGAGCGGGCTGAGCGGGCTCGCGAGCCGGACGGCGGCCCTGGACGGGCGGTTCGCCGTGGACAGCCCGGTGGGCGGCCCGACGGTGGTACGGGCGGTGCTCCCGTGCGCGTGATGCTGGCGGAGGACTCGACCCTGCTACGGGAGGGGCTCGTACGGCTCCTGACAGAGGAGGGCCATGAGGTGACGGCGGCCGTCGGCAACGCGGTCGAACTGCTGACGGCGGTGGCGGCGGACCCGCCGGAGGTGGTCGTCGCGGATGTCCGGATGCCTCCGACGCACACGGACGAGGGGCTGCGGGCGGCCCTGGAGATCCGCCGGGAGTGGCCGGACGTCGGTGTCCTCGTGCTCTCGCAGTACGTGGAGCGGCGGTACGCCACCGAGTTGCTGACCGGAGAGTCGGGGGCGGTGGGATACCTGCTCAAGGACCGGGTGGCGCAGGTCGACGAGTTCCTGGACGCGCTGGAGCGGGTGGGGGAGGGACGGACGGCGTTCGACCCGGAGGTCGTCCGCCGGCTCCTGGTCCGCACCTCCCACACCGACCCGCTGTCCCGGCTGACACCGCGGGAGGGCGACGTCCTGGCGGCGATGGCGCAGGGGCACACGAACGCGGCGATCGCCGGGCAGCTGCATGTGTCGCAGAGCGCGGTGGAGAAACACATCAACGCGATCTTCGACAAGCTGGAGCTGACGGGCCGGGGCGAGGGGTACAGCAGACGGGTGCTGGCGATCCTGCGGTACTTGGGGAGCTGATGTGCTGCTGGGGCAGCTGACGGTGCCTGGAGCGCTGATCAGCACCTTCCGCTGCACGGCGGCAGGCCCTGGCAGCGGCAGCGGCGGTGGCAGTGGTGGCGGTGGTGGCGGTGGTGGCTGTTGCTGTGGCGGTCTCAGCCGCAGCAGCCTCCTCCGCAGCAACCGCCGCCTCCGCCTCCGCCTCCGCCTCCGCTCGGGGCGGGCGCTCCCGTCGCCGTACCACCCACGGCGACGGCGGAGAGCAGCTTGACGGTGTCGTCGTGCCCGGCGGGGCAAGCGGCGGGGGCGGAGGACTCGGCCATGGGGCGGCTGAGTTCGAAGCTGTCGCCGCAGGTCCGGCAGCGGTATTCGTAACGAGGCATGGGGACAGGCTAGCCGGACTGGTGCCCGGCGCCACGCTCCTCGCGGATCTGCTCGACGACGCGGGCGGCAGCGGTGCGGACGGATTCGAGTTCGATCAGGAAGTGCCAGTAGTCGGGGTGCCGTCCCTCCAGCGTGCCGATCGCGCGTTCGAGCCGGCCGACGGCGTCGTCGAGGGGGCGGGCGTGCCGGGGGTCGGGGGTGTTGCGCCCGTCCATGGCGAGGCGCTGGGCGTCGCGGATCGCGAAGCGCGTGCGCTCGATCTCGTGCTGCGGGTCCTTGGCGACGGCCTCGAGCCGACGGAGCCGGTCGCCGGCGGCGGAGACGGCCTCGTCGGTGGTGTTGAGCAGGGCGCGGGCCGTGGCGAGCAGGCTGGTGGCGTCCGGCCAGCGCTGTTCGTCGCGGGCCTTGGCCGCTTCCTTGAGCTTCTCCTCGGCCTTGCGGACGTTGTCGCCGGCCTGCTCGGGGACGTGCTGGAGGTCCTGCCAGCAGGCGGCGGAGAAGCGGCGGCGGAGCTCGGACAGGACCGGCTCGACCGCACCGGCCCGAGTGGTGAGCGCCTCGGCGCGGGTACGGAGGGAGACCAGGCGCTTGCCGGTCTCGGCGGCCCGCTCGGGCAGGCGCTCGGCCTCGGCGCGGACGGCCTCGGCGTCGCGCAGGACGCGGTCGGCTCGCTGGAGCGTCTCGGGGACGCCGTGGCGGCCGGCGCCTTCGTTGAGGCGGGTCAGTTCGGGGCCGAGGGCGGCGAGGCGCGCGGCGAGATCATCTGCTCGCAGACCGGACTGCCGCGCCGTGTCGAGAGCGGTGCTCGCGTTCCGGAGCGCCTGTCGCGCCCGCTCGACGGCGGGGGCGAGCCGGGCGAGCTGCGTCTCCGCCTTGTCGAGCAGGGGGCCGAGCCCCTGCTCGAACCGGTCCAGCTCCCCCTTGACCCGTACGAGCTCGTCCTTGGCGCGCGTGAGCTCGGTGCGGGCACGGTTGGCCGTGGCGGCGTCGAGCTCGTCACGGTCGAGGTCGTGGGCGTCGACGGCGGTGATGTAGGCATGGCTGACCTCGTCGATCCGCTGCCCGAGGGCCGAGAAGCCGTCGATGGCGCGCTGGGCGCCGGGCGAGCTGTCGACGGCGGTGATCGTCTCGATGGAGATCCGAAGATCACGCTGGGCGGTGTCGAGCTCGTAGAACGCGGCGGCCGCGGCGTCCTTGGCGGCCTGTGCCTCGGCCCGCTGGCTCTCGCCACGCCCACCGAACCACCGCCGCGTACCGCCGCCGGCGTAGGCGGCCGGAAGAAGGGCGAAGGCGAGCAGCGGCAGTGCGAGCGCCAGCCGCCCGATTCCGCCCCTGCCTCGTACGTCCGCCCCGGATTCCGATCCCGCCCCCGTCGTCACGGCGCTCGTCGAACCGCCCCTCGCGTGAGTCGCCGCCACGTCCCTCTCCCGTGCTGTGTCCGCCCTGCCCGGTCTGGTTCATTCTCCCACCAGGTAAGGACGAACACACGGGCCTGTCAGTTCGCGCTGCGGACGACGACTTCCCCGTTGTCGCTGTGGGCGGTGACGACGTGGGGGCTGCCCTTGCGGGTCGGGACGTCGATCCGGACGCTGCCGTTGTCACTGCGCCCGTCGACGTCGTAGGGGACGGAGGAGGTGGGCAGGGCGATGTCGACCTCCCCGTTGCTGCTGACGGCCTCGACGCGCCCCGGTACGGCGCTCAGGGAGAGCCGTACGGACCCGTTGTCGGACCGCGCGACGACCTGCTCGGAGGTGGTGCCGCCCTCGACGACGACCTCACCGTTGTCACTGGTCAGATCGAGCGCCCCGGAGGACCCCCGGACGAGGACGGCGCCGTTGTCGGACCGTACCTTCAACGGGGTCTTGAACCCGTCGGCGGTCACCTTCCCGTTGTCGTCCTCGACGGTGACGGCGACGCCGCGGGGCACCTGAATCCGGTGGACGGAGTCGCAGTTGCTGGCGACGGCGTCGCAGTCCACCCGCAGCGTGAGCCGCCCGCCTTCGAGCTTCCAACTGGCGTCGGGCCCGTTCCCCATGAACACCCACCCGTCGACCTGTCGGCTGACCCGCACGTCCTCGATGTCGGCGGGCACGATCTCCAGCGCGGAGTTTTCGGCGTCCACAGTGAGCGTGTCCCCGGAGAACGCGAAGTTCCTCCGCTCGACGGGCGCTCCTTCGACGTCGGCGCTCCCACAACCGGAAACCCCGAGGGCGACGACGAGGGCCCCGCCGGAGGCGAGGAGCAGACGGATGCGGCGACGAGCGGCCATGACGATCAAACCCCCAGGTAACGCGCTGACTGTCCCCTCAAGGTACGGACCCACCCACCGCCCCACGATCCGGCGACCCACCGTCCGATGGTGGGGCTACCCCCCGAACCCGCCCGGTTTGCGGGACCCACCGGTGGGCCATGTACGCTGTTGCCTCATTCCACGGGTGCGTAGCTCAGGGGTAGAGCGCTGCTCTTACAAAGCAGATGTCGGCGGTTCGAAACCGTCCGCGCCCACCAGTGCAAAGGCCCCCGCAGCTCATGCTGCGGGGGCCTTTGACGGTAGTGATTGACGGCAGTCTCACTCGGGACGGCGCCGGCGGAGCAGCCGGTCCACGTGCCCCATCGCCTCCTGCCGGTGCTCGTGGGAGATGTGGGTGTAGATGTTCATGGTGTCGGCGATCTGCCTGTGTCCGAGGATCTCCATGACGACGCGGGGAGCGACGCTGGCCGCGGTGAGCAGGGTCGCCGTACCGTGTAGGGCGTCGTGGAGGCGTACGACGCGGAGGTCGGCGCACGGCTAGCCGACTGCCGGGCCTGAGTGGGGCGGGGCGCCGTACCCCCGCCGTCACGGATGACGGGAGCGTGAGGCGACCGCACCACCGGGAATGGGCGGGCGGGGAGCAGCTGCTGCCGCGATGTGGCGGGGGCCGGTGTGGTCGCTCCGCGTCGGTGCCGGCCTCGCTGTGGTTGAGGAGCGCGTCGTCAACATCGCGTACCGTGACCGCGTGGACGAAGAACCGGTGCTCATCCAGCTCACACGCGACCAGGCGTTCGTCCTGTCTGACTGGCTCTACGAGGTCATGATGGAGTCCGACAAGCTCGATGCCATCGTGCCCGACCGCGCGGTCTGGTCTGCGATCTATGCGATCTCAAGGCCCCTGGAAACGACGCTGCCTGAAGTCTTCATGCCGGACTACGCCGGTCGCCTGGACCAGGCACGGCAACGTTTGCTCGACGCCATGGGTGGCGACGAAGGGGCAGACCAGAGCCTGTCAAGGCCACCGTCCGGCGATGACATCAGCGGCTGACACCAACGAGTGCGCATCTGGCCGATCGACGCCGAACGTCAGCGGCAGGCCAGACGACGCGCGGAGCGTGTTGGGCGAGGTCCCAGAGCCCCCATGATCGACCTGATAAGGATGAGGCCACGTCTCAAAGCCTCTGTACCTGGGAGGGCGGTACCGCAGCGAAGTACAGCAACCGTGCCGACCCCAGAGAGCCGTCTCAAGCCGTTGACGGCCGAGGGATCAGGCCGGATGACCTCAGCGACCTCCCCGCCCGTAGTTCGCATCGGAGCTAGGCCGTGTCTTTCGGATCAGCCCGGGGCCGCGGGGTGTAGGGGGTGCGCTCTCCCTCGATGCAGGCGCGGACAAGCGGCGACGCCCTGTGTCCGACAGACCTGCATCGACGGGTAGTTGGATTTCGGGCAGGCCCGGGTGACGCCCAGGGTCGCGCGTCCCGCGCCCGACACGGCGACGCACAGGACGGAACCGGGGCCGGGCAGTCCCGCGTGCACGAACGCGAGGCCTCGATCGCACACACTAGGGGGAACGTGAACAGTGAAGAACGGGACAAGCCTGACGGTCCCGACGAGAAGACCAAGCGACGTAACGAACGGCTGTGGCGCATCGGCACCGTGGTCGCCCTGATTGCCTGGGCACTCTTCCTGGCCTACATCTACGAGGACCCCGGACCGATCTGCGGAACCGGCCAGGACAAGGGACCCTGCTGACGGTCCGCGACATCGGAGGGCTGTGGGGCAGCGACCGATCTCTGTAGAGCTACGGATCAGAAGGTCTCTGACATCCACGACTGACATCAACGACGCCGGACGGAGGCGTACACCAGCATCCCTGTCCGGCCGTCGCACCAGTCACCGGCAGCGGCCGGAGCGGCCCCGGATCGAACTTACAAAGCAGATGTCGGCGGTTCGAAACCGTCCGCGCCCACCAGCACAAAGGCCCCCAGTCGATCTCGGCTGGGGGCCTTTGACATCCATTTCAGAGTGGGACGCCGCCAGCTAGGCAAGATCCAAACGAGAGGCCCTAGAACTAGCTGGGCACCTCGGGACAGCCGAAAGGGCGCCCGGCCTGGAACATCAGGCCGGGCGCCCCTTCGTCGGGGCGTGGGCGTCAGGACGCGGAGGCGCTGTTCGCCGCGGGTGTGCCGGCCAGGATCGTCTCCTCCACCGCTTCGTACCGCATGCGCTGGTCGGCCGGGTCGCGTTCATGGAGCACCGTGCCGAGCCAGCCCGCGAGGAAGCCCAGCGGGGCCGAGAGGATGCCCGACGTGGTGAACGGGAACCAGTTGAAGTCCTGGTCCGGGAAGATCGCCTGGGGCGATCCGGACACCAGGTTGCTGCCGGTCATGAGGATGAACGCGGAGGCGCTGCCCACGATGAGGGTGCAGAGCAGTCCCGTACGGGAGTAGCGGCGCCAGAAGAGGCTGTAGATGAGGGCCGGTGCGACCGCGGACGCGCCGATGCAGAACGACAGGGTGAGCAGTGCCTGAAGGTTCAGATGCCGTGCCCCGGCGGCGATCGCGATCGCCGCGAGCCCGACGCCCGCCGCGGCGGTCCGGGCGATGGCCATCTCTGCGGAGTCCTTCAGTTGTGCCTTGCGGCGCAGCCCGTGCGTGATGAGGTCGTGCGCCAGGGTGTTGGCGCAGGCGAGGGTGATCCCGGCGACCGAGGCCAGCAGGGTGAGGAAGATGGCTGTCGCCACGGCTGTGAACAGCAGTGTCTCGACGGTCGTCTGGTCCGTGCCCATGACGGCCTGGCTGACCATGAGGAACGCTGTCTTGCCCTGCGGGTCGCCGGCGACGATCCCCTGGTGGCCGACGATCGCCGCCGCGCCGAAGCCGATGACGGCGATCAGCAGACAGGTCACGACGACGGTCGACACGGCCCAGGACATCGAGCGCCGCACGGCTGCCGCGCTGCGCGCGGTGAACATGCGCATGGTGATCTGCGGCAGCACCGCGGCGCCGAGCACGACTGTCAACTGAGTGCTGATCATGTCGAGTTCGTTGCCGCCGAACTGCAGACCGGAGGCGAGATAGGCGTCTCCCGCCCCGCTGCCGCGCTTGGCGGCGTCCAGCAGGGAGGGCAGGCTGAAGTCGAAGCGGTTGAGGATGAGCGCGGCGATCGCGAGGGACGCGCCGAGCAGGACGACGGTCTTGACGATCTGGATGAAGGCGGTGCCCTTCATGCCGCCGATCGCCGCGTACACGATCATCAGCAGGCCCAGGAACACGATCGCGCCGGTCTTGAAGCCGTCGGAGTCGAAGCCGAGGACGACGGAGAGGAGATCGCCGGCGCCCGCGAGCTGGAAGATCACCAGCGGCAGCAGTGCGGTCAGGGTGACCGCGGCCGTGGTGATCCGCACGGCGGGGCCGGGGAGACGCCGGGTGAAGACGTCGCCGATCGTGAACCGGCCGGCGTTACGCAGCGGTTCGGCGAGCAGGAACATCATCAGGACCAGCGAGAGCACGGTGCTCAGGGCGAGCGTGACGCCGTCGTAGCCGACGAGCGCGATGATGCCGATGGTGCCGAGCACGGTGCCGGCGGAGATGTAGTCGCCGGCGATCGCGAGGCCGCTCTGCACGGGGGAGAGGGAGCGGTAGCCGGTGTAGAACTCGCCCAGGTCGTCACGATCGGGGCCGGTCATCACGCACAGCAGCAGCGTGACAGTGATGACCGCGATGAACGCCATCAGCGACATGGTCTGGGCCCCGGAGCTGAAGCTGGTCATGCGCGGGCACCTCCGGTGGGCTGCTGCCACACGGGACGTCCGGAGCGGCTCTGGCGTTCTGGCCGGGGCGCGGCTGCCGCAGCCGCCTGCTCGGCACGTTCGCGGATCGCTGCGGCGAGCGGGTCGACGCGCTTGCGTGCGATCCGCTCGTACAGCGCGATCGCAGCCAGCGCCACGGGCAGCTGGAGGAGCCCCAGGACCAGACCGGTGGTGAGACCACCGGTGATGTTGCTGGTCATCATCGAGGGGGCGTAGCCGGACAGGAAAAGGAAGATGACGAAGTAGCCGAGCGCGGTGAAGGTGGCGACGCGGCGGAGCCTGCGGTAGGCCGATCCGAGCCGGTGCAGATCATCACGATCGTCGGTGGCGGCGGGCGGTTGCGGCTGCGGGGACGCGTCCCAGGGCTGCTGCGCGGAGTCCCAGCCCTGCGGCGAGGAGTCCCACGCTCGCGGGGACGAGTCCCAGGCTGCCTGTGGATCGGTGTCCCAGGACGGCGATCCACCCTCCCAGGACTGCGACGCCGCCTCTTGGCGGTGCCGCCCGGCATTCCGGTGCTGCGGTACGGGCGGTGGGCCGGGGAAAGGCTGGTGGTACGACATCGATCTTGCTCCTTGCCGCCCCGGGGGACGGGCGGGTGGCGCCGGTGGTCCGCGTACGTTACTCATGGGTATAGCCTCCGCGTAAGAGGGTTTCCGACCGCTCGGTATGTCGGTTCGGTGACGATCCTGTGTGCGCGGCGACGGAACCCGCGGTAACCCCCGTCGTGGATCTTTCCGCAGGTCACGGGTGAGCCTCGGGCCACCCCGCGCACCGGGCCGACCACCTGACAGCGGCATCGTTCCAACCACACCGCCGGTCTTGTTCGTAGGTGCCGTTGACTGACGCGCAGTGGGCGCGAATCGAGCCGATACTCCCAGCGGCAGCAGGTCTCCGATCGAGGAGAGTCCTGACATCCATACGTGACATCAACGGCGCCGGACATGGACGGTGTCAGGCGGCCGGCAGCGGTGGGTCGGCTCCAGTGCGGGCGCTTGGTGGGTCCTGCCCGCACCAAGCCCGACCACGCCAGGGTCCAGTCATGGCAAACGGTGTGCCCGATCCCATCAAGTCAGTCATGACGCGAGAGTCTCTTGCGGCCATGATCCAGGGCCTTCGCGACGACTTCAAACAACGGGGCGATGAGTGGGAGAACCGCACCGTGGAGGACTACCTCGATGCGCTCGCCGCGTGGATCACGGACTCGCCCGGTTCGTATCGGTACCTCGGCGAAGTGATGCCGCCGGACGGCGACTGGACGTTCTTTGCGCGGGCCCTCAGCGCGGCCGTCGTATACGAGTAGCCGCAGGGCCGTGCCGCTGCTGCGCCCGATCGCCCCGCAACTGACGGGGTACCACGGTGGTTGGCGGAACAGCGCGCATGAGAACCGCCCCGACAGAGTTGCCTGGTCTGGGGTTTCACCTGGGGTGGGTGGGGATGTGAATGCACGGTCACTCGCGCCACGACGGATTTCGCCACCGCTGCCGACAACGCGGACCAGTGGCTCTACGATCTCGCGGTGAGCTACGACATCTACTTTCTGAGTCGACGCGATGGGCAGTCCTGGGATGAGGTCCTGGAGGCTATGGAGGGCGCGGCCGAAGACATCGGGCCGATCCCCGTAAAGCTCCTTGAAGCGTGGCAGCGAATAGTGCCACAGGCGCGGACGCTGCTCGGCGACGTGGACATCACGGAGTATGAGCAGGAGTCGCGAGACCTGAGCCATTCCGACACCGGTATCGACCTGTCGGTGTTCGGTGACGAGGTCAGCATCACTGTGCCCTACTGGCACGCCGGCGATGACGCTCACGTGGTGCTCGGCACGCTCGTTGCTCTCTGCGCGATCGTGGAGAAGGAGACTGGCCTCACTGCCTACGACCCACAAGTGGAGATGCCGTTGGTGGATGCGTCGCCGCAGCACGCCATGGACATCATGTCGCGGGTCACGACTGACCTGAGAAACCGCTACGAGGGCTGAAGACTCCCGGCAGGTGTCGACTCCGTTCCCGTCTCCTTCAGGGCCGTTCGCGCAGGTTCAGATGAGACCGGATGCCGACCCACTCCACACAGGCAACCACCCGTGAACGCAGGTGAACGGCCCCGCACCCGGCGCAACCCCCACCGACAGACTTGGAAAGTGTGCGGGACAGCGGGCCGTGAGTGTGCGGGCATGCCGTCTGGCCCATGGCGAACAGACCCCTGACAACTGGCGTGCCTGGATGGCCGGGACAGGCCCGCGAGGTGACGGGCCGCGCTCGCGCCTACCGCGCGTCGGGGCTCGAAGCGTCTCTGCCGGGCGTTGCCGTTCGCTGGTTCGCAACCTGGACCCCTCACCCCGCTGCTCGTCCTGGCTCCTGGCTCTTCTCCGGCACCGCCGTCGGCGCCGTGGGACCGCGCGTGGACCGCGCTCGTCCCGCCCGTGAGATCGTGATGCTGCTCGTGTTCGGCCTCTGAGGGGTGCTGGCGAGAGCCTGTCAGTGGGGTCTGACAGGGTGCCCCTCATGAACGACCAACCAACGCCCGCGGCGGCGCGACTGAGGGAGCTGCTGGGCGAGCCGCCGTGCTGGGGCTGGGCGCGGCCGCAGCTGTGGGAGGCGGCCGAGAAGCACCTCGGGGTGGCTCTGCCGACGGACTACAAGGCCTTCCTTGACCTGTACGGGCCTGGCTCCTTCGACCACATCTTCTGGCTCGTCCGCCCGGTCGAAGGGACGCAGGTCGAACTGGAGCAGCTCTGGTCGATGTCAGGTCGGCCGCACCTCGACGACCCCGAGCGCACCCCGTTCCCGTTCCATCCCCACCCCGGCGGTCTGATCCCGTGGGGTGGGGCCGGGGACGGCACCATGTACTACTTCCTTCCCGAGGAGGAGGACCCCGACCACTGGCGCGTGGTGGTCGAGACGGAGGAAGGGGAGTGGCACGAGGCCCCCGGCCCCTTCACCGAGTTCCTCCTGAGCTGCGTCGAAGGCCCACAGCGCCCGCCCTTCCTGGGGCGCTACCGGCCCGGCCCGACCGTGCGCTACCACCCGGAGTCCGAGGGCGGCCCAGACCACCCCTGGTGAGCACCCGTGGGACACCTGGACACCGGGCACGTCCGCCATGCACCGGCCGCCGGCGGCCGTCGTTCCGCGGTACGGAGACCTTGCCGACGACGTCATGAGGCAGAGCACCGAGCTCCGACCGTGTGTGCCGGATGCGTGCCGGATCGAGCGGTCGGCCACCGTCACTGACGGGCCACCGCGGTGGTAGCGCCCCTCGACAGCCGTCGCAGCACGCGGGCTGGTCTGAGCTGGGACGGCGGCACCGGCCAAAGCCGCTCCGGCCTCATGCCGCAACTCATGGTGCCGGGCGACAACGCGACTGATCGCCATTTGGCAGTGCTGCGATCCGCTGTCCCACGCTCTCCATGAGCGACCCGTATCACCGGGCCGGCGACAAGCCGCCGCTGCAGATGAACCGGGGACTGCGGCAGGTGACGGCGAGACGCATTTGGTGTGCTCAGCCCTCATGCGCTTGAGTGTCCACGTCAAATCGGTAATGAGTGCGAGGGGTTGACGTTGAGTAAGGCAGCACGGGGGATCGTGGCCGGAGCGGTGCTGATGGCCGTACTGACGGCGTGTGGTGGTTCGGACGACGGCCTGGATGCCTTCCGCGGGGACGGCGACAAGCCCCCGGTCACGCTGACGCCGGACATGGTCCGCACCGCTCTCCCCAGCAAGGCCAGCGCCCCGAAGGGCTTCGAGGGCGACGACATCGAGGTCGAGGTCGGCGACGAGGCCGTCGAGGCGTGCACCGGATCGACCGAGTCCAACTGCGGCGGGCTGCTCAGTATGGGCGGTACCGACTTCGACACGGATGACAGCGGCCGGAGCGACAGCTCCGAATACAACGGTGAGGTCGTCTTCGGCATCCTGGCCTTCCAGAGCCCGGACGACGCCAGCGCCACGTACAAGGCCCTGGTCACCGAGGAGCGCAGCAAGGCCGAGAAGGACGGAAAGAAGGCGAAGCCGGTGGAGATCGACGCGGGCGCCGAGGAGACCGATGCCTTCGAGGACGCCGACGGCGAGACCATGGTCATGATGCGGATCGGCAGCGTCGTCGCCGTGGTGAACGGCGACGGCACCTTCGTGGAGAAGCCGAACTACAACGACTTCGCGAAGCTCCAGATCGACCGGCTGAAGAAGACCGCCGAGGGCATGAACCCCGACGCGTGACCCTCCCAGCCTCCAGAACTCCGGCCCGCGCGGCCGCGCGGGCCGGAGCGGAGGAGGGAACGGCGGGTACCCGGCCGCACTGAGTTGCGTGCCCCTTGCCCGCCCGATTGGGCGGAGGGCGAGGGGCCCGCACGGGGCGCTTGAGTCACCACGCCGATCCGCCCGCAGGTCAGCGCATCCGCAGCGACATGGAGGCCGGCGCAACTTTCGAGAGGCTACCGCCACCAGTCTCCATCGCCCGCGAGTGAACGGTGCACGTAGTCCTTCAACTCGCGCGCGGCCCACATCCGAGCGTCAGTCTCGTGGTCCCAGACGAAGATGTCCGGACGCTCCGGATTGATGACGAAGGCGAATTGGTCGCCCCCGCCGTTGTCGCCGAAGAACAGCAGCGGATCAAAGGGCATGTACAGGCCCGGGAACGCATCGGGTGACCAGAACAGCAGGTTCTGCTCCACGATCCGATCGAGGGTCCAAACAACGTCAGTCCCGTACGCGTCGACCATCCCGTCGGTCTCCATCAGCAGTGCAGTCAGCTGTGATGGCAGGCTCCGGCCGAGACGTCGCTCTGCCTCGGCCAGCGCCATCGTGTCAATGGGTGCCTGGAACTCGACGTCGGGCAAGGTTCCAGCAGCAGCTTCCTTCCACATGGGCGCAGCCTAGGCGGGACGGCCGACAGTCCCGAGCCGCCGGCGCTGTACAGCAGCGAAGTGCCACATCCACAGCAACCGTCCCTGTGGACCCCTTGGCGACCGGTAACGCCGTCGCTGACCGATCCGGCCAGGGCTACGGATCAGAAGGCTGACGGCTGGAAGGGGGGGTGGGGTCGGAGCTGCACGAGGTCGCGGAGCCCTGGGGCTCGGCGCACTCTTCTGAGCCACCCCCCATGGCCGCGTCGTACCGTCGTGCGGTACCAGGCCGGCCCAACCTCGGGAAGGCTAGCTCGGGGCGCTGACAGTGGGGTTACGTCTCCCGCGTGCCTGATCCGGGACTCCTGCGGCCCGCGCGGCGTTCGACGGAACCGTGCTGTGGAGCGGTGAGCACCGCAAGAGGGCATCCGGCGCGCCCGGCTCCCTGCAGAGGTCGGCGACGACGGGTGACAGCACCCGGGGTTGTGGTGAAGCTGGGGCAGGAGCTGCCCGGACTTGGTGGGCCCGTGGCAATCGGCGAAGTTCAGGCAGAGCCTGAACCGTCCCTATCGGACGACGACGTTGTGCGCCGGAATGATCGTGGGCTGCAGGTCGGCATGGCCGAGGTCGGCCAGAATCGGACCAAATGTCTGCGCGTGGGTTTCGAGGGCCTCCAGGCTCTCCCAGACCTCTGTCACGCGGAATCCTCCGTCCACCGGCCCCGCCGCGTGAGAGACGAGACCCGTATTCGGCAGGTCTGCGAACTGGGTGAAGCCCTGCCCGTCGGTTACGCGGTCGATGACTGCGTCGTAAAGGTCCTGTCCGGCGCCAGGAAGGTCGAAGGTGACGATGATGGCCATTGAGGTGCCCCTAATCTCGGTCCGCCGCGAGGCCGCGGCGATGCCGCGATCCTAGCGTTGAGTAGTCGGGCGAGTTCGCAGAGCGACAGTTCGCCCGTCGGCAGACGGCGCCGCAACTCGCGTACAGAGCCACCGCTGCCAGAGCAAGGCAGGCGATCGATGAACGTCTCCACCCGTGCCGTGGCTGGGCCGTGCGAGGGGGCAGCAGGTCACGGGGTCCCCCTTGGTGCTGGGTTTCCGTCTGAGGGTGGCGGTCGGTCAGGATGGGGTGCTCCTGTCCACCCGAACCCGGGGCGTGTATGCCGATCTGTCCTGCCTGCGACAGCCCGTTGGAGGCCGGCACCTTCGTGCTGTGTCGACGCGAGGACGATGACCGGCGCGCCTGCCGCATGGTCTGGGGTTGCTCGAACCGTCACGTTTGGTGGAAGTGGGCCGACCGGCCGCGCGACCCGCTGGAGCCCTGCCCGCATCCGGAGCTGTTCGACAGCGACGTCCCCGCCTGACATCAACGACAGCCGACGCGGGCAGCCTTGAGGATCTCAGCGGCTCCTGACGGTGGCGTCTTCGAAGGCGCACGCCTCGCCGGACCCGGGTGCCCGATGGAAGTGCGTAGTTTTCCGGATCGGTCGTGCCGTTCTTCGGGGAGTGCGTGCGCGGCCGACGTGGGGTGGGGCATCGGGAGTTGACCCTGCGCGCCCAGGGGCGGTGTACTCGCGGGTATGGATGAGGTGGGGGACGCTCCGGAGGCCGGGGTCGAGGGTGGGGCCACGACTCCGCAGGGGTACATCGACAGCCGGCTCGTGCAGTACCAGGAGTGGTACGACCGCAAGGCCACCAAGATGAAGGCCATGCATCTGCGGATGCGGACCGTCTCCGTCGTCGGCGCCGCGCTCGTGCCCGTGTTGGTCAATCTCGATCTGTCGTTCGCGAGGGTGACGGCCACCGCGCTCAGCCTGATCGTCGTCGCTTCCGTGTCGCTGGAGAGCGTGTACCGGTATCGCGAGCAGTGGAAGAACTACCGGTCGACCGAGCAGCTGCTGGGGCACGAGCGGGTCTACTTCGAGGCCAAGGTCGGGCCCTACCGGAACCTCTCCGAGCGGGACTCCTTCACCACCCTGGTCGCCCGCGTGGAGAAGGCCATCGCCAACGAGAACTCCGCGACCCTCAACGTCATGACCCTCGGCGGGCAGGTGAACGCCGATGTGCAGCAGAACGGTGTGCCGACGCCCCGCCCCGAGGCCGGGACCGTGGCGGGCGGAAGCTGATGGGCGACGACGCGCTGCGGATCACCGTGCTCGGATCCGCCACCCCCTGTCCCCGGCCCGGGAACCCCTGCTCGGGGTATCTCGTCGAGGGCGGCGGCGTCCGCGTGTGGGTGGACGCCGGCAGCGGGTCGCTCGGGGAGCTGCAGCGGTACACCGGGCTCGGCGAGATCGACGCGGTGTGGATCTCCCATCTGCATGCCGATCACTGCTCCGACCTGCTCACCGCCTACTACGCGCTCCTGTACGCGGACATCCGGCTCGATGCGCCGGTGCCTCTCTACGGGCCGCCCGCCATCGCCGATCGGCTCGCCGCGTTTCTGACCAACGGGCCCCACCGCAGTCCCGTCGAAGACGCCTTCGCCATCGAGGAGTTGTACGACGGACATGAGGTCCGCGTGGGTGGGCTGAGCCTGCGTGCGCGCGCCGTCGAGCATGGTGGGATGCCCGCCTTCGCGCTGCGCGTCGAAGACCAGGACGGGCGCCGGATCGCGTACTCCGGTGACTGCGAGCCCTGCCCCGCCCTCACCGAACTCGCCCGGGACTGCGAACTGTTCGTCTGTGAGGCCGACGGTGAGGGGCCCGGGCATCACTCCGCCGAGCAGGCGGGGAGGACGGCCGTCGACGCCCGCGTCGGCAGGCTGGTCGTGACCCACGTGGGGCCCGGCATCGCGCCCGAGCACGCCGTCGCGGACGCCGGCAGGGTGTTCGCGGGTGCGGGTGCGGGTGCGGGTGCTGGCGCGGTCGAATACGCCGCACCCGGCACCGTATTCGCCGTCACGCGTCGAAGTCGTACTCCAGGACGTACGACGCGGAGTCCAGCGTCATCTCGTTGAGCTCGACCGCAACCCCCTTGTCCGTGAAGGCCGTACGGCCGATCAGGATCACCGGCGTTCCGAACTCCAGGGAGAGCCGCGTGGATTCGTCGGCCGTGGGCATCCGGCAACGGATCTCCTCGCGGAAGTGGACCGGCTGGTGCCCGAGTTCGGTCAGCCGGGCGTAGGTGCCGCCGGGGCCCGTGTCCGGGGCCGTGATCGGGGTGCCCTGGGCGAGGGTGGCCGGCAGGTAGGAGACGGAGAGCAGGACCGGCTTGTCGTCCAGGACGAAGCGGCGGCTGCGGACGCAGACCGGGGAGTCCGGCGGCAGGCCCAGCGCTGCGGCCACCCGCGCGTCCGCCGCCGCCTCGCCGACCTCGATCTGGTCCACCACGAGCGCCCGGTCCTCGATGTCCGCCGACCAGACCGAGCGGCCCGTGCCCCAGTGGTCCTGCGCGAGCCGGGGGATGCCCCGGCGGCGCAGCGGGCGGAAGGAGCGGACGAAGACCCCGGCGCCCTTGCGGGCCTCGGCCAGGCCCTCGTTGCGGAGTACGGACAGGGCCTGGCGGGCCGTCATCCGCGCCACGTCGTACGTGGTCATCAGATCGTTCTCGCCGGGGAGCCGGTCGCCGGGGGCGAAGGCGCCTGACTGGATGGCGGTTCTCAACTCGTCGGCGATGCGCTGGTACTTGGGCCGACGACCGCTGTCCTGGTCAGTCATGGGTGGACCACTCCCTTCGTTGCGGGACACCCTACGGCGCGCTCGGACGAGCGGATGCACGTGTGTGCGCCGACCCGTGCGGTCGATCCATCCAACGGGGGACATCTCTAGAGATACGTTGACAGGGAGGAGTCATCGGGTTTCTCTGGGTGTATCTCTAGAGAACTGGAGCTCCGGGACGGAGGGGATCGTGCAACCACTGCCCGAGGTCGGTGACCTGGTCCGTGACGCCGCCACCGGGCGGGTCGGCTTCTATGTGGACAGCGTCGCCGGCCGGCTTCTGATCCGGCCCGTCCACGGCGGCTGCGAGTGGGAGGCCGAACCCGGCGACGTGCATCTCGCCACGCCCATGAGAGAGCTGCGGGCGCGCGCCGCGGAGATCAACGCGCGGAGCAGACGGGGTCTCGGGACCTGACCCGCCGGTGCCGATCGCCGCCGTGTGCGCCGACTACCTCCGTGCCTGCCGTTCGTCCCTCGTGTGCGCCCACCCCCGCTGTGCGCGCCACCTCCGTGCCTGCGGCCACCGCCCCGTGTGCGCCGACCACCTCCGTGCCTGCGGCCCGCCCCCGTGCGCGCTCACCCCCGCCGAGCGTGCCAAGTGCGCCCGCCCCCGTGTGCGCCCACCGCCGTGTGCGCCGTCCCCTCCCGGCAGGCCGCCCCCCGCCGTACGCGCCCGCCGGCAGAGTCGCGGGCCCTGACGTTGTCAGTAGGGCGCGTCACACTGGAGGCATGTGCCGCAGCATCAAGACTCTCCGACCGCCCGCCCTGCCCGAAGAGGCCACCGAGGAGGACATGCGCGCCGCCGCCTTGCAGTACGTGCGCAAGGTCTCCGGCTTCCATCACCCCGCCGCGCACAACCGCGAGGTGTTCGACCGGGCCGTGGACGAGATCGCCGCCGCGACCGAGCGGCTCCTCGACGGCCTGGAGGTGCGCGGGCTCAGGAAGCCGGTGCGGGAGCCGCAGCCGGACGCCGTATGACATAGGCCGCCAGTGCGCCCGCCAGGAAGAGCGCGAGGATCGAGACCCCCGCGCCGATCCAGGTCGCCCCCAGCCACAGGCCGCCGAACCAGCCGAGCGCCACGCTGTAGCCCGCCCAGGCCACGCCGGCGAGCGCCGACCACGGCAGGAACTCCGCGATCCGCCGCCTGGCCGCACCCGCGCCCAGCGAGACCACCGAGCGCCCCGCGGGGGCGAAGCGCGCGATCACCACGAGCAGCCCTCCGCCACGCGCCAGCGCCACGCCGAGACGTTCCTGCGCGACGGTCAGCCGACGTGAGCGGGCGATGGCTCGATCGAGCCTTGCGCCGCCGCGCCAGGCCAGCCGGTACGCGACGAAGTCGCCGAGGACGGAGGCCGTGGCCGCGCACAGGAGAAGGGGGAGCACGGAGGGGACGTCGGGGGAGGCCGCCGTGGCGGTCGCCGCCGCCGTCGCGGCCGTGATCACGAGGACCCCGCTCGGCAGCACCGGCAGGAAGACGTCGAGAAGCACCGACGTGGCCACCGCCGCGTAGATCCACGGGCCCGCGGTCAGTGACCGCAGTGACCCGATGCTGTCGAGCACATTCACAGCGCCAGAGCCTACGCGGGCGCGGAGTGCGAAAACGGGGCAGGGGCCGGAAACCGCACAAGCGGAATCCGGCCCCTGCACTCCGGGGTGTTACGCCGTGACCGGAGCGGCCTGCTTCTCGCGCTGCTCCGCCCCGGCGCCGCGGGCGGCGCCGAAGAGCCGGTCGAGTGCCAGCGCGCCCGGGCCGGTGAAGACGAGCAGCAGGAACGCCCAGCAGAAGAGCGCCGCGGACTCGCCGTTGTTCTGGAGCGGGAAGAGCGCCTCGGGCTGGTGGACCTTGAAGTACGCGTACGCCATCGAGCCGGAGGCGAGGAACGCGGCGGTACGGGTGCCCAGGCCGACGAGGACCAGCCCGCCCGCGACCAGCTGGATCACGGCCGCGTACCAGCCGGGCCAGGTGCCGGCGGGCACGGTGCCACCGCCCATCGCGCCGCCGAGGACGCCGAAGAGCGAGGCGGCGCCGTGGCAGGCGAAGAGCAGGCCTATGACGATCCGGAACAGGCCGAACGCGTACGGCTGGGCCTGATTGAGGCGGTTCGGCAGGTTGTTCATGGGGACGGGACTCCTTCGGTCGGTTCCGCTTCCGAAGGAAACGGAACGTGGGGGACGGAACCGATGAGGCCGTCAGGTTAGGCACCCCTCAGTAGTACTTGCAAGTTCAACATTCGGTCATTCGAAGATCTGTGGCGATCGTCACGCGGCCTCGGCCTCGGCCGCGGCGCGTCCGGGACTCAACTGCCGCTGAGGATCCGTTCGTCCACGGTCACCAGGCGGCCGCCCCGGCGGGCCTGAGTGAGCGTCAGGCGGGCCGAACGGCCACGCAGGGCGAGGGTCATCAGCTGGTTCCCGAACCAGGGGCCGCCCGTCCTGCGCCAGCTGACCGCCGCGGGGTCCACGTGGGCGTGGCGGGCGAGGACGCGGCCCAGTCGGCGGCCGGCGCGGCTCCAGCCGAACCGGAAGCCCAGGCGGACCGAGAGCGGGATCGCGTTGTGGAGCGGCGAGCAGGTCAGCTGCGTCACCCGAGCCTCGGGTTCCCCGTCGGGCCATCGGGGCTCTGCCACATACGCGTGGTGGACGTCCCCCGACAGGACGCACACCGTCGCCGGCGCCTGCGGGCCGCTGCCCGCCTCCGCCAGCAGGCGCGTCAGGGCCTCGAACGACGAAGGGAACGCCGCCCAGTGCTCCAGGTCGGCCCGCTGCCGCAGATCCTCCGCGAACCGCGCCCACCGCCCGCCCGGACCGCCCCGTACGCCCCGGCACAGTGCCGCGTTCCAGGTCTCCGCGTCATGGATCAGCGGGGGCAGCAGCCAGGGCAGCGACGTGCCCACGAGGAGATGGTCGTACGAACCCCGGTCGGACAGCGCCTGTTCGCGGACCCAGGCCGCCTCGGCCTCGTCCAGCATCGCCCGCCCGTCCTCCCGCAGGACGCGGGCCGCCCGGGTGTCGATCATCAGCAGCCGGGTGCGGCCGAAGTCACGGCGGTAACTCCAGCGCACGCACGCCGGATCGGCGTCCGCCTGCGCCACGAACCGCCGTAGCGCGTCCGTGCCGTCGGGTGAGCCGCACACCTCGGCGTACAGGGGGTCGGCGGCGAGCTCCGCGGGGGAGAGATTGCCGAGGTGCTGGTAGACCCAGTACGACATCAGCCCGCTCAGCACCCGCTCGCTCCACCAGTGTGTGGCGCGCATCCGCGTCAGCCAGGCGGCGCTGGTGTTCCAGTCGTCGATGATGTCGTGATCGTCGAAGATCATGCAGCTGGGGACGGTGGAGAGCAGCCAGCCGACCTCGGGGTCCTGCCAGGACTCGTCGTAGAGCCGGGTGTACTCCTCGTACTCGCCGACCTCCGAGCCCGGAGGGTCGCGCGGATCCCGGCGGGCGGCGAGCCAGCGGCGCGTGGCGGCCGAGGTCTCGTCCGCGTACACCTGGTCGCCCAACAGCAGGAGCACGTCGGGGCGTTCGGCGTCGGGGTGGGTGGCCAGATGCGTCGCGAGGGTGTCGAGGGCGTCCGGGCCGACCGGGTCGTGTCCGGCCGCGGGCTTCGCCGCCCAGCGGCACGAGCCGAAGGTCACGGAGACCGCGTCACCGGGGGCCGGTGTGCGGATGGTGCTCGGCGGGAAGCGGGAGTCGGGCAGGGGCCAGACCCGGCGGCCGTCCAGCCGTATCTCGTACTCCGTCGCCGTGCCCGGCGTCAGGCCGGTCACCGGGATCACGGCGTAGTGGTGGCCGGCGATCTGGAACGTGCGGGTGCTGCCGCCGGCGCCGGACGCGCACCGGGCCTCCGCCGTGCACGGCCGGTCGGCCTCGATCCAGATCGTCGCGGAGTCGCCGGTCACCCCGTCGACGTACCGCAGCAGTGGTCCGATTCTGAGCCCGGCCGCCATCGTGATCCCCCTCCGTCGTCCCGCCGTACGGTACGGAACGACGGAGGGGTGCAGGAAGCGTTCTCAGCAGCCGTTCAGGACGGACTGGAGGGCGCTCTTCTCGGCCGAGTCGACGCTCAGGCCCCAGTAGTACTTCGTGTGGACCCAGGCGCGGACGTAGGTGCAGCGGTACGAGGTGCGCGACGGCAGCCACTCGGCGGGGTCCTGGTCGCCCTTGGACTGGTTGACGTTGTCCGTCACCGCGATGAGCTGCGGACGGGTCAGGTCGTTGGCGAACTGCTGGCGCTTGGCGGTGGTCCACGAGTTGGCGCCCGAGCGCCAGGCCTCGGCGAGCGGCACCATGTGGTCGATGTCGAGGTCGGAGGCGACGGTCCAGGTCGCGCCGTCGTACTCGGAGAACCACGTGCCGCTGACGGCGGCACAGCTGGAGTCCTGGCCGACGTTCACGCCGTCGCGCTTGAGGACGACCTCGCGGGTGTTGCACGCGCCGGACTGGGTGATCCAGTGGGGGAAGAGATCACGGCTGTAGCCGGAGGAGGAACCTTCCGCCTTCACCGTGAGGGAGGCGAGGTAGGTACGGGCGGTGGCCGCGCTGACCGGCGTGGGCATGGCGGCCTGAGCGGTGGGGGCGGTGGCGAGGAGGCCGGTGACGGAGAGGGCGGCGGTGGCGGCGAGCACGGTCGTGCGACGGGCTATTCGACGCGCGTAGACGCTTGCGGCAAGCATACGAACTCCCTGGGGATGGGGGGACCTTGGCCATGCCGTCCCCGGGCGGGGTGCCGGGCGGCCAGGTCAGCGTGATGGCGCCAGGTTTCGGTGGGGGGTGCGCCAGGTAACAGGGTGGCGACATGGGCACGTCATATCAAGGGTGACGGAACGACAGTTCCGTTTCCCGCCCCTAGGGTTGGCATGTGCTTCTGGAAGTGAACATCACCTTTGCGGTGGTTCTGGCCGTTCTCCTCGCCGTGGCCGCGGGTGTCGTCGCGCTCGCTCGGCTCGGGCGCGCCCGCGACACGCTGGTCGCGGGTGGGCGTGCGGCGGTCCAGTTGATCGCGGTGTCGCTGGTGATCGGCTCGGTGATGCGGTATCTGCCGCTGCTGCCGGGGTTCCTGCTGTTGATGTACGGGGTGGCCGTGTGGACGGCCGGGCGGCGGGTGGTGCCGTCCCCGGGGCGCGGCTGGTGGTGGGCCGGCGCGCCGATCGCGGCGGGTGTGGTGCCGGTCGTCGGGGCGCTCGTGCTGACCGGGCTCGTGCCGGTGCGGGGCGTGGCGCTCATCCCGGTGACCGGCATCCTCATCGGCGGGGCGCTGACGGCCACTGTGCTGGGCGGGCGACGTGCGCTGGACGAACTGGAGACACGGCGCGGTGAGGTGGAGGCGGGACTCGCCCTCGGCCTCGCCGAGCGCGAGGCGCGCCTGGAGGTCGCGCGGCGGGCGGCGTCGGACGCGCTGCTGCCGGGCCTCGATCAGACGCGGACGGTCGGACTCGTCACGCTGCCGGGCGCGTTCGTGGGGATGCTGCTGGGCGGTGCGTCGCCGTGGCAGGCGGGAGCGGTGCAACTGTTCGTGCTGGTGGCGCTGCTGGTTGTCCAGGCGGTGGCGGTGGCCGTCGTCCTGGAACTGGTGGCGCGGGGCGCTCTGGCGCGCGGCTGACCGCCGGGGCGAGGCGGGACCCTCGGGCGGGCGCCGCCGCCGGGCCTTACGCCGGGAACGTCAGGCGGAGGGCGGCGGGACCCTCGGGCGGGCGCCGCCGCCGGGCCTTACGCCGGGAACGTCAGGCGGAGGGTGCCGTCGGGTATCCGCGTCACCGTGAGTGCCGTGAGGTCCATGACGTGGACGTCCGGGGCGAAGGCCGCCGCCCTCGGGCCCACGCCCACCACCCGCATTCCGGCCGCGCGTCCCGCCTGGATGCCGGCCTCGGAGTCCTCGAAGACCACGCAGTCGGCCGGGTCGAAGCCCAGTTCCGCCGCGCCCTTGAGGAAGCCCTCCGGGTCCGGCTTGCTCGCGCCGACCCGCTCCGCCGTGACCCGGGTCTCCGGCATCCGCAGCCCCGCCGCGCCCATTCGGGCCTGGGCGAGGGTCTCGTCGGCCGAGGTCACCAGCGCGTGCGGGAGGCCGTCGATGGCGTCCATGAACGCCGGAGCGCCCGGGACGGGGACGACGCCGTCGAGGTCGGCGGTCTCCTCCGCCAGCATCACCCGGTTGTCCGCGTGGTTCTGCTCCATGGGCCGGTCCGGGAGGAGGGCGGCCATCGTCGCGTACCCCTGGCGGCCGTGGACCACCTTGAGCGCCTGCTCCGGGTCCAGCCCGTGCCGGATCGCCCATCGGCGCCAGCAGCGCTCGACGACGGCATCCGAGTTGACGAGGGTGCCGTCCATGTCGAGCAGGAGGGCGCGGGTCGTGAGCGTTGCCGGGGTGATGGCGGGCATCGACGGTCTCCAGAGGGGGTGGGAGGAGAACGAAGTGGTCCCGCCCACCGGTCAGGGAGTGCGGGCGGGAGCCACTTTGTTTCTCCACGATACAAAACGAGGAGCCGTCTACGCCAATCCGTTCCGCATCGCGGACTTCGGGCCGTGCCAGGCGGACCGGACGGTGCCATGCGGACCGGATGGCACCGGTGGACCGGACGGCGCCGGTGGATCGGACGGCGCCCGGTGGATCGGGAGGTGCCCCGGCGGGGCGGGTGCCCGGTGGGGCACCTCAGCCGGTGGTCAGCGCCTCCAGGGCGCGCCTGGTCTCGGGCCCGTACACGCCTTCTTCGTCGTCCTCGATGGAGTGGTACTCCTGGAACCTCTCCACCGCGCGCCTCACCTGCCTGGAGTACTCGCCGTCGATCGGGCCGTCGTAGACCCCCCACGCCTGCTTGAGCCGCAGCTGCAGCTCCTCGACCTCGGCCCCGGAGTCCCCCTGGCGCAGAGTCGGGGGTGCCGTCTCCCGGGTGGGCGTGGGGGTGGGGGCGGACGTGGTCCGGGTGGCCGTGGGCGGCGGCGGAACGGCCGGCGCGGTGGTGGTGGCCTTCGTGGTCCGGACGGCGGAGGGCGAGGGCGAAGCCGAAGCGGAGCGCGATGCGGAGGCCGACGCCGATGCCGACGTGGACGGCGTGGTGGTCGGCTCCTCCGATACGGCGACGTTCTCCGACGCGCTCGTGGTGACCGTGGGCACGGCCGCGCGGTCGTCCGTCTCGTCCCCGTCCTCCAGCAGGCCCGCCGCGACCGCCGCCGTGGCGACGACCGCGACCGCGACCGCCGCCGCGAGCGCCACGATCGCGCCCCGCCGGCGCGTGGCGGGCCGTGGCTCGGGCTCGTCGTACCTGTCGTACTCGTAGCGCCCGTCGGTCCCGTCATAGGCGTCGTCGTCCGGTGCGGGCGTCGCGCCGATCCCGGGCAGCAGCAGCGGCATGGTCTCGGGGCCGTCCCCGACCGGGGGTGCCACCGTCGGCGGTACGGGTGCGGCCGCGGGCGCCACCGGACCGGGAGCGGACCCCGAGACGGAACCCGGCGCAGGAACCGGAACCGGAAGCGGAATCGGAGGCGGCGGCGGTGCCTCGTTCGCGCCCCGTGCCGGCGCGTCCAGGGTCACGTACGGCCTGATCCGCAGCGGGTCGAAGTCCTCCGCCGCGGCGATCTCCGCCTGGACGCAGGCGCAGCCCGGTCTTCTCTGTACACCACATTCAGGACAGACGTGTCCGGTCATGGTGGATCCCCTCCCCAGTTCACCTGGCAGCGATTATGCAGGCCGCTCCTGTCCGTCACCTGAACAGCCGTCCCCTCGGGAGGACATAAGGGGGCACAACGATCAGGATGAGGGGATACGGACCCCTGAGGACACGCCCCGGAGATGCTCATGGCCCAGGAAGTACGCTCGCCGGACCTCGGCGGCGACCCCGCTCCTGGCGAGGGGCGGAGTCGCCGAAGCATTGTCGTCGCGATCGGTGCCCTGCTGCTCGGCATGCTGCTCGCCGCACTCGATCAGACCATCGTCTCCACCGCCCTGCCGACGATCGTCAGCGAGCTCGGCGGCATGGAGCACCTCTCCTGGGTCGTCACCGCGTACATTCTCGCGTCGACGGCGGGGACGCCCCTGTGGGGCAAGCTCGGCGACCAGTACGGCCGCAAAAAGCTCTTCCAGGCCGCCATCGTCATCTTCCTCGTCGGCTCCG
The DNA here is from genome assembly GCF_055596705.1 of Streptomyces sp. NPDC039609. Lineage (NCBI taxonomy): Bacteria > Bacillati > Actinomycetota > Actinomycetes > Kitasatosporales > Streptomycetaceae > Streptomyces > Streptomyces sp. NPDC039609. Next base: position 773,352 of record NZ_JBVIUJ010000002.1, read on the forward strand.
CCCTCTGCGGCATCGCGCAGAACATGCCGCAGCTCATCGGTTTCCGCGCCCTCCAGGGGCTCGGCGGCGGCGGCCTCATCGTCCTGTCGATGGCCATCGTCGGCGACCTCGTCCCGCCCCGGGAACGCGGCAGGTACCAGGGGATGTTCGGCGCCGTCTTCGGCGGCAGCAGCATCCTCGGCCCGCTGCTCGGCGGACTGTTCACCCAGCACCTCTCCTGGCGCTGGGTCTTCTACATCAACCTGCCCATCGGCATCGTCGCCCTCTTCGTGATCGCCGCCGTGCTGCACATCCCGGCGCGCCGCACCCGGCACACCATCGACTACCTCGGCACCGTCCTCATCGCCTCGGTCGCCACCTGCCTCGTGCTCGTCGCCTCCCTCGGCGGCACCACCTGGGACTGGGGATCCCCCCAGATCATCGGGCTCGCCGCCCTCGGAGCCGTACTCCTCGTCTGCTTCGTGTACGTCGAGCAGCGCGCCGCCGAGCCCGTACTGCCGCTGAAGCTGTTCCGGATCCGGACCTTCACCCTCGTCTCGGCCATCAGCTTCGTCGTGGGCTTCGCGATGTTCGGCGCGATGACCTATCTGCCGACGTTCCTCCAGGTCGTCCAGGACGTCACCCCGACCGCGTCCGGCGTCCACATGCTGCCCATGGTCGTCGGCATGTTCCTCGCCTCGACGACCTCCGGTCAGGTCGTCTCCCGCACCGGCCGTTGGAAGGTCTTCCCCATCGCGGGCACCGCCGTCACGACCCTCGGGCTGCTGCTGCTCCACAGACTGACGGAACACAGCTCCACCTGGCAGATGAGCGTCGACTTCTTCGTCTTCGGCGTCGGACTCGGCCTGGTCATCCAGGTCCTCGTCCTCGTCGTCCAGAACGCCGTCTCCTACCAGGACCTCGGCGTCGCCACCGCGGGCGCGACCTTCTTCCGTTCCATCGGGGCCTCGTTCGGTGTCGCCGTCTTCGGCGCCATCTTCACCCATGGGCTCAACACACAGCTGGAGGGCGCCCTCGCCGGACAGCCGCTGCCGCCCGGGACCGGCCCCGAACAGATCGCCGCCGACCCGCGCGCGATCGCCGCGCTCCCGCCCGAGCTGCAGCCGTCGGTCGTGCACGCGTACGCGACCTCGATCACCGACGTCTTCCTCTACGCGGCGCCGGTGGTCTTCGTCGCCTTCGTGGTCGCCTGGTTCCTCAAGGAGGACAAGCTGCGCGGCTCGGTCACCGCCCCCGACGCCAGCCAGACCCTGGCCTCCAATCCGGTGGAGCGGTCCTCCTACGAGGAGTGCGCGCGCGCTCTGTCCGTGCTCGGTTCCCGCAAGGGGCGCAGGGAGATCTACGAGAAGATCACCGCGAGAGCCGGGCTCGATCTGCTGCCGGCCGCGAGCTGGCTGCTGTTGCGGATCCGCCGCCACGGGACCGTGGAACCGGCCCGGTTGGCCGAGACCACCCCCGTACCGCTGCGGGCCATCACCGAGGCGTCCCGCCAGGTCGAGGAGCGCCGCCTCGCACGCCGGGAGGGGCTGCAGCTGATCCTCACCGACGAGGGGGTCGAGGCCGCCGCGAAGCTGGCGAAGGCGCGTGAGGACTCGCTCGCCGAGCTGCTGGGGGACTGGTGGGGGCCGGACCGGCCGACGGATCTGGTGCAGCTGGTGGAGGAGCTGACGGCCGAGCTGAACGGCTCGGACGCGGAGCGACCGCGCCTGCCGGAGCCACCCCGCGACCACCACGCGTAAACCGCCCGGAGACCGTCCGGAGCTACTACGCGTAAACCGCCCGGCGGCCACCCGCGTAACCCGCCCGGCGGCCGCAGCGCCCGACCGTCCGATCAGCACGCGTAACCCGTCCGGCGGCCACCCCGCGTAACCGCCGTGCCGTCAGAGGTCCTTGCCGTACCAGATGTCCATGTACGGGCCCTCGCAGTACGCCGGGATCTCCGCGTATCCGTGGCGGCCGTACAAGGCACGCGCCTCGACCAGGTCCAGACGGGTGTTGAGGACCATCCGACGCATGCCCAGTTCACGGGCCGCGTCCTCCAGGTGCCCGAGCAGGGCCCCGGCTCCGCCCTTGCCCCGGAAGGCGTGGCGCAGGAACACCCGGGTCAGCTCGGCGCGTTCCCCGTCGAGGAGCAGCACACCACCGCAGCCGGCCGCCTCACCCTCGTACCGGGCCACCAGGAACTGTCCGGTCGGCGGAGTCAGACGCTCCACCCCGTCGTTCGTCAGCCCTTCGTCGATCTCCGCCTCGGTCGCGGGCCGCTGCCAGTAGCGGCTCGCCACATCGTCGTAGTAGTCGCGGCGCAGGGCGGTGGCGTCCGGGGTGTCGACACGCTCGGGGGCGAAGGTCCAGGTCATGCGCGCCATTCTGGACGCACGACCCGGACCCGTCGCCTGGTTTTCGAGCGCGGTCAGCCCTGCTTGGGCGCGGCCTGCTGGACGACCTCGAACGACCACAGCGTGGAGCCGGTCGCCGCCGGCTTCGGGCGGCCCTCGCCCTCGGGACCGCCCGAGGTGCCCTGGTGGGCCGCCTTCATGGAACCGCTCATCCAGTTCTGGAAGTCCTCCTCGCTGCGCCAGCGGGTGTAGACCAGGTACTGGTCCGTCCCCTCCAGCGGCCGCAGCAGCTCGAACCACTCGAAGCCGTCGGAGCCCTCCACGGCACCGGCGCGGGACGCGAAGCGCTTCTCCAGGACCTCGCGCTGCTCGGCCGGGACGGTCAGGACGTTGATCTTCACGATGCTCATGAAGGGCAGGATATGACCGGCACCCCGGGTCCTAGCCCACGACCCGGGCCATCAGCAGCCCGTCGTACCCCCGCATACCCACCGTCTGGAACGCCGTCGCGTCCAACCGGGGCTCGCGCGAGATCAGTTCGAACATCGCGCGGGTGCCGGTGATCGCCGCATCGTTCGGGTCCTCCTCGGCGACCTTGCCGCCGCGCACCACGTTGTCGACGACGATGACCGTGCCGGGGCGGGAGAGCCTCAGCGCCCACTCCACGTAGTGCGGGTTGTTCGCCTTGTCGGCGTCGATGAAGACGAAGTCGAACGGGCCCGCGCCCTCCGCCTCCAGCTTCGGCAGGGTGTCCAGGGCCGCGCCCGTCCGGACCTCGACGATCGAGTCGAGGCCGGCGCGGGCGATGTTGGCGCGGGCCACCTCAGCGTGGGCCGGGTTGTACTCCAGGGTGATCATCCGGCCGTCGGCGGGCAGCGCCCTGGCCATCCAGATGGTGCTGTAGGCGCCGAGCGTGCCGATCTCCAGAACCGTGCGCGCGCCCCGCGTCGCGACGAGCAGGTTCAGCAGCTTGCCCTGGTTGGGGGCGACGGCGATCTCGGGGAGCCCGGCGGCCGTCGAGTCGGCGAGCGTGGCGGCGAGCGCCTCGTCGGCCGGGGCGAGCAGGTCGGTGAAGTAGCGGTCTACGGCGGTCCATTGGTCGTTGGTCATGCGGCCGAACGTACCGCAGGGCGCCTGCGCCGGGCGCGTACCGCCACGGCCGTTCCGGCCGCCGCGAGCAGCACGCCGGAGACTGTCAGGAGCCAGACCGGGATCCCGTCGCCGACCGTGAGCAGCCGGCCGGTGTAGATCACCTCCCGGTACGGGGTGTCGGCGACCGTCCTCAGTTCGTGGTCGCCGTCGATCCGCGACGGTTCGGGGAACTCCTGGTCGAAGGCGGTCAGATAGACCGGGCGCCCGCCGGTGAGCGCCGCCACAGCGCCCTCCTTCTCCTCGATCCCGCCCGCGAAGGTCACCTCGGGCGGCGCTCCGCCGATGTCGTCGCGCGGCTCCATGCGGTGGTCGGCGAGGACGTACAGGCCGAGGGACTGAGGGGTCTTCGCCAGGCGGGAGAGCCTCATGGGGTAGACGAGACGGTCGCTGGCGAAGGTGATCCTGAGCGGAGTGAGGTCGCCCCGGAGCGCCGTGCCGGTGGCGTCGGGCGCGAGACGCACCGCGACGTACTCCCACTTCCGCTCGACGTACGGCCGCAGTTCGGTCGAGAGCCGGTCGGAGAGCTCGAAGCCGTTCTCCTCCAGCCAGCCGCTCAGCGCCTTCGGGTCCGTGGCGGTCAGCCGGGCCACGTCGAAGGGGCCGAGCCGCTCGCGCCCGACGACACCGACGTCGGCGCTGTTCCCGGGCAGGGCGGCCCCGGCCCCGTCCGTGACGTTGCGGTCGAAGGGCCAGTCGCCGCCGCGCGGCCAGAAGTAGTACCGGTCCTTGCGCTCGGGCCGGGTGAGGTCCTCCAGGGCGTCGAAGAGCTCCGGGTCGCCCAGCGCGACGTCGGCCCGGCCGGGTACGGGCATGATCCAGGCGGCCCGTTCGGCGTTCCCGCGCACCGTGAAGCGCATCACGATCTGTTCCGTACGGCCGTCCCAGCGCACGGCCGAGGTCTCCCGGTCGACGCCGATGCGCTGGTTCCGGTCGGGGATCATCGCCCCGCAGCCGCACGCATAGGCCGGTGCGATCAGTGTGCCGAGCTGGAGCGCGAGCAGCGCGACGATCATGGCCAGAATTCTCTGTGTCCCCCGCATGTGCGCTCAGACGCGGGGCGCGAGGTTCCGGTTCCGCGTGCCGTGAGGCCGAGGGAGGCGGGAGACGGGAGCCCCAGGCGTAGGGGGGACGGGCTCCCGCCTTCCGGTCTGTCAGGAGCCGACCCGGACCTGCAGCTCCTTGATCCCGTTCAGCCAGGCCGCGCGCAGCCGGCGCGGCTCGCCCGCGAGTGTCAGATCGGGCAGGACGTCCGCGAGGGCGTTGAAGATCAGGTCGATCTCGTTGATGGCGAGCGACTTGCCGAGGCAGAAGTGCGGGCCTCCGCCGCCGAAGCCGAGGTGCGGGTTCGGGTCGCGGGTGATGTCGAAGGTCTCGGGGTTCTCGAAGACCTCGGGGTCGTTGTTGGCGGAGGAGTAGAAGAGTCCGACCCGGTCGCCCTTGCGGATCTTCTGGCCGCCGATCTCGGTGTCCTGGGTGGCCGTCCGCTGGAAGGAGACCACCGGGGTCGCCCAGCGCACGATCTCCTCGGCGGTGGTCGCCGGGCGCTCCCGCTTGTAGAGCTCCCACTGCTCGGGGTGGGTGAGGAAGGCGTACATGCCGTGGCTGATGGCGTTACGGGTGGTCTCGTTGCCGGCTACCGCCAGCAGCAGCACGAAGAAGCCGAACTCGTCCGAGGAGAGGTTGCCCTGGCCCTCGGCGGCGACGAGCTGGGTCACGATGTCCTTGGCCGGACACTCCTTGCGCTCGGCGGCCAGGTTCATCGAGTACCCGATGAGTTCCATGGCGGCCTCTGCGCCGATCTCCTCGGTGATGGCGTACTCGGGGTCGTCGTAGGCGACCATCTTGTTCGACCAGTCGAAGATCCGGGCGCGGTCCTCCTGCGGTACGCCGATGAGTTCGGCGATCGCCTGGAGCGGCAGCTCGACGGCGACCTGGGTGACGAAGTCGAAGGAGCCGTCGGACGCGACGTTCCGCTTCGCCTCCTCGACGATCGCCCGGGCGCGCTCGCGCAGCGCCGCCTCCAGGGTGCGGATCGCGCGGGGCGTGAAGCCGCGCTGGACGATCTGGCGGACCCGGGTGTGCTCGGGCGGGTCCATGTTGAGCATGATCAGCTTCTGGACCTCGATCTGGTCCCGGGTGATGTGCTCGTTGAAGCGGATGACGGCCGTGTTCTCGGTGGAGGAGAACAGCTCGGGGTGGGTAGAGACGTACTTGACGTCCGCGTGCCGGGTGACGGCCCAGTAGCCCTCGTCGTCGAAGCCGGTGATGCCGCGCGGCTGGGGGCACCACCAGACGGGCGCGGTCTGTCGCAGCCGCGCGAACTCCGGGAAGGGGATGCGGCTCTGGAGCAGATCGGGGTCGGTGGCGTCGAACCCTTCGGGGAGGTGAGGGCAGGGCATCGGCAACACACTCCATGTCTGAGACACGCGTGCCTGACAGCATGTCTGACGGTCCATCAGAAGGTGACCGCAAGGTAGTAACGGGTTCTACAAGTCGCAAGGGATGCGACGGGAACTGTTGCCGGTAATCGGCGCACGCGGGTGCGTGCACAACCCTTGCGTACCGGCGGTAGCAGTCATAAGACTTCACTCAGAACTAGAACGCGTACTAGTTCCCCGTACCGCCCCCGTCGCGGAGTGCCGGGACACCCCGCCGGGCGAGGAGAGGACGAGCTCATGGCCGCGGAACCCGTCATCGTCGAAGCAGTACGCACCCCCATCGGCAAGCGCGGAGGCGCGCTCGCCAATCTGCACCCCGCCTACCTCCTGGGCGAGACCTACCGCGAACTCCTCGGACGCACCGGTATCCACGCCGACTGCGTCGAGCAGATCGTCGGCGGCACCGTCACCCACGCCGGCGAGCAGTCCATGAACCCGGCGCGCAACGCCTGGCTCACCATGGGGCTTCCCTACGAGACGGCCGCCACCACCGTCGACTGTCAGTGCGGCTCCTCGCAGCAGGCGAGCCACATGGTCGCCAACATGATCGCCTCGGGCGTCATCGACATCGGCATCAGCTGCGGAGTCGAGGCCATGTCCCGCGTCCCGCTCGGCTCGGGATCCAAGCACGGGCCCGGAAAGCCCTGGCCGGACGAGTGGAACGTCGACCTGCCCAACCAGTTCGAGGCCGCCGAACGCATCGCCCGGCACCGCGGTCTCACCCGCGAACGGGTCGACGCCCTCGGCCTGCTCTCCCAGGAACGGGCCGCGAACGCCTGGTCCGAGGAGCGGTTCAAGCGCGAGACCTTCGCCGTCCAGGTCCCGACGACCGAGGAGGAGCAGGCCGCCGGACAGGGCATGTGGCGGCTCGTCGACCGCGACGAGGGGCTGCGCGACACCAGCATGGAGGCGCTCGCCCGCCTCAAGCCGGTCATGCCGACCGCCGTCCACACGGCGGGCAACTCCTCCCAGATCTCCGACGGCGCCTGCGCGCTGATGTGGGCCTCCAAGCGCATGGCCCGTGCCCTCAAGCTCAGGCCGCGCGCCCGGATCGTCGCCCAGGCCCTCGTCGGCTCCGACCCGCACTTCCACCTCGACGGGCCCATCGACGCCACCCGCGCCGTGCTCGGCAAGGCCGGGATGTCGTTGAAGGACATCGACGTCGTCGAGATCAACGAGGCCTTCGCCTCGGTCGTCCTGGGCTGGGCCCAGGTCTTCGACCAGGACCTCGACAAGGTCAACGTCAACGGCGGTGCCATCGCGCTCGGTCACCCCGTCGGCGCGACCGGGGCGCGGCTGATCACCACGGCCCTGCACGAACTGGAGCGTACGGACAAGGAGTTCGCGCTCGTCACGATGTGCGCGGGCGGGGCGCTGGCGACCGGCACGATCATCCAGCGGCTGTAGCGCGCGGAAGGAACGGCTACGGGGCCGGGGGTCCGGTGACGCGAGCCGTGCCCGAAACGCCGCAGGCCCCGCGCCTCCGTGAGGAGGGCGGGGCCTTGCGGGTGCGTGCGCGGCTGCGGGCCGGCTGGGGTGACTCTTAGTACCAGCCGTTGGCCTGCCAGAACGCCCAGGCGCCGTTCGGGGAGCCGTAGCGGTCGTTCATGTAGTCGAGGCCCCACTTGATCTGGGTGGCCGGGTTGGTCTTCCAGTCCGAGCCGGCCGAAGACATCTTCGAGGCCGGGAGGGCCTGGACCAGGCCGTAGGCGCCGCTGGACGAGTTGGTGGCGGAGGGGTTCCAGCCGGACTCGTGCTCCACGATCTTGCTGAACGACGCGAACTGCGAAGCCGGAACGATCTGCTTGGCGATCGCCTTGGCGTCGCTGGGAGCGGCCGAGGCCGAAGCCGACGTGCCCAGAACCGCGCCCGAGGCACCCAGCAGCACGGCTGCGGAGACGGCCAGGGTCTTCTTGCGGGAGTTGGCACGGGTGGCGATGGAGCGGAACAAAGCGCGACCTAACGTCGGGGACATGGGGTGCGCCGGGCGTTTTCGGCAAGCCGGAACCAGAGCCCGGGGAACCCGGATCCCGTGGGGAATCGGCCTGTCCGAGGCGCTGCGCTGAGCGCTGCTGCCTGGCGACGTCCACCAGACAACCAGGGCCGGAACGCCGACGCAACGACCCCGAATACGACGCGGAATCGGACCCGCGCCGAACGTCCCGGGCGGAGGACTGTGACGTTTTCGCAGCTCACGTTGGGCTATGGGGTGATTTGGGAGGGTCTGAACCCTCTCCTACTCCGCTTCGTACGTGACGTAGGTCCTGTGGGGCGCCTCACCCCGAGGGGGCCCATCCGGCGCCTCGAATGTGACCTGGGCCTCGAAGTTCGCCCGCCGCGTGGCCCGCCGAAGCGCCCTGAGAAGCGTCCGGCCGACGGTCAGCGTGAGCACCACCGTGAGGGCGGCCCGGCCGAGGTCCCAGCCGAGGGAGGTGGCGAGGACGTACGCGAGGAAGCGGACCAGGTTCTCGTGGACCGGGTCGCCGGGGACGAAGGAGATCCCCGTCCCGAGGCCACCCACGGTGACCCAGCCGTACAGATTGGTGACGGTGCCGTACGCGAACGCCGCGACGAACCCGTACGCCGACAGCATCAGCAGCTCGCCCCGGCCCCTGACCTTCCCCGGCCCCGGCAGCAGACCCGCGCCCATGGTGAACCAGCCCATCGCCAGCATCTGGACCGGCATCCATGGGCCCACACCGCCCGTGAGCAGGGCGGACGCGAACATCGTCACCGCGCCGAGGACGAAACCGAACCCCGGCCCGAGGACCCGGCCGCTCAGCACCATCAGGAAGAACATCGGCTCCAGGCCCGCCGTCCCCGCCCCGAGCGGGCGCAGCGCCGCGCCCACGGCGGCCAGCACGCCCAGCATCGCGACCGCCTTCGCGTCCATCCCGCAGTCGGCGATCGTGGCGACCACCACCGCGATCAGAAGAGGGAGGAGGGCGGCGAAGAACCAGGGGGCGTCGGCGGCGTGCGTGGTCACGGCCGAGGAGGCGTCCGCGAAGAGGGGCCAGCCGATGGCGATCAGCCCGATGACGGAGACCAGGACGAGGGCGGCGACCGAACGCGGACCGAGCCGAACGGGTCCTCGGCCGCTCACAGCGCCTCCCTGACCTGCTCGACCGTGAGCCACGGCTGCGGGGCGAGGATCTTGGCGACCTGAGGGGAGAAGGCGGGGGAGGAGACGACGACCTCGGCCGTCGGACCGTCCGCGACGACCTCGCCGCCCGCCAGGATCACCACCCGGTGCGCCAGCTCCGCGGCCAGCTCCACGTCGTGCGTGGCGAGCACGATGGCGTGCCCGTCGGCGGCCAGCGCGCGCAGGTGCGCGACGAGACGGGCCTTGGCCGCGTAGTCGAGACCGCGCGTCGGCTCGTCGAGGAGCAGCAGCGGGGGGCGCCCGGTGAGCACGACGGCCAGGGCGAGCGCGAGGCGCTGGCCCTCGGACAGGTCACGGGGGTGGGTGTCGTCCGCGACACCCGGCAGCAGCTCGGACACCAGGGCCCGGCAGGTCCCGGGCGCGGCGCCCGTGTCGGTGTCGGCGGCGGAGCATTCGGCGGCGACGGTGTCGGCGTACAGCAGATCGCGCGGCTCCTGCGGTACGAGCCCCACCTGCCGGATCAGCTCGCGGGGGTCGGTCCGGTGGGGGACGCGGCCGGAGACGAGAACGGCGCCGGAGGTGGGGGTGACGGTGCCGACGAGCGCGTTGAGCAGGGTGGACTTGCCGGCGCCGTTACGCCCCATGAGCGCGACGGTCTCGCCTGCCCGGACCTTCAGGTCCACCCGCCGAAGCGCCTCGACGCGCCCGCGCCGGACGCCGAGGGCGTCGACCTCGACGAGGTGGTCGGACCCGGGGACCCGGGCGGCGGTGTCGCGCCGCCAGAGCCTGGAGATTCCCCCACCGCGGCCTCCCCCGGAGCTCCGCCCGGCAGACCCCCCTGTCCCGGCGCCGTCCATGAGCGGCTCCGCCGCGGGCCGCCGGGGGCCGGCCGCCCCCGTGGGCGCGTCGGCGCCGGGCCCAGCGGAGGCCGTCTCCGTGAGCCGGGTCTCCAGGCGTTCGCGCAGGTCACCCGCTGCGCGGCGGGCGTCGCGGACCGTCAAGGGCAGCGGCTTCCAGCCCGCCAGCCGCCCCAGCGCCACCACTGGTGGGTGTACCGGCGAGATCGACATGATCTCGGCCGGTGGACCCATGGTGCCCTCCGGCAGGAGGATCACCTGGTCCGCGTACTGGACCACCCGCTCCAGGCGGTGCTCCGCCAGCAGGACCGTCGTGCCCAGGTCGTGCACCAGACGCTGGAGCACCGCCAGGACGTCCTCCGCCGCCGCCGGGTCCAGCGCGGACGTCGGCTCGTCGAGGACCAGGACCTCGGGGTGCGGGGTCAGCACGGAGCCGATGGCCACCCGTTGCTGCTGGCCGCCGGAGAGTGTGGCGATCGGACGGTCGCGGAGCTCCGCGAGGCCCAGCAGGTCCAGGGTCTCCTCGACCCGGCGCCGCATCACCTCGGGTGCGAGGCCCAGGGACTCCATCCCGTACGCCAGCTCGTCCTCGACCGTGTCCGTGACGAAGTGCGCGAGCGGGTCCTGTCCCACGGTGCCGACCACGTCCGCCAGTTCTCGGGGCCGGTGCGTCCGGGTGTCCCGGCCCGCGACCGTGACGCGGCCGGTCAGTGTGCCGCCCGTGAAGTGCGGGACGAGCCCCGACACCGCGCCGAGCAGCGTCGACTTGCCGACCCCCGACGGGCCCACCAGCAGGACCAGTTCGCCCTCCGGGACCGTCAGGTCCAGGTCACGCAGCGTGGGCTCCGACTCCTCCCCGTACCGCACCGAGACGTTCTCGAACCGGATCACGAAGACTCCTTGGAGACGGGCACAGGGGCCACGAACGCGGGCACCAGGCCCACCAGGATCGATACCGCGGGCCACACCGGAAGCTCCGGTGCGACGAGCGGGACCACGCCGGGATGCAGCGCCTCGTACGCGTAGACGTTCGCCCAGATCATCAGCGCCGCCACCGCCACCCCCGAACCGGCGACCAGCCACGCCCGCACCCCCCACCGGTCCGGCCGGTACCGGGTCCGTACCGTCCTGCGCCCGCCGAGCCGGAGTCCGGCCATCGCGGCGACGAGACCGGCGACGACCAGCGGCAGCCCGTACCCCGCGCCCTGCGCCGCCAGCAGACCGTACGAACCGGCGCACACCCCCAGCAGCCCGCCGAGCGTCAGGACGTTCGTGGTCCGCCGTACGGCCGCCGGCACCTGCGCCGTACGCCCGTAGCCACGCGCGTCCATCGAAGCGGCCACCGCGATCGACCGCTCCAGCGCGCCCTCCACCACCGGCAAGCCGATCTGGAGCACCGCGCGCACCCCGCCGGTCGGCCGCCCCCGCAGCCGCCGGGCCGTCCGCAGCCGCATCACGTCCGCGACCAGGTTCGGCGCGAAGGTCATCGCCACGACCACGGCGACCCCGGCCTCGTACAGGGCGCCCGGCAGCGACTTGAGCAGCCGCGCCGGGTTGGCGAGCGCGTTCGCCGCGCCCACACAGATCAGCAGGGTCGCCAGCTTCGCCCCGTCGTACACCGCGAAGACGACCTGCTCCGCCGTCACCCGGCCACCGATCCGCACGCCCTGCGCCCAGTCAGGCATCGGCACCTCGGGCAGCGTGAACAGCTCGTAGGTTCCCGGGATCGCCGATCCGAGCACGATCGAGAACACCACCCGCAGGGCCACGACGAACAGGCCCAGCTTCACGAACGCCCCGTACGAGCGCGCCCAGGGGGCGTCCGTACGCCGGGCCGCGACGACATAGCCCGCGACAGCGACGATCAGGCCGAGGAGGAGCGGGTTGGTGGTACGGGAGGCGGCCACCGCGAGCCCCAGCGCCCAGAGCCACCAGGCACCGGCGTGCAAGGCGTTGGAGCGGTTCGCCTCGGGGGCACGGATCATGCGCGGCGGCGTGCCTTCCAGATCGCGGCGCCGCCGATCGCGAGTACGGCAGCCCCGCCCACGACGATCCCGGCGGAGGGACCGTCGTCGTCGCCGTCCTGCCGGGCGGCCGACGACGTGGGATTCGCGGTGGTCGTCCCCGCCGGGGACGACGGCTTCGTCTCCGCCACCTGCTCACCGCAGCCCTTCGCCGGATACCCGGCGATCCCGCAGAGCAGGGCCGCGCTGTCGTACCGCAGCGGCTTCACCACGGCGGCCAGCGCCTCCGCGCCCGTCGCGTCCTCACGGACCTGCGCGCAGCCGACCTTCAGCCGCTGGGACGGCGGGGTCTCGCCGGGCGGGGCGTCCTCGGGTCCGCCGAAGTCGACGACGACCGCGACCCGCTTGGTGTCCGCCTTCTCCTCGACACCGGCGCAGATCGTCGTGAAGGAGGGAGCGGCGGAGGGCCGGGAGGCGTCACTGCTGTCGTTGCTGAGGGCGAAGCGGAAGCCGATCGCGTCCCCGTCCCCGGGACGGGCGGACGCCGGACCCTGCGTCGCGTACGTCCACGTCCCGCCGCCGTCGCTCTCCCAGAACGACCAGTACCGGTATCCCGCGGCGTGCGCGGGAGCGGCGGCGGTCAGCGTCAGTACGACACCTGCCGCCGCTCCGGCCGCGACCCGGACCGTGCGGCGGCCGGCGGCCCCGGCCACGGCGCCGGGAACCCGGGGCGTCCAGAGCCGGGGCGTCCTCACTTCTTGCGCCCGCTGAGCAGGAAGCCGATGCCGACGCCGACCACCATGCCGATGCCGATGATCCACCACAGGTCGAAGGAGCCGGAGTCCCCGTCGCCCTCACCCGGCGACGCGCTCGGGGACGGCGTGCTCTGCGGCGCGGGGCCGGTGGCGTTCAGCTCCTTGACAAGGTCGGTCGAGCCGAAGGCGCGCGGGTCGACACCCATCGCGTTCGAGGCGAAGACCAGCTGCGCCCAGGCGGCGGGGCCGCTCTCCCTGGCCCAGGTCGCGGAGTTCTGCTGCAGCCAGGTCAGCGCCCCGGTCGCCTCCTTGGTGGCACCGGTCGCGGCGAGCGCGACGACGGCGTCGGCGGTGTTACCGAAGTCGGGCAGCTCGGTCGGGTCGGTGGCGCCGGGCATCGGCGGGGTGTTCAGGTGACCGGTCTTCGCGAGCGCTCCGGCCAGGTAGGAGGCGCCGTTGAGCGCGGCCCGCTCGGCGGTGGGCTTCGGCAGGTCCTTGCAGGTCGGGGACTGCTCGGGCTTCACCCCGCCGGCGGTGATGCCCTTGCCGAGTCCGGCGATGGTGGCCGCCGCGGTGGCGTCGGCGTTCGCGAACAGCCGCCCGTCCTTGTCCGGCTGGTACGCGAAGGCGCCCGGGCCGTCCTTCGTGGAGCAGGGGGTGGCGAAGGTGAGCAGTGCGTCGTACGGCGTCCGGCCCTCGGCCGACTTCACTTCACCGGGCTTGTCGCCCAGGGCGGCGAGCGCGCTGACCACGATGGACGTCGAGTTGGCGTCACTGGGGCTGCCGGGGTTGTAGCCCCAGCCGCCGTCCTTGTTCTGTATGCCCTTCAGCCAGCCGGAGCCCGCCTTGACGGCCTTGGACACCGCCTCGGGGTCGGCGCTCTGCTTCTGCACGGCGGCGAGGGCGTGCAGGGCGACGGCGGTGGCGTTGGTGTCCAGCATCGTGGCCGGGGTGCACGGCTTGGCGGGGTCCGGCCGGTACGAGGAGAACGCGCCGCTCTCGCACTGCTGCCCCTTCAGCCAGGTCACGGCCTGCTCGGCGGGCTGCACACCACTGATCCGCTGCGCGATGAAGGCGACCGACTGGCGCCAGACACCGTCGTACGTCGGGTCCTTCGTGCCGTAGAGACCGGCGGGGATCACCGGTGCGGGCGTGGGGGTCGGAGAGGGCGCGGCGGACGCGGCGGGGGCCAGCGCGGTGCAGAGCACGGCGGCGGTGGCGAACGCGGCGGCGCCGCGGCGGACGGTGGTCATGCGTGCTGGCCTCTCCTGCGGCCGGGCACCGGCACGCACAAGGCACCAGGCTCGGCTCCGTATTCCTCGACGGTGCCGGCGGTCACGTCCCGACGGGGCATTCCGACTCACCGTCGACGGCTTGAGGGCGACGGTTCACGGTTGCGGGTCAGTGCCGGAATTGCACCGGCTTCCCCCCGTACGGGCATGATGACGACTCGCACACTCTACCGGCCCGTACCCCTTGCGACCGGCGGGTGCGAGGCGCCTCACACACAGCCTGCACGGGGCACCGGACGCTGTGCCATGCTGACTGCTGCTCACGTGACCGCTGTTCACGTGTGCGACGTGGACGGCATCTCACGGGGGTGTGCTGAATGCGGCCGTTGACCGAGACCGATCCGCGCCGGGTCGGCGCGTACCGCTTGCTGTACCGCCTGGGGGAAGGCGGCATGGGCTGCGTCTATCTGGGCCGCTCGCCGGGCGGGCGGACGGTCGCCCTCAAGGTCGTCCACGGCGCACTGGCCGGCGACTCCGGCTTTCGCCGGCGGTTCGCCCGCGAGGTCAGGGCCGCCCAGTCGTTACGGGGAGCGGGGACGGTGCCCGTCCTCGACGCCGACCCCGAGGCGACGGTGCCCTGGCTGGCCACCGCGTACGTTCCCGGCCCCGCGCTCTCCGAGGCCGTGATCGGGTACGGGCCGCTGCCCCAGGACGCCTTGTGGCGACTTCTCTCCGGGCTCGCCCACGCCCTCGACGGTGTGCACCGCGCGGGCCTGGTGCACCGGGACGTCAAACCGTCCAATGTCCTGCTCTCGCAGTCAGGACCCCTGCTCATCGACTTCGGCATCGCGCGCTCGGCCGACGAGACGGCGCTGACCGGGACCGGTCTCGTGGTCGGCTCGCCCGGTTACATGTCGCCCGAGCAGGCGGAGGGCAGGACGATCGGCTCGGCCGCGGACGTCTTCTCCCTCGGCGCGGTCCTCGCCTTCGCGGCGACGGGGCGCGGACCGTTCGGCGGAGGGTCGGTGGCCGAGCTGCTCTACCGGCTCGTGCACCACGAGCCGGACCTCGACGGGGTCGGGGGCCGCTTCGGTGAGCTCGCGCGGGACTGTCTGGCCAAGCGGCCCGAGGACCGTCCGACGGTCGCCGAGCTCGCCGCCGACGCCGACGTGCATCGCGCCGGACACGGATCATGGCTGCCCGCGCCGGTCGTCGCCGCCATCGCGCAGAAGGCGGAGGAGCTGCTCAACGCGGAGGCGGAGGAGGAGCTGACCGAGGCGGAGACACCGGGGGTCGTGGCGGACAAGGGGACGGGCGCGGCCGTGGAGGGTGCGGGCGCGGCTGTGAAGGGTGCGGATGCGGCTGTGGACGGTGTGGAGGCGGTCACCACCGTCCTGCCCCCGCACACCCCGCCTCCCACGGCGGTCCTGCCGGGGCGCGCCAGGACCGGGACCGGGACGGCGAGGGTGCCGCGCGCCCGGGCCGAGTCGGGTCGCCCGCTCGCCCGTGTGCGCGCCGTCAAGGCGCTGACGTCAGGGCTCGGCAGACCGCTGTACGGACTGTTCTTCCTGGTGCCGATGTTCGCGTTCCTCATCGGCGGGATCGACCTCATGGACCGGGCGGTCCGGTATCCGTCGCTCTCGGACCAGCAGCAGGGCCCCTACCAGTGGGCGATGAACGACTGGTGGCGCGTCCCCGGCACACTGCTGCTGTTCGCGGCGATGGTGGGTCTCCACCTCTACCGGCGGCGTCTCGTGACCGTTCCGCCCGGCAGGGTCCGGCTGTGGGCGGCCGGGGTCGGCGTCTACTGGATCGCGCTGTGCGCGGTGAGCGTCCTGCACGTGCTGTGGTTCATGTTCGTGCACAGCGGTACGAACTACTCGGCCGCCGGCGGCCAGCACTTCCTGTGGTGGGTGGCCCTTCCCGTGATGATCTTCGGCGGCGGCACCGCTCCGTTGATCCTGGTGATGTCCTGCGTCCGGATCGCCAAGGCCTGAGCCCGCCGCCGCGCCGGCGCGTCAGACCGCCACGTACGCCACCGGGTCGGTGCCCTCGACGGCCTCCGCGCGGCCCAGCTTCACCAGGCGTCGCACATGGGCCTCGGCCTCGCTGACCGCGATGTTCCTGGAGCCGTACGGGATCTGTTCCCAGGGCCTGTTCCACTCCATGCGCTCGGCGAGCTGCCACGGCGTGAGCGGGGTCGCCAGCAGGCCGAGGAGGCCGGTCAGCCGCTCCTCGTGGTGGTCGAGCAGCTCCCGTACCCGGCCGGCCGCGTCCGCGAAGGCGTACTGGTGGGCGGGGAGCACCTCGGCGACGCCGAGCCTCCCGATCCGCTCCAGCGAATCCAGGTAGTCGCCCAGCGGGTCGGTCACCGTGGCGTCGTCCGGGTCCTCGTACAGGCCGATGTGCGGGGAGATCCCGGGCAGCAGATGGTCGCCGGAGAAGAGCCGGCCATGGCCGGGCAGCCGCGCGGGATGCTCCTCCTCCAGGTGGAGGCAGACATGGCCGGGGGTGTGGCCCGGGGTCCAGATCGCGCGCAGCCGCCGCCCGGCGAGGTCGAGGAGCTCGCCGGGGACGATCTCGCGGTCGGGGACGGCCGAGCGGAGCCCGGGCAGCGTCCGGGTCCGGCCGCCCGAGCGGGCGGCGAGGAGCGGGGCGATGTGTTCCTCGGGGGCGCCGACGGTGGTCAGTTTGCGGGCGAGGTACTCCAGCCAGGTGGCGGGCTCGGACTCGCGGGTGCGGCGGACGACGGCGGAGTCGGCGGCGTGCATCGCGATCCACGCGCCGGACGCCTCGCGGACCTGCCCGGACAGACCGTGGTGGTCGGGGTGGTGGTGGGTGATGACCACCCCATGGACGTCCCGTACGGAGGTGCCCAACGCGGTGAGCCCGTCGGACAGTTCGGTCCAGGAGGCGGGGTCGTCCCAGCCGGTGTCGATCAGCACGGGGCCGCGGTCGGTGTCGAGGACGTGGACCAGGGTGTGGCCGAGCGGGTTGTCGGGGATGGGGACCTGGATCGACCAGACGCCTCCGCCGTGTTCGGTCACCTGGCTCATGAGCCCTCATCTCTCCGCGACGGCAAGGCGCTTGCTCGACCATTGCCCACTATAACTAGAACTGACGGGGCGTCAGAGTGGTTTGCAGTGCAGTGCCTTTGGGGCGCCGCTGACCTGCGATGGAGCTGTCATGGTTGGCCGTTGGTGGTTGTCGTCGCGCGCCCTCGCACGGCCCACAGACGGCCCAGCCGAACCGTGCTCGGGGCCCCGGCAGCCGTTGTCAGTGCTGCTGGCTAGAGTCCGCTTGCGCGCGGCCGGGTCCCGAGGTGTCCAGCTCTGTAGTACGGCTGCATTCCTGACTCTGTCTGAGGCGGCCCGGGGAAGGCCCGGGACCTAATTGACGTTCAGGCTCCGCCGATGGCCAAGAGTGACCTGCCAGCACCGGCCGCGCGCACCTCCCAACCTGGGCTGCCAGCAGCCGCCTTCGACTCCGAAGCCCCACTGTGCTGCGAAGCGTGCACCGCATGTCCCGATGCCTCCAGGTGTCTCGCACGGCCACCGCGCCGCAGCTCATCGGCATGCCGAGGTGTCTGCGGGTGGCCCGCGCTTCTTGTGGAGACGTGCCATGACCCGCCCTCCCTATGCCATCCGTGCCCTCCTCGAGTCCCCATCCAGCCCTCCTCACCAGGCCACTCTTTGCGGGATCGCCAGACAGCAGTCCACTTCGTCGGCAGAATGTTGTCGTCATCAGGTGTTCGGGGCGGGGTACGAGACAATGAAAATCTTCATCAGCTGGTCTGGAGCGGCAGGAGCGAAGTGCGCTGAGGAGCTTCGCGATTGGCTCCCATACATAAATCCGACACTCTCACCTTTCGTCTCCTCCCGAGATATTTCGAAAGGCGAGAGGGGATTGCCGAAGATCGCCAGTGAGCTCAAGGACTGCGCCTTCGGGATAGTTTGCGTGACTCGCGACAATCAAGCGGCTCCGTGGATCAACTTTGAATCTGGGGCATTATCGCGAGAGTTGGGGGAATCGATGCTTGCGCCCTTCTTGCTGGATCTCGATGTAAAGGACCTAGAGGGGCCACTCACTCAATTCCAGGCAACCGATAGCCGCCATAGGGACGAGGTTTGGCAACTCGTAAAAAGCATTAACGAAAAAAGCGATACCAGCGTTGACGCCGCGAGGCTGCTCGTAACCTTTGACCGATTCTGGGGAGACCTCGACGAAAAACTCTCCGCGATCAGGGAGGCTGCACCTGAAAGCGAGGCCCCGATTCGAGAAACTCCTGACATCCTGAACGAACTCGTGGCATTGATCAGGGAGCAAAGTGGGAGAATTCAGAGACTGGAAGGTGCCATTAACAAGAAGGTTGGCAATTTCACCTCTAATTACACCATAAATGAGCCCCGTGAAGTGGTGATCGAGGCCGAATCATCCACCCGGCCGCGCTTGAGCGATCGCGTCGAATTTACGAAAAGTGAGCTTAGTGAGCTAATTGGATCCGACAATATTGTCAGATGGCATGCTCTCCATAGAAAGTCGCCCGAGGTGGAAGTTCTCTGCACGGTGGAAGGGGTGGCACAGGCGCGCGCCAATGCGGGTGCCATCGGCGCTCTCGCCAATCGGTACAGTGTATTGATCACTGTCGAATCGACGAAAGACAACACTCGACTTAGCTGGACACCTGAAGAGAGCATTTCGTGACACAGGCTCGTAGGAGTCGGGGTGTCATGCGTTCCCGCAGAGGAATCGAGCGAATTCTGCGAAACGCGTCGATCGCCTTTGCGGCACTCTCGGGAATCGTCCAGTTGGCGACTGCCGTTTTCCCTGATCTCGCGATGCCTGGTTTCCGCGTACTGGCAGGCCTTCTGCTTCTTTCCTTCACTTGGGGGGTGCTGTCGTCGCTCTCGCGGGCGAAAGCAAGTCGAGATTTCGCTAATCCCGACTTCGTCGTGACGGTTAAGAGGGGAGATCTCTTCTCGGAGTCGGGCAGTTGGGTGGTCGGATTTACTGATGTTTTCGATACGTCCACACATATCGGGGACGTCATCTCTTCGCACAGCGTTCAGGCTCAGCTCGCGGACAAGCTATTCGGCGGCGATTCCTCAATCCTGGATGTGAAACTGTCGGAAAGTCTCGCTGGAATAGCTCCAAATTCAGAAGAAGGTATTCAAGATAAACCCAAGGGGAAGCGTATCAGATACCCGCTTGGCACAGTAGCCTTCATGCGAGAAGGCGGGCAGAATATTTACGGTCTGGCCTACTCCAGGATGAGTAATTCCTTGGTCGCGCAATCCAGCGTAGATCTGCTCTGGAAAAGCTTGAATAGCCTATGGGAATCTGTTGCTGTGAATGGGCGCCGGCAGGGTCTGGCCATGCCAGTAATAGGCGGGGACCTCGCACGAATAGACAACGTCGACCATGAGACGCTGATAAAGTTGATCATCCTTTCCTTTGTGGCGCGATCTCGGCGCTCTGTAATCGCGAGTGAGCTAACTATCGTGATACACCCCGAGAACTTGGACAAGGTTGACATAGCCGAGGTTCGGGCCTTCATGGCATCGCTTTAAGGAATGGAGACCAGGCAACGGGCCGTGCGCCGAGCCTTGCGCGGCAGGTGCCTTGAAGGGGTAGGGAAGATATTACCGCCGACCTGCGTCGCACAATCAGTTATGGTGCCGTGAAGGCGCGGGCGATGGATCGCATATCAGTGACCACTGCACCCGCGCCGGCGGCGGCGAGAGCCGCCTCCTTGCCGAGCTTGTTGGCGAAGCCGATACTGCCCGCGCCTGCCGCTCGCGCTGCCTCGATGTCGGTGACAGAGTCGCCCACCAGCGTCGAACGCTCGGGGGATACACCGAGCGTCGCCGCGGCTTCGAGCAGAGGATGCGGGGACGGCTTCATGAGATCCGGTCGCAGCACCCGGTCGGCCGACCACAGCCTCGACAGCTCCGGATAGTCCCTGCGCTGAAAGGTAGGCGTGCACGCAGTCGGCGGAGTTGTTGCTGACGACGGCCACGCGGCGCCCCGAGGCGCGTGCGGCCGTCATGGCCTCGACAGCCCCACCGGCGAGATCTTCGGACTTCCTGTGGACGAGGTCGGGTTCCCCTCGGGGTGGCTGCACGTCGGCTGGCAAGTGAAGATGATCGGCGGCCGGGCCGTCTTCGCGCCCCCGAAGAGGGGCAAGGTGCGCGACGTGCCGCTGCCCGAGCACGTGGGCCGCGCGCTCGCGGCACATATGGAGCGCTTCCCGCCCGAGGACGTCACGCTGCCGTGGGAGACGCCGGACGGGCCGCCCGTGACCAAGCGGCTGCTCTTCACCACGGAGGAGGGCAAAGCGGTGGGGCGGCACTACTTCAACACCGCCTCCTGGAAGCCCGCCCTGGTGGCGGCCGGCGTCCTTCCGGAGCCCGAGCCGGGGGAGCGGCCCCAGGAGTCGCGCGAGGACGGCATGCACGCGCTCCGGCACTTCTACGCCTCTGTGCTGCTCGACGCGGGGGAGAACATCAAGGCCCTGAGCGGGTACCTCGGGCACGCCGACCCCGGGTTCACGTTGCGGGTCTACACCCACCTCATGCCGAGCAGTGAGAGCCGTACCCGCAAGGCCGTTGACGACATGTATCGGCGGGCCGCCGGAACGGCTGACGGCCCAGAGACGGCCCAGGCCGCGTGAGTAGGGCCCCCACCGGCCGCAAAACGGCTGGTGGGGGCCCATTCTGTCCGTGCCATTGCTCCCTATAACTAGAACTGATATCAGTTCTGATACACAGTCAGAAACATTGCGGGTTCCCGGGAGGCAGTCGGTCATGACCGAGCTTGTGGAGCACGGAAAGCTGTTCATCGGCGGGGAGTTGACCGATCCGCTCGGCAGCGACGTCATCGAGGTGATCTCGCCCCACACCGAGGAGGTCATCGGCCGTGTGCCGCACGCCTCCGAGGCCGACGTCGACCGGGCCGTCGCCGCCGCCCGCGCGGCCTTCGACCGCGGACCCTGGCCCCGGATGAGCGTCGAGGAGCGGATCGAGGTCGTCACCCGGATCAAGGACGCCATCGCCGTACGCCACGAGGAGATCGCCCGCTCGATCAGCGCGCAGAACGGCTCCCCGTACTCCTGGAGCGTGCTCGCCCAGGCGCTCGGTGCGATGATGGTGTGGGACGCGGCGATCACCGTCGCGCGCGACTACCCGTACGAAACCCCACGCGCCGGTGTCCTCGGACCGATCCTCGTGCGGCGCGAGCCGGTGGGTGTGGTGGCGGCGGTCGTGCCCTGGAACGTCCCGCAGTTCACCGCCGCCGCCAAGCTCGGACCCGCGCTCCTCGCCGGCTGCACCGTGGTCCTCAAGCCGTCGCCCGAGTCCCCGCTCGACTCGTACATCCTCGCCGACATCGCGACCGAGGCCGGACTCCCGGAGGGCGTCCTGTCGATCCTGCCCGCCGACCGCGAGGTCAGCGAGTACCTGGTGGGGCACCCGGGCGTCGACAAGGTCTCCTTCACCGGATCGGTCGCGGCCGGAAAGCGCGTGATGGAGGTCGCCTCCCGCAACCTCACCCGCGTCACCCTCGAACTCGGCGGCAAGTCCGCGGCCGTGATCCTTCCCGACGCCGACGTGGCGACGGCGGTCGCCGGGATCGTGCCGGCCGCCTGGATGAACAACGGCCAGGCGTGCGTCGCCCAGACCCGCATCCTCGCCCCCCGCAGCCGTTACGACGAGATCGCCGAGGCGTTCGCCGCGGCCGCCGGTGCGCTCGTGGTCGGCGACCCGCTCGACCCGGCGACCCAGGTCGGTCCGCTGGTGGCCAGGAGGCAGCAGCAGCGCTCCCTCGAATACATCGGCATCGGCCAGGAGGAAGGAGCCAAGGTCCTTGCCGGCGGCGGCCGTCCGGCCGGCCTCGACCGCGGCTGGTACGTCGAGCCGACCCTCTTCGGAGGCGTCGACAACACCATGCGGATCGCCCGAGAGGAGATCTTCGGGCCGGTCATCTGTCTCCTTCCGTACGGGGAGGAGAACGAGGCGCTCAGGATCGCGAACGACTCCGACTACGGGCTCAGCGGCAGCGTCTGGACCGGGGACGTGGAGCACGGCATCGACTTCGCCCGGCAGGTGCGCACGGGCACGTTCAACGTGAACACCTTCAGCCTGGACATGCTGGGGCCGTTCGGCGGCTACAAGAACTCCGGCCTGGGACGGGAGTTCGGCCCGGAGGGCTTCGGCGAGTACCTGGAGCACAAGATGATCCACCTGCCGGCCGGTTACGAGGGGCAGGGTGGCGCCTGATGGGCGACCGCTGGCACGTCGAGGTCGACCGGGGGGTGTGCATCGGTTCCGGCATGTGCGTGAACCACGCCCCGGACGGCTTCCGCCTCGACACGGCCCGCCAGTCCCACCCGCGCGAACCGGAGTCGGACGCGAACGAGAAGGTGCTCGCGGCGGCCGAGGGGTGCCCGGTGGAGGCCATCCTGATCACTCTCCTCGCCGGCGGGGAGCCGGTCTTCCCGCCCGAGGAGTGATGTCCCCGGATTCCCGGGCGTGTGTGACACTCCTCCGGCACACGGACAACAGGGGTGGGACACATGCGAAGGACCTGGCGGGCGACCGTCTGCGGGGCGGCGGCGATTCTGTCGATGTCGATGACGGGCTGCGGCGCGGCGGAGGACGCCGGGCAGCCCGCGTCCTCCGCCTCGGCGTCCCCTCCGGGCCAGGGGAAGGGGTTCGGCAGGGCCGCGGCGCAGGCCGACATCGACGCGGCCACCTCCGCCGCCGGTCTGCCGGCTTCCGGACGGCCCGGGCCGCTGCCGTCCACCACCCCGGCCGGGGCCACGGAGAAGGACAGGCTCAAGGCGCGGGCCGCGGCCTGCTCGGCCCATTGGATGGGCGTCGGTCGGGAAGTGGGCGAAGGCGGCGATCCCCGGGCGAAGTTCGACGCCACGCTCGCCGAACTGAAGGAGCGTGGCTGGCGGGTGACGACGGACCGGCGGGCGGACGAGCTCGGGAAGGAGGGCGCCTTGGTCACCATCTGGCTCAAGAAGTCCGGCTGGTCGCTGATGGGCCGCCATGGCACGGGGGCGCTGGAGATGGTGTCCTTCCAGGCGACGGAGGACGCCTGCATGAACGAGTTCACCGAAGCGGAGTGGAAGTTGATGATGAGCGCCGACGAGTAGCGGTGCGGGCCGGAGGTGCTTCGGCCAACCGTTCTCACGTGCAAAAATCTTCACCTGATCACGGGGGCAACAGGCCCGCGTGCACCCAGGATTGGGAGCGTTGTGCGCAAGGCGAAGTGGGTGGCCGCGGCCGCCGGTGTGGTGCTGCTGGTCGCGGGTTGCGGTGGCGAGGCCGGCTCGGGCAAGAACAAGGGCGGCTCGTCGTCCTCCTCCTCCGGTTCCACGACCGGTGGGGCGGAGGCGGGCGGCGGCGACAGCCCGGACGCGGCCGCGGTGGAGAAGGAGATCGAGGCCGCTGCCACGGCGGCGGGCTTCGTCCAGGACGCCTCGGGCGAGGACGTACCGGCGGAGCTGAAGGACTGCATGGTGTCCTGGACGGCCGACACGAAGAAGGTCGCCGACCCGAAGACGTCCTACGACGCCACGGTGAAGACGCTGTCCGGCGGCGGCTGGAAGGAGGGCCAGGGCACCGAGCAGGCCGGGTCCACCATCAAGACGCTGAACAAGGGCACCTGGTCGCTCAAGGCCAGCAACCACGGCGCCGCAGGCTTCTCGATCGTGATGTTCATCGGCACGGACAACACCGCGAAGTGCGAAGCCCTGTTCAAGGCCGACCTGGAGAAGAACAAGAAGCCGTAACGGCTCGCTCACACCGTCCCGCGGCCCTCCGGGGCCGCGGACACGGTCGGCGCGGCGGCCACGGGGTGCGCGGCCGCCGGCCCGTTCGGCACGGTCAGGTCGATCAGCCGGCAGACCGTCTCGATGTCGATCTTCACCTGGGCGATCGAGGCCCGCCCCGACAGCCAGGTGATCAGAGCCGAGTGCCAGGTGTGCTCGATCACCCGCACCGCCGACAGCTGCTGCGGCGTCGGGTGCTCCAGGCCCATCGCGTCCAGGATGATCGCCGTCGTCAGCCGCGAGACCGTGTCCACCTCGGGGCTCACGCTCCGGTCCGCGAACGTCAGCGCCCGCACCATCGCGTCCGCCAACTGCGGTTCCCGCTGGAGCGCCCGGAAGGCCCGCATCAGCGTCTCCGCGACCCGCTCCGCCGAGGTCTCGCCCGCCGGCGGACGCTTCCGCAGCGTCGTGTGCATGTGCTGGAGCTGGTCCTGCATCGTCGCGACCAGCAGATGGATCTTGGAAGGGAAGTAGCGGTACAGCGTGCCCAGCGCCACCCCGGCCGCCTCGGCGACCTCGCGCATCTGTACGGCGTCGAAACCGCCCCGCCCGGCGAGCTGCGCGCTGGCGTGCAGGATGCGGCGGCGACGCGCCTCCTGGCGCTCTGTCAGGGGCGGCGAGGCGGGTCTGTCTTCCGACGTCATGAGGTCCCGTTCCGTGCGGTGAGGGAGCGACAGTATGGCGGGGCTCCGGCCGTGGCGCGAATCACCTGATCCGGCTCTTACGGCGGGGCTACCTGCCGGTAGATTCTGTGCTCCTTGAACGATCAAGAACGATCAAGTCTGAAACTTGTTCTAGATTAGCGCGAGCGGTTACGCTCCCGCGAAACGCAAGCTCGAAGGGGGCCGCGAGTGACCGCTGAGGCCATAGAAGCAGGCCCCCGCCGGGGCACCGCCCCAGACGCTCCCACCGCCGGTGACAGTCCGTTGCGGATCGCTCTCCTCACGTACAAGGGGAATCCGTTCTGCGGCGGCCAGGGCGTGTACGTCCGGCATCTCTCCCGCGAGCTCGCCCGCCTCGGACACCATGTCGAGGTCATCGGCTCGCAGCCGTACCCCACCCTCGACGAGGGTGTCCCGCTCACCGAGATCGCCAGCCTCGACCTCTACCGCTCGCCGGACCCCTTCCGCACGCCGAAGCGGGACGAGTACCGCGACTGGATCGACGCCCTCGAGGTCGCCACCATGTGGACCGGTGGCTTCCCCGAGCCTCTCACCTTCTCCCTGCGCGCCCGGCGGATGCTCGCCGCCCGCCGCGGGGACTTCGACGTCGTCCACGACAACCAGACCCTCGGGTACGGGCTCCTCGGCGGCACCAAGGCGCTCGGTGCCCCGCTCGTCACCACGATCCACCACCCCATCACCGTCGACCGGCAGCTCGAACTCGACGCCGCCGCCGACTGGAAGCGCCGCGCCTCCGTCCGGCGCTGGTACGGCTTCACCCGGATGCAGAAGCGCGTCGCCCGCCGAATGCCGTCCGTGCTGACCGTCTCCGGCACCTCCCGGCAGGAGATCGTCGAGCACCTCGGCGTACGCGACGACCGCATCCGGGTCGTCCACATCGGCGCCGACACCGACCTGTGGTCCCCCGACCCGTCCGTCGCCGAGATCCCCGGCCGGATCGTCACGACCTCCAGCGCCGACGTCCCGCTCAAGGGCCTCATCCATCTCGTCGAGGCCCTCGCCAAGCTCCGCACCGAGAACCCGGCCGCCCACCTCGTCGTCGTCGGCAGGCGCGCCGAGGACGGGCCGGTCGCGCAGGCCATCGAACGGTACGGACTCGAGGACGCCGTCGAGTTCGTCAAGGGAATCTCGGACGCCGAGCTCGTGGACCTCGTGCGCTCCGCCCAGGTCTCCTGCGTGCCCTCGCTGTACGAGGGGTTCTCGCTGCCGGCCGCCGAGGCCATGGCCACCGGGACCCCGTTGGTCGCCACCACCGGCGGCGCGATCCCCGAGGTCGCCGGCCGTGACGGCGAGACCTGCCTGGCCGTGCCGCCCGGCGACGCGGGCGCCCTGGCGGCCGCCCTCGCGCGGCTGCTCGGCGACGCGGACCTGCGGACCCGGCTGGGCGCCGCGGGGCGGGCCCGGGTCCTCGCCAACTTCACCTGGGCGCGGGCCGCCCAGGGCACCGCCGACCTGTACCGCGAGGCCATCGCCTCGCGGGGGAGCGCCGTACGGCAGAGAGCCCACAGGTGACCGCCTCCCGGCGTCACCGGGGACCCGACGGGACCGCCCCCAGGTGACCACCTCTCCGCTTCGCCGCCTCCACCCCCGCACCACCACCCATCCGGAAGGGCAGACCCCGTGCTGACCGTCGACTTCACCCGCTTCCCGCTCGCCCCCGGCGACCGCGTGCTCGACCTGGGCTGCGGTGCGGGCCGGCACGCCTTCGAGTGCTACCGGCGCGGCGCCCAGGTCGTGGCCCTCGACCAGAACGGCGAGGAGATCCGCGAGGTCGCCAAGTGGTTCGCGGCGATGAAGGAGGCCGGCGAGGCCCCGGCCGGCGCGACCGCCACCGCGATGGAGGGCGACGCGCTGAACCTGCCGTTCCCCGACGAGTCGTTCGACGTCGTGATCATCTCCGAGGTCATGGAGCACATTCCGGACGACAAGGGTGTCCTCGCCGAGATGGTCCGGGTGCTCAAGCCCGGCGGCCGGATCGCCATCACCGTCCCGCGCTACGGCCCCGAGAAGATCTGCTGGGCGCTCTCCGACGAGTACCACGAGGTCGAGGGCGGCCACATCCGCATCTACAAGGCGGACGAGCTCCTGACCAAGATCCGCCAGGCCGGCCTCAAGCCGTACGGCACCCACCACGCGCACGCGCTGCACTCGCCCTACTGGTGGCTGAAGTGCGCCTTCGGCGTGGACAACGACAAGGCCCTGCCGGTGCGCGCGTACCACAAGCTCCTGGTCTGGGACATCATGAAGAAGCCCGCCCTCACCCGGGTCGCCGAGCAGCTGCTCAACCCGGTCGTCGGCAAGAGCTTCGTGGCGTACGCGACCAAGCCGCATCTGCCGAAGGCCGACGCGGACGCAGTGGACGCCGCCAAGTGACCTCTCCCGAGCAGATCGCGGAGCACCTGCTCCTGCCCGGGGTCCTCACCGCCGAGCAGGCCGCCGAGACCGTCGCCGGGATACTCGCCGTCCAGCGCGAGGACGGGGCGATCCCGTGGTTCCGGGGCCACCACCTCGACCCGTGGGACCACACCGAGGCCGCCATGGCCCTGGACACGGCAGGCGAGCATGCCGCGGCCGCCCGCGCCTACGAGTGGCTGGCCCGCCACCAGAACGCCGACGGCTCCTGGTACGCGGCCTACCACGACGGCGACCACACGGACGTCACCGACCGGGGCCGCGAGACCAACTTCGTCGCCTACGTCGCCGTCGGCGTCTGGCACCACCACCTCGCGACCGGCGACGACGCCTTCCTCGACCGGATGTGGCCGGTCGTCTACTCCGCCGTCGAGTTCGTCCTCGGCCTCCAGCAGGCCGGCGGGCAGATCGGCTGGAAGCGCGAGGAGGACGGCACGCCGGTGAGCGACGCCCTCCTCACCGGGAGTTCCTCCATCCACCACGCGCTGCGCTGCGCGCTCGCCATCGCCGAGGCCCGCGAGGAGCCCCAGCCCGACTGGGAGCTCGCCGCGGGCGCGCTCGGCCACGCGATCCGCAACCACCCCGAGCGCTTCCTCGACAAGTCCCGCTACTCGATGGACTGGTACTACCCGGTCCTCGGCGGCGCGCTGACGGGCGCGGCCGCACAGGCCCGTATCGACGCGCACTGGGACGAGTTCGTGGTCCCGGGGCTCGGCGTGCGGTGCGTGCTGCCCAACCCGTGGGTCACCGGCGGCGAGAGCTGCGAACTCGCCCTCACCCTCTGGGCGATGGGGGAGTCCGACCGGGCACTGGAGATCCTCCAGTCCATCCAGCACCTGCGCGCCGAGGGCGGCATGTACTGGACGGGGTACGTCTTCGAGGGCGACAAGGCCGTGTGGCCCGAGGAGCTCACCACCTGGACCGCCGGCTCCCTGCTGCTCGCCGTGGCGGCCCTCGGCGGCGACGAGGCGACGGTGGCGGTCTTCGGCGGGGAACGGCTGCCGAAGGGCCTGGAGCCGGACTGCTGCGGGTAGTCGTCGGCTCCGGGCGGCCCGGTCCGCCTGGCCGGGCGGACCGGTCCACGGGCCGGCCCGGCGCCGGCGCGTCGTAACGTGACACATCGGTCCGCGGGTTTTTTGACGCGTGCCAGTCGTCCGGAGGACGCTCTGGACATGCCTCAGACAGAGAACTCCCGGAGTGTGCTGCTCGAAGCGCGATCGGCCGTCGTGATTTCCGCCGAGCCGCATGTCGTCTATTCCGTCGTCAGTGATCTCCCGCGCAGTGGTGAATGGAGCCCGGAATGCGTCGGGGGCGAATGGGTGTCCGGTGAGCCGGGTGCGGTCGGTTCGGTCTTCCGGGGGGAGAACGAGCGCGGTGTCGAGGTCGTGGCCTGGGCACCTGTGGTGCGGGGGGCCTGGCACACGGAGGCCGAAGTCGTCGCGGCCGAGCCCGCGGTGACGTTTCGTTGGTCGATGCGGAACAGTTCCGGAGAACGTCAGGACAGCGTCTGGGGATTCGACGTCGAACCGTCGGGATCCGGCAGCCTCCTGACGCACCATTTCCGCATGGGAAATCCCACCGAGGGAATCCAGGGAATCACCGCTGAAATGGACGGCCCCACCCGGGCACGCTTTTTCGCGGAGTGGCAGGCCAAGGTGGCCGACGACCTCGCGACCACGGTGCTGCGCATCAAGGACATCGTCGAGCGAGGGTGACTGGCGCGACAGAACCTGGATAGTTAGACTCCAGGATTATGCGTACGGGTGAAGTCGTCGAGTGGGGCCTGCACTGCTGTCTGACGCTGGCCTGGCTCGACGAGAAGCAGCCGGCGCCGTCGGCGAAGCTGGCGGCGGTGTTCGACCTGTCGCCCTCGTACCTCAACAAGTGCTTGCAACGCCTGGTCCGGGCGGGGATTCTGACCTCCACCCCCGGACCCCGCGGGGGCGTGCGCCTGGCAAGGGCCCCCGAAGCCATCACAGTCATGGACATCGTCTCGGCGCTGGAAGGCCGTGACGAACTCTTCCGCTGCTCGGAGTTGAGGCAGCGGGGGGCGGGCGGTGCGGAGATCCCCGCATCCGAGTCCCTGCAACCGTGCGGCATCGCCACCGTGATGCGCCGGGCCGAGATGGCATGGCGACGTGAACTCGCCGGCCAGACCCTTGCCGATCTGATGGCATCCGCCCCGGCCACCACGCCGCGCAGGATCCGCAGGAGTTACGACCGCATCTCCACCTGAGTCTCGCGAGCACGTCCGGCGTGGGCGCATCAGGCTGCCCTACGCCCCCGACTCGCCCCCGACCCCTTGACCTGACCCTCCCAGCGGGAGATTCGAGATGAAAACTATCCTGAATAAGGAACGGCAGAACCCGACGGACCAGAAGGCGGGAGGCCGAGGACTCGGCCCTACCTTCGTCCTCGCGCTCGGCACCTTCGCCGTCGGTACCGACGCCTTCGTCGTGGCCGGTTTCCTGCCCTCCATGGCCCAGTCGCTGGACGTGTCCACGTCCGCGGCGGGCCAGTCCGTCACCCTCTTCGCCGCGGCCTACGCGGTCCTGTCGCCCGTCCTCGCCACCCTCACCGCGCGCATCCCGCGACGCACCCTGCTCGTGTCGGCGCTGGTCGTCCTCGCCCTGGCCAACCTGCTCTCCGCACTCGCCCAGGACTACCCCACTCTGCTGATCAGCCGGGTCCTCGCGGCAGCCGGTGCCGCCGCGTACACGCCCAACGCCGGCGCCGTCAGCGCCGCCCTGGTCCGCCCCGAACTGCGTGCCCGCGCCCTCGCCGTCGTCATCGGCGGCCTCACCATCGCCACGGCGCTCGGCGTTCCGCTCGGCAACGCCGCCTCGCAGTGGACGAGTTGGCGTGTCGCGCTCGGCGCCGTCGCCGCACTCAGCCTGATCTGCGCCATCGGCGTCCTGCTCGTCATGCCGCACCTGCCCGGCGGCCCCCGAGTCCCGCTCGCCACGCGGCTCGCCGTCCTGCGCAAGCCCGGAGTGATCGCCGTGCTGCCGCTGACCGTCCTCGGGATGGCCGCCTGCTACACCGCGTACGCCTACAGCGTGCCCACCCTGAAGGCCGTCGGTGTGCCGCAGTCCGGCGTGACGCTGATGCTCTTCCTGTACGGAGTGGGCGCCGTCGTCGGCAACTTCGTCGCCGGACAGGCCACCGACCGGGTCGGCTCCGTCCGCGTGCTCACCGTCGGCTATGTCGTCATGACCGCCACCTTCGGCATCCTGACCTGGCTCGCCGGGGCCTCGGCACACCTTCCCGTCCTGGTCGGCGTGCTCGCCCTGGCCTGGGGAGCGAGCAGTTGGTGCCAGACGCCCCCGCAGCAGCACCGCCTGATCTCCGCCGCCCCGCAGGAGGCGGCCCTCGTGGTGTCGCTCAACTCCTCCGGCATCTACCTCGGCGTCGGCCTCGGCACGGTCATCGGCGGACTCGCCCTGCCCACCGGCGTCTGGCTGGTCTATCTGATCGGCGGGATCCTCGCCCTCGCCTCGCTCGTCTGGCTCCGCGCCGGCGCGTTCCTCATGAAGCGTCCGTGAAAGGGGCCACCACGATGACCGTCGCACCGAACCCCACACCGGACTCCGCACGGGAGTCCGCAGTGGATCCCGCGCTGGAGCCCGCACCTGACTCCGCATTAGATCCCGCGCTGGACTCCGTGTCGGACCCCACACCGGACTCCGCATCGAACTCGGCAGCAGACCTCCCGCCCGAGATCACCGGCGCCGACTGTCTGATGCGCGCCCTGGAGGCCGCCGGAGCGGACCTCGTCTTCGGCATGCCCGGCGGAGCGATCCTCCCCGCGTACGACGCCCTCCTCGACGCTCCGTCGATCCGGCACGTCCTCGTCCGGCACGAACAGGGCGCCGGGCACGCCGCCGCCGGATACGCCCAGGCCACCGGCCGGGTCGGCGTCTGCATGGCGACCTCGGGGCCCGGCGCCACCAACCTGGTCACGGCCATCGCGGACGCCCATGTCAACGACGTGCCCCTGGTGGTGATCACCGGTCAGGTGCCCAAGGAACTCGTCGGCACCGACGCCTTCCAGGAGGTCGACTTCTGCGGCGTCACCCGGCCCGTGACCCGGCACAGTTACCTCGTCAGCGACCCCGCCGAGATCGCGGAGTGCGTCCTGGACGCCTTCCGCATCGCCGGCGGCGAGTACCCGGGCCCGGTCGTCGTCGACATCACCAAGGACGCGCTCCAGCGGCGGGTACGGCAACCGGTCCTGCCGTACCGGCCCGCCCCGGTCCGCCCGAGGCCCGCCCCTGCGGTGGTGCAGGGTGATCCGGCGGATGCGGACACCCCCTTGGGGGCCGTTCTGGCCATCCTGGCCCGCGCCACCGGCCCGGAGACGCTGCACGTCCTCGGCGGCGAACTCCACCATCTGTGGCGGGGGAGCGACGACTCGGCGCTCGCCTCCCATCAGTGGAGCACCCCCGGCTACGCCCTGCCGGCCGCCCTGGGCGCCCGGATGGGCCTGCCGGACCGGAACGTCTGGGTGGTCACCGACCCCGGCTGCTTCCTGGCCACCGGGCGCGAGCTGGTCACGGCCGCACTGAACAAGGTGCCGCTGAAGGTCCTCGTCCTGCGGGACGCGGGCGGGGCCGTCGCCGATCTCGGCGGCATGGCCGAGGCGATGGGCTGCCGCGCCCTCGGCCGTACGGATCCGGCCGGTCTTGCCGCCGCCGTCGAGCGGGCGCACACCGTGCACGACCGGCCGGTGCTCGTGGAGTGCGTCGTTCCGGGCGGAACCGAACCGGGCACGCAGCGAACATGGCCTGAAGTGGTCGCACCCGAAGCGGCCTGAAAGGGCCACGGGGGAGGGGCATCCGCGACCGGGCGGATGCCCCTCCCCTGCTGCGTGCCGTCCTTCGTACCGTCAGCTCTCCGCGAGCTGCCGGGCCAGCTCCAGCCGCTTCACCTTGGTCGTCGCCGTGTGCGGCAGTTCGTCGAGCCGACGCTGCACCGGACGGGCGAGCATCGGCAGATCGGCCACCGCCCGCTGCCACACCAGCGGGTCCAGCGGCGCGTCGTCCCGGGTGCACACCACCGGGACGGCCCTGCCGTCAGGACCGGGGACGATGATGACCTCGACGAGCGAGGGGATGCTGCTGAAGAGCCGGTCCTCGATCTCCAGCGTGCTGTTGATGCCCGGGATCTCGTCCACTTCGCGGTCGAGCAGATGCAGACAGCCGTACTTCGTCCGGTAGCCGAGGTCGCCCATCCGCCACCAGCCGTCCGGCGTGACCTGCTCGCCGTACCGCTCCTCCTCACCCAGATAGGTGAGGATCCGTCCTCCGCTGCGGACTTCGATGCGTCCGGGGGAGGTACGGCTCACCGGTCGCCCGTCGCGGCTGACCACCCGAACGCGTGTCATGCCGGGGAACGTGGTCCCCACGCACCGGCCCTCCTCGCCCGTACGGTGCCGGCGCGTGTAGGTGCGGGCGGCGATGGCGCCGGTCTCGCTCTGACCGTACGTCTGGGCGAAGTACGGCGCCCGGCGCCGCGAGGCGGCGAGCAGGGTGCGGACGGTCCTCGGATGGATGGCGTCGAAGGTGTTGCTGAAGCAGGTGACCCGGGCCAGCGGGCGGGCCGGGTGGTCCGCGAGGACCTCCCAGGCGAGCAGCGTGTTGGGGTGGGCCTCGATCACCCCCGGCGGTATCCGCGTGAACAACTCGGCCACGGACTCCGGGTCGTCGTCCCGCAGCACGATCAGAGGGTGCCCGCGGAGCGCGAACAGGGCGACTCCGCTGATCATCCGGGAGTGCGCGAAGGAGACGTGCAGGGCGAGCGGTTCGTGTCGGCCGACGGCCGCGAGGACCGCCGACTGCGGGCGGCAGCGGGCCTGGATCGTGAGACCCGTCTGCACCGCCAGCTTCGGCAGCCCGGTCGTGCCCGAGGTGTGGGTGACCAGCGCCGGGCCGTCCTGCGGCATGGTCACCGGGGCGACCCGCGGGACGCCCGCGAGCCCTTCGAGCCCCACCGCGCCCGGGAAGTCGCCGACCGCCGTCACCACGCGCTCGGCGAGCGTGAACACCTCCTCGGGCAGTTCGCCGTCCAGCTTCGCCGCGTCGGTCAGCAGGACCGGCCGGTCGAGCCGCTCCAGGAGCCGGGCCACCGTCCCGCCGTCGAGCTTGGGCGAGAGGAGCACCGGCACGCCACCGACCCGGGCCACGGCGTAGGCGAGCAGGGAGATGTCGAAGTTGTCCGTCTTGAACACGGCGACCCGCTGCCCGGGCCGAACATGCGCGGCCCACAGCCGGGAGGCGAAATCGTCCACGAGATCGGCGAGTTCGGTGAGGGTCGGCCGACGCCCCAGGCCGGGTGCGATGTCCAGGTCGTGATCGAGGTAGACCGGATTCGCGGGATGGCGCGCGGCGGCCCGGTCGAAGACCGTGCCCAGCCGGATGCCCTTGTTGCCGATGCGTTGCAGGAACATGCGGGAAAACCCTTCGGTCTCGGGGCGTCCGCGGGGACCGGCGTCGACGTCCGGCCCGCGCTGCCCGGTCGAGCATCCTCAAGGGGTGCGCATGCGGCAACGAGGGCGCGGCCATCACGTCAAGTGATCCCGATGTCCGTCATGTCGCGCGCGGCACGGCCTCCCGGATCTCCAGGAGCAGGTGCTCCACCGGCCCGTCGCCCTCCGGCACGTCCACCGCACCCACCTGCCGCAGTTCGCGCCCGCACTCCTCGGCGAGCCCGCGCAGCAGAGGCAGGTTCCCCCGGCTGCTGAAGTGCAGCAGGGCCCGGCCTTCGGGTGTCAGGCGGCCCGTCGCCTCGGCGAGGAAGCGCCGGTGGGCGGCGTAGCCGGGGTCGACATAGGCGCGCTCGTGGTCGTTGCCGTAGTGGTAACCGTCCGGTGCGAGGACGTAGTTGGAGCTCCAGAACACGGTGTCGAATCGTTCCTGCGGGTCCAGCGCCTGGAAGAGGTCGCTGTGCACGACCCGCATCCGCCCGGTCATGTCGTGCCGGGCCGCGTTCAGTTCGGTGTTCCGTACGGCGTTCGGGTTGATGTCGGCCGCCACGACCCGGTCGCAGCCCGCGAGCGCGGCGAGCACGGAGATCACGCCCGCACCACAGCCGATCTCCAGGAAGGCACCCAGCCGCGCGGCAGGCGCGTCCGGACCGGGGGCGCCGAGGCCCAGGAAGTCGAGCGCGGTCTCCGTGGAGGGGGAGTGGACCGGCGCGAACACCTCGTCCAGCAGGTCCCACTCGTACCCCCGCATCGAGAAGACCCGAGGGCGGTCGGCACGTGTGCGCGACTCGGCACAACGGGCCAGCGATCGTTCGTAACTCTGCGTCTGTCGCACGGAAACCTCGGCTGGAAGGAACGGTGCCGCCCGAGGGCGGCAGAGGATGCCACTCTCTCCCGTCCACCGGTTTCGGCGAAACGATCAGGCCATTTCCGGGGAACCATCGCTGCACGCCTGTTGAGACGCATTCGTGACCTCGGTCGAACTTCCCTACGATGAGGCGCCTGACCAGTAGTGATGGAGAGAACCACAGTCGTGGGGGGAACCGTGGACGAGGGGCCGGTCGCCGCCACCCGCGACGCCTTTGCATACCTGGAGCTGCTCGCGCGCGAGGCGCCCGCCGCCCACTTCGACGAGCCGCTGCTCCACGTCCCGCCCGTCCCCGGGGCGGACGCCACCGCCGAGGGCGACGGCGCGACCTCCGACCGGGCACGGCAGCTCGCCCGCGAGATACGGGGGAAGTTCGAGCGGCAGCAGCGCCGCGACATGGGCAGCACCGCTCTTCTCGACGTGGCCCGCGAGTTCCTTGCCAGCCACGGTGTCGACGAGCTGCTGCGGCTGACCTGCCGCCGGGCGCGGACGCTCCTCAGCCTCGACATCGCGTACCTCTGCCTGTACGACCAGAAGACCGACAGCCATGTCGTCAAGGCCGTCGACGGCCACTCCTCCGATCTGACACCGGGCTTCGTGGTGCCGCCCGGCGCGGGACTCGCCAACCCCGCCACCCGGCGGGCGGCGCCCGTGTGGAGCCAGGACTACCTCGCCGACGCCCGGATCAACCACTCCGCCTCCATCGACGAGGTGGTACGGGCGGAGGGGCTGCGCGCGATCATCGCCGTCCCGCTCGGCGGCAACGGCACCCACTTCGGGGTCCTGTACGCGGGACACCGCACGGTCCGCCACTTCTCCCCGGACGAGGTGGCGCTGCTCGGGACCTTGAGCGAGATGGCGGCGGCTGCCCTGGAGAACGCCGGACTCCTGGACGAGTTGAGGGCCGAGACCACCGCGCGGGCCACCGAGGCCGTGCGGGTCGGCGAGGAGCTGCGCTCCGTTCGCCGGCTCGCCGAGGCACAGGCCGCGCTGATGGAGCGCACCCTGGACGGCAGTTCGCTGCCGCAGCTCCTGGCCGCCGCCGGAGACCTGCTGGGCGGGAGCGTCCTGCTCGCGGACGCGGCGGGCCGTACGGTGGTGGGGCACGGCGCCGCCGAGGCGCAGCCGGCTCCCGAGACGTTCACGGCGGCGGCCCTGGCGGCACGGGCGACGGACACCCTGGTGGAGTCGGCACCCGGAGTGTGGATCGCTCCGGTCCGTGGCGCGGACGACCGGCTCGGCCATCTGGTGTTGCACCGAGCGGAGCCGCCGACGGCCGAAGACGCCGGCCTGCTGCGGCTCTGCGGCCAGGCCGTGGCCCTGCTGGTGCGGCCGGGAGCGGCCACCGAGGAGACCGTTCTGCGCGAGGAACTGGCCGAGGCCCTGTTGATCGGCGGCGAGTGGATCGGGCAGCGGCTGCTCGCCCATGGCCGGACCGTCGGCCTCGACTTCACGGCACCGTTCGTCGTGGTGGCCGCCCGGCCCGTGGCAGGACTCACCGACCGGGCCCTCGCCTGGGCCGCCGCGTACACCCGCGACAACGGCGGCCTGCGGGTCCGGATCGACGACCACCTCGTCCTGCTGCTGCCGGGCGATGACCCGGCCGAAGCGGCCCGTACGGTCGAGGCGTTCGCCCGTGGCATGGGCAGCCCGGCCACCGTGGGCGCCGCGGGTCCGGTGACGGAGGGCCCGGGCACCCTGCCCGCCGTGTACGACCGGTCCGTACGGGCCCTGGGCACCCTCACGGCGCTCGGTGCCACCGGCAAGGCGGCATCCGCGCAGCAACTCGGCCCGGTGATGACCCTGCTCTCCCACGAGCGGGACGTCGACGGCTTCATCCGGGCGACGATCGGCCGGGTCCTGGAGTTCGACGCTCGGCGCTCCGCCGATCTCGCGGTCACCCTCGAGGCATACTACGCGGCGGGAGGCAGCCCCACCCGGGCAGCGCGCCGCCTCTACCTCCACCCCAACACCGTCTCCCGGCGGCTCGAGCGGATCACCGAACTCCTCGGCCCCCAGTGGCAGGACCTGACCGCAGGCCTCGACATCCAGCTCGCCCTGCGCCTCCACCGGACACGGGAGTCCCTCGCACCCTGCCCGGAGTCCTCGGACCGCTGAGCGGGCCGACCGCTGACGGACCGTCGGCTCGAGCGGGCCGTCGGCCGACTCGAGCTTCGGTGACAACGGTGGTCCGCGGAGCCTCATACCGGCACGGCGGTCCGTCGGCGCGGCCGCGGCCCGACCCGCTGCTCCTGCGGCCGCCCAGGCGCCACGGCACGACCTCCGTCCGGCCCGGCCGGCTCCCGTGGTGCGAGCGTCCGCACCGCCTGGGCCACCGACACCATCGTCATGTGCCGGTGCCAGCCGGCGAAGGACCGGCCGCCGTAGTCGTGCAACCCCGAGCGACCGACCGATCCGCTCTCCGGCGAGTCCTCCGACGTCGGCGTCGACGAGCGGCCGCCCGCGAGTTCCGTCAGCCGCAACAAGGCGGAGAGCGGCGCGGTCGTCAGATCGGTCAGCCACAACCGGTCCGGCGCCGCCTGCGGCCCGAACCACTCCCCGACCAGAAGCCGTTCACCCAGCTGTCCGTGGTGCCGTCGACCTCCTTGTTCACCCGTCCCGGTCGGCAGACTCACCCGCAGCGCCACCGCCATCCGGCACCCGTCGGCCCGGGTCACCGGGCGCCGCACCCCTGCCGAGGAGAGCAACTGCCGTGCCATGACGGACTGCTGACGTGTCCCGGCGTGCCCGCTGTCGCCGGCCAGCACCCGGGTGGCCCCGCTGATCCGGGCCAGCAGGGGTACCCGCCCCGCCTCGAACCGGCGCAGCAGCGTCACCAGCGCGGCGCGCCGCGCGTCGACGACGATCGGGCGGGCCGCCGAGGCCCGCCGGAGCGGCAGCTCCAGGGCGGTGGTCACCGTCGAGTCCTCCGGGGACACCGGCGCCGCGTAGTCCGCCGGGACTCCGGCCCGCGCCCGTTCGGCCGGGTCACCGAGAAGGCTCTCGGGCAGGTCGAGGTGCCAGTTGACCGGGATCTCGCCGCTCGACGAGGTCTGCCACAAGCCGTAGCCGAACTGGCCGTTCACGGTCCGTCCGAGCTCCGGTACCCAGCGCCGGTCGATCCCCACGAGCCGCCCCCCGGTCTTCGGCAGGGTGATCGGTCGCACCACCCACGCCGTCGGCGGGGCGGTCCGCTCCAGGAAGTGGACCAGCGCCTCGCGAACGGGCCGCCAGTCCCAGCCGGAGCTGGCGATGAAGTGGTGGAAGCGCTGCTCGGCCGCCGGCTCCCCGGAGTGCGTCGCGATGTTCCGCGCCGTCTTGCGGCCCGGCACCGTGAGCATGCCGCGCAGGTACTGGTCCGCGGTGCGCCGTTGGTCGCTTCTTCGCAGCGAGGCGAACACCTCGCGGCTCAGATCCATGAAAAGGTCCTCATCACTGTGCGTAGCGATGGCATACATGCCGGACCGGCCTCCTGCCACTCGTCGAATGAGTTTTCGCACCTCAGACGCTTCCGGCTGACGACGATCCGGCACAAGGCGCGCCGGTCACACGACCGACGGTCTCTCAGGGTGACCCCTTCGTCGGCTCGGATGCCGTCAGCACGTTCCACCGGCACGGGTCCCGGGCAGTGTGCCCGGACCACAGTGCGGCGGCCGTGGATGGTGGTGGCCGGGCTCCCTGGGGACCGGCTCGGGCCGGCCCCGTCCGGCCCTGCGGTGGCCGAGGGGTGACCTCGCCACAAGCCAGGGCCCCCGGAACGGGTCCCATCGCCCGGACGGAGTCGCCCGAGTGGCGGAGCCGTGGGGCCGACGCGAGGCTGAGGCCGAAGCCCCGAGGGAGGTCACGTCGTGCCCAGTCCCGTTCCGATACGCCGCGGGGTCGTGGCGGTCTTCCTGGCCTGCGCCCTGCTCCTGACGACAGCCGCCTGCGGCGGTGACGACGAGAGTGCGAGCGGCACCGCTTCGCCGTCCGGCACGGCCGAGCAGCAGCGGCTCGCCAAGACCCGGTTCGTCGCCAACGCGGGCCTGGCGGCCGGCGCGACGTACCAGTGGATCATCAAGCCGTACCGCGAGGGCAAGTTCAAGAAGGGCGCCGACGGTCAGAAGTTCGCGCTGGTCAAGGCGGGTCTCGCCGGAGCGTTCGCGTACAACCGGCTCAAGGCGGCGGTGAACAACGCCAAGGGTGACGAGCTGCTCTCGAAGGCAGTCGCGCCGCTGTCGGCGGGCATCGAGAAACTCAAGGACCTCGGCACCAAGCTCCG
Source organism: Streptomyces sp. NPDC039609 (assembly GCF_055596705.1). Lineage (NCBI taxonomy): Bacteria > Bacillati > Actinomycetota > Actinomycetes > Kitasatosporales > Streptomycetaceae > Streptomyces > Streptomyces sp. NPDC039609. The sequence continues at coordinate 811,735 of NZ_JBVIUJ010000002.1, forward strand.
TAAGGGTGAAGCGAGCGACGCGGATGTCGGGGCGTTCGAGGACGTCATCAACGACGTGAAGGACGCCGGGAGGAGCGCGGGCGCCGTGGTGACCGACAAGGTGCCCAGCACGTCCCAGCTGGGCGGTTGAGACCGGCGCCACACGGCGCGGAGCCGGGTGGTGAAAGGGCTGCCGAGGACTACGAGTTGAGCTCCGCGAGCAGTCTCAGCGTGGCGAGGTCCGGTGCCGTGACCAGCAGGTCCGTGACCGGACCCTTCCGCCAGGCCTCCAGCCGTTCGGCGATCCGTTCCCTGGGCCCGACGAGCGAGATCTCGTCCGCGAAGGCGTCCGGCACGGCGAGCACGGCCTCCTCGCGCCGACCGGCCGCGAACAGCTCCTGGATGTGCCGGGCCTCCGACTCGTACCCCATGCGCGCCATCAGATCGGCGTGGAAGTTACGGGCGGTGTGCCCCATGCCGCCGATGTAGAAGCCGAGCATCGCCTTGACGGGCAGCAGCCCCTCGGCCGGGTCGTCGCAGAGCTGGGCGCGGACCATGGGGGCGACGAGGAAGGACTCCGGGAGCCGGTCGGGGAGCGCGTAGACCTCCGCGTAACGGGTCGGCGACCAGTAGAGCGGCAGCCAGCCGTCGGCGATCCGGAACGTCTGCGCGATGTTCTTGGGCCCCTCGGCCCCGAGCAGCACCGGCAGATCGGCCCGCAGGGGGTGGGTGATCGGCTTGAGCGCCTTCCCGAGCCCGGTGCCGTCCGCTCCGGTGTACGGATGGGAGTGGAACCGGCCGTCGAGCGCGACGGGCCCCTCCCGGCGCAGTACCTGGCGGATCACGTCCACGTACTCGCGGGTCGCGGTCAGCGGACTGCGCGGGAAGGGCCGTCCGTACCACCCCTCGACGACCTGCGGCCCGGAGAGCCCGAGCCCGAGCATCATCCGGCCGCCGGAGAGGTGGTCGAGCGTGAGCGCGTGCATGGCGGTGGCGGTGGGCGTCCGGGCGGCCATCTGCGCGACGGCGGTCCCGAGTCCGATGCGCGAGGTGTGCGCGGCGATCCAGGTCAACGCGGTGAACGCATCGGACCCCCAGGCCTCGGCGGTCCACACGGAGTCGTACCCGAGCCGCTCCGCCTCGCAAGCGAGTTCCAGGTGAGCGGGCGAGGGGCCGCGTCCCCAGTAGCCGAGGGCGAGTCCGAGACGCATGGCGGGAAGCCTTCCTGACGGTCTGTCAGATACTTCCGGGACTGTACGACAACGACCCCCCGCCCGGAAGGGCGAGGGGCCGCTGAGGTGGAACGTCAGCCGCGCTGGATGCCGGTCGTGTCCTGGAGGACGCCGCGGCGGCCGTCCTGGGTCTGGGCGATCAGGCCCGGGCCGCGCTGCTCCACGGCCAGGTACCAGGTGCCGGGGGCCAGTTCGGCGATCGGGGTCGGCGAGCCGTCCTCCGCGTACAGCGGGCGGGCCACCGGGACTGCGAACCAGAACGGTGCGAAGTCGCCGACGGGCTGCTGCGCCTGCGCCTGCGTCGGCTGCGGGGCTGCCGGGGCGGCAGCGGCCTGCGGGTCGGGCTGCGGCTGGCCGGGGTACGGCTGGGGCTGCGCGCCGAACGGCTGCTGCTGGGCGCCCGGGTAGCCGTAGCCGCCGGGCTGACCCGGCTGGACGCCGTACGGCTGCGGGGTCTGCGGGCTCGGGGCGGGCATCAGCGGGGCCTTGAGGGCCGGGACCAGCGGCGCGGCGACAGCGGCACCGGCCAGGACCAGGGAGGCGATCAGGCCGAGGATGAGGCCGGCGCCGGCGTTCTCCGACTCGAACATCCACATCAGGATGTTCCAAGCGGCCGCCACGGTGAACGCGACACCGACCTGGCCCAGGTCGAGACCGACGACCTTGCGCGGCTGCGGCAGCGCGCGGGAGAGGACGACCAGGGCGGCGCCCGCGATGCCGAGAAGGAAGGCGCCCCAGCCGAGCGGGGAGAACTCCCAGGAGTTCGGGGAGTCGACGTTGCCACAGAAGCTGCCTTCGCAGCTGCTGGTGCCGAGGAACGAGGCGATGAACAGCACCACCGCTGCACCGATCAGCACGCCATCGCCTCGAGTGAGGGAGCGGATATTCACGTAAGAGTCCTTCGTCGGGTCGTCTCGTCGGGGTGGCGCGAAGCACGGGGGCGGCCCCATCGTACGGAGCGAATCTATCGCCCGCGGGTTCTACCCCTTGAGGTAGGTCCCGATGCCGTCCGCGATCCCTTGCGCCGCTTTCTGCCGCCACGCCGCATCGGTGAGGAGTGCGGCGTCCTTCGGATCACGCATATTGCCGCATTCGACGAAGACCTTGGGAACGGTTGAGAGATTGAGTCCCCCGAGATCCTTGCGCACGTCCAACCCGCTGCCGGAACCAAGGTAGTTGGCGGGCGCCGTGCCGGTCGCGAGAGCGAAGTGGCGGGCGACCGCCTCGCCGAGCGTACGGGAGGGGCCGACGATCTTCGAGGTGTTTGCGGCGCCGGAGCTGACGCGTGCGGGCAGGATCACATGGAAACCGCGGTTGCCGGTGCCGGAGCCGTCGGCGTGCACGGAGACGACGGCGTCGGCGTGGGCCTCGTTGCCGATCCGGGCGCGTTCGTCGATGCAGGGGCCGTAGGGACGCTCGGCGTCATGGGTGAGGACGACCTTCGCGCCCTGGCTCTTGAGGAGATCGCGCAGTCGATGTGAAACATCGAGGGTGAACGCGGCTTCTGTGTAGCCGGCGTTCGTGGACGTGCCAGTGGTGTCGCATTCCTTGCGTGTTGTGCCGATATCGACCTTCTGGTTGATTTCCCGGGAGTGCTGGAAATTGCCGGGATTGTGACCGGGGTCGATGACGACCGTACGTCCGGAGAGGGGCCGGGTGGCCCGGGGCTTGTCCCGCGTCGGCTCGGGGGCGGCGGTGGGGGCGAGCGTGGGGGTGGGCGAGCCGGTCGCCTTGGCGTTGGCGGCCTTCGGAGGCTGCGACGCCCCGCCGCAGCCGGCCAGGACGGCGCAGGCGGCGAGGGCGCAGGTGAGGGCACTCGCGCGGGCGGGGATCTTCCGGTGGTCGTACGGCACCTTGCGACTCTAGTGGGAGGCACCACCGAACGGTCCGCCGACGCGGGGCGACTGTGAAGGGACTGTGGCGGGTATGAGGAAGGTGAGTGCGTCGGTGAGGGGCACCGCGCACGGACCACGGGGGGCACTGTGGCGGGGGAAGAGCCGAACGACGCACGTCCATCGGATGAGCGAGGGGAGCCGACGGGGCCCGGAGGGCCGACTGGGCCGGGCGAGCCGACGCGGCCCGGAGAGCCGACGTGGCCGGGAGGGGCAGCGGAGCCGACCCGGCCGGCGCACCCGGGGGAGCCGACGTGGCCCGGGGTGTCGGAGACACCCTGGGCGTACGGGGCGCCGGGGACTGCAGGGGCCTCGGGCACACCCGCCGGGGCAGGGTGGGAAGCCGGACAGGGAGCGTGGCCGGGGGCGTCGATACCGCCGCCGCCCGCGCAGCCGCCCGGGATGCCGCCCGCGCAGCCCTACGGGGCGCCTGACCCCGGACCGCCCGCGCCGCCGCCCGAATCGAACCCCGCGCAGGCCGTCCTGGTCGGGCTGCTGAACCTGTCCTGCCTGGGGCTCGGGTACGCACTGCTCAAGCAGTGGGTCCTCGCGGCCGTCTGCTGGGTCGCCACGGCCGTTCTGCTGCTGGTCGCGCTGCCCGCCGACGTGGACGGCGTGCCCACCGGCCTCCTCGTCGGTTACGGCGTGTTCCTGCTGGCCTCGGCCGCCGACGGCGCGCGGCGCGGGCTGCGCGCCCCGCTCGCCCTCGGCTCGGGATCGAGCGCCGCGCCCCGGCGCCTCGCGCTCCCGCTGGCCCTGGCGCTCGTCCTGCTCGTCGTGCCGGTGGGCGGCTCGGTCGCCTATGGCGTGGCGCGTGACGAGGCCGTGGAGCAGTCGCTCCTGGACCGGCTCGCCGCGGCCGACACCCAGGTGAAGTCCGTGGCGGGCCAGAGCTTCGGCGGCGCCGAGCACACCTACCGCAAGGCGCTCGCCGTCTATCAGGACCTCGGCACCGCGCACGCGGGATCGCGGGCGGGCCGGCTCGTCCCCGACCGGCTCGGGGAGTACTACCAGGCGGTCTCCGCGCCGTACGAGCAGAAGAAGTACTGCGAGGCCGTCCCGGCCCTCAAGCATCTGCGGGCGCTGCCGGAGACGGTGGACCGGGGCCTGCTCGGCGGGCTGATCGGCAAGGCCGACGACCCGCTCGCCCACTCCTGGTACGAGTGCGGGATCGGCGGACTCGGCGTCGCGGGGGTGGAGACGGCGGCAGGCGAGCACCTGAACGCGCTCCTGTCGACCTTCCCCGAGTCGTCGTACGCGCGGCAGGTCGAGCCCAAGGTCGCGGAGGGCATCAGGACACGCTCCGCCGCGCTCTCGGGCGGGACCACCGACCCGTGCGCCGGGGTGGCCGAACTGCGCCGCTACGGCACCACGGTCGACCTGCTGCCCAAGGCGAGCTTCGCCGGAGTCTCGCAGCAGCACGGCGAGGCGGTGCAGAAGGGCGACTTCGCCTGCGGGGTGGATCAGTTCAAGGACAAGGAGTACACCCGGGCCGTCGAGACGATGACGCAGTACGCCAAGGACCACCCGAGCAGCCCGCAGGCCGCGCACGCGCGGAACATAGCCATCGCCGCCGAGATCGCCGACGAGGCCCCGGCGGCCGGGAAGCAGCTGCCCCCGGCCACGGCTCCCGGCGGCTCCCGGATGGTCATGGTCGTCAGCAACGACGGCCCGGGAGCGGTCGAACTCCTCTACACGGGACCGACCACGGGCCGCGTCACCCTCACGGCGTGCGGCACGTGCACGGCGTATCCCGGCAGCCTCGCCCGCAACGCACCCAAGATCAAGGCGTGCTCGGGACCGTCGTCGAAGTACCCCAAGGTGACGCTCCTGCTGCCCGCCGGCAACTACCACTTCCTCCAGAAGCGGGACAGGACGACGGGCTCCTCCGCGTCCGCGGCGGACAAGGCGAGCACGGCCAAGATCGAACCGGGCTACAGCTACACGAACTGCCTGTACGTGACCTCGGGATTCGGCTTCTAGCGGCCGGGCCGCGCGGGAGCGGGGCGTGCGGGGGCGGGCGGCCTCAGGCCGCGCGCTCCGCACGCCTCAGGACGCGGAGGGAGTCGGTCACCGAGACCTCCTCGAAGTCGCCGGACTCCAGGGCCCGGAGGTAGATGCGGTACGGCGCCTGCCCCCCGTCCTCCGGGTTCGGGAAGACGTCGTGGATGACGAGGAGGCCGCCCTCGGCGACCTTCGGCGCCCACCCCTCGTAGTCCGCCGTCGCGTGCTCGTCCGTGTGACCGCCGTCGATGAAGACGAACCCCAGCTCGCCCGCCCACACCTTCGCCACCTGCGGGGACCGGCCGACGACCGCGATCACGTACTCCTCCAGACCTGCCTTGCGCAGCGTCCGGCGGAAGGTCGGCAGGGTGTCCATCAGGCCGACCTCGGGGTCCACGACGGTCGGGTCGTGGTACTCCCACCCCGGCTGCTGCTCCTCGCTGCCCCGGTGGTGGTCCACGGTCACCGCGACCGTCCCGGCCTCCCGGGCCACGTCCGCGAGCAGGATGGTGGAGCGCCCGCAGTACGTGCCGACCTCGAGCAGCGGCAGCCCCAGCTTCGCGGCCTCGGTGGCTGCGGCGTACAGCGCGCGCCCCTCGTCGAGGGGCATGAAGCCCTTGGCGGCCTCGAAGGCGGCGAGGATCTCGGGCGCGGGCATGGATGCTCCTACTGGTCGGTACGCACGTACGGGCAGCCATGGTGCCCTACGCCCCGCACGCGAACCACACCCGCTTCCCGTCAGACGGAGAAGTCCACCTCGGCCGCGGGCAGGACGCGGGTGCGACGGCCTGCGAAGCGGATGTGACGGAAGATCTCGTTGTGGTGGGCGATCGACTGATCGGCCGGCGCGAACGGGTCGCCGCCGTCGGGGCGCAAGGACGTGGTGTGGCCGTCCTCGACGAGCACCAGGTCGTAGCGGTGGCTCAGCGCCTGCCGGGCCGTCGTGTCGACGCACATCTCGGTGGCGAAGCCGGTGACGACGACCTCGGTGACGCCCAGCTCCCGCAGGGTCGCGTCGAGGCCGGTGTCCAGGAAGCTGTCGGCGCTGTTCTTCGCGACGACGGTCTCGCCGGGCCCGGGTTCGAGGCCGGCCACGATGCGCCACCCCTCCGTCCCGGCCGGCAGTTCGGTGTCGTCCTGATGCTGCAGGGTCACGATCGGCACCCCGGCCGCCTTGGCCCGTGCGCGGAGACCCGCGATGGCGGCGACGGTTTCTTCGGGGCGGTGGGCGATGGCCATCAGGGCGTTCTGCATGTCGATGACGAGAAGCGCGGAGGCGTTCGGCATGCGGCCACGGTAGCGGCCGGGGCGTCCCGTTCGAAATGGTGCGGCTCGTGGGAGCGGGAGGCGGGAACGTGCCGGTCGCGAGACGCCCGCCTCCGCGATCCCGGCGAGGACGGCGGCTCAGCAGGCCTTGAGGGCCGCGAGGAAGTCCAGCCGGGTCTCCAGCCGGGTCAGGTCCCGGCCGGTGATCTGCTCGATGCGGGCGATGCGGTGACGCAACGAGTTGACGTGCAGGTGGAGTTGGGCTGCGCAGGTGGTCCAGGACGCGTCGCAGTCGAGGAACCTCTCCAGTGTGGGCAGCAGGTCGGTCCGGTGGCGGCTGTCGTGATCGCGCAGGGGGCCGAGCAGACGGGAGGCGAAGGCGCGCCGGGTCTCGGCAGGGATGAGCGGCAGCAGAGTCAGGATGTGCGAGGTGAGGTCGTCGGAGCCGCGCACGGCCACTCGGTCCGGGTGGTCATGGGCGATCCGCAGCGCGGTGCGGGCCGCGTCGAACGCTCGGCGTGCCTGTTCGGCTGCCGCCACCGGAGAGCTGACACCGATGGAGACACTGCCCGTGGGGCCGAGCCAGCGTGTGAGCACCGCGGTGAGTCTCTGCTGCAGGGCGACGCAGTCGAGGGCCGGTTCGGGGAGTCCGTCCGTCGGCTCGGGCACCAGGACGAAGAGGACGGCCTGCTCGTGGTCGACGGTGGCGGCGATGTCCTGCGACGAGACGGGCACGGGGCCGTCCGGTTGGATCAGGGCCTCCTCCAGGAGTACGCGGAGGGCCGGCGCGGGGATGGGGCCGGTGCCGCGCCACTCTCCCTCGGCAACCACGAACTGGCAGCGCTGCCAGGTGTCCTTCCGGCTGACGACGGCCTGGGCGGTGCTGCTCAGCCGGACGGGAATCTCGGCGGGTGGGACGTGGCTGTGCAGCAGGTCGACGAGTTGACGGGCCAGATCGTTCAGCGCCACCTTCGTCCGCTCGTGTGCGGACCGCGCGTCGACGGCCAGTTCGACGATCCGGTCGAGGAGCTGCCCATCGCTCGCGGGCCGGTGCGACGTGTCGGCCGCCACGACGAGCAGCCAGTCGCCCAGTTCGGCCGCCTCCCCCGTCGCGGTCGAGGGCGTCGACGGGTCTGTCGCGCTGCGAACCGGCACGAGCGAGTAGCGCCGGTCCCCGATCGTGACTTCGTGGGGAGCGGGCTCGCGTGAGCGGCGCGCGGCGAGGTACCTCCCGGCCAGCGCCGCCGCCGTCCTGGCACGCAGTGGAGGGCGGGCCCCGGCGATCTGACGCCCGGTCGGGGACAGGAGGTGGGCATCGAGGCCGAGACTGCGCTGCAGGAGCTCCAGTACGGCATCCGGGCCGCCCTGCCCGGTGAGGAGCCGTCGATGGCGTTCGACCACGGCGGCGAGGCTGCCCACGGGCCGGGGTTGCAGACGACGCAGGACGTGTTCGGTGATCGAGGCGAACGAGATGTCCGGGTCGACGGCCATGAGCGGAAGGCCGTGGCGTCGGCAGGCGCGCACGAGGTCGTCCGGGACGAGGCCGTGTTCGGCTTCGCCGGCGGCGAGGACCGTGACGCCCGCCCGGTCGAGGATGCGCACGAACGGCTCGGCGTCTCCGTCCTCCCGCCACCAGGCGAGCCCGGTGAGGACGAGTTCGCCGCCGGCGAGGAAGCGGCCGGGGTCCGCCAGGTCGGTGGTCAGGACCGCGCGTACCTCTCGATCGAGAGCGCTGTCGTCGGCGTCCTGGTCCACGAGCAGGAACAGCCCCAGTTCGTCCTGGAGTTCGCGTATCCGCATGGTCGCCACCTTCTCATGTCCGCACCGGGTCGATCCGTTCTCCATGACGTGAGTTTCCGCAGGTCATGGGCGTGCCGCGGTGGGAAGGCACGGTGGTCCACAGGCGATGCGGCAGCCGGTTCTGGGGGATCGGTGACTGCCGCGTCCACTTGGTCGCTCGGTCTACTTCTACGAGTCCGGCCGACAGCGCCTGGACGAGTCGATCGAGGGCTTCGGGCCCCGGGCCGCACGCCCCGGCCGAACGACTCACCACGAACCACGCGCCACGAACGCCTCGCGATGGACGACCCGACACGAACGAGTCGCCACGAACCACTCGCCATGAACGACCCGACACGAAGAGGAGAGCCATCCATGGACTTCCTTCGCCCCACCGGCTGGGAGGAGGCGCTCGCCGCCAAGGCCGAGCACCCCACCGCCGTACCGATCGCGGGTGGCACCGATGTGATGGTCGAGATCAACTTCGACCACCGGCGACCCGAGTACCTACTTGACCTGAACCGCATCACCGAACTCCAGGAGTGGCACGTCGGCGAGGAGAGCGTCCAACTGGGCGCGTCCGTTCCGTACACCCGGATCATGGAGAACCTGCGGGCCGAGCTGCCGGGCCTCGCGCTCGCCTCGCACACCGTGGCCTCCCCGCAGAT